>CAJUEY010000082.1 GCA_910585825.1 uncultured Lachnospiraceae bacterium | reverse complement strand
TATTACTCCGGAAAAGCTGGCGGAAGCCTTGCGGACATATCAGTCGTGTGTAAAAGAGTATGGTACACTGGATGATGTGCCGCTTAACGTTTACATTGAAAATATTATGGCAATACGCCCTATGCTGAAAGGATTAAGAGAAGCCTTTGCTGATCCCAAAACGGGTATCGGAGCAGAATTGATGGATATTGCTCCGGACGAAGTGGAACAGCATTTTTATGAGAGGTGCGCTTCCCATCTGAATCATGTTATGAATCTTGAGCAGAAGGATTATCCGACAGCCGGACAGTTTGCTGCGGGCAGGTATGCAGATGTAGATCAGCCATTTTACCTGTACTCCGGCATGAGCAGGGATGCATTTGATTATATAACATTGTATATTTTGGTTTTATCCATCCTTTGTGTTGCGATTGCCGCTCCGGCTTTTGCCAATGAATATCAGACCGGCAGTGACAGTATTTTGCGCTGCACGAAATACGGACACATGAAATTGGCTGTTACACGGATTTTGTCAGCCTGCTGTATCTTCATAGTTATTTTCATTTTGGGAATGTCCATTCATTTGTTCATCCTGAATCTTGCATTCGGCACAGACTGCCTGGAGACTTCGTTTCAGATGCTGTTTTCGGTTATAAATCTGCCAAATATAAATTTGGGGCAGCTACAGATTATTTTGGCGCTTGCAGGACTTCTCTCAGTACTGGCAACCGTTAGCTGTACATTGTTCTTATCCGCCAGATGCAGGGATTCCCTGACAGTACTATTGATTTCCATAGTGGTACTGTTCCTGCCCATATTTGCGTATGGAGCTTTGGGTGATACATGGATTGGAGGAGTTTTGCCGTCTGCGGGCATAGGTATGAAAAATAATTTTCTCTATCAGCTTTGTGATTTTAATTTCCTGCATGTAGGGGAGATGAGTTTTTGGACGCCATATGTCATTTTGGTATCAGCCGCAGTTGAAATTCCGCTGTTTCTGTTTTTCGCAGTCCGTTCTTATTGTAAACATCAAGTTGTGTAAAAAATGAAATATCTGTGTGCGTCAACTGTTCACCGCCTGGCATTAAAAAATTATGATGTTATCCTGTTTGAAACAAAACCTCTGGGAGCGGCAATTCTGGATTGGTGCTGGATAATAGGGAACGGACGGCAGACGTTGCAAAAGAGTTGGAAAGCAAGTATAATTAACCTATCTTGAATTAGAAAAGGGTGTCTGTCATGATAGAGTGTATCGTTGTTGGGGCTGGCGGATTTATGGGAGCGGTCAGCAGATATTTAATCGGAATGATCCCGTTGAAAGAAGGATGTGTATTTCCAATCAAAACACTAATGATAAATATTGTAGGATCGTTTCTGATCGGTATTGTGGCTGCATTGGCAATGAAAACAGATTTTCTGGATCCCAGAACGGTATTATTCCTGAAGGTTGGGATATGCGGAGGCTTTACGACATTCTCCTCCTTCGCATTGGAGACAACAGATTTGATGAAAGACGGGAAAATGCATCTGGCTGTCATTTATACGGTACTGAGTGTTACGCTCGGAGTATTGGCTGTATTTGCAGGCCAGGGAATCGTCAGAAAGGGATAAGGG
>CAJUEY010000081.1 GCA_910585825.1 uncultured Lachnospiraceae bacterium | reverse complement strand
GAGGAAGGACGGGAGGATGCGATCGGAATCTGTATGAAGTTTTGAAGGTATAGGATTATAACTTATTCTATACAGGGGTATAGTTCAGTTGGTAGAACGTTGGTCTCCAAAACCAAATGTCGAGGGTTCAAGTCCTTCTGCCCCTGTTATGTAGCCTGATAAAATCATGTATCAAGATTTTATCAGGTTTTGTTTTTATTTTTCATAAGATTAAGAGTATTCAAACTATTCAAAAATGAGGGATACGAGAGATATTTGTGTTTTTATTACATAGAAAAGGAGTAGAGAATGAGATTACGAAAAGCGGGATATCTGTGTTTGTTAATAGGATTATGTGTAACAGGCTGTTCTACAAAAATAGCAAAAGAAGACCGGATGACGGAGCAGAAAGAGGAGATAAGTTTGGAAACAGAAATGATAATAGAAACAGAGACGGAATTTAAGGCAGAGGAGACAGAACTTCAAATACCGGAAGAAGAACCGGCGAAGAGGATTATATGTTGGGGTGACAGCTTAACCTATGGCCAGGGAGGAAACGGAGTCACGTATCCTTCCATTTTAGAAGAAAAAACAGGTCTTGAAGTGGTCAACTATGGTATTCAGGGAGAGACGGCAAGGCAGATTGGCATACGGATGGGAGTCTGGCCTATGTCCGTGGGCGCTTTTGAAATTCCGGCAGAAACTGTTCCGACAGAAGTCTCTCTTTGGCAATGGGGAGAAGATCCCATTATGATGCGGTTGGGAGACTGTGCTATTAATCCCTGTCATATTGCGGGAGTGGAAGGTACGCTTTCTTATGCGGCAGATGATAATAAATATTATTTTACCAGAAAAGAAACAGGCAATGCCGTAGCCGTTTTAGATCAGACCGAAGTGGAAACTTTTGCTGCAGGAGATAAGGATTCGTCAGATATTATTGTCTTGTTTGCCGGAACCAATCTTCCTCCTAATAAAGATACTGTGGGAGAACTGATTCAAATGGAACGTCAGATGTTAGAATATTTGGGTTCAGAGCGGTACGTGGTGATCGGGTTAACATCGAAAACGCTGATTGAAGATGTTGAATTGATCAATGAATCACTGGCAGAAGCGTTTGGAGAACATTTTCTGGATATTCGCTCTTATTTATTGGAGAATGGTTTGCACGATGCAGGGATTGAGCCGACAAAAAAGGATAAAAAGAATATTTCAAAAGGAGAGATTCCTTCTTCTCTGCGAGTTGATGAAGTGCATGGAAATGAGGATTTTTATAGAATTATCGGTGAATGTGTTTATCGGAAATTAAAAGAGCTGAAATATATGGAAGAGAAATAATAAAAAAGTGTGTGAATACGGTAATGGATAATCCCAGTATTCACACACTTTTTTGCTGTAATGCATCTGGCAGGACCTGCTGTTGGCAGATTCTGCAGATTAAAGAAGAATCTTTTGTTTGCTTTTTAAAAGTTTTGCTCCATTTAAAATGAGCAGAATACCGGAAGTAATACCGGTAACAAGAATGCAGATTCCAATGGCAAGATTGGCTGCTCCGGAAAAACCGATTGTCTTATATACCTTTTCATTCATATAAATCTCCATTCCGCCGCCTTTCAGTTGGCGGCACAAATAGTAATGA
>CAJUEY010000080.1 GCA_910585825.1 uncultured Lachnospiraceae bacterium | reverse complement strand
CGGAGCACGAGGAATTCCGCAGGGCGATGGAGGCGGAAAACCAAAGGCTGGCAGACGAAGACAGGCGCCAGAACCGCCGCATAGAGCTTGTGGAGGAAAACATACGCCAGATCAGCGCGCTGACGACCTCTGTCGAGAAGCTTGCGGCCAACATGGAAAGCATGGTCAAGGAGCTGGAAAAGCAGGGAAAGCGCCTGGACGTCCTTGAAAGCAGGGACGGCGAGATGTGGCGCAAGGTGACCGGGCATATTATAACCGTGGTCATCGGAGCGGTCTTTGGGTACATATTCACGCAGATGGGAATGTAAAAGAGAACAGGAGGAATCATTATGAGCAACAAAACAAAAGAATGGTTAAGGGCGGCAGAAATCAGGGCAGTGAAAACATTTGCGCAGTCGGCCGTGGCAATGCTTCCGGCAGCAGCAATGATTACAGCTGTTGACTGGGGTGTTGTAGCAGGTACAGCGGCATTGGCGGCGGTTGCATCATTACTGACATCATTGGCAGGGCTGCCGGAAGTAGATACAGAGAGATAAAAAGCGTAGGTGAGGAGAAAGTGTTAAAACCAGCACAACTATATAAAGACGAATTGCAAAAGAAAAACATTGAAACATGGTATGACCAGAGATATATGTATTATCACAGCGGAACGGGCGCTTATGACATTTCGTTTGCGGATAATAACTGTGACAAGCACCAGTTTGTATCTGTTGATAAAGATAATAATGTGATCGGGTATATTTCTTACAATATTGACTGGTGCGCTTTAAACGCTGATAACTTTGGCATCATAAGTTATGACATGGGAAATGTTGAATTTGCAAAAGACTGTTACAAAGCAGTGTGTGACCTTTTTGAAAAGTGCCGCATGAATAGAATCGGGTGGTTTGCTTTTGCCGACAATCCGGCAGTTAGAGGTTATAGAAACTTTATAAAAAAACATGGCGGCAGGGAGTGTGCTTATTTGCGGCAGATTTCTAAGCTTGCAGACGGTAAGCTGCATGATGCTGTTGAATTTGAAATATTGGCAGAGGAATTTAAACATTAGAGAGGAGAAAGACGGAATGAAAACATCACAAAACGGAATCAATTTAATCAAACAATTTGAAGGATGCCGCTTAAGCGCTTACCAATGCGCGGCAGGTGTCTGGACGATCGGCTACGGTCATATCGCAGGCGTAAAAGCAGGGCAGAAGATCACACAGGCGCAGGCGGAAAGCTTTTTAAAAGATGATCTGGCTAAATTTGAACAGGAAGTGATGAAATACGATTCTACATACCACTGGAGCCAGAACCAGTTTGACGCGCTTGTGTCATTTGCTTTTAACATTGGAAATATTGACCAGCTGACAGCAAACGGTACCAGAGACATTAAAACCATATCGCAGAAAATGCTGCAGTACAATAATGCTGCCGGAAAAACGCTGGACGGACTGACAAAACGAAGAAAAGCGGAACAGGAGTTGTTCCTGAAAACGTCAGCGCAGAACATTCAGGCGGCGTCTGCAGATCCGGTTCATATCCAGCTGAATTATCAGCCGGGAAAGAAATACAAAACCGTCGTGGACGGCCTGCGCATCCGGACAAAGCGCGCCGATCAGAGTCCGTCCGTACTTCCGAACGGCGGAATCCTTGGAATTATGAAAAAGGGAA
>CAJUEY010000079.1 GCA_910585825.1 uncultured Lachnospiraceae bacterium | reverse complement strand
TTTAGCAAACGGGGATAATGCTGAGTGTAAGGCTAATTAATCAGCGTTTCCCTAGTAAAAATTTTGACGGAATTTTGGCGAGATTAGACTGTCAAACTTCCGTGAAAAAAGGAAGTTTTCTGAAAGTATTGAAAATGACATAAAAATGATTGATTTCATAGAAATATATGGTAAAATAAAATTATGTTATGTAATTGATAAATGATATAGGAGGAGAAGTAAATGGCAAACAAATGGGTGTACCTTTTTAGTGAGGGTAATGCGGGTATGCGGGAGCTTCTTGGCGGAAAAGGCGCGAATCTGGCAGAGATGACAAGCCTTGGTCTTCCGGTGCCGCAGGGATTTACCATCACAACAGAGGCTTGTACGCAGTATTATGAAGACGGCCGTGAGATCAATGCAGAAATTCAAGGGCAGATCAATGACTACATTGTAAAAATGGAAGAAATTACGGGAAAGAAGTTTGGGGACAGTGAGAATCCTCTTCTGGTATCGGTTCGTTCCGGTGCAAGAGCTTCCATGCCGGGCATGATGGATACGATCTTAAATCTTGGATTAAATGAGACAGTTGTAAATGTCATTGCAGAAAAATCGAACAACCCCCGTTGGGCATGGGACTGTTACAGAAGATTTATTCAGATGTACTCTGATGTAGTTATGGAAGTGGGGAAAAAATATTTTGAAGAACTGATTGATAAGATGAAAGCTGAAAAGGGCGTTACTTATGATGTAGATCTTACAGCTGATGATTTGAGAGAACTGGCGGGGCAGTTTAAGAGAGAATATAAAGAAAAGATCGGGCAGGATTTCCCAGATGATCCGAAAGAGCAGCTGATGGGGGCGGTAAAAGCCGTGTTCCGTTCCTGGGACAACCCACGTGCCAATGTATATCGCCGTGACAACGACATTCCTTATTCCTGGGGAACAGCTGTCAATGTTCAGAGTATGGCATTTGGCAATATGGGAGATGACTGTGGTACAGGCGTTGCGTTTACAAGAGATCCTGCAACGGGTGAGAAGAAGCTGATGGGTGAGTTTTTGATCAATGCACAGGGAGAAGATGTTGTTGCCGGTGTTCGTACACCAATGCCCATTGCCAAGATGGAAGAAGAATTTCCGGAAGCATTTGCTCAGTTTAAAGAAGTTTGCCGGAAATTAGAAGATCATTACAGAGACATGCAGGATATGGAGTTTACTGTTGAGAATAAGAAACTTTATATGCTGCAGACAAGAAGCGGAAAGAGAACAGCTCAGGCTGCATTGAAAATTGCCTGTGATTTGGTAGATGAGGGGATGCGGACCGAAGAAGAAGCGGTAGCGATGATTGATCCTCGTAATTTAGATACATTATTACATCCGCAGTTTGATGCTGCAAAATTAAAAGAGGCTGTTCCGGTCGGAAAAGGTCTTGGTGCTTCTCCGGGAGCTGCCTGCGGCAAGATTGTATTTTCAGCAGAAGATGCAGAAACTCAGAATGCAAGGGGAGAGAAGGTTGTACTGGTGCGTCTTGAGACTTCCCCGGAAGATATTACGGGAATGAAGGCCGCTCAGGGAATTCTGACTGTTCGCGGCGGTATGACAAGCCATGCGGCTGTTGTTGCAAGAGGCATGGGCGCCTGTTGTGTATCCGGCTGCGGCGATATCAATATGGATGAAGAAAACAAGAAATTCACATTAGCAGGCAAGGAATATCACGAAGGAGATGCAATTTCCATAGATGGTACGACAGGAAATATTTACGATGGAATTATTCCGACGGTAGATGCTGCGATTGTCGGTGAATTTGAAAGGATTATGGCATGGGCTGATAAATACCGCAGATTAAAAGTCCGCACGAATGCAGATACTCCGGCAGATGCAAAGAAGGCGCGTGAGCTTGGTGCCGAAGGTATTGGTCTTTGCCGTACAGAGCATATGTTTTTTGAAGAAGACAGAATTGCTGCATTCCGTGAAATGATTTGTGCAGATACTGTAGAAAAGAGAGAAGCCGCTCTTGAGAAGATTCTTCCTTACCAACAGAGTGATTTTGAAGCTTTATATGAGGCTCTGGAAGGCAATCCGGTTACAATTCGTTTCTTAGATCCGCCTCTGCATGAGTTTGTTCCGACAGAAGAAGAGGATATTAAAAAGCTGGCAGACGCTCAGGGCAAACCGGTAGAAGAGATCAAAGCATTTATTGCCGCTCTTCATGAATTTAATCCAATGATGGGACACAGGGGCTGCCGTCTTGCAGTCACTTATCCGGAGATTGCAAAAATGCAGACAAAGGCTGTGATTCGTGCAGCAATCCGTGTTCAGAAGGCGCATCCGGACTGGAACGTAAAACCGGAGATTATGATTCCGTTGATCTGTGAAATGAAAGAGTTGAAATATGTCAAGAAAGTAGTTACTGCAGCTGCAGATGCTGAAATTGCAGCGTCTGATGTGAAACTGGAGTATGAAGTCGGCACAATGATTGAAATTCCAAGGGCAGCGCTGACGGCAGATGAGATTGCCAAAGAAGCTGATTTCTTCTGCTTTGGTACAAATGATCTGACACAGATGACATTTGGTTTCTCCCGTGACGATGCAGGCAAGTTTTTATCGGCATACTACGATGTCAAGATTCTGGAGAATGATCCTTTTGCAAAACTGGATCAGACAGGCGTGGGCAAATTAATGGAAATGGCGATTAAGCTTGGCAAGCCGGTAAATGAGAAACTGCATGTTGGTATTTGCGGCGAGCATGGCGGAGATCCTTCTTCTGTGGAATTTTGCCATAAGATTGGATTGGATTATGTGTCCTGTTCACCGTTTAGAGTGCCAATTGCACGGTTGGCGGCAGCACAGGCGGCTATTAACAACTAGAGGAATTAGACAACCCTATATTTACTTCTGTACCTTAACGGTGTCGAGAGAGGATGTAAGGGCATTTATGGCTGAACGTCCAGAGTACACAAAGGCTAACAGATTTAAAGATATTGTGGTAAAAGTCTATATATAAGTTCTGCAAGGGAAAGCAAAATGCTTTCCCTTGTTTGATGTTTGGGAATAGACCCTATTTCGGGGTTTGTTCCCT
>CAJUEY010000078.1 GCA_910585825.1 uncultured Lachnospiraceae bacterium | reverse complement strand
TTATGTTAAAAGATTTAGAAGATGCTTCAGCAGCAGTATATGTGATCAGCCGTATTGCGGGAGAGGGTAAAGACCGCCGGAAGATAGAAGGAGACTATTATTTAAGTAAAAAAGAGCGGGAAGATATTTTATATCTGGATCAGACGGATATACCGATTATACTACTCTTAAATGTCGGGTCACCGATAGAGCTAACCGATGTTTTACAAGAAGCCGGAAATATTAAAGCGGTTTTAAATATTTCCCTTCCTGGACAGGAGGGAGGTCATGCAGTTGCGGATGTTTTGTTTGGCCGCGCAGCGCCAGGAGGCAGATTGACTGCCACTTGGGCAAAGCATTATGAAGATTATCCGTCAGCAGACAGTTTTGGTTATTTGAATGGAAATTTAGAAACGGAGATATACAGGGAAGGAATTTATGTTGGATATCGGTATTTTGACAGCTTCGGTATACAGCCATTGTTTCCATTTGGTTATGGCCTGTCCTATACGGATTTTTCTATAAGATATGAAGGGCTTCAGAGAACAGCGAGAGGCATGGATATCATGGTTTCTGTGACAAATACTGGAAAATCATATTCCGGACGAGAAGTCGTACAAGTATATGTGACATTACCGCAGACAATTTGTGCAAAAGAATATCAAAGGTTAGTTGGGTTTGCAAAGACAAACACTTTAAAGCCGCAGGAAAAACAAAAACTTGTAATATCTATAGACCAGTCAAATCTTGCCAGTTTTTCGGAACAGCTGCATGCATGGTACATAGAAGCCGGAACATATGGTATATGGATTGGGAATCATTCCGCGTCATTGCAGCTTGCAGAATTGTTTACTGTTCATCAGCAGACGATATTGGAACATACAAAGGGAGTCTGTTCCCCAAAAGAATCTGTTGAAGAACTTGGCATAGCTAAATTTGCCAAGAATAGAGCAAGGGAATGGCTTAAGAAGACAAAGGAACAAAAGATTCCGATTTCTTCATTTATACCGCAGGAAGAAAAGAATAATACATATCAGATAACGTTTGCAAAAGAACAGCATGTTACAGAAATGATACCACTCTTGTATGGAAATATTACTCAGGGCGCCAGCACTCTCGGATCGGCCGGAATTCGAGTGCCTGGTTCTGCCGGAGAAACAACAGAAACACTGGAAGAAAAGTATGGCATACGTTCTTTGATTATGGCGGATGGTCCGGCAGGGCTTCGTTTAAGGCAGAGCTATGAAGTAGATTGTGATACGAATTCCGTATATGGCGCCGGTGTTTTAGGATCTTTAGAGAATGGTTTTTTGGAAGAAACAAAACATCATGAAAATGCAGATACTTATTATCAATATTGTACTGCATTTCCGGTAGGAACAGCATTGGCGCAGTCATGGGACACAGGTTTGATGCGGGAATTTGGAGAGGCTGTTGCCGTAGAGATGGAAGAATTTCATGTTGATCTGTGGTTAGCGCCCGGTATGAACATTCACAGGAATCCATTATGCGGACGTAACTTTGAATATTATTCGGAAGATCCTTTTCTGTCAGGGGTCATGGCAGCATCTGTGACGGATGGGGTACAGAGTCACAGAGGATGTGGCGTAACAATCAAACATTTTGTCTGCAATAATCAGGAGGATAATAGAATGGGGGTGGATGTTTGTGTTTCTGAGCGGGCTCTCAGAGAGATTTATCTGCGTGGATTTGAAATTGCAGTAAAGAAAAGTAAGCCGATTGCTATGATGTCTTCTTATAATTTAATCAATGGTGTTCATGCGGCTAATAGTAGAGAGCTTTGTACGATAATTGCACGTGAAGAATGGGGATTTGAAGGCGTAATTATGTCTGATTGGAATACAACTGTTCCAGAAAATGGCAGTGTGCCATGGCAATGCGTTGCTGCTGGAAATGATATCATTATGCCCGGAAATCAGAAAGATGCTGCAAATATCCGTGAGGCTTATGAACAAGGAAAATTATCGGAAGAAATGATACGATGCAGTGCGGGTCGGATACTTAAAATGATTCAAAGATTGTCGAATTAAAAATTCAGTAAAAGGTTATTCGATAATTGCAAAAGAGATTGATTCCATATTTGCTGTAACAGTGAAAAAGATTATAAATCGTTTTTCGGTTTGCTTGTGTTTCCGGGGATGAAGTCTGAAACACCCTTATCTGACAGGCAGCTTCAAAAGAATCAAAGCGGTAAATATCCTGATGATCTGGAGAACGTGCTCCGGGCTTAAAATCACCGCTTAGAGATACCTTTGAGATGGCTCATTATGCATTAAAAGCACATGGATGCGCAGTGCAGAAGCTGCGGCAATATGGAAAGACGGAAAAGTTATGTATGACGAAGCAGACAAATTGTGTTATAATTGCGGAGGGAGGGAATTAGTTTATGGATAAATACAATTTGATTGCATTAGATATGGACGGGACGCTTTTAAATAGTGAGCAGATTATTTCTGAGCCTGTAAGGGCGGCAATTGACAAAGCGGTGCTGAGGGGAAAGACAGTGGTTATCTGTACAGGCCGCAGCCCGTCTGAGCTTCTGGATTATGAGGAGGAGTTCAGGAATATCCGTTATTATATATGTGAAAATGGAGCGTTGATTTATGATTCAATAGAAAAAAGGGTTATTGATTCTCAGACGATTCCTGCAGAGCTTGTAGAGGAGCTGATGAAAATTGCCGAAACAAGGGATGTAATGATCTATATTGCAAGTAATGGGCAGCATATGTGTACATACGGCGATGTGATGCGGATGGAATATTTCCGGCTTGGCAAGTATAAGGAACTGATGCTGAGGACGGCGGTTCTCCACGATGATATGATTGCAAGTTACCGAAGGGAGCCGTTTCCAGTTGAAAAATTGAATTTTTTTTCGGTATCGACGGAAAGCAGAGATAAATTAATGGATACTTTAGATAAATTCCCATTAACGGCTGTGTATTCGGAAGAAACGTCGATAGAACTTTCGCCCCTGCATATGTCTAAGGCGGCAGGACTTGAAAAGCTTTGCGGATATTTGTCGATTCCTATCAGCCAAACGATTGCAGTGGGAGATTCTGATAACGATGCGGAGATGCTCAAGAAGGCGGGGCTTTCCGTGGCTATGGGAAACGCCCGCCCTCATATTAAGGAGCTTTGCGACGTGGTTGCTGCGGATAATGACCACGATGGATGCGCGGAGGCTATTGAAACGTACTTATTAGGTTGATAGGGGAAAATTATAATTTCCGTCCCAGCATTTCCGGATTGG
>CAJUEY010000077.1 GCA_910585825.1 uncultured Lachnospiraceae bacterium | reverse complement strand
AAAAATCCCTAATTTTTTAATGGTTTCAGGCATTTATTGATGTGGGAAGTTTGAGATATTACTAATGAACAGCTAAAGTATTTAAGAGATGTCGCAGAAAGAGATACGGTAAACCGTTTTACAACTGCAAAAATCAAAGTTGAAATGACGAACCATAACAATGTAAATTCCGGCATGGATTTAGACGGAATAGTAAATGATCTGACATTAGCAGTAGGTGATGCTATGTCTAAAACGGCAGAGGGGGTGCATATCTGATGTCATATGATTTTTATATTGGAACCATGCTGCTCCCGGTTGCACCGGGGAAATTAACGGTAAAGATTAATAATGGAAATAAGACGTATAACCTTATGAATGAAGGCGAGATCAATGTTTTGAAACTTCCGGGACTGACAGAGATTGACTTTGAAATACTTTTTCCCAATACAGCATATCCATTTGCCATATATAAAAACGGTTTTCAGAAAGCTTCGGTTTATCTGGAAGAATTGGAACTCTTAAAGACACAGAAACAGACGTTTCAGTTTATTGTGTCAAGGGTTCTGCCGAATGGAAATGTCCTTTTTGACACAAACATTACCTGCTCTTTAGAAGAATATTCTATAGTGGAAGATGCGGAAGAAAACGGAACTGATGTATTGGTTTCTGTTTCGTTAAAACAATATCGCAGCTATGGAGTAAAAAAATGTACTGTTAAGACAAAAAAGAAGCTGCAGTTAAAGAAACTGAGAAAAAAGAAAGGAATCAATATTAAAGTTCCAAAGGGCAAACAGATTATTCTTGTGGATAACTGCTATCAAATAAAAGTGACAAAAAATATCACAGTATATAATCTTGCAAAGGAAATCTATGGCAACGGAGAAGTGTATACTTCAATCATTAAAGCGAATAATGAGGCATGGAAAAAGTCAACTGAAATAAAAAAGGGCGCAAAGGTTTTGGTGCCAATAAATTATTATAGCTAGAAAGGAATGCTTATGGAAACGGAGTTGATTATTCAGAATGGAAAAACCATATACAGTCCTGCAGTGACAGAAGGAGTCGAATGGAGTACGGAACGAATCGGAAGTCCTGGTCAGCTGGCGTTTAAAGTTCTGGAAGATAAGGAGATGAAAATCACGGAAGGAAATGCCGTGAGATTTAAATACAAAGGAAGTAATGTGTTTTATGGATTTATATTTACAAGAAAAATAGATCAGGACGGCGTGATATCTGTTACGGCATACGACCAGCTCAGGTACTTAAAAAATAAAGATACTTACGTATATGCAAATAAAACATTGACGCAGGTAGTAAAACGTATTATTTCTGATTTTTCTTTGAAGAAAGGAGAAAGATGATGGAATGAAAAGAAACAGTTGAAATGATGAACAGTGCAGATTATAAGGAACGTTTTAAGGCAGAGTATCAGCAGGTGGTTATCCGCTATCAAAAATTGGCGGCTATGTTGCAGAAATGGGATGGCGGCGAACTGAATTTCACTCCGGCCTGCCCGAGAAGCACATACAATATGCAGATACAGGCTATGACGGATTATATTGCGGCGCTTGAAGCAAGAGCGGTTATGGAGGGTGTTGAATTATGAAAACATCACAAAACGGAATCAATTTGATCAAACAGTTTGAAGGGCGCCGGTTAAGCGCCTACAAGTGCGCAGCAGGGGTCTGGACAATCGGCTACGGCCATACCGCAGGTGTAAAAGCAGGACAGAAGATCACGCAGGCACAGGCGGAGAGCTTTTTAAAAGACGATCTGGCCAAATATGAGAAGGCAGTGATGAAATATGATTCTACATACCACTGGAGCCAGAACCAGTTTGACGCGCTTGTGTCATTTGCTTTTAACATTGGAAATATTGACCAGCTGACAGCAAACGGTACCAGAGACGTTAAAACCATATCGCAGAAAATGCTGCAGTACAATAAAGCTGCTGGAAAAACGCTGGACGGACTGACCAAACGAAGAAAAGCGGAACAGGAGTTGTTTCTGAAAACGGCATTGCAGAACATTCAGGCGGCGTCTACAGAGCCTGCTCACATCCAGCTGAATTATCAGCCGGGAAAAAAATACGAAACCGCCGTGGACGGCCTGCGCATCCGGACAAAGCGCGCCGATCAGAATCCGTCCGTACTTCCGAACGGCGGAATTCTTGGAATTATGATAAAGGGAACCAAAGTGACGAATCAGGCCACCGCCAGAGTGGGCGGCCAGATCTGGATGTACATCGGTCTGGACAAGCAGAGCAGAGAGCAGTGGATGTGTGCGGATACCGGGGAGAAGGCATATATCCGATAGGCATAGAGGGGCAGCAGGTGTTATCCTGCTGCCTGTTCTACTAATTCCATGATTTTGTTATAGCAAGTGTCGAGATTTGCTCTTGTAAAGATGCATTCTCCGTTCCTTTGATAAGACTAATTGGTTTGTGTTTCATTTGATGGTATAAGTATAATATATTTATACGAATATATCAGGAGACAATATATACAAATCGTACGAATATAAATTGTGCATATTGTATAATTGTACGAATATATAAATTGTGATACTATTATTTTGAAAGGAGTGTGAGGATATGGCTACCAGTGAAGCACAAGTAAGGGCAACTTTGAAATATAAGGCAAAATCATATAAAAGAATTCCGCTGGATATGAAAATAGAGGAATACGAAGCTTTAAAGGAATATACAGATAATATAGGGGAAAGTATAAACGGATTTATACGGAGAATCATAAAAGAAAATATAAAAAAGACTTGAAATATTCGTACGAATATATTATAGTAGTATTATCAGATGAGGCAAGTAAATCTGTAAAAGAACGGAGGAAGGGATATGGTAGAGGTTATGACAGATAAGCAAATGCAATTCATAGCGTGGCTGATTACAACAGCAACCGATAAGTGCCAGACAATGGATGAAGTAAGGGAAATGAATAAAGAAATCCGTAAACATTCAACTGGATTCAAAGAAGAGGCAGAGGAACAGAAAAAAGACGAATAACACAGAGAGAGCGGAACTTGCCACCGCTCTCTTCTTTTGGAAATCTCCCACACAAGGGACGGCAATGATGTTCACAACAGCTATTTACGACATAATGTTTACAAAATGTCTAAATAATCGTATAAATCCAGTAAAAATAAGGATTGAACATCTGACTTTTCATCAAGTTGTCCGGGGTTCGAGCCCCCCGATGTCTCATTATTGAAAAACAGCGGAAAGCATTCGCTTTACGGTGATAAGGAAGTATAGAAACTAACTTATCATCAACGCTGACAA
>CAJUEY010000076.1 GCA_910585825.1 uncultured Lachnospiraceae bacterium | reverse complement strand
CGGAATGACGGTTCCATTCCAGGCGCCGTCATTGGCAATCATGTATTTTATTAATACATAGAAAAGATATGGCAAAATAAGGAATGGCGGTTTTTGTGCAATATATACAAAGACTGCCCCTTTTTTTTGGGAAAAAGGCAGAAAAGAATGACAAAAATATAACAAAGATAGACAAAAAGACGGCGGCAGGGAGCGGGTAAGATAATTCTTGCAATTTACGTAAAAATGTGCTAGGATACAGATATCGAGGGAGAAAACACAGGAAAAACGGGAATCGGCGGAAGTGCTTAGCAGGCATGGAAGCATGGAGGATATCTGCAGCCTGTTTTCCTTTTTTTGGCAAAAGATTGTTAAAAAAATAACATGAGATTTGGTGATTTTGTCAAAATGTTTTCGCGATACACTATATTTAAAAAGGAGACGAAGAAAATGGCAAAGAAAGTTGTTTTGGCAGGCGCATGCCGTACCGCAATCGGAACTATGGGAGGGGCTTTAAGCACAACCCCGGCACCGGTATTGGGATCTATCGTTATCAAAGAAGCATTGAACAGGGCTGGCGTTCCGGCAGATAAAGTTGACCATGTATATATGGGATGCGTAATTCAGGCAGGTTTGGGACAGAACGTAGCTCGTCAGGCATCCATCAATGCAGGTTTGCCAATCGAGACCCCGGCAGTTACCGTTAACGTAGTCTGCGGTTCCGGTTTGAACTGTGTGAATATGGCTGCTCAGATGATCCAGGCAGGCGATGCTGATATCGTCGTAGCAGGCGGTATGGAAAATATGTCAATGGCTCCTTATGCAGCTATGCAGGGACGTTACGGATACAGAATGAACAACGCTACTTTGGTAGATACCATGGTAAATGATGCATTGTGGGATGCATTCAACCAGTATCATATGGGAATCACTGCTGAAAACGTAGCAGAGCAGTGGGGACTGACCAGAGAGCAGTTGGACGAGTTCGCAGCAACTTCACAGCAGAAATGCGAACAGGCAATGAATGACGGCAAATTCAAAGATGAGATCGTTCCTGTAGAAGTAAAACAGAAAAAGAAAACAGTGATTGTAGATACAGACGAAGGCCCCCGTCCGGGAACAACCAAGGAGAGCATTTCCAAACTGCGTCCGGCGTTCAAACCAGACGGAATCGTTACGGCAGCCAATGCTTCCGGTATCAATGACGGAGCGGCAGCAATTGTTGTTATGAGCGAAGAGAAAGCTCAGGAGCTGGGCGTGAAGCCTATGGCAACTTTCGTAGCAGGGGCTCTCGGCGGCGTAGATCCTTCCATCATGGGCGTAGGACCGGTTGCTTCCACCAAGAAAGTATTTGAGAAGACAGGCTTAACCATTGACGATATGGATCTGGTAGAGGCAAATGAAGCATTTGCAGCTCAGTCCTTAGCAGTGGCTCATGACCTGAACTTTGACATGAGCAAAGTAAATGTAAACGGCGGCGCAATTGCTCTTGGACATCCTGTTGGAGCCAGCGGATGCCGTATCCTTGTTACCTTGTTACATGAGATGCAGAGAAGAGACGCTAAGAAAGGTCTTGCAACTCTTTGTATCGGCGGCGGCATGGGATGCTCTACTATTGTTGAGAGAGACTAATATCCATTATGCACAGCCAGCCGTTTGGCGGGCCGCATGGCCATCCATACTGTGAAAGCTTCAGCTTTCATAAAACTTGCAGCCGGTTCTGCCAAAGGGCGGAAATGTTCATAGTAAGTGAAATATGGATACCGGAGTTCGGCTCCGGTATCCTGCAGAATAATTTAAGGAGGACTATCATGAAAGTTGGCGTTATTGGAGCAGGAACCATGGGTTCCGGAATTGCACAGGCATTTGCACAGACAGAAGGATATGAAGTATGCCTCTGCGATATTAATGATGAATTTGCTGCAAATGGCAAGAACAAAATTGCAAAAGGATTCGAGAAGAGAGTTGCAAAGGGCAAGATGGATCAGGCGAAAGCAGATGCAATCCTTGCAAAAATCACTACAGGAACAAAGGAAATCTGCGGTGACTGCGACTTAATCGTAGAAGCAGCATTGGAAGTAATGGATATTAAAAAGCAGACATTCAAAGAGCTGCAGGATATCGTAAAGAAAGACTGCATGTTTGCAACCAACACTTCTTCCCTTTCCATCACAGAGATTGGCGCAGGGCTTGACAGACCGGTCATCGGTATGCATTTCTTTAACCCGGCTCCCGTTATGAAGCTGATTGAGGTTATCAAAGGTGAGAACACACCGGACGAAATGAAAGACAAAATCGTTAAAATTTCCGAAGAAATCGGCAAAACTCCGGTAGAAGTAAATGAAGCCGCAGGATTTGTTGTAAACAGAATCTTAATTCCTATGATCAACGAAGCAGTTGGCATCTACGCAGACGGCGTTGCTTCTGTAGAAGGCATTGACACTGCGATGAAACTGGGCGCAAACCATCCGATGGGACCTCTGGCGTTAGGAGATTTGGTTGGACTTGATATCTGCCTTGCAATTATGAATGTATTATATGATGAGACAGGCGATCCCAAATACCGTCCGCATCCATTGTTAAAGAAGATGGTGCGTGCCGGCAAGCTGGGACAGAAGACCGGAATCGGCTTCTATGACTACAGCAAATAATACATAGTGACAAAGGCATGGCCCGCAGCAGGCTCAGGCTTTGCTGTATTGAATGTAAGGAACTGCCGCATTGGATTCGTCTGAATGCGGCAGTCCCATTCCAGAAAATAAAAGAAAGTTTGGAGGAAAAGTATCATGGATTTTTCTTTAGATAAAAAACATGAAATGGCGAGAACTCTGTTCAGAGAGTTTGCTGAAAATGAAGTAAAGCCTCTTGCTCAGGAAGTTGATGAAACAGAAAAATTTCCAAGAGGAACCGTAGAAAAAATGCAGAAAATAGGATTCATGGGTATTCCGATTCCGAAAGAGTACGGCGGACAGGGATGCGATCCTCTCACCTATATTATGTGCGTAGAGGAATTATCCAAAGTTTGCGGCACCACAGGCGTTATCGTATCCGCGCATACCTCCCTTTGCTGCGATCCGATTATGACATACGGCAATGAAGAGCAGAAACAGAAATACCTGAAACCTCTTGCAAGCGGCGAGAAGTTAGGCGCATTTGCCCTGACAGAGCCGGGTGCGGGAACCGACGCTCAGGGATGCCAGACCAAAGCTGTGTTAGACGGCGACGAATGGGTATTGAACGGCTCCAAATGCTTTATCACCAACGGGAAAGAAGCCGACGTCTATATTGTAATCGCAATCACAAGCGTGGTACAGGATAAGAGAGGAAGAAAGAAAAAGAATTTCTCCACCTTTATCGTAGAAAA
>CAJUEY010000075.1 GCA_910585825.1 uncultured Lachnospiraceae bacterium | reverse complement strand
GCTTGGACTGGTATTTATCCATCTCGGAGTTCAGATCGGAGAGGATGTCTTTTTCCTTTTCGGATTCTTGGGCCGCTGGTTTAGGGCTGGCTCCGGAGGGAATATTTACCGGTTCCCATTTTATTTCACTGGAATCCTTTACTTTATTCCACTCTGCCATCAAATCATCCATTACAGATTCGTAGGTTCCATGGTTGTTGGCGACTCTGTCTGCTGCAGTTGCGGCCATAGCCTCCAGAGCAGTACTGCCATATGCCTTAGCAAGTACTTTAAGCTGTTCGATTTTTCCTGAAAAATCCAGTCCGTTGTTCCCGTATGCAATTTCGGCGGCAGCAAGAGAGTAGATTTCTCCTTTTGTTAATGATGCGCCCTGGGCTTCCAGCAGCATACTCTGCATAGCTTCTGTGGACGCATTTGCCAAGTCATATTTTCTTAAAGCGGATTCGGCTTCCTGAAATGCCAGTTCCTTTGTTACCAATTCTTCGGAATTTATGATTCCGATTGCCTGCAGTTGGGAGGCGACGTATTTCTGCTGAGCTTTTGTGCAGCTATCTAAACGTAAGTTCTGCTGAAGATAACTGTTCATCAGTTTTGCAATGCTTGCCTTTGCCTGATCAGCAGTAGCAGAAGAGCTTCCTAATGTCGTTACAAATTCCTGATAGCCGTCAAGAGTTCCGAATGTTTCATTTAAAGCTTCCAGCGACGAAGCGTCAACAGGGGTCGGAACCTCTTTTCGCATATTGCTGACAAAGGTTTGATAGATATCTGACAGGGAATTCAGATCTTTAGTCACCTTTGTAAAAGCTGCAGAATCAAAGTCCGGGGTTTTTACTGCTGTTTCAGAGACAATGTCGCCCTGCAATATCTGCCATTCAACAAGCAAGTCCAAAACTTTTTGGATACCTTCAGCATTTATATCGTTTATGAGTCCGTATTCTTTGGCGTCTTCAAGAATAGAATTGAATACCTTTTCGGCATCTTCTTCGCCTTCTGTCCGGATCATTTTAAGAATGTCGTTCTGGTTTTTTCCCCGGAGCTCTTCCATATCAATGCTGGGGATTATTTTTGTCTTAAACTCCCATTTATCAATGACCGCCTGCATAGAAGGGTACATATTATTAAAATAATCCACAATGCTTTTATCATCAACGTCCTTTGTGGCTTCGGAAAGCGTGCTGCTGAAATTTGCTGCTGCATTATCAATAGCCTCTTCATCCCCGGAGGCATATGCATCCTGATATTGCTGGTATGCGTCATTGATATTATTAAAGGAGTCCGCGTAATCTTCTTCTTTAAATATTTTTTCATATAAAATATACTGGTTATAAAAATCCTTATACTGCTCTGACAGTTCTTTTGTGGAATTGGCAAGGCTTGTTAAATGGTTGCTGAATCCGTCTGTAAAATTAAACTGGTCAGAGAAATTTTGCAGATCAAGCAGTTTTTTGTATACTTCTGTTGCGTTGCCTGAAATTTCAGCAAGTTCATTCCCTCTGTCGCCCCAAGTGATATTGGCTCCAAAGTCTTCCTTTAGTAACTTTTTGAACTCTTTATAGTTCTTACTGTTTTCATTTAGAAAACCGTTAAATAATGATAAATCTAATTTTGCCACATGCCCTTCATACTCCTTAAGCATCCGATCGGTGTTATCAGAATAACCGTGTACTCCATTAGATAAATCATTCCAGAAGCCGTTTTTGTTAAATTCGTTCTTGGTTTCCTGCCATTGACGCTGTGTTAAAGTGTCCAGTGCATCAGACTGTCCGTTGATTGCTTCGTTGATTGACTGGACGCTCTCCTCCTCGTCGCCGAACTTTTTAATTAATTCATCCTGAACAGCCATAAGATCTTTGCGGGCGGCGGTGACATCCTCAATAGATGAATGGCTGTCATGAATGGCTGCATACAGTTCCTTTATCTTTGTCTTGTATCCGTCGATATCAGACTGTGTGGATGAGAATTCATCGCCTAATTCTTTGGCCTTCTGCCTTATTTCTTCCATTGCGTGAGAAGAAAGGGAGAGTACTGCCGTCATAGTTGTTGCAGCAATCACAATGGCCCCTATCGTCATTCCGACAGGATTCATTGCAAAGGCCGTGCCTAACGCATTCATTGCGCCGCTTAAAGAAAATGTAGATGAGCTTGCCTTATCCTCCGCTGCTGAAAACCCGAGAGTTGCAAGGGTTTGTTCCTGTTCTTCTTCGACTACACCCTTGCCTGCTAAAATGGATAGTCTTTCTTGGTGTTCTAATCCCTTTGTAGACAATACAAGCTTTAATTGCTTATCTGTTAATCCTTTACATGCTTCTCCTATGGCTTTTAAATTATCTGTACTTTTTCCTTTGTCAAACAGTGCCATAGCAGCAGTAAGCTGTTTGGTGCTTTTAATGGCAGTGGTGATTCCTGCCGCCATGGAAACAAATATTTTTGAAATTTTGATGGCCGCAAAGCCTGCAAGAGTGCTTTTCAGCAAATTTGTGTCATCAATAAATTCTACAATTCCTGTGGAGGCATCAATAATTCCGCCAAACAGATCCTCCGTGATTATATTTGTGGACAATGCTTCCATAGCGGCAGTCAGTTCATTTGTTTTTGCCTCTATTGAATCCTGGTATACGCCGTATCGTTCCAGAGCGAAACCAGCGCTGTTAGCTGCAGTTTCTGAATAATTTAAAGCATCTGAGTAGTTATCCATAAGCGCGGCAAAAGTCTCTCTCTGCTTTGCTCCTGCGATTGCGGTGGAAATGGAATTCTGTTCTGCCTGGGTAAAATTGCCCCATCTTTTGCCGATCTCATCAAGGATGCTGTCAAAATCCCTGTAGATATCTGCTGAATTGCGTAATTGGATTCCCAGTTTATTCAGCAGGGCTTCGGTATCGGACAACGATTCGCCGCTTTCATCATCTACCAGACGGCCTATCCTTATGTTATTTATACGGCTGAATATGGACTGAAATGAATTTCCGACTTCCGACATTGATTTCTGTGTAGTCTCTCCCACGGCTGCGGCATAGCCTATCAGTCTGTCCATAGTAACGCCGGAGCTATTTGCAGCATGGCTGCATTTGCTCAATGCTTCTGCCAGACCTGAGGCGCTAACCGCAGTTTCCGCGTCGGCTGCTGTTAATTTATCTACAATTGAAATAGAATCCGCTGCCGCTGTCCGGTATCCCTTCATAGAAGAAATTAAATAGCCGGCGGCCTCCGAATTGCCCATCATGCCGACCTTTGAAAGTACCATAGAGCTTTTAATCAACGCATTTGTATCGGCAACGGTTTCTCCCATCCTCAGAAATTCATTTGCCGCTTCTCCGACCTCCTTTGTTGTGGAGCTAAGCTGCTTTGCCATGTAATTATAGGAGCTCATCATTGCGTCGGCCTCGGTCTCTCCTGCCCCGGATGCAGACTGAATGTTTGCCTTAATAGTATCAAGCTCTTTTATATTTGAAATGGCATTATGGATAGACTGGATAACGTTCTGGATACTCATGCGGATAAGGTTTGAGCCCAGTATTCCGTTTGAAAATTTATCAAAAAAGGATTTTGTTATTTTTTGAGTTCCCTCTAAATCGGATGCTATCTGGGAATTATCCACTGTAGGCCTGATCGTTGTTTTTGAGTTTTGCTGTCCAAGCTTTTTGAGCTTTTTGGCGGCCTGTGTTGTA
>CAJUEY010000074.1 GCA_910585825.1 uncultured Lachnospiraceae bacterium | reverse complement strand
GGAACACCCTGCGGAGGAAAGACGACAATTTCACGTGAGTTGGCTAAACGACATAATCTATTAGTTTATGATGTTGATGAGGAGTTTGCAAATCATCGTAAAATTTCAAATTCTGTTTTTCAACCGTCGATGAACAAAGTCTTTAAGGACGCGGATGAGTTTTTTGGGCGTACTGTAGAAGAGTATAAAGAGTGGTTGATTAATAACACAAGAGAACAGTTAGATTTTGTAGTAGTGGATTTGATTCGTCTTTCACAAAATAAAACGGTATTGTGCGACTGCCATTTGACAGTAGAAGAAGCTGAAAAATACACGGAAGCATCCAGAATTGTATTTTTGATAAAGGAACCATCGAATCTGATTGAGGATTATTGTAATCGTCCTGACCATCAAGGATTTAGTGATTTCATTAACAGTGCATCTGATATTGAGAGAGCAAAGGCCACGTGTAATACAGTCTTAAAAACTCTCAATGAAAAAAGATATCATGATATCAAGAGCAGTAATTATTTGTGGATTGAAAGAACCAAACATAGTAAGGTTGATGAAACTGTAAGAAGAGTAGAGCAACATTTTGGTTTAGTACATAAAGATTTCAGCACGGATATATTAGAGATAAGGAAAGTCGATAAAGATACCGATTGTACGTGAAAGAATTAGATGTTATACAAGGAATACGATAACTTTCAGTTAGACTCAAGAAAATAAAAGACAGGAGGGACAGTCCATGAGACGAAAAATGAGAGCACTATATAAAAACGGAGTCCAGAAAACTTTTGCCCATGCAGAATAGCAGGCATATAGAATTCTGTATGGGCGAATAACACTATATGTTCTGCTGTTTCTGCACTTTATTTATTTGAGAAATCACATTGCATGATGAGGATTTCATTAGCAGGTTATTAAGAACGGATAAATAAGGAGCAGTAGAAATGAAATATATCAATGCAGCAGAAATATTGCCGGAACGATTATTGAAAGAACTTCAGACGTACATCGACGGAGAGGTAGTATATATTCCGAAATCGTCAATGAAAAAGGAATGGGGAGCCGCCAGCGGTTCACGTACATTTTATCAGGAACGAAACAGGGAAATACAAAAGCTTTATAGAGAAGGTTCTTCCATCGATATGTTAATGAAGCGGTATGGTCTGGCATATAGTACCATTAAAAAAATTATATACGGCTAATCTAAAAGACGTTTGTCGGGAATGGCAGGCGTCTTTTTGGCGCACGCTAAGAGCGCGTTCCAACGGGTGAATTTATTTATAACTATTCTTGCGCCTTGTGCCTTTGTTCTGCCGTTGCTAAAATGAAAAAAACAACGAGGGAGGCAGGAAGTATGGAAAATATAACAACGAAACAGTTTCAATTATTATCGGACAATCAGGTTGTATGGGAGTTACTGGTGGAGAATTATGCAGAAAACAAAGTGACAGCGCCGTTTTTTGAATATGCGCTCACATCGTCATGGCTGGACAAGCATTATCTTTATTTGAACAGACTCTGGTTTGACGGGGACAAAGCGGTAGGTTTGGTTTTCTATGAAGCGCCTTGCACAGATATCTACTTTTGTCTGCGTCATGGATATGAGAAACTGGCAGATGAGATGATTGAATATGCTAAGCAGTATATGCCGGGAAATGATGAAGAGAAGACGTTAATCCTGCATCCGGAGCAGGAAGCGTTGATAGAAGCAGCAGAGAAGAGAGGGTACAGACAAAAATACGTCAATGAAGAATATGTGATTGATTTCGCATCTGCCAAGCTGAATTATCCGTTGCCGGACGGCTTTCATTTTGTTGACCCCGACAATGCAGATCCGGTAAAGCTTGCGGTTTGCATGTGGAAAGGGTTTGACCATGAAGACAAGGGTCCATTTGAGAACTGGGAGGCGGAAGATCCCGGAACAGATTGGAATCCGCAAAAGGCATATCAGGGTGTGATCAGTGATGTCATGGCGCCGCCGCCTCATGCCACTTATGAGTACAATATCATCATTGCGGATGAAAGAGAGGAGTATGTATGCTTTTCCGGAATGTGGTGGGTGCCGGAAAACAAGCTTGCGTATATGGAGCCGCTTTGTACCGTTCCGGAATACCGGCATAAGGGATTAGCGGCGGCTGCGCTTTCCAAGCATTATGCCAAAATGAAAGAACTGGGCGCCGTATGTATGACCGGCGGAGGCAATGACTTTTATCGCAGAATCGGTTACAATCGCAAAGCTTTATCTTATGGCTGGAAAATGTTTGAGGCAGGGGGAAATCAGTAATGAAATATTTAGAAGAAAGAAATCGGAAGATAGTTGACGCCATTATAAATAAAGCAGATATTGTGTGCCCGGGCGCTCTCGCTTTAATAGGAATATACGGTTCTTTTATGACGGGGGAATATAATGAAAAGTCAGATCTGGATTTACTGATTCTGATCAACGACGACAGAGGCTGGCAATTGGGATGCGGTTTTATACAGGATGATCTGCAAGTCGGACATGACATTTATTGTACTACATGGGAACAATTACAGAGTGACGCCGGCTATGAACATCCGAACATTTCCAAGCTTATGGATGCGCAAATTGTTTACTGTGCAGATGAGAAATATAGGGAACGCCTTAATAAATTGCGGCAGAATGCAAAGGATATTATGACGGCGCCCTTTTCAGAGGAAGATTATGCAAAAGCGGAAATGATATTAAAAGAGGCGGAGCATCATTATGCAATGGCTATGCTCTCAGAGCAGCAGTCTGAAGCGTCAGGTTTGGCAGGCGGGAGCATTTATTATGTAGAGAATGCAATCGCCATGTTAAATAAGCAGTATTTTCATTACGGAACAAAACGTGCTTATGAAGAGTTGAACGCCATGCAGAACAGACCGGACAAACTCTGTGCCATGATAGATGATATCATATCTGCAGATTCGCTGGCATTGGCAAAAGAACATTTGACCCTGCTTATGAAGGAAACAAGAGCCGTATTCCGTCAAGTGCAGGAAACGATTATGGTACAGAAGAAGCCGGTAACGGCTGACACACTTACCGGCACTTATGAGGAGATGTATTCGAATTGGCGAAACAAGATGTATGCAGCAGCCGAAAGTGGAAACAGACATCTTGCATTCATGAGTTTGGTAAGCTTCCATGCAATGCTTTTGGATGTTGGCAGTGAAGCGGATATTGACAGATATGACGCCATGGGGATATACGATCCGCGAGATTTGCACAAGACGGCAAGGGCATATGACGACATTTTGAATGAATATCTGAAAGAATACCAAAAGGCGGGCATACAGCCAAAGCATTATGATGACATAGATGCATTTGTGCGCGACTATGAAATGAATCCGCAGGGTGAAGATCAGCCGGAAGAGTGATCGGGCAGCTTAATGAACAATATTATAGCCCCAATCAACAGAAAACTTAAACCGATCATTCCTGTCGGCAGAGGACCCAGTAAACTGCTCTTTGTAGATAACGATATCCATGTGCCTGTTTCTCCGATAATATCGGCGGCGCCATGGATAATTGCCGCATACATGCAATTTTGTGTCTTTAATGTGACATAAGACATCCATGTTCCGAGTACGATCGTTACGCAAACCATCATGATGATTCCGGTATATGGCGCCCCGAAATAATCCGTACCGTAATTCATGCCATAGTATATTAGCGGAGCATGGGCCAGTCCCCATAATGCGCCGTTTATGATAACGGCACGTTGGACGGGCAATCTCCTGCACAGCATAGGAAGCATATAGCCCTGCCATCCGATATCTTCTCCGAGAGCGATATACCATATTGGGAATGCGATGGCTGATATTGCATAGACAATGAATCCCATAAGGAACATAGAACCGATCGTCAGTTCGATATCCTGCGGGGCGCCAAATGCACCATATGTTGCGGAAATGTATCTGCCTTGAAAATCTAAGGAAACACTGATTAATTCAAGTATTTTCAGATAATGTATGATAAAATGTAAGTAT
>CAJUEY010000073.1 GCA_910585825.1 uncultured Lachnospiraceae bacterium | reverse complement strand
ATTGACGCAGGTAGTAAAACGTATTATTTCTGATTTTTCTTTGAAGAAAGGAGAATTGGAAAATACGAAATACAAAATTCCTTCCAGAGTGGAGGATAATCAGACTTTGTTTGATATCATTGCAAATGCGCAGGACCTTACTATGATGAACAGAGGAAAAATGTATGTTTTGTTTGATGACTTTGGAAAAATAGCGTTGAAAAATATCAATAAAATGAAAGTGAACATTGTCATTGATATTGATACCGGGCAAAAATATAATTATACATCCAGTATTGATTCAGATACCTATAACAAAATCAAGCTTTATTATGACAATGAAAGCACAGGAAGTAGAGAGGTCTATATAGCAAAAAGCACTAAAAATATGAATGAATGGGGTGTTTTGCAGTATTATGAGAAACTGGAGGATGGAGAAAACGGGAAGGTTAAAGCAGATACTTTATTGAATTTATACAATGCCAGAAAAAAGAATTTAAGTATTAATCAAGCGATTGGAGATCAGCGCGTCCGTGCAGGATCTATGGTCATAGTGTCCATGACGATCGATCATACCAAAATTCTACAGTATATGCTGGTGGAAAAATGCAAACATGAGTATAAGGATAATGAACATTGGATGGATCTCACACTGCGGGGAGGTGAGTTCAGTGTATGATGCAAAAGATTTATTAAAAATTATTAAACAGGCGGCAACAGAGGCGGTTGCAGCATCCAGTCCTGTAGCAGTTTTTACAGGAACGGTAGCAGCTGTTTCTCCGCTCAAAATAAAGGTGGATCAAAAGCTGATATTGCGGGAAAAGCAGCTCATAAAATGCCGTGAAATTGGCAAATTGGAGGAAAAATGCAGTGTTGTCCTGCTTAGAGAACAGGGAGGACAGAAATATATCATATTGGGGGTGTTCTGATGCTGCCTGGCATAGAAGAGGATTTATCGGAAGGATATGAAATAGAAGAAGAACCTTCGTTGGTATGGAAATTAAACGAGAATAATAATCGCATCAGAGGAACAGAGGACGGAATAGATGCGGTGCGGCAAGCTATCTTCTGCATATTAAATACTGAAAGATATGAATGCATTATTTATTCATGGGAATACGGCGTAGAGCTAAAAGATTTGTTTGGCGAGCCATTGAGTTATATTTTGCCAGAATTGAAACGCAGGATAGAGGATGCTTTAACGCAGGATGATCGCATTGCCAGTGTCAGGGATTTTGTATTTGATACAAGTCAAAGAGGCGCTGTAAATGCGATTTTTACAGTAGAAACGATTTATGGAGAGACGCAGGCAGAAAAAGAGGTGATTATTTAAATGTTTGAAACAATTACTTTTGAAACTATTATGAACCGTATGCTGGATCGCATAGATGATTCTTATGATAAAAGGGAGAGCAGCCCGATTTATGCAGCGCTTGCCCCGGCAGCATTAGAAATAACTAATATATACGCCGCTTTAGAGGACATGTTGGATGAGGCTTATGCAGATACTGCATCAAGGGAATATCTCATACGGATTGCAGCAGCAAGAGGATTAGAGCCGCGCTCTGCAACAAAATCTGTAGTATTGGCAGAGTTTGTGCCGGATACAATCGAGATTGAGGATGGCGCGGAATTTACTGCAGAAGAAAACACATATAAAATGATAAGAAAAAAAGAGAATGGGATATATGAACTGGAATGCGAAGAGAAAGGCGAGGCTGGAAATCTATACACAGGGGATGTTATACCTGTTGATTATATAGAGGGGTTAGAAAGTGCAGTTATTACAAGAATTTTGATTTATGGAGAAGAGGAAGAGGATACAGAAATATTCCGGAAACGATACATAGATTCCTTTAAGACAAATGCATTTGGAGGGAATCAGGTTGATTATCAGAATAAAGCATTGGAGATTTCCGGAGTAGGGGCAATAAAAGTGACGCCGGTATGGAGTGGTCCGGGAACGGTAAAATTGACAATTCTTGATACAAATTTCAGACAGGCATCCAAGGATTTAATTGACAAAGTACAAAGCGTATTTGATCCGGATAAAAACGGCCTTGGAGACGGTCTTGCGCCAATTGGGCATAGGGTAACCGTGGATACAGCAGAAGAGGTTCTTGTTTGTATAACTACTAACATCGTATATGATATGGGGTATGATTGGGAAACATGCCAAAACAGCATAGAAAAAGAGGTGGAGACATATTTTTCAGAATTGCAGAAAGGATGGAGTGCAAATATTGGTTTAGTTGTTCGTATCAGCAGTATTAATACAGCGATTTTGTCTGTTCAGGGCGTGATTGATGTCACAGGTACGATATTGAACGATGCAGAAGGGAATTTATTATTTAGCGAATATAAAATCCCGGTTTTTGGAGGCATAAAGCATGAGTAACGAAACAAGAACAGATTTAATGGCATATCTGCCGGAATATTTAAAAAAATACTGTGAACTTGAAGCAATTATGCAGACTGAAAATATGGAGCTTGAAAATATTAAAATGCAGCATACGCAGGTAATAGATGACCGTTTTGTCATAAGTT
This sequence comes from uncultured Lachnospiraceae bacterium, assembly GCA_910585825.1. Classification (GTDB taxonomy): domain Bacteria; phylum Bacillota; class Clostridia; order Lachnospirales; family Lachnospiraceae; genus Roseburia_B. Next base: position 1,601 of record CAJUEY010000073.1, on the reverse strand, counting down.
GTGGGATATACGGGGTATTGAGGTTTGAAAAAATGCTTGGAATAACGCCTCTTTTGGATGATTCGCTGGAAACCAGAAAGTTTCGGATTCTGTCAAAACAAAGCGTATCAATCCCATATAACTATATTTTTTTGATGCGTCAGCTTGAGATATTATGCGGAAAAGATAATTACTTTTTAGAAATGGATTTTGTAAATCAAATTCTGACGGTGAAAATCGGACTGGTTTCAAAAAATATGCTGGATTCTGTGAGAGAGGTAATATTTACAGTTGTTCCATGCAATATTTTGACTGTTGTTGATTTGTTATATAATCAACATAAACTTTTGAAAAATTACACACATAGACAATTGTCAGCATATACGCACAAGCGGCTTAGAGAGGATGTGATACTGTGATAGAAAAAACAGTAAATATAGGGCTTATAAAAGAAGATGAAGATGAATTTTATAATGTAAGTACAGTAAATGACAATCTTGACAAAATAGATGAAGAATTTAGCAGGAAGGTAAATAAAATTGAGGGAAAAAATTTATCTTCTAACGATTACACAGATAACGAAAAAGAAAAACTAAAAAACATTGACGAAAATGCAAACAACTACACCCACCCGGCAACGGCCGGAAACAAGCACATCCCTTCTGGCGGATCAGCCGGACAGGTGTTAAAATACGGCGGCTCTTCCGGAGCCGCATCCTGGGGCAGCGACAGCTATTACGGTACATGCTCCACGGCGGCGGCAACAGCGGCAAAGACGGTTTCTTTATCCGGATTTTCTCTGTTTACCGGGGCGACAGTGGCCGTAATGTTCTCAAACGGCAATACGGCGGCGAATCCGACCTTGAATATAAACAGCACAGGGGCAAAACCGATCTACTACAGGAATGCGGCGCTCACTTCATCCACGGCCGGCATTATCTCCAAAAACGGGGTGTACCTGTTTGTGTACAGCGGTTCCTATTGGCGGCTTGTCGGGGATGTCGGGAGCATTGCGATTTCGGAAGTGGCGGATAAACTGTCAACGCCGCGGACGATAGACGGGGTCAGCTTTGACGGGAGCGCGGATATTGTGCATTTTGGGGTGTGTACAACGGCGGCAAATAACAGTTTTAAAAATGTTAATATACCAAACTTTGTCACGGAGGAAGGAGCCACTATTTTTGTTCATTTTAAAAATGGAAGCGATGTAGGCAGTTATACTTCAACATCATTCCAAGTCAATGACGGTCCTTCAAGATACATTACCCTTGTTGGAGATTCAAGTGGCGTTGCTGGTCAAGGAATGATTCTTGATTCAAACAGGATATACCAGCTTACCTTTAAAGACGATATGTGGCGTACTGATATAATAGAAAAAGAATCATTGCATTTCACATCGGCAGATACAGCTGATTCATCAGTAACATCTTGGTCTACTGTAACAGCACTTACTTCTGGATTAAAATTGGATGTGATATTAAATAAAATCTCCACCATGTTCAAAAACGTTCGCTACCTGTACAAGCTCCTGGGCAAAACAAATATATCTGCAATCGGGGATGGAACTGTGACAGGGATTTTAAGCCAAAATCTAGCATATAAAGATTTTTCATCCGAGATTA
>CAJUEY010000072.1 GCA_910585825.1 uncultured Lachnospiraceae bacterium | reverse complement strand
AATATTTCATCTATGCCTTTTAACAACGGAATTATTTATCTGCCCTGTATATATTATACCGACTTTTGAAAACAGCGCGGATGCATGGACAGTTGCAGATTATAATCCGGATGTTTTAGGAACCTATAAAGCAACGGCGAGTCTGACGATTCCGGAAGGATTTATATGGGCAGACGGTGTTTCCGGTGAAGTGGAAGTATCTGTCAGTGTTCGGGATAAAGCAGATAAAACAGCGTTAAATGCAGCCATTGCTCTGGCAGAAACAAAGAATGAAGAAGAGTATACAAAAGAGAGCTGGCGCGTGATGCAGGAAAAACTAAAAGCTGCACAGGAAATATCGGCAAAAGATGGAGTTTGGCAGGAAGAGGTAGACGCGGCGACGAAAGCTTTGCAGAAAGCAATTGATGAGCTGGTGAAGAAAAGCGGAACAAGCGATTATACCGTAACTTTTGATACAAACGGCGGCAGTGCAGTAGATTCACAGACGGTAGCGGGAGGAAATAAAGCCCAAAAACCGGCAGATCCCCAAAAACTGGGTTATCAGTTTGCCGGCTGGTTTGCGCAGGATGCACAGGAGGCATTTGATTTTGAACATACGGCGATTTCTGCAGATATTACCTTAACTGCACACTGGGAGAAAGTAAGCCAGAATGTTTCGGATGAAAGCTATGAAGAGCTTGGCAGCATTGTAGCAGAAGCAGAAGGTCTGGATTCCAAAGCATATTCGGCAGAGAGCTGGGCAAAACTGCAAAAAGCGCTGAAGGCTGCTTATACAGCGGCGGCAAATCCAAATGCCACAGACGAGGAAGTCAAAGCAGCGGCAGAAGAGGTGCGGAAAGCGCTGGCAGCCCTCAATAAGGCAGAAGGCCAGACAGGTTCCATAGCATTGGCAAAGATAACCGTTGCAGATACCGTGTATGACGGAAAAGCGCAGCAGCCGAAAGTAACTGTAACATATAACAACAAGACGCTTGCGTTAAATAAAGACTACAAGATTGCTTACAGCAATAATCATGCGGTTGGTCAGGGAAAAGTTACAGTTACCGGAATCGGCAGCTATACAGGAGTAAAAGAAGCGTCCTTACAAATTGGACTGCAGACGCCCGGGACGGCGAAACTTAGCGGCAAAAAAGGCGGAAAACTGCTTGTCAAGCTGAAAAAGACGCCGGGAGCTACCGGATATGAAGTTTCGTATGCCAAGAATAAGAAGTTTAAAGGCGCAAAGAAAAAGACAACGAAAAAGCTGAAAATTACTTTGAAGAAATTGAAAAAAGGCAAAAATTATTATGTAAGGGTACGCGCTTATACAAAAGTGGGCACAAAGACGGTATATAGTAATTACAGTAAAGCCGTAAAGAAAAAAGTAAAGAAATAAAGCGATTTCCCTTTTATCTGAAATAGCAGAGATACCGGAGCGGGCGGATTCACTCGCTTCGGTATTTTGTGCATTCATTTGTCCTGAAAATCTGACCGGAACCATAGTTCTGCCGGATTCTATCAGATTGAGGAATTCAAAAGATGACAGTGTAAAAAGTAAGATCTGGAGTCAAAATGAGAACTGTAAAAATGAGAATTTTGCATTTAATTATTTTTAAAAAAGAAATTGTAATTTGAACGTATTTATGATAAGATGTAATATATAAAATATTACTAATGAAAAAACGGATAGGATGTGATACAAATGATTAGGTTTTTTATTTCCAGTACACTTCATGATACGTTTAAAGAAAGAAGTTTATTGCATTAAGAATTTTACCAAAGCTCAGGGAGTTTGGAGAATCGTCAGGAGAACGTGTGTCTATCTATGATTCGCATTGGGGAATTGATTATGGCGAGGCGGAAAACAGGGGAAAAGAAACTTCTTTTTCCAGTAGCAGCTTTGAAAAAGTTGATGATTACAGCACAATAAGGTTTCATTCATGAGGGAATAAATATAACAAAAACACCATAATTTATTCTGGGGTTAAGGCATTTAAAATAATGCTGCAACCGGCGGGGAAGTAGACGTACATGAGTAATACTGGAAAAAGGTAGAAAGTTATTGTAAAATTTTTTTATGAAGGAGTGAAAAGGAAAATGAAGAAAAATCATGATTTAATAGACGGATTGCTGCGAAATTGGCCAGTGTTGCTGCTCCTTTTAGCAATAGTGGAACAGATTATTTTAATCGGGCTGGCTTAAAGAGAAAAGATGACTTCTGAACTACGTATGGCAGGCATGGGTGCAAGTAGGCTTTGATCATACAGACAGATTTGGTAGTTGCTGATCTTATGGAAAAAGAGCGAACAGCTTTGAAGTCAAGAAAAGGCAACGACTGTTGTTAGTGGTTTCATGTATTTGTAGCTGTATTTTTGAGGTATCATCAACATCATTTTGTAACAGTTTCATTCAAGACTTTGCACTTTGCTGCAAAGTCTTTTTAAACAAAATAAAAATTCATATTGACAGAGAAGAAGAGCTATAGTAAGATAATACATGTTGAGTTGTTCAACAAATGCTGGCATGGCTCAGTCGGTAGAGCGTCGCATTGGTAGTGCGGAGGTCACGGGTTCGATTCCCGTTGCCAGCTTTGAAAAGCCTTGACTTTTTTCAAGGCTTTTTTATATCTAAAATCAAAAGGTAATCAGAACAAATATTTTGATGAATTGGCTTTAAGAAAGGAGAACATTCTGTACATCGTAATTAAATATCGGACATTACCATAAGTCCATAACTGACTGGCGTATATATGTGCATTACAGTCAGATGTGGGCTTATTTTAGTGCCTGAATTATTTAGTGAGGGAATAACATGATATGGTCTAAAACGGCTGTATGAGCCACACAGAGCGTCATAGGGGCAATATAAAGACACATATACAGCACAAATTGAAAAGCTCATTTCATTGGCAAAATAGCAGAACGGAAAAATAAAAACCAATGGCGAGAGTAAAAGTCTTTTCAGCTTATAAAATGGCAAAACGCATATTCAACAGGGAAGATAATGTTTACGACAAGAAAGTAATTACAAAGCAGTTGATTACAAATATTCTGCTTATGTATATGGACGAGTGCAGAAAAGCATTAGCCGAAGGAGAGAGGATAAAAATATCAAAGGTCGGTTCAATCATACCAGAAATAAAAGTGCATGAAGGTAATTTCAATCTTCCAATGTGTAATAAAGACGGCGGTAATCCACCATATACAAAGCTAAAGATAACCCGTAACAATCTTTTAAGTGAAACTATGAATAAGAATTTACTTGGAAATATTGAAAACGGTATTTATGGATTAGAAAAATTACCATTCAGCAGATGGATATTCTAAAGAAAAGCGGATATATACCGGCAGATGCAGAAATTAAAAATGGAGATGATGAATAATGGCAAAGCATATAAGCAACATGAATCAGCTACAAGCGGCACTTATGCCGACTATGGTAAAGTTTGGTACAATAATTTCGTTCTTCATTAATGACGAACGAAACGAATGTATCGTTTGAGTTTTCAACTTTTCGCAGAATTGAGAAAAAGGTTGTCTCACCTAAAATTCATATATAAAATATCAGGGTGTCTATTCTGGATGCTCTTTTTAGCGTTCCCAATACTGGGATCGTATCTATTAACATATCGAAAGGAATATCAAAAAATGAGTTACAAAAAGAAAGCAGAACAGAGAAAAGAATTTAAAGAGTATTTGTCTATATCAGATAAATTAGTATTGGATACGAAAAAATATGGCATAGGATTAATTTCTGAAGATGAGATATTTGTGCTGGTGAATGGGACAAACAACTATTGGATAAGTAACTATGGAAGATTAGTAAACAATCTGCGTGGTAATTAGAAACTATAAAGAATAGCATCCACACTTTAGGCGGTAGGGATGCTATTTCTTTTTATGATTGTCTATGTAAGACAGTGCCGCAAATAAAACAAGTAATAATGTAAGAACTTCCATTATACTCATAGAGCATCCCCCTCTTTCGTAAGAGAGGCCGCTGAAAAAGTAGATACCACCGCCTATATTTGGTATAATATAATTATCAAATACAGGCGGTGGTATCATGGTTGAGCAACAGCAGAAGTTAGTATTGAGTCCATATATGGACATATATGAATTAGTCATTCCCAAAGACAACCTGCTCCGGCAGATGAAAGAACTGGTGGATTTTGGGTTTATTTATGAAGAGCTTATTGATAAATACTGTCTTGATAATGGACGGAATGCAGTTCCGCCTGTCAGGATGTTCAAATACCTGCTCCTGAAATCTATTTATGACTTATCTGATATTGACGTTGTGGAACGCTCCAAATACGATATGTCCTTCAAATA
>CAJUEY010000071.1 GCA_910585825.1 uncultured Lachnospiraceae bacterium | reverse complement strand
AATCCTCCGGGATAATCATGCAGTAGTGGAGGAAGCAAGAATCCCCTTCCTTTAGATATGGGGAGTGTCAAATAAAGCACTTCACCCAGAAGATATTAATGTGACAGAAGATGAGATTGCAGATGTCACAATCAAGCATGTGCTGGTTGATGCAGACTATAATGATTTAGGTTTTTCTGTTGGCAATCGGTTAATGGTACTGGTGGAAAGTCAGTCTACATGGACGTTCAATATCATTATTCGTGCATTGATGTATCTGATACAGACCTATCACGATTATTTCAAACGTACCAACCAGAACCTATATGGAAGCAAAAAAGTGAATATGCCGAAACCTGAACTGTATGTGATTTATACAGGAGATAAAAAGAATATTCCCAATACCATATCACTGTCAAAAGAATTTTTTGACGAAGCAAAAATTTCCATTGACGCGGAAGTAAAGGTTTTGTATCAGGAGAATGAGAAAGACATTATTGGTCAGTATATAATTTTTTCCAAAGTATATAATGAACAGAGAAAACTACATGGAAATACGAAACAGGCAGTAACAGAAACAATCCGTATCTGCAAAAACAGGAATGTGCTGAAAGAGTATCTTGAGAGCAAGGAACAGGAGGTTGTGGATATTATGATGACATTATTTGATGACGAGCAGATTTTGAAGGCTTATGCTAAGGATATTGAGGACAATGCTGCTCATAGAGAAGCAAGAGAAACAGCGGAAAGAATGATAAAGGACGGTGAAATGCCGCTTGAAAAAATTGCACGTTATGTGCCAACATTGTCAATGGACGAACTGAAAGAAATCGAAGCCGAAATTATGCAGTTAGCATGAACAATTTAATATTAAAAAAGACGCATGGAACAATAAATTGTAAACCATGCGCCTTTTTTTGGAACAAAAGATCTGTTTTTACTGTACCCTTGGGAAAATCTCTATGGTGAAATTATCCGGGCGTCCCCAGCGGCCTCCTTTTGTTTTTGTGTATTCCACATGATCAATTACCTCTTTCAGAAGAGCATTTCTGGCAGCAGGGCTGTCTATCTGCGAATAAGCGTTATGGATGGTCTTTAATGTAGGAATCAGGTTCTGGATAGCAGCTTTTCTGCCAGTTTCTTCTTTTAATTCTTTTTTTAAATCCTCCAGGCGGGCAGTCAGTTCGTCTTTCTTTTTGCGTATCCGGGAATTCCGTTCAAAAAACATTTCTTCCGTATACACTCCGCGTTCCAGAAAATCATATTGCCTTTCCAGTTGTTTTTCAGCTTCTTCAAGCTCTGTCCGGCAGGCAGAAATACGGGATTCCAACAGTTCTATTTTCCCTGCGTTGTAAGGCGGGGTAACTGTCTCCTGAAGTTCGTAGGCAGTTAGCCAGACATCCAGAGATTCTAAGATGCGCTGTTCAACCATTGTGAGAAAGGAGGAGACAGTAGGACAATCTTTTGTGGTACAAATAAGAGAAGGCGGGGCACCGTCCTGGTATGGGCGCCGCTGCATAACCCGTTTGCAACAGGAGCAGTAGACAAGCCCTGCAAGCGGGTTTTGCTGGGGCCGGTTTCTGGTAGAAGAATCTGCATGGCGGGATTTCATTCGTAAGCTTACGGCCTCCCATGTTTCCTGTGTAATGATAGCTTCATGACGACCGGGATAGAGCTTGCAGTCATGATTCACCGGGCGGGTCCGAACCATTTTGCCATCTACAAACTGTTTGACCTGCCTGCGGTATCCATTTTTTATGTATCCGGCATAAACCGGATTCCGAATAATGTTTTGGGTACTGTATTGCGTCCATGCGGCCCCGGACGGAGCAGGGATGCCCAGGCGGTTCAATTCGTCGGCAATTCTTCCGTAACCTGCTTTACCATCTTTTAACCCATGCAGATACCAGTCAAATATCATTCGGACAACGGCGGCCTGTTCCGGAATAATCCGAAGGGACCAGCCTTTTTCTTTTTTAAGCTTATATCTTTCATAGCCATAGGGAGCTACATTTCCGGTATATTTGCCTTCCCTGCAGGAAGCGTCGGTTCCGGCAGCAAGCCGCCTCCGGATAGACTTATATTCGCGACGGGACATAAACAGACCGAATTCAAAATACTCTTCGTCAAATTCGTCGTTAGGATTATAGGTCTTGGCCGGAGTGATAATAAGAGTGTTAGAGAATTTAAAGGTTTTAGCCACACGGCCCTGGTCAGAAGTATCTCCCCGGGCAAGACGTTCTACTTCCACAACCAGGACACCGTCATAAATGCCGGTTTCGACATCCCTGAGAAGCTCCTGCATCCGGGGTCTGTCTTCAATGGACTCTCCGGAGACAACCTCCGCATAGATTTTCTGGATGTTCAGTTCCATACGTTTAGCTAAATCCTTTAAAATATGAAAGTGCCGTTCCAGAGTTTCTCCTTCTCCGCGGGCTTCCGCATCCAGATCCTTGCGGCTCTTCCGGAGATACATGGCATAAGCGCCGGTACCGTAAGAAAAGGACAAATTTTCATACATAGATTGATACTCCCCTTTACTATTTACGTTCTGGTTTGTCAGTATCAGGATATTCCTGCCATCTTTCTTTTTATACTTTGGAAGTTTTGGCTGCCCCGTATATTTCGCTTTATGTTTTTGCCAGTCTTTAATTGATTTGAAGAATGATTTCCAGTTCTTCTCCAGCAGTCTTTGATGTGTTTTTCAACTCTCTGTACTGTCGTCACTTTCTAACACCTCCCTTCTAAAACAAGTGATTTTGTCCCAATATTGGGGCAAATTCCGAAATCCTGTCAAATTTCGTGCCTCTGATCGTTAATTATATATAAAGAAAAATAAAGGAACAAATGTTCAAAATGATATTGAAATCATCTGTATGATTTGATATTATTAAAGAACAAATGTTTGCAAAAAAACGGAGGCGATACATATGAATGGGGAAGATTACAAAAAAATTATTATTGAAATGCTGAAAAAACTCAACGATGAAGCAGCGCTTATAAAAATCTATACAATGGTTGAATTCTGGCTTGAGGAGGAACAGGGGAGAGAATAATCTTCCCTGTTATTTTGTTAAGAAACGTTCTATGAATTTCCAAAACAGTTTCTTGTCTTCCTCGCTTAATTTCCAATAGTTCAATATGGCTTGGCGGGCTTTAGGATCTCGGACATCAATTTCATTAACAGCCTGAGTATATTCATCCCGTATAATCTGTGCTTCTCTTGGTCCTTCTCCGGTTCTTAACCAGAGCTCATTAATCTTAAATTCTTTACAGATTAATTTATAAATTGGCTCTTTTTGTTCAGGTCTTTTGAGTCTGTCATATTCTATATTTCCGATTACATCACGACTCACTCCAAGTTTATTACCGAATTCTTCCTGGCTTAATTTTAATTCTTTTCTAAGCATCTTAATTCTTTCAGAAATAGTCAAAGTAATTCTCCTTTCTTTGTAAGTATTATATTATAAGGTATTGTGTTAGTCAACGAAGGAATTTGAAAAATTTCACCAAACATCGTTGACAAACGAATAATAAAAATGTAATATGTGTTTAACAACAATTTTAGAAAGGAGAAAACATATGGTAAAAGTAAAAGATATTGAAGATGGAAAAAGAATAAAAACATTATTTGATTCTTTAAAAAAGGAAGACAAAAATTTGGTATTAGGTTATTTATCCGCATTGAATGATAAGCAACTACAGGATGAGCCGGAAAAGACAGAGATGGTAACTATTTAAAGATGGAGAAACCGATCGTTAAGAAAGATGTACAATCAGTCATACATATACTATAGCAATTAAGAGACGGAGGCGGTAAGATGCAGGAATTCATGTTGGGGAATACAAAGGTCATTATCAATGATAGATACTGCCGTGGACAAACTGAGGAACAAAGGGAAAAAATTCTGCAAAGGGTATCGGAAATCGCCTGTGAAGCGCTGTTCCGGCAAATGAAGGAAGAGAACAGAGATGAGAAAAAAGTTGAAAAAAGCCCGTCAGGAGGCGGGCATGACACAGAAGCAGGTGTCTGAACATTTAAATGTTACAATAAGAAGCTACCAGCGGATAGAGAGCGGAGAGATGCTGGGCAGCATCAGAATATGGGATGCGCTGGAGGATCTCTTTAGGATTCCTCAAAGGGAACTTCGATTGGCTGCTCAAAGGAAAGAGGAAGCAGCGGATAGAGAGTAATGGTATTACTGGTTTTATCAAAAGTTATCCTGGAAAAAACAGCAGGCAGGAGACGGGCAAGCTGCTTTTCTGAAAAATCGGATATATTCCAGTCTTCTGGAAAAGAAAAGAGTTTTTCGGTCAGGAGATATAAAATTGTGTCTTTGTGGGCAAGAATCTCTTCCCAGTTAGCATAGAATCCATTACCGAGCAGACAGTCCGCAGGCATGCCAAAATATTCAGCAATAGCAGAGGCGGTTGACAAGGGGGGCTCGATAGTTCCCTCTTCATACCGTTGATAGGTACGTAAAGTTACACCTAAATGATCAGAAATAGATTTTTGTGTAATTTTGAACCGTTTACGCATAGCTTTTAAGCGTTCATTAAATTTCATGTTGCTCCTCCAAAAAATATATTGACAACGACGTAATACGTCATTATTATAGAAATATAGCGACTTAATACGTCGTTCAAATTAATGTACCAAAGATAATACTTTATTTTATCACAATCAAAAAGAGGATGCCATCATAAAAAAATAAATAAGAGTGTTTCGACAGGACAAGCATACGGCACGGGAAGCCCGGCGGCGGGCAATCAGTTTTTTCCA
>CAJUEY010000070.1 GCA_910585825.1 uncultured Lachnospiraceae bacterium | reverse complement strand
GTTTATTATAACAGATGGTGTAGAATTGTGTCTACTTTTATAGTATAGATCCAAACCGGGATGCTTGGTGGGTATCTTTGCATCTGACGGAGGTTCTCTGAATGAGGAAGTGGCAAGGGGCTATGTGGAAACATGGAATCCTGTGGAAAAGAACAGCGGAAACAATCTGAAATGCACCTGCTATGACGAGCTGTATAAACTGCAGAAAAGCCAGGATAACAGATACTACCCCTCCGGCACAGGTACAAAGTCGGCCCTCCAGGGTATTTTCGATGATTGGGAGATACCGCAGGGAGAATATAAAGGGCCTAACGCCTCCCACGGGAAAACAGTGCATAACAACAAGTATCTGTCAGATATTATACTGGAGCTGCTGGATGATGCGGTCAAAAAAGGCGAGGAAAAGTGCATCGTGAGGGCGGCAAAGGGTTACACCAGCGTAATTCCCAGGGGCAGCAACAAAACGGTGTATGTATTCAAGGTGGATAACACCAAATCCTTCAGCCAGTCAATCAGCACGGCGGACCTTATCACGAGGGTAAAGGTGGTAGGGCAGGCAGATGATGATGGAAAGCGCAGCGTGGACGCCACACTGAACGGTGAAACGAAATACGGAATACGGCAGAGAATCTACACCAGGGGGTCAGACGAGACGCTGGCCGATGCAAAGTCGGCGGCGCAGGAGATACTTGACGGAGAGGGCAAGATTGAAAAGGAAATGACGGTGCAGAGTCCGGATGTTCCTTTTATCCGCAAGGGTGATCTTGTCTACATCATGAGCGAGTTTGTGTCAGATTACTATTATGTGAAAGGCATTCAGCATGATGCGGATGTATACAGCATGACGATGGAGCTGGAGTATGCAGAGCCGGAAAAGAAAAGCAGTAGTAAGAGCGGCGGTGATGCAAAAAAAGAATATAACGTAGGCGATATTGTGAATTTCCACGGCGGTACCCATTATGTCAGCAGCTATCCGGGGGCAAAAGGGTACAATGCGAGAGCCGGAAAGGCGAAAATCACGATTAAGAACGGTTCCGGAAAAGCGCATCCGTGGCATCTGATCCATACGGACAGTGCCAGCAATGTGTACGGATGGGTAGACGATGGAACATTTGATTAGAGGTGGCAAGATGGAAGGATTTGACGGGCATCCCGGCACAAGCAAACTGGCGGCGGTTTTGAGCCAGAGGATGAAAAAAGAAAATGAATCCCCTTTGATATTGGATTTTGGAGAAATACAAGCAAATTACAGCCTGGTAACGAATACTTTTCCGGTTCCGATACCAAAGGGCGATTACTCAGTCTGCAGGTCAATAAACGGATATACCCTGGCTACATCAGAATCCAGCTGGACCGGCCATCTGCAGGAGAATAAGCATATACACAGCAGCCCCTCCGGGGTTCCGCCGCACAGCCATGATGTGCCTATGCCAAAACTAAAGGCAGGGGATCGCGTTCTGGTTGCATGGGTGCAGAGCGAGGCGGTAGTTGTGGATGTTATTGAAAAATCATAAGGAGGCGAGGCAAAATGTCAGAACCGCTATTTCCGGTAGTGGAAGTACCGGAGTTTATCCCCGAAGATATGGGGTATGACACGCAGTATAAGCGCAGTGTCAGATGGGACCCGGCAGCAGGGGATTTTGTAAGGGACGGTGCGAACCGGATGGTAGAGTGTGATGGCAGGGAGGCATACGCAATATGGTGTTTCAAAATTGCACAGACAGAGCGGTATCGTTGTCTTGCATATCCGGATTCTATCGGCACCGAAATGGAACGTGCCCTGGATAATGACGATGAAAAGACGGTTGAGTCTATGGTGCAGAGGACAATCACAGATGCAATAATGGTAAATCCCCGGACGGAAGAGGTCCGGGATTTTGTTTTCTCCTGGGACGGAGACAATATGCACTGTAGATTCAAGGTAAAGGGCATAGGCTGGGATGAAGAGATCACGATTACGATTTAAGGAGGTGAGAAGGGATGCAGCCGGAATTTATAAGACCAGAATTTATTGAGAATAACAGCGCCGAGGAAATACACCAGCGAATGATGAATAACTTGCCTGCAGATATTGACGATATGCCGGGCGGGTTTCCGTTTGATTTTACCATGCCTGCAGCATTGGAAAAAGACGAGTTCATCAATTACCACATGGTTAGGGCGTTAATGATTGCTTTTCCTCAGTACGCATGGGATGAATGGCTGGACTGGCACGGCCAGCAGGTGCATCTTGAAAGGCATCAACCAGAGAGCGCATCCGGAAAGGTAAAAGTGACCGGGAAAGCAGGGGCAGTAATTGCGGCGGGAACGGTTTTCTGCACACCGGCAACGGACACAGGACCGTCTATAGAATTTATTTCCCAGGAAGATTCTGAGATTGGGGAGGATGGAACGATTCTCATTCCCGTATCGGCGGTGGAAAGCGGTATCGGCTCAAATGTGGCAGCAAACACGGTAACTCTCATGGCAAAGCCGGATAAAAACGTGACGGAGGTAGTCAATCCAGAACCAATTAGAGGCGGAACCGAGAGGGAGAACAACGATGATTTCTACGACAGGATTGCGGCAGAGTACGATAACAGCCTAACCTACCTGGGAAACGACAGCGACTATATCCGTTGGGCGAAAGAGGCCGGGGCGGGTGACTGCATTGTGATTCCGGCAGCGGAGGGACCCGGAACGGTAAAGCTGGTGTTGATAGACGGAAACGGCCAACCTGCCAATGAGGAATTGGTGCAGGCGGTTTACAGCCACATTGTATCTCCAGAGGACAGGATCAAAAGACTTCTGCCTACTGCCTGCGCTAAGCTGATATGCGGTCCGGCAACAACAGTAAAGGTAAATTTCAAGATTACCGGATTACTGTATGAAGAGATAACCAGCATCGAGCAGATCAAGAAAGATTTTGCGGCGGCGGTCAAGACGGTTTTTGTTTCTGCAAAGCACCAGGGCATATTACGATACAACGATGTACGGCCAGTTATCAAAGGCATTGCAGGCGTGACGGACTATGGAAAATTCCTGATGAACGGTGCGGAGGAAAATATCAACCTGGCAAGTGAAGAGTACCCGGAGACAGGTGCCCTTGATTTTAGTTAGGGGGGCGGTCTGATGGAAAAGGAAAAATTTGATTTGGAGAACTTCCCTACAAGCAACAGTGCCAGAAAGATGCTCAGCTATGTGTCAGATGGATTCTATGACGAGTCATATGTCGGCAAGTGGATATACCAGGTGATGGGGCTTGAATATGACAAGGCGCTAGAAATGGTTGAGGACCTGCCAGCACAGTTCTTTCCGGAGACAGCCACATGGGGGCTGATGTACCATGAAATCAAGTGGGGATTGCCGGTGCGTGAAAATCTTTCCTACGAGGAACGACGCAAACGGATTTACCAGAAAAGGGATTACAGAGCGCCAATGATACCGTATCGGATGGAGAAAAGTCTGGAGGACGCCACAGGATTTGAGGTACATATTGCGGATATTCACGATCCGGGCGAGTATGGATTTTCCACTCAGCATCCGAATGTGTTTAAGGCGTATTTTCTCGGAGAGGGATCACTGGATTCAAAGAAAGTTTTTGAAACACTGAATCGGCTGAAACAATCACACACAACCTATACCGTCAATTACAGGACGGAGATTGAGCTGGATAACAGGAACCTGGAGCAGATCATATTGAGAAATATCCGGTTTAAGATGGCGATACCGTTCTGGTATGCGTATGTGTATGACGGGAGCTGGCGGCTGGACGGGTCTGTGGTTTTGGAACAAAAGCTGAAATATGATATGCGGCCGCACTTTAGTTTTCCTTTGAGTATATGCGAGAAGGAGACAGTCCGAATGGATTCCGTAATGATCAGAAAAGATTTATGGCATCTGAATGGAGCATATAACCTGGATGGGGAAAGGCTCCTGGATGCTGAGATAAGAGAGGAGGCTCTTTAATGGCAGATGCGGTAGTAACGTTGATTGCAAGAAAAAAGATGGTCCGTGCCAGGGCCGGGGATAGAGAACTTTCACCCATTGCAGGAATGGCATTTGGAACAGGGGCAGTTGATGCATCCGGCGTTCCAATTCCGCCCACAGCAAATGACAGTTCTCTGAAAAACGAAATTTTTAGGAAAGCAGTGGATTCCTATACATTTACAGATGATACTACATGCCGTTACCTGTGTACGCTTTCCGTCTCAGAATGCGCCGGAGAGAACATCAATGAGATTGGCCTGTATGATGAGGACGGCGATATCATAGCAATTAAGTCATTCAAAAACAAAGGAAAGGACTCGGATTTGGAGATGACCTTTCAGGTTGACGATATTTTTTAAAGGGAGGTAGACACAGATGAAAACTTATACAGAGAGCGATCCAAAATTTTCTGACAGCATACAAATAACAGAGACCACAGATCCTGCCCATGCGGACAACATCAATGCAGCGCCTAAACAGCTGCTGCAGAATACTTTGGCATTGCAGGAACAGGTTAATGAACTAAATGCAAATTTAGGTTCCCACACACACGCCTGGTCCGCTATCCAGAATAAGCCAGGTACATTCCCGGCATCGGCGCATGACCATGACGATCGGTATTACACGGAATCGGAAATAAATACAAAGCTTTCCGGGAAGTCGAATACATCTCACAACCATGACGGCCGGTATTATACAGAGGAAGAGGTGAACAGAGGCTATTACTCACTGAAGGATGCGGCAGAAATACCTGCCGGGGCAGACCTGAACAGCTATACAGGCTTCGGAAACTATGTGTCAACGAATGCGGCAAGGAGCAAAACACTGAAGAACT
>CAJUEY010000069.1 GCA_910585825.1 uncultured Lachnospiraceae bacterium | reverse complement strand
CAGAGTCCGTCCGTACTTCCGAACGGCGGAATCCTTGGAATTATGAAAAAGGGAATCAAAGTGACGAATCAGGCCACCGCCAGAGTGGGCGACCAGATCTGGATGTACATTGGACTGGACGCAAAGAAACGTGAACAGTGGATGTGCGCGGATACCGGGGAGAAGGCATATATCCGATAGGCATAGAAGGGCAGCAGGCGTTATCCTGCTGCCTGTACTTTACATAATCGCATATCCTGCGTCCCGGTCGCTTGCGCCGTTCTGAATGGCCATATTGTATCGGATTGTGTTTCTTTCGTCTCGAATTTCCCGGATACGTTTAAGCTGCTCCCATGTTACCAATGCGCCGATGCAATAAGCTGATTTCAAAAGATTTATATGTGAATGTCAATTATGAAATCTCTTCTTTTGGAAATCTCCCACTCAAGGAACGCAATGATGTTCACAACAGCTATTTACGACATAATGTCTACAAAATGTCTAAAAAATCGTATAAATCCAGTAAAAATAAGGATTGAACATCTGACTTTTAATCAAGTTGTCCGGGGTTCGAGCCCCCGATGTCTCATTGTTGAAAAACAGCGGTAAGCATTGGAATTGCAGTGCTTGCCGCTGTTTTTTGTGTAATGAAGTATATGAAAAAATATAAAATGGTTATAGCAGAATATAGCTGACAGATCATCTGATTCCTGGTTTTGACTGATCTGATAATTACCAGTTTTTATCTTCATAAGGATTATTTTCAATGCCATTGGAATTCAGGATTTTTACCATACGATTAAGAGGGTAAATGTCATGGTAAAAACATTCCAATACGCGGTTGTTTACAGGAAAAACATGGATGTAAAAGGAATTTGGACAATATATATTTTCATAGAGTAGAGTAAGAAGTTTGCCGGAGTAAAAATTTGAAAAAAAAGATTGAACTTGGTATGGCTATTATTTTGTTGATCTCTGCTGCGATTTTGTCGCGAAAAGAAGCGCAGATTATGGCAGTAAACAGTGAAGCAGGAACAGTAAATGAAAATTGTATTGTAGTGGATGCTGGACACGGAGGAGATGATCCCGGAAAGATTGGTATTAACGGTGTGTTGGAAAAAGATATTAATCTTACCATTGCCTATAAGTTAAGGGATCTTTTGGAGAGTCAGGGGTATGAAGTTATTATGACGCGCACTACTGGGGAAGGATTGTATCAACCAGGAACAAAAAACATGAAAGTGGAAGACATGCAGAAACGCTGTGAGATTATTACAAAAGCTATGCCGCTATTTACGGTTAGTATACATCAGAACAGCTATCCGGAGGAATATGTAAAAGGAGCGCAGGTTTTTTATTATGGACAGTCCAAAGAAGGAGAAGAACTTGCAAAAAAAATTCAAAGCAGTCTGGTTGCTCATTTAGATCCGGAAAATCACAGAGTAGAAAAAGCAAATGAAAGTTATTATCTTTTAAAGAAAACACCTACGCCGACAGTAATTGTGGAATGCGGATTTTTGAGCAACAGCGAAGAGGCGGATCTTTTAAATACGAATGAATATCAGGATAAGGTTGCATGGGCGATTATGATGGGAATTATAGAATATTTAAACGAGTAGGGCATATAAAAAGATTGAAATGATACAAAGGAGAATGCTATAATCAGTTCACAGAATCCAAAGGAGAAAATGATATGAGTAAAAGTATTACTGGAAAGAATAACTGGGCATTATTTTTATTATTGCTTGCCGGAATTGTGATAGGCGGATTTATTGGAGAGTTGACAAAGGGAATGGCAGGTTTAAGCTGGCTGAGTTACGGACAGAGTTTTGGTTTTGCAGAGCCAATTGTGTTAAATCTGGGAATATTGGTTATTACGTTTGGACTTACAATTAAGATAACGATTGCCAGTATCATCGGCATATTGGCAGCAATCCTTATTTACAGGCTTGTATAATGGAGAAAATTGCAAACAGGCTCCCCTTTGTGACAAAAGGCAAATGAAATGCCTGATGCATAATGGGAGCCTGTTTATACGTTATTTCTGTAAAGTTATGCGGCTGATTTCCTTAAAATCGTTGGATATATCAAAGCTGACAATATCCGTGGGGCTAGCAATATAAAATTTATTACCGATGTAAATTCCCCGTACAGAATCAGAGGTAATAGCATTCGGGAGAGAGGTTGTTCGTTTTTTTGTAAAATGATCTTTCTCCCAGGCATAAATATTGTAATCGACATCGGAATAATCTGTTTCTGCGGCAAATCCAATAAGGTTTTGATTAAAATCTGCAAGAACGCATTTGTAATCATAGAGTGCGGGAGAGTAGTGGTAGTTATCCAACACAAGGCTGTCGACCGTCTTTAAATTGACGGGATCTGAAATGTCGAACATAACAAGCTTGAGACCAAGAAAATTTCCGGTATCAGGATTGGTTTCATAGCCGATGCCAAGCAGATGATCTGTTCCCCAGAAATGAAGGTATTCAGAAAATCCGGTAATCTTAAGTTCCCCCAACAATGTGGGATTCGATGGATCTGACAAATCTACGGCAAAAAGCGGATCTGTATTTCGATAGGTGATAAAGTATGCCGTGTTTTCAAAATATCTTGCCGCATAGATTTCTTCACCAGGAGCTATGCCTTCTAAAGAACCAATAAGCTGAAGGTCTTTATCTAAAACATAGAGTTGATTTGAGGAATTATCATTATTGTCATAAGAGGTTGTTAAAATTCTCAGGTTATTCTGATATTCCTGAATGGCAAAGGCGTCAGAAACGTTTCCTTTTACAGATGCTGCGTTTACAGCATTGATGTTTCCTTCATCTATTTGAAACTTGGCAATTTCTGTCAATATTTCGTTGTTTTGGTATTTGTTCTGATAGAGATAAATAGAATTATTTCCCACATAAATGTCCGCATAATTATAAACTACCATAATATCATCAATGACCTCTTCGGGATGGTTGATATTGAAAGAGGAACAGATCAGACCGCAGTTTCCTTCCTCCGGCAGGTAAATATGATCATATGGGATTTTTGTGTCGTTAATGCAGGGAATAATCCGCCCCTCTGTGTCGCTTTCTTTTTGATAAACGACGTTTTGGGGAAAGGTTTTTTGTGTAAAAAGATATACAATATCTCCAATTTTCCGGGAAGTATAATAATAACCATCTTGGGTGGTAGTACCCTGTAATATAGGAGATGAGGGATCTTCAATATTATACACATATAATATCGTGGAATAGGCAGTTTCCACAGAATTTGCCGTAGAAACATCTTCTAACGGAAGAAAGCCGGAATCTTTCTTGGCAGAATTTTCAGAACCTTCTATATAGTAATGTGAAGAGGACTCTTCCAGGGAAGTGTCATAATGTTGTACCAGCAAAAGAAGGACATCTTTATCCACATAAAGCTCCAGTATGGAATCGGCAGTATTTAATTCCGGGTGAAGCGAGGCGATCTGCTGTAAATTTCCGTTGGCAGTGTCTGTAATGAAAACATGCTGGTCCTTTACCGTATAAATATAAGAACCGTCTGTTTTGATCAGATCACTTTCATCGACTCCTTGGGTTTGGAGATTTGTGGTGGAAAAACTCTCTTTTTCAGATAGTTTCTGTGCTTCCTGATCTCGCTTTGCTGCGGCATAGTCTGACGTATACTCTGTTGCCATATCAGCCGATTCATCAGCACCAGCAGTATCCGTGTAATATTCTCCTTCAAGATAAGCGTTAGACGAGTTTAATACGTCATAAATCTGGTCGTAGCTTTTGGCTATAGTATAGAGATTTCCGGCATTTTTCTTAGACTCCTTGGCAGAATCCGGCTGTGGAGAAATGGAATTGCCATCGGCTGTATCTGTTGTTTCGGCTGCATCTGAAGAGATGGCGGATTCCCATGCCGCGTTGTTAGACGAATGATAAACTGCATTCCATGTAATACCGGAAAGAATGCCCATAAATAGAAAAACAGCGACAGCTGAAATTGCTCTTGCAGGAGCAAAATGGAAATGCGAAACAGGAGCTTTTTTATTTTTTAATTTAGCAGAAATTTGATCCGGTGTAATGGAATCCGGAATGTCGATTTCTTCGGCGGATTGCCTGATCTGATTTAATAATTCGTTATCTGTCATAAAATCACCTTTCTTTTATTGGCTGTTTAATTGGTCAGCAAGCTTCTTTAATGCACGGTGTTCTTTGGAACGTATGGTGTTTGCGTTCATATGAAGGATTTTTGCAATTTCCTGACTGGTATATCCGGCGAAAATGTGCATACTGATAATCAGACGATCTTCATTTTCCAATTGGAAAAAATGATGACGTAAATCCATGAGTTCTTCCAGCGAAGTGAAAGAACCTTTATCAGGAAATGTTTCCGAAAGTTCGACAGTCGAACTTTGCGTCTCTTTGAAACGCTGTTTGCATTTCGTTGAGAGTATTTTGAAAATCCATGATTTGAAAGATTCTGCGGAACGGAGCTTGTGAATAGAGATATAAGCATCCATAACTGTTTCGCTGACGATGTCTTCTGCGTCTGTAGGATTTTTCAACGTATAAAGTGCAAAACGGTACAAATCAGAATAAATACTGCTGTACAATTCTGCAAATGCATCTGTGTCGCCGGCCTTTGCTTTTTTTATCTGCTGCAGATTTTGTTTCATAAGCATTCCCCTATTGTGTTGTATGGTTGATGGGTGATATATAATAGTGTATTTTATGGAAAGATTTGTTGCAGAAAAATGTATTTTTTTCTATTTTAATTGATTTGACATCTAAAAAGAATAATTTTTTTATCACAATATCAAAATTTTGAAACGAAAAGGAAAATGTCTTTGAAAAAATTCGGTTCTATACTGCTTGTTGTTGCATATGAATTAGTATTGCACCAATAAATGACTTGACGTAAAAACCAGTATTTGATAATATGTAATAAGCAAATAGTTCGGCGTAGTAGCCAAGTGGTAAGGCAATGGTCTGCAACACCAGTACGCGCCGGTTCAAATCCGGCCTGCGCCTCTTCAAACTTCCGCGATTGAAAATTATGATCACGGAAGTTTTTATGTATTTTTTAAGTAAAATGATCTCTATAATAAGAAATAAAATGCCAGAAAGAATGATGGTTACTGTGAGCGCAGCAGGAGTGAACAGTAATGAATGACGAATTATGGGGAGGATTTTCCGGAATTAGAATTGACAAAATATAATACACTGCATATAATAGGAATAACTTAAAATTAAGGCTGTGATAAGAAGAAGTAGCGGCAGGCAGAAGCATACAGAGAGTTACCGGCTGGTGAGAGGTGCATGGGGAGTCTGTAGTGAATACATCTTGGAGCTTCACACAGAACGCTTTTTGTCAGTAGGCTGTGACGGATTTGTACACGTTATCGTACAGGGGTATTTCAGTGAGATACCCAAAGAGGCAGTTTGCGTGAGCAGACTGTGAATAAAGGTGGTAACACGAAACGGAGACTTTCGTCCTTTGACAGGATGGAAGTTTTTTTATATTCAGGAAGGAGATTAGTGTGAAAGAAAGTAGAGGAAAACCATAAATTGACGCACTTGAATAAGCTGT
>CAJUEY010000068.1 GCA_910585825.1 uncultured Lachnospiraceae bacterium | reverse complement strand
ATTCTCTTTGAAATCTTTTCAAGGTTATTTCACTGTTCAGTTGTCATGGTCCGTTTGTTGTATGTCTTTCGCAACAACTTGTTTATGATATAACATAGATATCAATTTGTCAAGAACTTTTTAAAAAATATTTTCTTCGACAAAACGGAGAAGGAGGGATTTGAACCCTCGCGCCGGTCACCCGACCTATACCCTTAGCAGGGGCACCTCTTCGGCCACTTGAGTACTTCTCCAAAGTTATTATAAAATATATATAATTATTCTGCGTCACAACGCATACTCTATAATACTAAACAAAAATTTATTTGTCAAGCACTTTATTTAAATTTAAGGAATCAAATTTAAGGAATCAGCCACATGAAAATCCGGCTCTTTGCCAAAAGCAATTATAAATGAGCCGGATTTTCACCTTATAATAATATCATATAAACCTTAAATTTTTCCTTTATTCCGGCAATTTCGGAGCATAAAACTGCAGTGTTACGGTTCCGTCCGGATTTAATTTGTAATGTTCTATTAGAAGTGTATCAAGATTGTTGTCTGTAATGCCGCCGCTAGAGACATATTCTGTCTTTCCATCCGGAAACATTTTATCCACGGGCATTTTTGTACGAAATTGGCAGCGATAATAAGAGCAATCAATGGAAATCCTCCCTTGGGCATCTGTCGGACCAAATGTTTGCGTCGCCCCTTCCTCTGTAATGGGTACGGCATAATCGTTGATATTTTCGGGAGTGATCTGGTCAACAAAATCATACGCTTTCTGAATCTTCTCGCTAAGCGTTTCTTCGGATTCACTTTCTCTGACTCTGCGGCAGCGCTCCTCATAAGCTTTCATTTCTTCCGCCGCTGCCTTTGGATCGGCTTTTTCAGGATCTATGGGCAGCATAAATAAGGCGTTTAATCCTTCATATTCTTCATTTCTGGCAATCGTGCCGGCATCCTTGTCATAAATATAAGAATATTCGCTAACGGCAGGAAGGTCGTCTGACACACACATGTAAATATCATGCTCTGCAAACTTCTCTAGATTGTTGCATTCATACATATAGTATATAACGCCGTCTTTTATCATCGAACGACCGCCGCTTCCATTTGCCAGAACCCCTGTACAGGTTTCATAATCATATCCCATGATAATCGGCGAAATGTCCAAATAAGCTTCAAACTCGGATATATCTTTAAAAGGCTGATTTTTGTTTTCCACCGCAAAAAGAATATAACTTCTGTCATTCAATTCCACAAAGCCGTCTGCCAAGAGACTTTTGGCCGGGTTATCGCTGTTTGCCGCATCAAATGTCTTTACACTGTTGTCATTTACATAAGTTTTGTATTTCGTCAGGTTTTCACCGCTTGTTATGCCAAGCAGGGTTACCTCATAGCCTCCATAGCTCTGGGTTTCATTAATATACACTGCATTTTCTTCTGAAAATGCGTCTGCCAGTTTGTCCTCCCCCATTTCCATTTCATCAATTACCTGATCCGGCATCAGGTATTGCCATGCGGCATATACGGAAACGGAACCGATGCCAAGCATCAGCGCACAGGAAAATGCCACCGATGCAAATTTTTTACGATTCATTTTTTTCATAGGCTTTGCCTCCTTTGATTGTGAAAGAATGCTTTCATTTAACCAGAAATCCGGTTCGTCCTTCGGAGTAAGGGCTTGTTTTAATATATCATCCATGTTTTTCATCTAAAACAACCTCCAGTTCTTGTTCTAATATTTTTTTTGCGTGATGCATTCGGCTTTTTACAGTTCCAATGGGTATTTTTAAGATAGAAGCAATCTGCGCCGCCGATAAATCTTCCATATAAAAAAGAAGAATCACGATTTTGAGTTTATCCGGCAGTCTGTTTACCGCCTGACGCACCAGATCCGCCTCTTCATTTTTGAGAATCTCGTTTTCCGGAGAAAATATAGGATTTTCTGCATCGTCCAAATCCAAGTCATCCGTGAGGGACAGCATATTTGCGATTCGGCTTCTCCATGCGTATTTTCTTTTTTTATTTTTCCAAAGCCTGAGCGCGATGGAAAGCAGATAGCTTTTCGGATTCTTTTCGCAATCAATCTCGTCAATTCGTTCCATAGCCTTTAAAAAAGTATCCTGATACAGATCGTCGGCTTCCTGAAGATTTAACGTAAGGCTTTTGCAAAAAGAATAGATATCTTTTCCATACTCCCAAATGCAGTTTTCCAATTCTGTTTTTGTCATATGATTCACCTTGATAAGACGTCTTATGTTTGCCCTTCACTTATATATTGTAATAACATGTTAAAAGGTTCAATAAAATCTGAAATAAAGATTGAAAACTCTTTTATGATTTTTATTTATTTCACCTCAGTCTATATTTCATGAATCAAAAAGTTACGGCTTGTTCAAACCGTAACTTTTTGATGAAATTCTTTCCAATTTTCCATTTATCTCTCAGATCTCGTAATACAAAAACTTACCGAATTTTTACTTTTTCTCCCTGCGCTTTTTCTTTTTCGGAACTTGAATTACCGCTTTTGGTGATATTCCTTTCAAGGGCTGTTTTCCGATTGATGTCACCTGTTTTCCTACGGTGACTGACATCAGTTTTTACAATTTGCAAAGGCCTTATCCGCAATTGCAGTTACTTTGAATTGAAATCCCTTTGTAGAAAAGGTATCCGGCACGGATGCCTTCTTTATCTTTTTATTTACAAGATTTAGCATCGTTACCGTCATACTTCCGTCAGATGCCGATTTCACCTGATATCAAAGGCCGCCGTATTCAAATTTCGTCTCTTTGACCGGTTTACCCGCATCATCCTCCAAAAATGCCCCGTTCGGAGGCTTTTTCTTTGCGGAAACGGTGCAGACTTCAGGAACTTCTGTCCCTTTTACCGTGCCTTTTACAAGATAAGCTCCATTTGCCGCAAGCTTACCGCCCACATTTTCCCAGGCCACATCCGCTATCTGTTCGTTTCCGCTGTCCATCTTGACACTGACCTGGAAGTTCACAGGACTGTCCCTTCACTGCGGACAGTTTTTTCTCTTTTACTCTGGAAATACGATCCTCTCTGCTGAACGCAATTTTACATTCCGGTTTGATATTCGTTCCTTTCACGGTGCCTAAAAGCGTAAATTCACCCTCTTGTGCATACTGGAAACTGCTTGCACTTTCCCAGAACAGCGTAGAAGTTTCGGCAAATCAGACACCCGTCCCGTCAATGTAGTCACTGACGTATTTTCTACACCTGTGATGGAAAGATTTCCTTCATATACGCTTTCCGGCATTGCCTGCATCTTTGTATCATACCCACCTTTTACAGCAACCACAATGATCTGTGCCTTTCCCTCCTCCAAAGCGATTACCTTATTTTCCTCGATTTTGATAATTCCGTCCTGCGGCCATATGGCATAATAAATCTGCGTATCTTCCGGACAAATCGTCAGGCCAAGGTTCACACTTTCTCCTTTTTTAATTGAAAGAGATCCGGCACATTCTGTAAGCGGCACGGTAATTTCGACGACATTTTCTGACTGATCCACTTCCACCTGTCCCACTGTTGCGGAAGAATTCTGATATTTTCCATTAATAGATCCGTTAACAATACGCGGCCTCTAATAATTTGGCGTTGGGGCGCTCTCTAACAATTCTTTGCCGTTTGGGTAGAAATTTCCGTCGTTATTGTATAATCAAACAGCTCTACCGCATCTTTTGTATATAAGTACACATCCTGAAATATGCCGCTAAGACGAATAAAATCCTAATCTTCCACATAACTTCCATCTGACCAGCGGAACACCTGAACAGCTATTATATTTGTCCTATCCTGCAAATACGGAGTGATATTAAAATGCGCGGGCGTATAGCTGTCTTCACCGTATCCGACCTCATGTCCATTGATCCATACATAAAAAGCCGACTCCACTCCCTGAAAAAATACAAAAAACTGTATGTTTCCTTCCAGATTTTTGGCATCCCCGCCGTTACATGCCCTTGTCCACGAATATGTTATATTGGTATAAATCGCTTTATCATATCCGGCGGCCTGCCAGATCATGGGAACGGTATTCGTATCCCATACGGATACGTCGTAATCTGTCTGATAAAATTTCAGATTTCTGTCCGCCGGCTTGTCCGCATGCAAAATACCATTTGCCATTTAAAAGCTGATAGTAAGATGAGTTTTCTTTCTCTCTGCGCAATGCTTTTTCTCTGATATCATAAGGAATGAATCCTGTATACGCAGGCTCCCTGTTTATTACAAACACATTTGGGAATGCCGTCCAATCTGTCCCAGCAAAAACAGATTCCCTGCTTTGCGCCGCATAAGACGGAACTGCAGTTAACACCGCAAACAGCATCGTTCCTAATAATCCACGCGCATATACAAATTTTTTCCGGCTTTTTTATAAGATCTTCCTTTATAAATATGAAAAGACCAACCATCCATATCTGAATAATTGGTCTTTCATCTTTTCTTTTAATCTGTTACATATGGCATTAATGCGATATGACGCGCTCTTTTGATTGCAACCGTAAGCGCTCTCTGATGCTTTGCACAGTTTCCTGTAATTCTTCTCGGGAGGATCTTTCCTCTCTCAGAGATATATCTCTTTAATTTGTTTGTATCTTTATAATCAATTACATTGTCTTTGCCACAAAATACACAAACCTTTTTTCTTCTGTGCATCGGTCTTCTCTTAAAAGAACCGCCGTCTTTGCTATCTTTATTATAAGCCATTTTTTTACCTCCTGACTAACTTAGTTGAAGGGCAACTCCTCGTCAATTCCATCCGGAATGTTCATAAATCCGTCTCCTGCCGCAACGCTCGGCGACGGTCTGTCCACCGGAGTAAATCCCCCGTTGTTTTCACTGGCTGACTTGCTCTCTGCAAATTCCTGTTCCTCAACTACCACATCTGTTGTATATACTTTCTGTCCGTCTTTATTTGTGTAGCTTCCAGTCTGAATTCTGCCGGTGATGGCAATTTTAATCCCTTTGCGAAGATATTTTTCAGCAAATTCTCCCTGACGTCCAAATGCTACGCATCCGATGAAATCTGCTGTCTGCTGATCGTTATCACGGCGAAATCTTCTGTCAACCGCCAGTGTATACCGCGCTACCGCCATTGACTGTTCACCCTGTGAATAACGTATCTCGGGATCTCTTGTTAATCTACCCATAAGAATTACTTTATTCATATTTTCCTCTTTTCTGATTATGCCTCGTCTTTTCTAACGCATAAGAAACGAAGAATATTATCCATGATACGAACTCTCTGTTCTACCTGTGCCGGAACATCTGCTTCTGCATCGAATTGGATAAAATAATAGAAGCCTTCTCTCATTTTCTGGACTTCATAAGCTAATCTTTTCTTACCCCAGTCCTCAACTTCTGTTACAGTTCCGCCGAAACGAGTGATATACTCTTTCGCTTTTTCAACTGCAGCAGTTCTGGCATCATCTTCGATTTTTGCATTAACAACAAGCGCTAATTCATATTTGTTCATGCAATTGTACCTCCTTTTGGTCTCTGGCCCTTTCTTTTTATTTTTCATTTAGTACCTTTGATTCTCAAAGTTCCTTTCGGAAAGAGCAAGGAATAATAGTTTTCACGAGTAGTTATCGTAACATAATTTTTATTGAGAATCAAGCGGTTTTCTAATTTCTTTTACATTTTTTTCAACTAATTTGCGGGCAATCATAATTTGATGACCGCATCCCAGACATTTTAAACGGAAATCGGCTCCTACTCGCAGCGTTTCCCATTCAAAGCTGCCGCATGGATGTTTTTTCTTTAATTTTATAATATCTCCAACTTCAAACTGCATGTTACCTCTTTTCCTGCCGAACGGCATCCTTTAAAGTTCAATTTCCGAAAAAATTTCTCCGATTTTGCCTTCAATCCGAAGATCCGCCCTGTGGTCATAGGGTGTAGTGGATTGATTGATCAGCACAAGCCTGCTGCCGCGGTAATAGTCAATCAACCTCGCCGCAGGATAAACTGCCAGAGAGGTTCCGCCGATAATCAGCATATCCGCCTGTGTAATATAGCGGATAGACTGCCGCATGGTATCGTCATCCAGTCCTTCCTCATACAGCACTACATCCGGTTTAATGTCACCGCCGCAGGATTCACAAACCGGACAGTCTTTGCTGTTTAATATATATTTGGCATCATACAGTCTGCCGCACTTTCTGCAGTAATTTCTGTGAACGCTGCCGTGAAGCTCCAGAACTGTCCTGCTGCCTGCCGCCTGATGCAGTCCGTCGATATTTTGCGTAATAACGGCCTTCAGCTTTCCGGCCGATTCCAATTCTGCCAGTTTTTTATGGGCGGCATTGGGCTTTGCTGTAAGGCAGAGCATCTTATTTCGATAGAAACGATAAAATTCGGATGTATTTTGCATATAGAAGGTATGACTTAAAATCGTCTCTGGAGGATAGTCATATTCTTGATTATAAAGCCCGTCCACACTCCGAAAATCCGGTATGCCGCTTTCCGTTGACACGCCTGCCCCTCCAAAAAACACAATATTCCCGGACTCCTTTACCCATTGTAAAAATTGTTCTGTCGGATTCATGTTCGCTTTCTCCTTTGGTCTGACTATAAATTTGCAATGATCAATACTCCCATAAATAATATCATAAGGATTGTACCTGTCACAGCAAGTGCATTTATAATTTTTATTGTATTCTCTTTCAGTATTTTTGACAATAGCCAAAAAAGCAGAATTCCTATCAGACCGCCCAGGGTATTCCCCAGCAAATCCGTAATATCACTGGCGCCGATTGCAAATACATATTGCAGTGTTTCATATATAAAACTGGTTAAAAAGACAGGAATCGCCTTTTGAAACCAATTCCGGTTTTCTTTTAACATGCTGATATAGACGCCAAACGGAACAAATGCAATGACATTTAATATGATTTCCGACAGTTCAATCCTGCCGTTCACAACTGCTGAACCCTGAAACGGAATCAGATTCACATTCCGATATTGCATTCTCCCTATATAAGATAAATTAATCTGCATTTTGAACAGAATAATCCACGTTAAAACCAAAAGATATATCAATAGTAACCCTCTTGTTAGATTGCGTTGTCTGTTTTCTTTCATAAAATACAAAACTCCCCCATTTTTTTTCTGAAATGATACCTTTTTTTCATTAAGAAAGATGTAGCATAATATTTAAATTTTTTTGAAGTACAAAAAAACATGACTGCATCAGATAAAATATCTACAGTCATGCCAATAAATGCGATAATCAAAACAAGGATATTTTCAAATGCATTATTTAAGAATATCCCTTAACTATATGATCTTTCGTTCTTTTCACTTTTCACATATTTCCACAAGCCGTGAAAGCGCCATTGCCGAAACAAGAAGGTATGCTAGAGTGTGTTTGAAAATTACCAGCTATTGGTCATTTTAACCATATCAGAATTGAAGCAAGGCACACGAATCCCATATAGGTGAATGCCAGCTTATCATAACGGG
>CAJUEY010000067.1 GCA_910585825.1 uncultured Lachnospiraceae bacterium | reverse complement strand
TCATACAGGTAAATCCACGAATCTACAATTGTGAGGTCACTTCATATTGTCTCCTGTTATTTGCAGGGCGCCAGATCTAAGCATATCACATTTCATCCTTCGGCCTCACAGCTGCCGGAATCCCCACATTGAAAGTTTGTCTGCGGCAAAGGGGGGGCGGATTCCCTCCCGGCAGAATATATCTTCCAATTTACTACAGATTCTTAACAAACAACGCCCGGATTGCATTTAAAACTGCAATTACCATAACGCCTACATCTGCAAATATGGCAATCCACATATTGGCAATTCCCACGGCTCCTAAGATCAGGCACAGTATCTTTACCCCTATGGCAAAATAAATATTTTCATATACAATACGGATGCATTTTTTTGATATGGCAATGGCTTTCCCGATTTTGAGAGGATCGTCATCCATAAGAACAACATCTGCCGCCTCAATCGCTGCATCCGAACCAATGGCTCCCATGGCAATTCCAATATCCGCTCTTGACAATACGGGCGCATCATTTATTCCATCGCCTACGAAAACGAGTTTTTCCTTTTCTCCTTTTCTCTCCAGCAGTTCTTCTACTTTTGCCACTTTATCCGCCGGAAGCAGTTCACTGTAAACCTCCTGAATACCCAGTTCCGCAGCAATCTGTTCTGCCGCAGCACGGCTGTCTCCCGTCAGCATTACCGTCTTTGCAATTCCTTCTCTGCGTAATCTTGCAACAGCCTCTTTGCTGTGAGGTTTCAACTGATCCGAAATCAAAATATGTCCCGCATAATCGCCGTCTGCCGCAATATGCACCACCGTTCCCACATGACTGCATTCCTGATATGCAATGCCGAGACGCCGCATCAGTTTTCCGTTTCCGGCGGCAATCTGCCTGCCGTCGACTTTTGCCGTCACACCGTTACCGCCGATTTCCTCAATCTCCGACACACGGGATCTGTCAATTTCTTTTCCGTAGGCTTTCTTCAGGCTTTTGCTGATGGGGTGCGAAGAATCACATTCCGCCAAAGCTGCATATTCCAGAAGAAGCTCCTCCTTGATCTGATTATGGTGGATGCCGCTTACTTCAAACACACCCTGCGTCATGGTTCCGGTCTTGTCAAATACCACATATTTTGTCTGGGAAAGAGTTTCTAAATAATTAGAGCCTTTTACCAGAACACCTTCTTTGCCGGCTCCGCCGATCCCTGCAAAAAAGCTCAAAGGAATACTGATCACGAGGGCGCAGGGACAGCTGATCACAAGAAACGTCAGCGCACGGTAAATCCACTGCTCCCAATGGGGCGCTCCTCCAAAACCAATGATGGAAATGATTGGAGGCAAAACAGCCAGCGCCAGAGCTCCATAACAGACTGCAGGGGTATAATATCTGGCAAAACGGGAAATAAAATTCTCAGATCTGGACTTTTTGGAACTGGAATTTTCCACCAGGTCCAAAATCTTCGATACGGTAGATTCTCCGAATTCTTTTGTTGTCTGAATCTTAAGCGCCCCTGTCATATTGATGCAGCCGCTGATCACTTCACTGCCTTTCTGCACTTCTCTGGGGAGGCTCTCTCCTGTCAGTGCACTGGTATTTAAAGTGGAAACTCCTTCCACGACCACGCCGTCAATGGGAACTTTTTCTCCGGGGCGGACTACAATCCTGCTTCCAATCTCCACTTCATCCGGATCTACCTGTTTTATCTCATTGTCCTGTTCTATATTAGCATAATCCGGGCGTATGTCCATAAGCTCACTGATGTTTTTCCTGCTTTTTCCCACAGCATAGCTTTGGAACAGCTCGCCAATCTGGTAAAACAGCATAACCGCCACGCCCTCCGTATATTCCCCAAGTACAATGGCGCCGACTGTCGCTACTGCCATAAGAAAATTCTCATCAAATACCTGTCTGTTTAAAATTCCCTTTCCGGCTTTTTTCAAAATATCATATCCAATGATCATATAGGGGATCATAAATAAACCAAAACGAATATACCCATCTGCCGGCAGAAGGGAAAATATTGCCATAAGCGCCGCGGATATCAAAATCCGGGCTAAAACCTTTTTCTGCTTTTGATTCATAGCCTCTCCTTTCATCCACGGATCTCATACTCCGCAGCATCTGCACATTTTTTCGATCCGCGCTTAACATGCGCCGCCGATGTATAGCGCCGTCAAATATCCATGCAGATACGGTTATTTTCCTTATTACCCGTGGAAATAAATTTCACAGTCATCTTCTACTTTTTTACAATTTTTCAGGACTTCCGGCATTACTGCTTTTGGGTCCCATCCTTCTTCAAATTCTACAATCATCTTCAGCGCCATAAAATTTACGGCTGCATCTTTCACTCCCTGTGTTTTCTTCGCAGCCTCCTCCATTTTGTTTGCACAGTTGGCACAATCCACTTCAATTTTGTATGTTTTTTTCATAATCTTGTTTCCTTTCTATTATTATGCATTTTTGCAGCGCATTTCATGATACGTTCTTCGTATCTATTGTTTGATTTTACATATGAACAATTATTCATATATTTAATTGTATTATACCACCAGAATGATATTTGTCAATAGTTACTTGCAAGGAAATTTTAAATACTATATAATATTTTCGAGGTGATGAAATGTCGAATGAAATACATGAATTTTTAAAGGAAGTCCTGGATAAATTACAGACCATGGACTACGTCAAGCCGGAATCCCTCCCAAATATTGATCTGTATATGGATCAGGTCACTACTTTTATGGATACTCAATTATCTTCCACTAAGCGGCATGAAGAGGACAAGATCCTTACAAAGACAATGATTAACAATTATGCCAAGAATAATCTGCTGCCTCCGCCAGATAAGAAGAAATATTCCAAGGACCACATTTTAACCCTGTTGTTCATTTATTATTTTAAAAGCATTTTAAGCATCAGTGATATACAGAGCATTTTAAATCCCATTACAGACAAATATTTTGGCGCTGAATCCGACCTGGCTTTACAGGATATTTATAATGAAGTGTTTGGATTGGAACACGAAGAAATGCAGCATATTTTAAAAGAACTGGCCCGGAAATACAAAACCAGCTTAAAAACTTTTGAAGACGCTCCTGAGAAAGATGCCGAGCTGCTACATAAATTTGCTTTTATCTGCATGCTGAGTTTTGATGTTTATATGAAAAAACTGATTATTGAACAGACCATTGACGAACTTCCCTCTCCCAAAGGGAAAGCAAAAGGCAAAAAAAAGGAATAGATGAAAATCTATTCTTTTTCTTTTGCTTTCAAACGTTCAAAAACCATATCATATCCGTCATTTCCATAATTCAAAGAACGGTTTACCCTGCTGATCGTGGCTGTGGACGCGCCTGTCTTTTCTGCTATGTCCAGATATGTCTTTTCCTCCCGCAGCATATATGCCACTTCAAACCGCTGCGACAGGGAAAACAGTTCATTCACAGTGCAGACATCCTCAAAAAATGTATAACACTCTTCTCTATTTTGTAAACTCAATATCGCATCAAATAAATGATCCACCGATTCTGTTCTCAACTTCTTAACCATATGCATTTCTCCTTTTGAATCTTTCAGCATTAAGTTTAGCATATTAAAGCACGAAAGTAAACCGGTTATCACATTTTTCTTTTCCAATCATACTTTAAAGTATAATTTTATTATTTTAGGGAGGACTTTCTATTGTCATTTCGATTTCATTTCAAAAAAAGCTTCCTGACACTGCTTTGTATTCTGTCACTTGTCATAATGGCGCTGCCTGGCTGCGGAGCTAAGAAGGAAGACGGCAGTGAACCGGGGAAAAAAGTTGTTTTAAATGAAGTTGCCCACTCTATTTTTTATGCTCCTATGTACGCAGCAATAGAAGAAGGATATTTTAAGGAAGAAGGGATTGACCTCGAGCTTGTTACTGGGTTTGGAGCCGACAAGACAATGACCGCTGTGCTTTCCGGCGAAGCAGATATCGGTTTTATGGGACCGGAAACTACAGTATATACTTATAACGAAGGAGCATCTGACGTGGTCTTAAACTTTGCGCAGCTTACTCAGCGCGCAGGGAATTTTCTGGTTGCAAGAGAGCCTGTAGAAAATTTTAAATGGAGCGATCTAAAGGGTAAAAACGTACTGGGAGGCCGGGCAGGCGGTATGCCCGAAATGGTGTTTGAATTTGTTTTGAAAAAAAATAACATAGATCCCATGGCAGATCTGATGATTGACCAGAGCATTGACTTTGGTTCTACTGCAGCGGCATTTTCTGGAGGGCAAGGGGATTTTACGGTGGAATTTGAACCATCCGCCACTTCCCTGGAATCAGAACAGGCCGGCTATGTTGTAGCCTCTCTGGGAATCGACTCCGGCTACGTACCCTACACTGCTTTCTCTGCAAAAGAAAGTTATATCAACGACAATCCTCAGATCATCCAGTCCTTCACAAACGCTTTGCAAAAAGGAATGCAGTATGTCAACGAACATACCAGTGAAGAAATCGCCAAAACCATCGCTCCACAATTTCCTGACACGGAAGAGTCTGTCATCACTGCTATTGTGGAACGTTATCAAAAACAAGACACCTGGAAAGAAGATGTCATTTTCACCAAAGACGCTTATACGCTCCTTCTTGACATTTTAGACGAATCCAATCAGTTAACGGACCGTCCGCCATATGAAGATCTGGTAAATACAGAATTTGCCGAACATGCTGCAAATCCCGAATAATTTATGAGAAATCTGTCTGCAGGCAGATTTCCGGCATCAAAGAACCTCCGAAAGTATCCACATACAATCGGAGGTTTCTTTTTTATTTGACTTTAAGCAAATACGCCGAATACCATTTTACTTGCCACACCCATGATGACGCCTGCCAACAGCACGCCAAACATCACAGCAGCAATACTGGATTTAAAATCCATATCTAAAATACTTGCTGCAAGGGTTCCTGTCCATGCCCCTGTGCCTGGTACCGGAATTCCCACGAACAACAGAAGCGCCAGAAAAAGCCCTCTTCCCGCTTTTGCCTGCAGCTTTTGTCCACCCTTCTCTCCTTTTTCCAAACAGAAGGTAAAAAATTTGCCGAGCAACGGTTTATCCGCTCCCCATTCCAGAACTTTTCTGGCAAACAGATAAATGATCGGAACCGGAAGCATATTCCCGATGATGCAGACGATATAAGACTGCAAAAACGGAAGTTTCAAGTTCTCTGCAACCGGAATTGCTCCTCTTAGCTCAACCAGAGGAACCATTGAGATCACAAAAATGTAAAAATATTTCTTTAACATTGCATACTCCTATTCTTTGACATATTGTTTCAAAAATGCAAACAAAGCCTCCATCTCTTCCTTTGTTCCAATTGTAATCCGCAAATAATTCCGAATACGTTCTGGATGTTTAAAATAACGAACATAAATGCCTGCCTCTTTTAGCGATTCAAAAAGCTCCTCTGCAGAATAGTCCGGATGCGTTACAAACAAAAAATTTGCCATAGAATCGGTAAATTGAAATCCCAGCCTGCGAAACTCCGTTTTCGCCCATTCCCTTGTTTCTATAATTTTTCCGGTGCACTGTCTAAAATATGCACTGTCACGTAAAGCTTCTACGCCTGAAACAATGGCCGCCTGATTCATGGTATAAGAATTAAAGGAATATTTGCAGTCGTTGATATAGCGAATCAGCTTGGGGTTTCCAAATAAAAAGCCAATCCGCATACCCGCCATGGAACGTGATTTGCTAAAGGTCTGAGCAATCAACAGGTTATCGTATTTGTTCAACAAAGAAAGAGCCGACTCCCCTCCAAAATCAATATATGCCTCATCTACAATGACAATGACTCCCGGATTGCTGCGGATGATATCTTCAATTTCTCCCAGAGATTTCAACACCCCTGTAGGCGCATTGGGATTTGGAAATACAATTCCTCCGTTTTCTTTTTGATAATCTTCGGTACGGATGCAAAAATCTTCATCCAACGGCTGCACTTCATAGGGAATCCGAAACAACTTGGCCCACACATCATAAAAGGAATACGTAATATCCGGAAACAAAATCGGTTTTTCGGAGTTAAAACAGGTCAAAAAAGCCATTGCCAACACATCATCCGAACCAACGCCCACAAACACCTGGTCAGAATTCAATCCATAAAACTCTGCAATCGCATTGACCAGCACGGATACGAGGGGGTCCGGATAACGACGCATCAAATCCGCATCCAGATTGGAAAGCGCTTTTACAACTCCCGGCGCCGGGGGATACGGATTCTCGTTTGTATTTAATTTTATGATTCCTGATGACTGGGGCTGCTCGCCCGGCACATAGGGAACTACCTTACGAATATTTTCTTCCCATGCTTTCATGCTCTTTTCTCCTGTCCGATTCCTTTATGCCGATTGCTCCTCTAAATGATACTCTTTTGCCAGTTTTGCAAAAGCTTCCAGAGAACGGTTGATCTTTTCATTGGAAATACAGTAGGCAAGGCGAACATAACCGCCGCATCCAAATGCGCTTCCCTTTACCAAAATCAAATTGTATTTCTTAGCTGCCGCCACAAATTCCGCCTCGTCTTCTACCGGAGACTTCATCCAGAGATAGAAAGCTCCCTGGGGTTTGATACAGGTAAATCCCAGTTTTTTTAATCCTTCATATAAATCTTTTCTGTTTTTATCGTAAAATTCCAGATTTGTCTTTTCGTCTACACAGCCCGCTGCTACTTTCTGCATCAGAGACGGCGCATTGACAAATCCCAGTGTCCTGTTAGCAACTTCAATTCCCGCCAGCAGATCTTTTGCATCATCCGCCTCATTCGGCACGGCAATATAGCCAATACGCTCTCCTGGAAGAGATAAAGATTTGCTGAAAGAATAACCTACAATGGTATTATGATAATATTTCGTCAGAAAATTCTCTTCTGCTCCGTCATAAATCAACTCACGATAAGGCTCATCGGAAATCAGATATATCTCTTTTTGATATTCCTTTTCCTTTCGGAGCAAAATTTCTGCTATTTTTTTCATCGTCTCATCGGAATAAATCACGCCGGTGGGATTGTTGGGCGTGTTGACAAGGACAGCTTTTGTTTTCTCTGTAAATGCCGCCTCAAATGCCGCAAGATCCGGCTGAAACGTTGCATAATCCGGCTGTACCGCAACTACAGATGCGTCAAAGTTCGCCGCATAACTTTTGTATTCTCCGAAAAACGGCGCAAATACGATGACTTCGTCTCCCGGGTCTAAAATGGTCTTAAAGATGATATTGATACCGCCTGCAGCGCCGACTGTCATAACGATATTTTCCCAGGTAAAATCAGTTCCAAACCGTTTGTTTAAATTATCGGCAATAGCTGCTCTTACATCTTCATATCCGCTGTTGGACATGTAGCCGTGCAGTACCAGGGGATCTTCCCCG
Source organism: uncultured Lachnospiraceae bacterium (assembly GCA_910585825.1). Classification (GTDB taxonomy): domain Bacteria; phylum Bacillota; class Clostridia; order Lachnospirales; family Lachnospiraceae; genus Roseburia_B. The sequence continues at coordinate 594 of CAJUEY010000067.1, read as the reverse complement.
TCTACTAATTCTTTTACAATTCTGTTTACGGCCTCCGGCGCCGGAGTCGCCGGATTGCCCAGACTGAAATCAAATACATTCTCTGCTCCTACTCTGGCTGCCAGCTCTTTGCCCTCTACGAACATTGCGCGGATTGCGGAACTTCCTTCCAAAGCAGCTTTTATCTTTTTTGAAAGCATCTTGTTTTTCCTTCTTTCTTCGATTCTTGTTATGTAATGGACCAGACGGGAATCGAACCCGTTGTTAATATTGTCAAATTCATTGATTTTACAGTGCTTTCAATTTTTCATGACAAATTTCATGACAAAATATATCTTAAATAGAAAAATTGAAAGCACTTCTGCCGACTAGTTACCTGTAAATATAATATCATTCTCTGACAGAAACGCAAGGAAATTTTAAAAAATTTTACGCCTACTGGATATAAGCCTTGCCCCCGGTATCCGCACAAATCCACTGTTCACGTTTCTTTGCGTCCAGTCCAATGTACATCCAGATCCGATTGCCGACTCTGGCGGTGGCCTGATTCGTCACTTTGGTTCCCTTTTTCATAATTCCAAGGATTCCGCCGTTCGGAAGTACGGACGGACTCTG
>CAJUEY010000066.1 GCA_910585825.1 uncultured Lachnospiraceae bacterium | reverse complement strand
AATATATGAACTTTTCAAGGTACTATAGCGGGGCTTTTGACCCCAATATCATTTAAAAGAAATCATACTTGTTGTGGCCAAAAAGAATCCCAAACAAGAATCCGATTTGCGGCATATTTTAAACGAAGGCTTTTTTTACAACGGCGTCCATTATAACCGTTTCGGGAAATCCGCTTCCCAGGCCAAAGACGGCATCACTGCCTTTGTATGCGACGATCTCTTTGACGAATTATATACCATTACACAAATGGATATCCAAATTACAGAATGCGTGATTTCCAAATACGAAGCGCAGAGATGCCTTCCTTTTAGCTCCTGTACGCTAATCCAAGACTATATGCCCAATATTGTCATCATTGGCGAATATGAAAAAACACTGCAAAATCAATGGATCAAATATGTGGTAGAAAAAGAAAAAACGTATACCGACAAAGAAACCGGCGAGACAAAAACATACAAATCCAGAGAAATTGAAGAGGGCTGCCGGGATTTAACACTGTCTCCCTTCGACGGTTGCGGATGTCATGAACAGGAATTTATGGAAAGGATAAGCGCCGAATGCAGTCTGGATTATAATGCCATTGGCGTACAGATCAGACTTCCCTTTATAAAGGGATATTCCGTTTATGTTCCCTTCCGGAAAATCCTAAAAGAATGGGGATATCAATCCATTACGGATGTTTATGGAGTCAGCCATTCCATAGACGCCATTGACTGTATCTGGAATGTTTCCATGTTCAAAGGACACAAACTTTTTAAAGAGACTTACGGAAACCGTGCATGGATAGAATATCAAAACACGCTACGCAAATATCAGTATAAACTGGGAATCAGCAAATACAGCCACCATATAAAATCCTTAAATAAATATACCCGTATGAATTTTCAATATCTGCAATGTTTAGATCTCTGGAATTCAAAATATATCGAAGCCTACAAAAATAAAAACCTCCGTACATACGATATTCTGGATCAAAACAACGACGGAAAAATCATCTCATTAGCCAGATATACGACTGCTCTTTTTGAACGGATTATCAAAGGAGATCTCTTTTACACCTGCAAATTTATGGGTATTACAGACAGTAAAAATGAAGATTTCACAAGCAAATATCTGGAAGCCGCATTGATCAACCCGATTATGTTAAACGATCCCGCTATCCGGCAGTTTATATACCGAAAATTAAAAAAATCCATTCGTGAAGCAAAAGTAGGAAAAATTTATTGTTCCGGATTCTATCACACCGGTGTCGGCGACATGATCGGATATCTCCAATATGCCGTTGGAGAAGAGCCTGTCGGCTGTCTTCGGGAAAGAGAATTATACAACGGCAATTTTCAAAAGGGAGATATCATCTCTTTCCGCTCTCCATTGGTGGACCCCTCCGAGGTCAACAAAGCAAAAATCGCCGAAAATGAAACCCTTCAAAAATGGTTCGGCTATTTCAAAGATCAGGATGTCGTCATGTTTAATATGTACGATATTTCCGCCCCGCAACAGGGCGGCGCTGATTTTGACGGAGATATTTTCTTTTTGTGCGACGATCCGATTATTATTAACGCCAAAATCAACAAACCCATTATTCTTGATATAGATGACAAAAAAACCGTCCGGCCAAAGCCCTATACAAAAGAAAATATCGTCGCATACGAGGTTATGACAAGGGATAGCCGGATCGGCGAAATTACAAATGCGGCAACCAGTATCGAAAACAAATATACCACAAAGGAACCTGTCAAAACCGTCTATTCCAATTACTCCTCCCTTCTACGCATATTTCAGGGAAAAGAGATCGATTTTCTGAAAACAGGATTTCGTTGGAATATGAACAAAGAACTGAAAAAGCATTTAAAACAGCTGCCTTATTTTCTCCTTTACAATTATCCGCAAAAAATGAGTTCCTACGAGAAATTGCAGAAAAAGAACAAATCCATAGAAGAAAAAGAGGATCAGCTGCCCTTAAACGCCTATCACTCTCCTTCTCCCATGAATGAATTATGCCATTACATCTGCACATGGGAAAAAAAGCATATTTTATGGGACAATAAAAGTGAACACTTTGATAAAATCCGAACTCTGGTTTTAAACCAAGATCTGGATTTGTCCGACAAAAAAGCAATTCGCATCGTCAGAAGAACGATCAACGAATATGCAAATGCACTTCGCGCTCATATGAATTTACAGCAAGAGGCCTCTCAAAATGAATTTTATTCTTTTTCTATGGAAGAAATCATAAATCGGTTCCGGGAAACGTTATCCGCTGCTCTTTCCATGGAAGAAGAAGTGATTGCAAATTATGTCATCAAAGTTTCCTACCAGAATTTGTCTATCAGCAAATCCCTGGCCTGGACAGGCTATGGAGACTATATAATCCGGAATTTAAAAGCCAATTCCATTGTGCGGAAAAACATTTCCATTCAGGAAATTCCTCACAAAACAGAAGACTCTTACGAATATCTTGGAAAATATTTTACCTTATCCATGTCCGGCCCGCCCACATAACAGAATTTCTGACAGAAACTTATATACGGAGGTGAACGATCATCAATTACTATTTATACGAAATCATAGAGGATTATAAAGATGCCGGTTCCATGCAGGAAAAAGATGAAATTTTTGCATCTTTCTGTCATGAAATCTGGTCAAACGAAAACAAACGTCGGGTTTACACAAAAAAAATCCGCTTTACTATCCGAAAGGATTTGGCGGATACAAAAATCGGACAACTATTTGACCGTTTTTCCAGTTTAGAATACAAAGGCTGCAAATCCCTGTCAAAGGAAACGGATTGGTGCACTTTAATCCGTCAAAAGATCAACAATCTCTATTCCAGATACTTCGATCCTGAAATCATTCTGGAAAAAGAATATTTGGATCTGCTTGCTACGCCCAAAAAACTGTACTATCAATGGGCGGGCGGTCAAGAGGCCGATCCCGTGCAATTGGAAGAAACTTTACATGCCGCTATGCAAGATGCCGAAACCCTCTATCTCTCCTGCCGGCAAAGGAAAATGAAACTTTCCTGGCAGGATTATAAAAAAGTAATAGAAACCTTTTTGCACAAAATATTTGAAAACTGTAAATTAATTGAAAACTACGAAGATACATCTGCTTTTACAAATATTTATGATTTTATCAATGAAGACAATTTCTATATCCGGTATTTCTGCAAAAGCCTTTCCAATTATATGTTAAATTACCGCAAGGAATATTACGGCGTCAAACGAGGCCGGAACAAAAGATACACAACCTGCCGGCTGTGCGGAAGACTGATCGAAAAAACCAATAACCGCATTCTTTATTGCAGGCAATGCAGAGAAGAAAGAAACCGGGAAAAAACGAGAGAAAATATGCGGAAAATAAGGAATGTTTGATTTAGAAAAAGTACGGTTCTGCCTGAATTTAAGCGGTTTGTAACGGATCTTTTGTTGTTATATTTACAGTAGTGGATTACAATGCCATGTCATTTTATTTCATTTCTCATACAGGCGGCGGTGCTGCAAAATCGCAGTATCGTCGTTTGTTCTCTGCTTTCGTGCATGCCGGCAGCAAATGTAAGCAAACAATCAGGAGGTGATACCGTGAAATTAAGTTATTTTGAACTGCTCTCAAAAGATCCCATATATCTGCCAAATGCAGGAGGAATCCTCTCTCCCACTCTAAAAGAAATTTCCGCCCTTGGCATTCATACGTATCACTATTATCTGACTGTTTTATTAATGGATTTAAAAACATGTTTTTCTATATTAGGATTGAAAGATGAATTTGAACTGTACCCAGAAGAAGACCGGTCTAAACTAAGCATCTTTGATCTTCTGCTTATCAATGCATCCCTTTGTACATTGTTAACAGATATCTTAAATTTTTTTATCAAAGAAGATGTTATATATTCGCCTGAACACAAATGCTTTTTCATCCAACAGGGAAATGAAATCTCTGGCAGAATCACAAAGGAAAACTATCCTCAAATATGCGACGTCATCTGTCAAAGAAACAACATCAAATCCAATCTCTCAAAAGATCCCTCCGAAGTGAAAAGCAAAAAAGCTTCTGAGATCTTAAAAAAGCTCCAAAAAGGAAGAGCCAAAAAAGCAGGTCAGACAAAAGCCGATGAAAATTTGGAACTTGGAAATATTATATCTGCCGTTGCAGGTAAAAGCCATTCCCTAAATCTGCTAAACATCTGGAATCTGACTATATTTCAGTTATGGGACTGCTTTGCAAGACTTTCCAACAACAGTATTTACGATATTCAATCCATGAGCGTTGCCGCATGGGGTAATAAAGATAATTACTTTGACGCAACCGCATGGTTTAAAAGAATATACACAGACAACTAATGTTATTTGAATGAAGGAGGAAATTATTATGCCAAATCCAAACATGGCCAACAGAGAAGTCTGCGATCTTATTTTTGTAGATTACGCTACCAAAAAACCATTTTTAAACTTAGACTTCGCTAACGTAAGCACAACAGAATTAACAGGAGAATCCACATTTGCCTATGGCGGCAAAGGATATCCGAAACGCGTCCGGTTCGCCGGTGAAAAGAGCGGCACGCTCACCATTGAAACTCAGATTCAGACTGTAAAATTGTGGCAGCTGATTACTGGCGGCGAAGTGAAAAACTCTGCCAAATTTGTTACCAGAGTAGAAACTGCTGTGGATTCGGAAGGAAAGGTCATCACACTGAACGATGTGCCGGTTTCAGACACCGTTGTTGTATATACAGCAGATGACGATTGCGGAACAGAACTGGCATACACAATCACAGATCAGACGGTTACTCTGGATAACGCACTTGACTCAAATGCCAAAGTGGTTGTTTACTACATGAAGAATGTCACAAGCGGCGTACAGAGAATCAACGTGAAATCCACCAGCATTCCGAAAAACTTCATTGTTTACGGAGATACCATTATGCAGACAGAGGATGATGAGGTTCTTCCATACCGCATCATTGCCGCAAAATGCGCTCCTCAGAGCAATATGAGCTTATCCTTCACCAACAACGGAGATCCGGGAACAATCACGATTACCTGTGATCTGTTGGCAGATGCTGACAACAACATTCTGGATCTTATCCTGATAGAGGAAGATTCTTCCAAGGACAACAAATAATCCCTCGGAATATCTGCCCACGGCAGCTTTTCTTGCTATCAGGTCAAATGGGATAACAGGCAAAACATCCTGTTATCCCATTTTTTTACAATTCATCAGGAAAGGCGGAATGAAAATGTCACTGAAAATCTCAAACAACGGCATCCAGCTCCTAAAAAAATATGGATTAAAGACGACACAGTCCAAAACAGACTCCCTCTTAAAAAAAGAACTAAAAGCATATGAAGCCAAGGTTAATAAATACAATTCCAAATACCATTGGAATCAGAATCAATTTGATGCAATGGTAAGCTTTGCGTACAATATGGGATCCATTGATCAGTTGACCGCAAACGGAGCCAGAAACCTTCAGGATATTGCCAAAAAAATGACCGCTTATAATAAATCCGGCGGAAAAATATTATACAGCTTAACAAGAAGAAGAAAAGCAGAACAACAATTATTCTTAACCCCTGTCTCATCTTCTGCTCTCCCTTCCTCCCAAAAATCCCAAATCACATATACCACCCACCGCATTTCAGGAAATCAATGGGGAAAGGAAATCACCGGATACAATATATCAGGCTCCAACGGCTATTCCGGAATTTTCGGCAAAGAAATTGATAAAATCACACTCAAATCAAACCAGGGCAGCATCCTTTACAGAGTACATCAAAAAGACGGCGCATGGAGCAGGGAAATTACAGGCTTTTCCAAAACAGACAGCGGTAAATATGCCGGTTCAAGAGGAACGCCTATTGACGGGATCGCCATAAAAGCAAAAGGCATTAAAGGGACTTTAAAGTACCGTGTACATAGAAAATCAGATCAGAAATGGGGAAAATGGATCACCGGATACAGCAGAACCAACAGCAGCCAGTACGCCGGCACGTTCGGCATTGAAATTGACGCCGTACAAATCGGCATCCGATAAAACAATACAAAAACCAAGGAGGGGATCACCGCATATGAACCATAACATAAAACGGCCCTATGACGTCATTCAAATAGACAGATACACCAGAAAAATTAATACGCCCACTCTCCTGCTCATGAACCGTTCTTTTCAAATTCTCGGGAAAATAAACAGATTCGACAACTGGAATATTTCTCTTGTTGGAAACGGGATTGATGAAATCAGCTTTAATGTACATAAATATGCAGACGGAACCTTATGCCCTGTCTGGGATGATTTAATAGATCTTAAAATCGTAGAGGTCAGCGGTTTCGGCAGGTTTGAGATCTCTGTTGACTATACCGACAACACGGAAACCGTAAAATCTGTTCACGGTTTTTCTTTGGAAACAGAGCTTGCCCAGATTGGATTGTATGAATTCCATGTCAATGATGAAGATGCTGCGGATATGAAAGATAATTACGATTCCGACGGGAATTTTATACCTACGACATTTTATAGAGAGATATCAGAAGACGACACACCAGAAGCAGCGGAATCCAAACGCAGACACTCCCTCCTGCACCGCGTGCTTGCAGACAAAGCCCCTCATTGGAGCATCGGATATGTAACACCGTATATCGCTTTAGACGAAGAAACCCAGCCGGAAGAATCCTCAAAATTCCAAAGGACTTATATCGTGGATGGAGATTCGATTTACGATTTCCTGACAGGAGCCGTTGCAGAGGAAAGCAACGTCGTATTTGTATTTGACACGATAGGCAGGGAAATCAACTGCTACAGCCTGTGCGACTGCATAGATCAGGAAACAGGAAGGCCCATGCTTGATAAAGACGGCAATGAAGCGACTGGAATCGGGGAAGACACAGCTGTATTTGTTTCCAAAAATAAGCTTGCAAATGAGATCACAATCTCAAGCAATAAAGACAATGTCAAAAACTGTTTCCGCATTGAAGGCGGCGACGATGTCATCACAGATATGGTCCGCGCCCTAAATATGAACGGATCTAATTATATTTATCAGTTTGCTGATTTTCAGTATAACGACATGCCGAAAGCATTATTCGATACAATCAAGGAATATAACGAAGAACTTTCAAAAGAGGAAAACACATACTATGGCAACGGCGATATGGATCATTTCCTAAACGGCAGTCTTGCGCTGCATGTCACATCAGAACTGGAAGCAGTTACGGCATTATGCGTATGTAAAAACAATCGAATTACAATAAATAATGCAGATCCTTCTAAATATATCACTGCCCCATACTGGTATATTGCTGTATCAGAAAATTCCAAGGAATTATATTTTTCTGATACGAAAAAAATACCAAACAAAACAGCAGCAAGCGCTTTTGACACAATGGGAATTTATTCAAGATTATGCGTAAAATATGATGAACTGTCCTATTTTGAATCTTCCATGATGCCGGATTCGGGCATAAAAGAGACTACAGCCGAAGAACAGCATCATATCATGGTCGAAGAATTGAAAAAATTGACTGTCGGCGTATCCTCTCTTAATAAATATGATAATAACTTATTTGTCGGCGTTTCAAATAATGTCGAGGCCATGGCGAATGTCTTGATAGATGCAAGATATGAAGCAGAAGTCATAAAGGAAACCGCATCTTATAATGATGATGATAAGAACAATATCTATTGGACTGGAAATATCAGAATTACAAGGGCGGCGGATGAAACTGACTATTATCCGAAGACAGAGGAGCAGATCAATACATATTTTAATGTCTATGTATCCGATGACGAACTCACTTTTACCAGACAGAAAATAGAAAAAGCGCTGCATAAAGGCTCCATGCTGGACATTGATTTTGACGTTGCCGATATGAGCGATGAAGAAGTTCGGGAATATTTCAGCCTCTATAGTCTGAACAGGCTGAAATCCTTCTATGACGGATACAACTCATGCTTAAGCATTCTGATGCAGCTGGATGCAGATTCAACCGTCCGCAAAGACCTGTATGAAAAGTATTACAAACGGATGCGGATCATATCAAATCCTCCCACAAAGGAAAATCCTGATGCGGTTCCAGGCGTGCTAGACATCAGACAACAGCAGGTGGATGATATGAATTCCGAGATCGGCAGCATAAAAACGGAACAGCGCGAATTTCAGGAAAAATGGGACTTCAAAAATTATTTAGACGGACATGGAGAGGACTTCTATAAAATATTCTGCTCCTACCGCAGGGAAGACGTTTACAAAAATGACAATTACATTTCCGATGGGCTGACAACATCTGAGTGCCTTGCAAAAGCGAAAGAACTGATTAATGCAGCAACAACAGAAGCGAAGAAGGCATGCGTCCTCCAGAGAACCGTTTCCACATCTTTGAACAACCTCTTTGCACTTCCGGAATTTGAACCGCTGTATGATAAATTTGCATTATATAACTATATCCGAATCCGAACGGAAGATGAAATCTTAAAACTCCGGCTGATCGGCATCGACTTCAGCGGCGACTCCGTAGAGAAGATAGACGTGACCTTCTCGGAGCAGATTGAATCCGTAGACGGCAGGCTGAGCGACCTGCAGAGCATCATCCAGCAGGCGAAAAGCATGTCTACAAGCTACCCTTCCACTGCACTGCAGGCAAAGCAGGGGGCGGAGGCGAACAGCGAAATATCAGATATCTATACCAATGGATTAAACGCATCAAAAGCCATGCTCACCAATAATGACAGCAACGAAATTACAATTACACCCTCCGGCATCCTTTGCAGACGCATGGATGATAAAGGCTTTTATGGAAACAAACAGCTGCGGATTACCGGAAACATTATGGCGTTTACGGATGATGACTGGGAATCTGTGAAAATGGCGATTGGGGAGACGACTTTTAAAGATTCTGATACACTTGAAGAAAAAGCTGGATACGGCATAATCGCTGATCATATCGTAGGGAGATTAATAGCCAGTGATAAATGTATTATTGGAAATGAAGACAATAACGTTGTTATTACCGGGGATGGGATAACGATTAAAAATGGTCTGATTCAATCCGCAAATTA
>CAJUEY010000065.1 GCA_910585825.1 uncultured Lachnospiraceae bacterium | reverse complement strand
CCACTACTAGGGCGTGTTACGGACTTTCACCGATTAGATTGCGTCCATACTGGGCGCACATAAGAAAACCCCGGAAAACCTTGATTTTCCGGGGTTTTTGAGCAATTTTGATACGGTTTGAACAGCCGATTATCGCTTGCTGAACTGCGGAGCGCGACGGGCCGCTTTGAGGCCGTACTTCTTTCTCTCTTTCATTCTCGGATCACGTGTCAAGTATCCGTTGGATTTCAAAACTGGTCTATAGTCTGCATCTACCTGAAGCAACGCTCTTGCAATGCCATGACGGATCGCACCTGCCTGGCCTGTGTAGCCGCCGCCTTTTACATTAACCAAAACATCAAATTTGTCTGCTGTTTCTGTTGCAACTAATGGCTGACGAACGATTACTTTTAATGTTTCCAATCCTAAATATTCATCAATATCTCTTTTATTGATTGTAACTTTACCTGTTCCCGGTACTAAATATACTCTGGCAACAGATGATTTTCTTCTTCCTGTTCCGTAATATCTTGTATTCGACACTGTAATTTACCTCCTACCGATTAAAATGTTAAAACTTCTGGTTTCTGAGCTGCATGTTTGTGATCCGGGCCTGCGTATACGAATAATTTCTTATACATCTGTCTTCCCAAAGGTCCCTTCGGCAACATTCCCTTTACTGCATACTCAACAACTCTTTCCGGATGCTTTGCTAACATTTCTTTTAATGTGGTTTCTTTCATTCCACCTACATAATCGGAATGATGATAGTAAATCTTCTGATCCAGCTTTTTCCCGCTTACTTTGATCTTCTCTGCATTTACTACAATTACATAATCTCCTGTATCAATATAAGGTGTAAAAATCGGTTTATTCTTTCCCCTTAATACTTTCGCTACTTCAGATGCCATACGTCCTAATGTCATTCCATCCGCATCAACGACATACCATTTTCTCTCAACAGCAGCAGCACTGGCTACAAATGTTTTCATTGGTTTCCCTCCTTGAAATTATCAATCCTTCTAAATTTTAACCTTGGCATATCGAATCCCGTATGTCCGGACGTTATTCTTACTGCCACTTTTCTATAGTTCAAATGCTCGCCGGGGCTTTGGCTCACATTCTTATACTATTTACAGACTTAACCAGTATATTACACGATTCCGGGTGTGTCAAGAATTTTCTTGGAAAATCTTACGAAAAAAATCCTGAAAACCAGAAGGATTTTCAGGATTTTCTGTCTGTTTTATTTCAAGATTTCCTTATTATCACGCATCTTGTCAGCATATAAAAGGATACCCGAAGGGCGTTTGCTTTTAAACAACTCCCTGAGCGATCATTGCCTCTGCCACTTTCTCAAAACCTGCGATGTTAGCGCCCATTACATAGTCGCCTTCATGACCGTAACGTTTTGCTGCATCATCAATATTGTGGTAAATATTTACCATGATCTGCTGCAGTTTGGAATCTACTTCTTCAAACGTCCAGCTCAGTCTTTCGCTGTTCTGGGACATTTCCAAAGCGGAAGTTGCAACTCCTCCTGCATTTGCGGCTTTACCTCCGATGAACCATACGCCGTTCTCCTGCAGATATTTTGTTGCATCAATCGTAGTCGGCATATTAGCGCCTTCACAGACTGCTTTACATCCGTTTGCAACTAACTGTTTTGCATCTTCTAAATGCAGTTCGTTCTGTGTTGCACACGGCAGTGCGATATCACATTTTACGGACCATACACCGCGGCCCTCATGATATTCTGCACTTGGTCTTGCGGCTGCATACTCAGTCAGACGTGCACGTTTTACTTCTTTGATCTCTTTTAACAACGCTACATCGATTCCTTCCGAATCATAAATCCAGCCTGTAGAGTCAGAGCAGGTTACAACCTTTGCTCCCATCTGCTGCGCTTTCTGTGTTGCATAAATTGCTACATTTCCCGCACCGGAAATAACAACTGTCTTGCCTTCCATGGATTCGCCATGGCATTTCATCAATTCCTCTGTGATATACAAAAGACCATATCCGGTAGCTTCTGTACGTGCCAGAGATCCGCCATAGGTTAAGCCTTTTCCTGTTAAAACGCCTTCATAAGCGCTCTTGATCTTCTTGTACTGTCCGAACATGTAGCCGATTTCTCTTGCGCCTGTTCCAATATCTCCTGCAGGAACGTCAACGTCAGCGCCGATGTATTTGCACAGCTCTGTCATAAAGCTCTGGCAGAATGCCATAACTTCTCTATCCGATTTTCCTTTTGGATCAAAATCAGATCCGCCTTTACCGCCGCCAATAGGAAGTCCTGTCAGAGAATTTTTGAAAATCTGTTCAAATCCAAGGAATTTGATAATACCTGTATTTACAGAAGGATGTAAACGAAGTCCTCCTTTGTACGGTCCAATCGAATTATTAAACTGGATTCTGTATCCTGTATTTACCTGAACCTGTCCCTTATCATCTACCCACGGTACACGGAACTTAAACTGTCTGTCCGGCTCAGTCAATCTTTCCAACAGCGCCTCTTTACGATAGGTTTCTTCATTTGCGTCGATAACCGGTCTTAAGGAATCTAACACTTCTTCTACTGCCTGAAGAAATTCCGGCTCTGATGCATTTTTTGCTTTTACTCTTTCGAGTACTTCATCAACGTAGCTCATTTTACAATCTCCTTTTCGTCATATTTGCACATAACTGCTGTCTTTTGGGATATTCCCTGGAAAGTAATTTGTGCACCGAACTTATTTTAGTATGAAATGAACCATTTGGCAATCATTTTCTTTATCTTTTTCTGATTTTATGTCACATTTCATCCTATGCCTGATACTCCGGTTTTAAGATATTGCACACTTCTTTATAACCGGTTCTAGCTGCCAGCATCTTTAATCCGTCATAAACTTCCTCCAGTGAATAATTATGTTCATGCAGAAATGCATCTCCCTTTTCTGCAATATACTGATATAAAAGAACGGCAGCTGCAGTTTCTTCCCGATTGGCATAATCTATATTTTCCAAAAGAAGATTTTCTGCCTCATTTATTTTTCCGTCATCCACCATCATTTCATATTCCCCCAGTTTTTCACCGGAAACATCATAGCCGTTTTCTTCCGGCAATTCAACCTGTACATAATGTTTCCCCAGCATCAGAGAAAATAAAATCCTGGCTGTTTCCTTGATCATCCGCATAACATAATCTTTTTCATCATCATAATGCATCGTTACCGCCTCCTATTATTGTTTCATCCTTGCATACATTTTCATATCTAAAATTTCTCCGTTTTTGACAGCATTTTGCCGGAGCAGCCCTTCATATTGAAATCCTGCCTTTTCCAGTATCCGGCAAGAGGCAATGTTATTTGCAAACGATTCTGCAAATATCCGTATTATATCTGTATTTTCAAATACAGAATCACAAGCCTGCTTTAATGCACTTGTCCCAATTCCTTTTCCCAATATGGCTCACCTATATATTAACCTGTCTCCGCTGTTCTAAAATGAATGTTGTCACATCGAAAAACTCCAATGCTGCCGACAACCAGGTCATCAACTGCGACAACAAAAGCAAAGGTTTTTGCACTGTCTGCCGAAAGCATTGTCTTTGTAAAATCTGCAGCATCCTCAATTTTCCATTTTCTAATTACCGTATTCATTATCTATCACCTTCCCCATAATTTCATACTAAAACAACTTCATTATCATATAGATTTCCTCATGTTCCAATCACTTATAATGAAAACAGTGCGTTTTCATAATCCTTCACATAATACCTGATATTCTTCCTGCCTCTCCGGATAATTGTATGTCCTTCTTTTTCCAGCATTTCCTTCTGTGCTTCTATACCTCCCGGATATTTTTCATTTAATTCGCCATTTGCCTTCAGCGTCCTCCAATATGGTGTTTTATCATCCGCTCTCTGAAAACTTGCCCATGCAGCAATTGAAATAAATATTCCCGCTGTAATTGGCTCTGTAAAATCCGCTCCGTTTTGTTCTGCAAAATATTTCCTTATTGTACCTACAGTGAGCAGCTTTCCAAACGGCGCGAGCCGCATCACTTTGTCATAATCAATCGGCGGCGCAAAGTACATTCTATCTCCACCATACTTCTTTATACTTTTTTCATCCGTAATAATCTGAAACTTGGGCATATCCTTGCTATTGTTCAGCATCTCATTGAAATTCTTTTTATTTTCATCTGCCATAAATAAACACCTCCTGCATGAAAGCATACCCCACAGACAAAATATATGCAATGAGACAGTTGGAAATTTACTTTCTGAAATGGGCTTTGCACGCCATGCCTGTGATAAAACAGCATTTCTCTATGGAGGCTCCTTCTGTGGAATGGAATGTATCAATCAGCCTCTTTTATGATAGATGGAAGTCTTTTCTGGGATGCTTTGTGGTCAAAATATCCCTTTGTTTGGACAAAGCCACGTGCGTATAAATTTCAGTAATATTAATAGAACTATGCCCCAGCATTTCCTGAATATAGCGAATATCCACATCTGCCTCCAAAAGACTTGTGGCAAATGTATGCCGGAACATATGAGGCGTGATGTGCATTTCTATAGAAGCAAGAGATGTGTACTTATTAATCATCCTGCGAATGGACTGATCCGACAGCGGACTGCCATTTTGATTTACAAAAAAGCATCCGCAGTTTTGCATCTTTACCCCAAATGCAGCTTTATATTTTTCCAAAATACTGACTACATCGTTATTTCCAATTTGAATTTTTCTTTCTTTTCCTCCCTTCCCATAGATCAGAATATTTTTATCCTGCAAATTGATATCATTTATTTTTAGAGAACAAAGCTCGGAAATCCGCATTCCTGTGGCAAACAACAGCTCAATCACGGCAGCATCCTTCAACGCATTCATTTTCTGGTAATCTGTCTTTGCTGCACGGCACTGTTCATAAATAACGGACAAAAGGCTTTCCACCGTATAAAGCGGAATTGTCTTGGGCAGAATCACAGGTTCCCGGAATTTTACCTGTATTTTGGCAAAGGGATTTCTTTCCATCAATTCTCTGTACTCCAGATAGCGAAAAAATGCTTTTATTGATGCAATCTTTCTTTTTGCAGTTTTCGGTTTATACTCTTGATGCAGCTGTGCAATAAATCTTTCCAATACCTCAGGCGTTATTTCCGGAATATCTTCTTTTTTAATTTTTGTTTGAAACTGTGCCAAATCAATTTGATAGGCTTTTAATGTTTTCTTATCCAATCGTTTCTGATACTTGCAATACTCCAGATAATGTTTCACATGTGTTTGTAAATCTCCCATAATAAGAGCTCCTTTTCTTTTGTAGTTGATATAACATTTAAATACCTTCGTCTTGTTATATCAGTTTATCAGAAATCCTTTGTTTGCATATGGGAATTTTATATTATCTTAAAACAAGTCAGTTCATCGGCGTGCCCACTTCGATCAGATTTCCATCCGGATCATAGAATCGAATGACTTTTTGTCCCCAGGAATGGAGCATCAGAGGGTTTACATATTGAATCGGCTCATGATAATTTTCCAGCTTTTCTGCAAAAGCTTCTATATTGCTTTCTTCAAAATACAGCTCACTGGCATTGTTGTATGGAATCACTTCTTTTTTCAAAAATTTCTCCCAGATTGTTTGCTCCTGCAGGACAAGTCCTTCTGTCATTATCACATTTCCGTCATTATCACATATAACGTCCAGACCAAATAATTCTTTATAAAAATCCACTGACTTTTGAATATCTTTTACTACAATTAAGACATTTCTTAACTTCATTCTGCTCCTCTCCGCTCTTCTTTTCATTTTGCCGCCAGTACAATCATTTCCCAGCAGCTGTCAACTGCAAATTTTTTATTTCATATTAACATCTTTCCATTCTCTTGTATACAGCCTGTAAATATCTTTCGGATGCGGAATGAAATAACTGCTTTTATACCGACTGCTGCACTTCTCTTAGAAATCTCTCCTGTATTGTCTATCCACGCAGCCAATATCAGCCGCTATCCATGGAACACCGCATCCAAAACAATTGCCTATGCAGATCTTTCTGCCTATTTTGGAGATTATGTATCTCCATAGATTTCTTCCCATGCTTCCTGCGTCAAACGAGGCATATGCCATGTCTCCTCACCATTATCCTCTGAGGGAATAATCCGATTGGATACATATTGTATCCCTTCCTCCTCTAATAACCGAACGACTACCTCGTGAGTATATACGCTGGAATCTCCTTTATAAGGAAACACTACATGAACGGTAAGCGTGATAGTTCCATCCTCGTTTTCAGTAAATCCAACCACTTCCGGATATGGATATTCCGGATACTCCACTTCATAAAATCCTCTTGGCTTGTATTCATAGGTGCAATCCTCCGGTTCATAAATTGTTTTGGACTGCAGTGTTTTTCTGTCTATATTAAAATATGTCATAATAATTGATTCAAATTCTTCCCTGGGTATATGATAAACGGCGCCGACTCCCAGATTTTCATCTGCGGAATACGGCACCTGTTCTCCTGTAATCTGCGGATAAAAAATATCATACATATCATAAAAATTCAATGCTCCGAAATCCTCTTCGCTCCAGTCTGTCAGAAACATATTATTTCTTTCATAACCGATTGGCAGGAGATATTTTCGATTCAATTCTCTGCAGGTTTCATCCAGAGGGTTTATCCGCCATGCTGTATATTCTTCTGCATCACTGAGTGTAAGAACGTATTGTTGTTCAGAAAACCATATTCCGGAAAACATCAAATAACCGTCTTTTGTATAATTCCAATGCTCTGCCTGATAGCTTGCGATGTCTTTTCTCTGTATCTTTCCATTCTCATATTTGTAATAACTTCTGACCACATCTATCTTTCCTTCATTTGCCTGCAAATCATATTTTGCAAATCCCCACTGATACCCAAATTCAATCACTGTTAGTTCTGCATCTTCCTTATCTTCTGTCATTTCACAAAACCGGACTGCCAACTTGGCATTCGTCATATTTATCTGGTTTTTGCTGTCAACTGCCACATATCCGTTTTTCCCAAGCTCATTTACAATGCGGCGAATAGTTTCCAAATCTATTTCCAATTCTCCTCCCGGTGCATTATCATAAATAGGTAAACAAATATTGATGATATCCTCTGATTCTTCATTGCCATCCTTCTGCATCATCTGCAACTCGCTTGCAGGTTCAGGCGCTGCGCTTTCTGCCTTTTCCATCTGATTACAGCCTGAAACGCAAACCAGTGTACTAATTGCGAAGAAACCACTCTTCCAAAACCACTTTATCCTTTTCCACAACATAACCGCTGCCTCCTCTTCCTTTTACATCTTCTACCATATTAATGATAAGCACCGGACGCTCCACTGTTTTTTCCGGTGTGCAAACAGCAAACCAGCCCAGTTCCGTACCGGCAGTATCCTCCTTAGAGGCTTTTATTTCTGCCGTTCCTGTTTTTCCCGCCAGAACAATATCGTCCCGATGTATTCCATATCCGGTTCCGTTAGGATTATTGATCACTTTTTTCATTCCCTCCAGCACACGGTCTGCCGTTTCATTGGAAAAAGCTTCCAAAATCCAATACCGGGCAGCCGCCTCCTTTTGATAAAGCAAATACGGCTGTATTATATTTCCTTCATTACAAAAAGCGGAATAGATACATGCCATATGCAGAGGATTCACCAAAATCTGTCCCTGCCCGTAGCCGCTGTCAGCCAATTGTATTTCTGTTTCAATGTTTTCCGTATTAGAATACTGTGATTTGGCCATTTTTATTTCAAAAGGCAGCTCTTCCTGAAATCCAACCCGTTCCAGAGCATTTTTCAATTCTTGCGCGCCGATTTTTAATGCTGCTTTTGCAAAATAAATGTTGTCGGAATAAATCAGTGCATTTTCCAAAATCACCGGTTCATATGCATGCAGCGTTGTAACATAGTACGAACCCCAGGATGCATCCTTCTGCCAGCTCAATCCTTCCTTTCCATAATCCTCTGCCGGATCCACTGCTCCTGATTCAAGTCCGATTGCCGCTATGACAGGTTTGAACGTAGATCCAGGGCACCAGGTCTGCCGAAACCGATTGTATAAAGGTTTCTTTTCATCCTCATTTAATGAAGTCCACTTCTCCTCGGACATTCCCAGGATAAAATCATTGTTGTCATAGGAAGGCGTGCTGACCAAAGCCAGCACTTCTCCTGTGTATGGTTGAATCGCTGCAGAACAGCTTTTATCCTCCTTGAACTGCTCATATAACGAAATCTGCATATCTGCATCTATTGTCAACCGCACATCTTTCCCATGCTGTACAAGCGTGCATGCCAGTTCTTCTTTTTCTCTGCCTTCCCAGTTTACAATGTAAATTCTGTGTCCATTCTGTCCTTTCAGTTCTTTTTCAAATAATCCCTCCATCCCGCTTCTTCCGATGACACTGGTGGAAGTATACCCTTCTCCGGCATGTTCTTCCAAATCTTCTGCTGTAACGCTCTGCACATATCCTATCAGGTGTGACGCTGCCTCTCCCAAGGGATATTCTCTCACCTCTGTATCTACAATCATGACTCCGGGAATTTCCAACAACTGTTCCTGTCTTTTCTCCTCTTTTACTGCTTCTTCTTCCGGCACAGGCGACATCAGTTCTATCTCTGGCGCCCTGGGAATTGTCTTAATCGGTACAAAAGAATCTTCTTTTACCCATGCTGCGGACAACTTCTTCTCAATATCTTCGGATTTGATTTCCAATAACTCCGCCATTTTCTGAAAGGCGCCCTCCTCATCTTCCAATTTTCCGGGTACAATTCCCACCGAAGACGCCACGCCTTTTCCGGCAAGAACCCGTTCATTTCTGTCCAGAATTTCTCCTCGTTCTGCCTGCGTTGTCGAAACCCGGACTTTATCAGATGCATTCAACCCTGGAAAAATCAACGAATCCTGCCACACCAGCTTATACCCTTCTTCCTCTTTTTTGAAAACTGCCTCATTCTCAAACGAAATATTTCCTGCAATTGTATCAAAAGAAGTCTGGTATTTCACGGAATTATTTTCTTCCTCATACCCCAGAACTTCTACTGTCATATTCTGTACTTCAATTCCCTCATAAATAGCCGTGTTTCGTTTTATAAAATCTTCTTCTGTTATATCGCCCGACGCCTGTATGTCCAGCATTTTATACATTTCTTTATATTCCTCTTTCGGGATATGGGCCATATAGGACTCCAATATTTCCTCTGGGGTCTTCCTTTTATTTTCTTTAGAAAAAATTTCTTTATGTAAAAATTTCATTCCAAATATAACTGCGAGCATTGCAGCTATTCCTGTGACAAAAACTGTGATGAACAGAATCTTTCTCTTTTTCCCCCTGTGTCTGTATTTTCTATTCATATAAATCTCCATTCCGCCGCCTTTCAGTTGGCGGCACAAATAGTAATG
>CAJUEY010000064.1 GCA_910585825.1 uncultured Lachnospiraceae bacterium | reverse complement strand
AACAACAAGGAAACCCAGTAAAATCAACGGGTATGGCAATTTAACAATTGCCTAAGCAGCTTAAAATGAAAGGAGGACAGCAATTTGACGGATATGGAGAAGAAAGTTATGGTGCGACTGTGTACTAAAATTGTAGCAGAAACAGAAGATTGAGAAGTCGTTGGAACGATAAAAAATGTGGGGAGTAGCGGTTGCTATCCCTTATATTTTTGTGGTAAATGGAGAGGGGAAGTGGTATAATCAAATCTGTAAATGGGGGGGTGAGGAGGTAAAAAAGTGAAACGCTGCATTGTAGTAGCCGATATAGTCGCATAATAACTATCAGTACATGGAGGATTTTAAAATGGCTATATCGGAGAATAAAATTTATCCCCGGACAGGTGATACCCAAACGGTTTATTTAAAAAATGTAATTACCAATGACAGAATTAAAATTGGTGATTATACAATGTATAACGATTTTGTGCATGACCCACGGGAATTTGAAAAGAATAATGTATTATATCACTACCCGATTAATGGAGATCAGCTACAAATTGGCAAATTTTGTTCTATCGCCTGTGGAGCAAAGTTTTTGTTTGCCAGTGCAAATCATGCAATGTCTTCACTTTCAACATATCCGTTTCCAATATTTTTTGAGGAATGGGGATTGGACGTAAAAGAGATTGCAAGTGCATGGGACAACAAAGGCGATATTGTAATCGGCAATGATGTTTGGATTGGCTTTGAAGCAGTTATTCTATCTGGTGTAACAATTGGTGATGGAGCAATTATTGGGACACGAGCAGTTGTTACAAAAGATGTACCACCTTATACGATTGTTGGAGGTGTTCCTGCAAAACCGATACGAAAACGGTTTTCTGACGGTGTGATTTCTGAATTATTGAAAGTCCAATGGTGGAATTGGTCTGAAAACAGGATTAAGAAAAACATTGCGGCGATTCAATCAGGTCGAATTGAGGATTTGGAATAATTGGTAACATTTGTGTGGAAATACAGTTTCCTACAACGTTTTGTCTGCAAAAAAGATAGAATATTTCCTTAGTAATGATTTGAACATGGTGTTAGCACCATGTAAGTTAATGCAGATAAGGGAAAGGCAGTAATGTGGCAGTCCGCAATATCAAGCGGATTGCCACATTTTTATAGAAAAATAGGCGTTTATGTGGTAATATATAGAAGCAAAGATAAAAACACAACGCAAGGTAATCTTGCAGAACTGGTAGGTAGTCCAGTCGCACCATTATGGTGTAAGTAGCCCTCCCTCCTTAGGGTCGTCCGTTCTTTGTTTATTACAATTATTTTAGGGAGGAATTGTCATGGACAAAGTTTCGGGAAAGTTGACAGTATTTTTTGAGGAACCTTTTTGGGTGGGAGTGTTTGAATGTGTATCAAACGGAACGTTATCTGTATGTAAGGTTACGTTTGGCGCAGAACCAAAAGACTATGAGGTTTATGATTTTGTTCTGAAAAATTACTATCGGCTGCGATTTAGTCCGGCTGTGGCAACTGATGTAAAAGAAGCTGGTCGAAGTCCTAAACGAGTACAGCGCGAAGTGCGGAAACAAGTACAAAATTCCGGGATAGGAACAAAATCACAACAAGCTTTGAAATTACAGCAGGAGCAGTTGAAAACTGAACGCAGGATTTTGAGCCGGGCACAACGTGAAGCAGAGAAAAAGCGGCAGTTTGAACTGAAGCAGCAGAAAAGGAAAGAAAAACATAGGGGCAGATAATGATGCTTGTATATGTCTGGTAAGGTTTGATGCATATAAAGAGATAGTTGATTTAAATTAATTGATATTTTAAATGCATCAGAAACAGATTTGCAAAGAGCCTATTTAATTGGACCAGTTAGAGCGAGAAATATATATAATTTAGCCATGAATGCGGTATTGGAATATATAATCGGATAAAAGAAAGATGGCTCTATTTTGGCTCAAAAATTTTAACTGATAAAAATACGAGAGCATTTTTTGAAGAATATGGATAATATATGCTTGAAAAATGAGAGAAAAACAGCCGGTTCAAGTTATCCGCCGAGGACAAAGGAGTAGACATATATATGGCAGTAATAGGAATTGATCTGGGTACAACCAACAGTCTTGCGGCTGTATATCGGAATGGAAAAATAGAACAGATTCCCAATGGGCTGGGAGAATATTTGACTCCCAGTGTAGTCAGCTTTGACAATGAAAATGTAATCGTCGGTGCCATAGCAAAAGAATGTCTGGTGACAAATCCAGGAGAAACGGCAGCCGCTTTCAAACGGAAAATGGGTACGGATCAGAAGATTACGTTGGGAGAAAAGTCTTTTCTGCCTCAGGAATTATCAGCTTTGGTATTAAAACAGTTAAAAGAAGATGCGGAAAAGTATCTGGGAGAACCGGTAGAGGAGGCGGTAATCAGTGTGCCGGCTTATTTTAACGACAATCAGCGCGCGGCGACAAAAGAGGCGGGACTTTTGGCGGGGCTGAAAGTGGAACGGCTGGTGAACGAACCTTCCGCCGCTGCACTGGCAGGCCGGATGAAACTGGAAGAAGAGGGCGTTTGTCTTGTATTTGACTTCGGCGGCGGTACACTGGATGTTTCCGTTGTGGATATTTTTGAAAATATCATAGAGATTGTAGCAGTGAGCGGTGATAATCAGCTGGGAGGAAATGATTTTGACAGAAAGATTGCAGAATATCTCTGCGCCAGCCATAATATGGATTTTGACGGCTTAGAGCCTGGTGTGCAGGCTGCTCTGCTGCGTTTGGCGGAGAAGAGCAAAAAAGAATTGACGCATCAGGAGACGGTATTGATTCACTATGAGCTGGATGGAGAAGACATCGGCGTTTTTTTAAACAATGAAGTATTGGTAAAATGTTGTGAAGATTTGTTTGCCAGGGCAGGACGTACCGTTGAACGGGCCCTCAGGGACAGCGGCTATCACGCCGAAGATCTGGCGGATATCATACTGGTAGGCGGTTCCTCCAAAATGCCGGTAGTGCCTTATTTTCTGACAAGCTTTATGGGAAGAAAACCCACGCTGGCAGGTTCGCCGGATGAGATTGTCGCCCACGGCGCAGGAATTTATGCAGGGATCAAAGAGCGCAAGGAAGATTTGAAAGATATTCTTTTGACCGACATCTGTCCTTTTACACTTGGGGTTGAAGTAAATAACCGCAGCGGAGACAGACGTTCCATTTTCTCTCCTGTGATAGAGCGCAACAGCGTTCTGCCCAGTGCGAATACACAGAGGTATACCAACGTATATGACGGGCAGTCAAAAGTGGTTTTGAGAGTGTATCAGGGAGAAGAGTATTATTGTGAAGATAATCTTTTTCTGGGAGAACTGGAACTTCCCATTCAGCCAATGCCGGCTGGCCATGCCTGCATTCGGGTGACTTTTTCCTATGATATCAATGGGATTCTGGTGGTGGATGCCTGCGAAGGAGAAGAAAAAAATACGGCGCAGAAAGTCTTTATCAGTCAAAATCTCCGGCTGTCCAAACAGGAAATTGACGCAAAAATAAAGGAACTGGAAACTTACAAAAACCGAAACGGCAGGAATGTGCACAGTGACCTGCTCCTGGCAAGGGGAAAGCGCGTGTTTGCGGAAACAACAGGATTGAACCGGCAGCATATCGGAGAATTACTGCGGCAGTATGAAAGAGCTTTCGCAGACGGCGACCGGGAGAATGGCGTGCGTCTGCAGAAGATGCTGGAGGATTTTCTGGAACAATTTGAAAAATGACCAGACAGTAAAAATGCACCCCGGGCTTTGAAACATGCAAGCCCGGGGTGCATTTTTTGATAGTCCTATATTCATAAAAGTCTGTCCGGCATTCAGTCTTTTGTTTCGAAGATTTACGATTCCACGTCAGTGATAAACCAGAGCTTATCCAAAAGCTGCTCCATTCGGAAAACGACGGATCCGTCTTCCCAGCTATAGGTGATATGCTTTAGACCATTTTGTTCGTCTTTTTGAATATCCGTTACTTTGCCGTTGATGAGGTGGAAGCGGTTGGTAAGGATTTCTTCCGCATTTGTATTATCGTAGTAAAATAGTTCAGAGGTTTCTTCCGGATGTGATTCAATCCAATCCAGTTCTGCCTGTGCATCATCAGAAAATGAGTAGTATTGATAATTCCATTCAAATTCTTCTTGAGAGGCAATCTCGTTATATCCGTACTCTTCCCATTCTGTCACCGTCAGACCACTGTCTGTTTTCTCTATAGCAAGAGTTCCCTCCAAGACGTCTGTGGAATGAAAGTCCTGGTATTCTGCAGGCGGCGGATAGTCGGGGCGTTTCATTTGGTAGCGGTAGCCGGTAGAAGTTTTTTCTATCACAGGAGTATCTGTTGGATCAAAAGGATTGATGCGGATATGGCGGCCGGGACTTTCAAGCCAGAGACCTTTTTCAGCCCCGCAGAAAGTATCTTCCCGTTCTTTCAATTCCGGGGAAAGCGCCGCATAGATTTCTTCCCCATGGCAGTCAATCAGGTTGTTTACAAAGTTTTGTACAAATGTGAGTTCTTCTTTTTCTTCCGGGGTTATTGCAGTCTCCTTTTCTATTTCGGTTTCCGTTTCCTTGGCTGTGGAATCGGGTTCTTTTTCAGGATTTCCCATACAGCCATAAACAGTAATAAAGATTAAAAGAATTGCAGCTGCGGCAGAACCGAATTTTACAGGCCGGTAATTTAGAATATTTTTGATACGGATTTTTGTATTTCCTTCACTGAAGGCAAGAGGGATACCGGAGGAAATCCGATTCGGCGCCGCCAAATCTAAAAGCAGAGAGCTGTAATCTGCACGAACCTGTGAACCAAGATGAATCAATACCTGTTCATCGCAGGATAACTCCATGTCTTTGTTCAGAAACTGAAAGCTGATCCACATCAGAGGATTAAACCAGTGCAGCGCCAAAATCAGCCATGCAGCCAGTTTAATTTGATGGTCATGTCGGCAGATGTGCACAGATTCATGCTCTAAAATCAGGCGTTTCTGGGATTCGGTCAGTCTTTTTGGCAGATAAATAGCAGGATGGAAAAATCCCAGAATAAATGCAGTTTTGATTTCGTCGGATTCATATACCCGGCAGTTTGCAGGCGTATATGCTGTTTTGGACAAGGTGGCAAACTTCACTGTTTTGCGGAGTTTTTGCATGGAATAAATGCTGTATAGCAGCATGGCGGAAACTCCCAGAATCCAGATTCCCACTGTCAGAATCCAGATACTCGGCATATGCGTCATAGCTGATGCAGATGTATTTCCTGCCTGCATGACAGTTGCGGAGGATGCCGCACTATGGGCATACATCACGGAATCTGCAGGAAGTACAGAAACTGCAGCTGTATGGAAGGAAGGCTCCGTGGAATACTGCGGGGAAAATGCGAGTTTTAATATATTCCACAGACTGTATGCCGAAGAATAGGAGATCGGCAAAGCTGCACGGATAAAAACAAAAATCCATAAAACATAAGTGTATACTTTTGGCGCTTTTCTCAGGCAGAATCGGATGCCTAAGACAATGAGAGCCATAATAGAAGTAACGAGGCTTAATTTTAACAGAACCAAAAAAGGCTCCGGTATGCCATTTAACATGGCGGAAGAAATGAAAGTGCCGTGTTTCATATGCAATCCCTCCTATTCTTTTTTTCGATAAGTGTCGATTAACTGTTGTAATTCATCTGCGTCTGCTTTGCTTAGCGTCTGATCGCCAAGAAAGGCGGCTACAAATTTAGGCAGGGAACAGTTAAAGCGTTTTTCGACAACTTCTCTGCTGTCATAGTGTTCAACGTCTTCTTTTTTGATTAAAGCTGTTACGATGGAATTTTGATTTGAGAGCAGTTTACGTTCACATAGTTTGCGCAGCATGGTATAGGTGGTGGATTTCTTCCAGCCAAGCCGCGGCAGACATGCTTTGTGAAGTTCAGTAGACGTCACAGGCTCCAGTTCCCAGACAAGTTCCATTAAATGATATTCTCCGTCACATAATTTGTAATTCATCTCTTTCTCCTCCTTGGGTTTAATTTAATAGACCGGTTTATTTATATAAACCATAACATAATAACAATCTGCTGTCAAGCTGCATTTCAAAAAATTACTGTATTTATGCAAGATAAGTTTTATCTCAAAATAAATAGACGGGATGGCTTTTTGGTAGTATAATTTTATATCATATAAAACTAATTGTAACGATAATTATCGAAGAAAACGTATTGTCGATTGTTCTTTTAGGAAACATGTCTGAAATTGAATAAAATATTTCGGAAAGAAAAGATAAGGGGGTATTTATGCAGCTTAAAAAATTAAAAAGAAAGTTGATATTTGCAGTGTGCACTGTGTTTGCAATAGGAGGAATCGTATGTTCAACAGCAAATGTAAATGCAGCCGTAACAGGCATCGGAACAGCGATAACAGATTCAGATAACGGTATGTTTAACAATCGTGATGATAACACATGGCTTTTTGGTGGCGGCATAGAGACGCAGGGTAGATTTTCGGAGACAAGAGGCGCCCGTAATTTTGTCGGACAGTTTGAAGAATATGTAAGATACAGGGGAAACGGAAAGACAATCAATGAAATGCAGCGTTACGTCATCAATGTGGGAAAAACAGGAAATACTGCTGTGGAATTTGATGAAAAGTTAGAACGGTTTATAGAAGATCTGGATCCAAAAGCAGTTGTATATCTGATAGGGCCGGAAGATTATAATGGCGGAACAGAGCGTCTGGAAGATTTTAAGACAGCTCTGCAGTCAATGATCACAAAATCCCTCTCTGCAAGGAGTGGAAAAGGATTTTTTGTAATTCAGATGCCCCATGCGGTAAAAGACGGGACAAAAGCGGCGGATATAACGCTTTATGCAGAGGCGGCCGAACGTGTAATAGAAGAATACTGTTTGGAGCATGCAGAAAAGAAAAGCCATATTGTCTGCGTAGATCATCTTGCACAGACAAATAATGAAGGATTTTTAAATGAATGTCTGACCGAAGAGGGGCTGCTGAATGCCAAAGGGCATTATGAGGTGGCGAAAGAACTTGTATTGGGAACCATGGGGACTGTGTCAAATTTTCAGACAACGACCTACTGGACAGAAGAAACTATGCCTCAGTATTATGAAACTGCAATGCCGGAGGTGAAGGCAGAGGCCAAAGGACAGCTGAAAGTATCTATTCCGGCAGACATTGCTTTACAAATCAGCAGCTGGCAATATACATTGGAAATAGAAGATATAAAAATCAGTGGATTGGCGGAAGAAAAGGAAAACCGTACATTTGTGATAAAGGAATTGCCGGAAGAAAAGGACTACAGCCTGCTGCTGCAATCTTCCGACGGCGCCTTGCAGATGCCGAAAGTTTATGGAAATACCTCAGTCGGAAACATAGGGGGCGCTATGGAGCTTTCACCCCTTCAAAAGAAGATCAAAGAAAAAACAGACAGTAAAGAACCGCTTACATGGCTGTTTATGGGAGACTCTATTACACATGCATGTCTTCATACCTATGGCTATGATGGAATTGCTCAGATCTTTGAAAAATATCTGAAAGAAGATTTGGGAAGGAGCGACGATATTGTGATCAATACCGGCGTATCCAGTGCGCAGACAAGAACCACTCTGGACAATATTGAGCAGAGACTCACAAAGTATCATGCGGATATTGTTGCCGTTATGCTTGGAACAAATGACAGATTTGACGGGGATACAATCGTTACGGTAGAAAAGTATGAAGAGAATTTAAAGGAGATTGTTCGCAGGGCAAGAGAATCCAATCCGAATGTGCAGATTATTTTTCGCACTCCCAGTCCAACGACACAGCGGGGGAGCGTCCTGGAAAGCGGATATTTGCAGACTATGAAGCGTGTGGCAATAGAAGACGGAAACATTCTTCTGATTGACCAGTATACAGACTGGACAAAAGAATTTGCAGTTTTTCCTTATTTGTGCAATATAAGATATTACTATGGAAATGCGCTGCACCCCGGTGCGGCCGGACAGCTTCGCATGGCACAGCAGTTTATTCGTGAGAGCGGACAAAATACAGATACGAGGATTGCAAATCTTGCTTTTCATTTTGATTATATGGAAGAGACATCTTCGATTCAGCCTCAGATTGCTGTAGGAAATCAAATGATTGAACTGGATTTAGCTGCTTTACAAAGCGCCTATGGGGAAGAGAAAATCGGCTCTGTTGAAGTGAAACTGACAAACAAAGTCAGCGGAAAATCATATACAAAAAGCGCATATATGAGTGAAAAAAGATTTCTTATGAGAAATCTGCCAAATGAAGGAGATCCTGTTTATGAGGTTCAGGTAATCGGAACATTAAGCGGCAGTGCAAAGCATGTTACATTTCAACAGGCGGAAGTAACATTGAAAGAAGATCAGGAACCCCTTCCGTTTCATATAGTCCTGAATTGCAATAATATCAGAAACTGCCAAACAGACAGTGTTGTGGGCAGGATTTCAACAGATGGGGCGGCGCCGGACGGAGACTATCAATATAGATTCTGTGGTATGGAATATGACAACGATAAATTTGAAATTGAGGGAGATATTTTAAAAGTAAAATCGGATCTGGAAAAAAATCAGAAATACAGAGTCTGCATACAGGCAGTAAAAACAGATGACAATCAGATTTGTTTGTCTGAAGAAATATTTGAATTAAGAACTTTGCCGACATTGGAAGATGTCAGAAAAGAGGCTCAAATATCATTGGAAGAAAGCCGGATGGCGTTGGATTTGAATTTATCGGGCATGGCCTTTCAAAATGGCGCATATGTAGATCTTGGAAACGAAAACAGCGTATGGTATGCAGACGGCGCATATCTGGATGTTTTAAATTGTTTGAGAACGAAAAGCACAGGGGGTGCGATCCTATTCCGTTTCCGGACAACACAGGAAAACGGCCTGATTTTTGCCTGCGGCAGCAGCGGTCAGGACGATAAAAATACGATGAGCTTTTCTTTGGTCAGTGGTATGCTGCGGGTGATATTACGAAATGAGAACGGAACTTCATTACGGGGAAATATTAGTAATGCCGGGGGAAGAATGCTTTACGATGGTGAGTGGCATACGGTTGCAATGAGTTTTGATACGACAGGAGAAGGCAAAACGCGAATCAGTATAGACGGAAGTGATAATCTGTATTCGCAAGATGCAGGCTGGCAGCACAAAAGCTGGTTTTCCGTTAATCCGGAAGATGAAATCACCTATTTTGCTATAGGGGGAGGAATGTGCGCGTCTCTTTTGGATATCAATGAATTTACAGGAGATTTGGATTTTGTCACTGTGACGGATACTGTTTATACAGAAGAAGAGCTGGCAGTGCTGTCAGAGACACCGTATATTACAGGCAGCCAGAATATAACGATTGCAAACGATGCGGCGGTAGTACCCAAAGACGCTTCATATACGGTTTCTAATCTGGAGTGGAATGAAAGCGGCACAGAGGCAGAATTTACCCTGACAGCAAAAGAAGGCTTTTTCTTTGACAGATCCGGTTTTGGCCTGTTTGTTGAGCATGCAGAGGTTCTAAAATCAGAGATCAGTGATAAAACCGTTTTGGTTAAAATTTCCATACAAAGGGACGTTTCTTCCGGAAAAGATCCCGCAGAAGAGGAAGAGCCGGATGTTCCTTTGCCGGAGCTTGAGGCGCCTGTAATTAGTGAAGTAAAAGCAGTTGCGGAAAAAAAGAAACTGGGTATTAAGATCACAGTACAGAAAGTGGAGAATGCAGATATTTATACTGTGTACTGCGTTAATGGAAGCCAAACAACAGAAGTGGGAAAAACGGACGCTGCAGGCATTGTTTATGATGAAAATCCGATTAGTAAAAAAAAGGTATCCTATTATGCAGTGGCATTTGATTCCTCTGGAAAATATCAAAAAAGTAAAAATGGACAATCAAAAAGCATACAGCTTGCGGCATCTACGAAGAAGATTACAGCAAAGCAGACTGCCAAAAAATCACAGGCGCGGATTTCTTGGAAAAAGGTAAAAGGCGCGACAAAATATTATATTTATCGTTCTGAAAAGAAAAACAGCGGATATGTGAGATTAAAGGCAGTTGGAAAAAAGAAATTGTATTATATAGACAAAAAAGTGATAAAAGGAAAAACTTATTATTACCGGATTGCGGCTCAAAAAAAGAAGACGCTTACTGGAATTATAACGTCAAAAGCATTGAAAATAAAGAAATAGCGGCAGATCTCTCCAAGAATATACATATTCTTACAGACTTTGCAGCAAAGTGCAAAGTCCAGAATTGAATCAAAGCGTTGCACTTTGTTGCATAAGTGTGTGATATGTGATATGGTTGAAGAGAATTAAACCTAGATTATTCACGGCACAGCCGTGAAAGTGTCTGAAAGCCACATAGTTGCTG
>CAJUEY010000063.1 GCA_910585825.1 uncultured Lachnospiraceae bacterium | reverse complement strand
ACAGCAACTATGTGGCTTTCAGACACTTTCACGGCTGTGCCGTGAATAATCTAGGCTTATTTTACTTTTACTTTTTTATTGCCGGCTTTTTTAATCTGCTTAATCAGTTTATTTCTCAATGTTGCCGGTTTCATCTTCTTCTGCAATTTTATTGTCAGTTTTGCATTGGTGCCTTTCAGAGCTTTCTTACCAAAACTCTTAAGTACCTTGGACTGAACTTTGATATTCTTCAGATTCTTGCATCCGCTGAAAGCTGCCTTTCCAACTTTTTTTACATTGCTGCCGATTGTCACTTTCTTTAATTTGGTATACCCTTTGAATGCATTTGCACTGATTTCCGTCACCGTACAGGTTGCATTATTTACAATAACCGTATTTTGAATAGTGATTGACGTACTTCCGTTCTTATCGGTTCCGCTTACTGCTGTTACTGTTTTCTTTGCAGCGTCAGTTACTTTATAAAGAACCTTGTCGACAATGACCGTATTGCCATTCTCAAGTTTCTTCTCCGCCAGCCCTTTTTGTGCATTTGTCAGATCTGTCAGCAGCCTGGAAAGCTGTGCAGCATCTTTGGAATTTTTGCCTGTTTCCGCCTTATTATATGCAGTGATAAATGCATTCCAGCTTGCATCCGTATAGTTTTGCTGACCTTTATTTTTGATAGCTGCCGCTGATGTAAGCGCCTTCTGCAGATTCTCTGCTGCTGTTGTCAATGCCGGATCTTCTGTTATCGGAGGCTGCTCCTGATTCAATTTATCAACTTCTTCCTGAGCCTTGGATACATTTGCCGCCGCTTCTTTAATCTTACTGTCCATCCCCGCAATCTGCGACTCTACAGCAGTTAATTTTGATTTCGCAGCAGTTACTGCCGCCCATTTTGCCTCTTTATCAGCAGAAGAAGCCTGTGCCCACTCTGCCATTGCCAATTCTACGGCAGCCTCTTCCTTGTTCTTTTCCGCCTGCAATTTTGAAAGTTCTGTCTGCAGTTTATCTACTTCTTTTTCTTTTACTGTAAGCTCTGCCTGAGCCTTTTCCAAAGCTCCCTGCGCAGCCTCAATTGCCCTTTGCGCTTCTTTCAGAGCCTCAATTGCTGAATTCAGAAGAGTTACTGCACTCTCCAGAGACGCTTCCGCTTTTGTTACTTCCTGTTGTTTTTCATTCAGAATATCTGAAGCTGCACCTTCCTCTACGGTCACGGCGCATTCTGCGGTAAGCTCCGAATCGCCTTTCATTACGGCTGTAACTGTAGCATTTCCTGTGCCCACTGCCGTCAGATATCCATTTTCATCTACTGTTACAATATTATCATCTGAAGATATCCATGTTACATCCTGAAGAGTATTCAGTCTGCGGCTGTCTCCAACCCCTTTTAATGTCAGCTCATATGCATCCAGCTGTACTGATTTTACTACCAGATTATCCAGAATAAAATCTGTCTGTCCAAAGCTGTATTCTACACCATTCTGCTGCTCAAATGCATTACTGTAAAGTCCAAACCACATCTGACCGCTCTTAGAACCGGTAACTGTAAATTCATAGTGCTCTGTTGTGGAGTGCTCTCCAACTGCCGGCGCTGCCGTTTTCGTCAGATAGTTTTCCGACTGCCATACATAATTGCTGTCTTCTCCATTCCCCACTACGATAAAATACATATTCTCATGGCCCGCCTGGTAATCAAAGCTGACTTTATATTTTACATCCGGCTCAAACCGCAGATTCTGCGGAATGGTACGATAAATAATTCCCTGATTATTTCCATGATGCTTCAAAGACCAATTTCCTTCAATAACATCATCCAGAATCATATTTCCCCAACCCGACTGCGTATACGGAGCATGCAATTCAGACAAATGCGTCACCTGATCATCTACGCCCTGTGCCGGCCCCATAACAAACGGGTAAAGTCCCTGTACTACGGATTCAAAATCCTGTGTGAAACTTCCGTCTGCCTGGAAGTTATTTAATGTTTTTTCTACAATACGAATATCATCAAAATATGTAACGCCCGCGCCTTTTTCTCTCCGGAATGTCAAAGCGGCTTTACTGCTTACCGGAGTAAAGGAAACCAGCATTACCTGCATCTTGCTGTTGGCAAGCCCCGCATTGTTGTGGGCGTCACAGCGAACCCAGTTTTTCTCCAGAGATTTCAGTGTATAATTGGATACGTCTTTCATTCCGCCGCTCACTTCTATCCAGGCTTTTGCTTCACTCTGATTATCCACATATACAGCCGCCACATAATCAGTTCCCGCTTTCAGTCCTGTAATATTGGTGGTTACTGCCAGCTCTTTCGTCTCACTGCCCATAGACAGATATTTATTTCCTGTCGTCATACGGACTACTTTGACGCCGTCGTCTGCTACGTCTCCGGACCAGACTGCTGTATTCAGCGCACTTCCGTTTCCTGTGCCTGCATAGCTGTTAAATCCTGTATCAATTACATGTGCATAATTGCTCCAGGTGCTGACAGTTTTTGGTGCTTCATCGCCTTTCAAAACAACATATGGCGTATTTGCATCCGCCGTCAGACGAATCTTCCCGCCTGTTACTGCAACAGTTTGTTTTTCCGTACGGCCGGTATCGGTCAGCTTATACACAACTACATTCGCAAGATTTGCCCATCCCGGCAAAAGCTCCCATTCCGTTGTGCCGCCTTCATAATTGTAATGATAGAGTTTTTCTGTATTTGTCTCTGCATCTGTCCAGGGAATCAGATACTTCACGTCATCCAAGACTTTTTTGCCATTTAAAGTAATGGTACGCTCAATATAAGTATCATTTCTCTGTGTCTCATTTCTTGTTACAACTACCGTATCTTTGCCGTCTGCACTCTTTAAGGTAATTTCTTTCTCATGGTTTCCTACCGGAGATTCTCCTTTTCCATAATTCTCCCATCTGTAAACCAGATAATGCTGTAAGAATTTCGTCGGCAGGTTTTCTGCAAAAGTTGCAGTCATATAAGTATCAAAATTATTATTGGAACCCCAGCCTTCAAAACCGCTCAAAGTATAGCCGCCTAAAAGCGGATTATCTGCGGTTCCCTTAAATTCCGGATAGTTTAAAACAAAGGAATCCTTCTGGTGGTTTCGGATAAACCGAACAATATCACTGTTCACGCCTTTCATGGTAGAACCGCCGTAATGCCCTTCTGTTGCCCAATGCTGCCAGGTGGAATCATATTCTCCTTCATTACCGAACTCTGTAGAAAATCTCCAGCCCAGGCTGTTAAACTGCTGTGCAATTTTACGCGTCTCCCAGGAATCTCCATACCATACATCCAGGTACATAAAATCCAGATTTGTATCTACAGTCTCTTTCTTCTCGGCTACTGTGCTTGCAATTGTTGCTGCGTCTGCAACCGTCTCATCATCGCCTTCCCCCACGACGCCCGGCCACTTATTGGCATAAAGAGATGTATCGTTCAATTGATCATAAAGCTGAAGCAGCCGTTTGTAGCGAAGTCCGCTGCCTAAATCATACGGTCTGTTAATGGTAAAAGACTGATCCAGCCATCCCCAGCCTTTTGAACCGTATCCATTGATTAATTTGTCATTAAAACTCTGTGCTTCCGGATATGCCTCCTGCGCATTGATATGGATACCTGTCTGCGTATTGTACTGATGTGCAATCGTATTCAGCTGTTTCAATTCTTCCACTCCGCCGAGGCGCTCGCCAATATTGCCGTATTCCGAGTTCGCAGAGTCGTGGCCTTCGCTTCCGTATCCTTTCATCATTACTGCCTGGGGCAGTCCGTCTGTTGCCAGATATACTTTTTTGATGTTGTCTGCTACTTTTAAGTATGGGTTTGTCGCCTGGCTGCTGAAGTTCATGGAGATACGATAATTTACGAGATCTTTTGTATTTTCCCAGCCCAGAGGATTATTCATAATATCACGATATGCAATCGCTCCGTCCTGCCAGTCTGCTTTACCGTCTTTATTCTCATCTCCGGCAAAACATACCTTTACGCTTGGCAGCTCGCTCACCGGCGTATATTTGTAATCTTCACTGTCATAATCTGCATCCGTCGCCAGATCGCCGTATTCATAATACCAAAGAGAGCTTGTCAGCGACATGCTGTCAACTCCATTGTTTCTGGTTACTCTCTGATCTCCCGCCGCCTCAGAATTACTCCATACGCCCGCGGTGATATCGTTTGCCGTCAGAAACGCATAGGCAAATCCGGTAGAATAGCTTGGAGCAAAATCTTCTCCAAAAGTCATCTCTTCGTCACCGGAGGCATTTACGTCGCCTGTGATTGTCGCACCCGCAAATTTCGGATCTTTATGAACGTCCAGAATCGTAACCAGATTCAGCTCCGGCACTTCAATCGTATTGATCTTCGCACATCCGGCATTCTTTTGGATTTCCGTCACTTCCCATGTCAGGTCATTTTCCTTCACAGAAATCTTAACGGTCATATTAAGATCAATCCGGGCAGCTTCCGATTTCAGAGTCATAGGATACAACGCATGATCTGCATTGATCTGTACATTTCCCATGACCGGTTCAATTTCCGCACCGTTGATTTTGATGACAGAAAGCTCCTGTTCCTGCCCCATGAATTCCTTTTCGCTTCCATCCGCCGTTACTTTATACTGATACACCTGCGGAAACGTCTTGCTTACTGCTGCTTTGATACTGTCTTTCTGAATCCAATCCGTATATGCATTCGCCGATCTTGACGTCAGCTGAATATCTTCCAGCGTTTTCTCCGAATTAATCTCGACGCCCTTTACTGTACTTGGCATATAACCCGCTGCAGATACCGATACGTCATGCGCCCCCTCTTCCACGCCAAAAGAATAATGTCCTTGTGCGTTTGTCCTGCCGCTGTCATACCCAATACGTACAATCGCATCTTCAATGGGCTGTCCTTCGGCGCTCTTTACATTACCGCTTACGGTATAAATCGGTGTCGGTTCTGCCACGCCGCATTCCTGTCCGACACGGTCTACAAGAAATTCCCAGTCATTTGCCAGGCTTTCTGTGCCCAGCACAGCGTCCGTAAAACGATAAGACATCTGATGTTCTGAACGAAAACCGAATTTTCCGTTTCCGTTTGCTTTTTCTGTCAGCGTCATAATATCTTCATTGTTCATCGCTTTTCTGACATTATTTACACTGACAGTCAGCGCCTCACGGCTGGAGGAAACTGTAATCTTCATGCGCTTTCCCTGCTCCGGTTTCGGAAGCCCCGCAATCGTAGGATATTTGCCGTTCCCATTTACTTTATACTCATAATACCAATATCCGCCGCTGCCGATTTCATATCCTATATACAACCAGTTATCATCATCCAGATATGTATAAAAAAATCCAAATTTCGTCAATGCGCTGGTTGGCTCAAATGTTACGCTAAACGAACCGTCTTTCGGCATTCTTTCCGTCGAATGCACCAGTACCGCGGGCGCTGCCGTATTTGCATCCCCATAGGAATGTCCGCCGCCATTCCCACTGCCGCCATGCGCCTGATACCATGTCTTGGCTGCTGCCGCCTGCACCTGCTCCACCGGAAGTCCTGGTAAAACAGATGTCGCCGTCAGCACAAATGCCAACACAAAACTTAGTAGTTTTGTAAAACTACATCTCCTCATAATTAATATACCTCCTTCTTAAAATAAAAAATCCCACGGAATAAACAAACAACCTCAACCGATTGTGTTACTGCTACATTCGAGAGGTTATTTGTATCATAATTTTATTCCTTTTGATTGTTTCTATTATACGTTGTCACTTATTATTTGTCAATTGTTCACACTGTTTTCTCTGGGCATTTCTTAATTTGGGCAAATTGCACAACAATTATCAGAGCAATATTTATCCAATCACCCCTCTGTCCATACACCCTGCCAGCTCTTTCGCAAAATACGTAATATAAATATCCGCCCCCGCCCGATAAGCTGACACTGCCATTTCACACAAAATCTTTTCTTCTTCAATCCATCCGGCCTGCGCCGCTGCTTTGACCATAGCATATTCTCCGCTGACACTGTAAGCGGCCACCGGAATATTCACACTCTCTTTGATCTCGCAAATCAAGTCTGCATATGCCATAGCCGGTTTTACCATAACAATATCCGCTCCCTCTCCTACATCCAAAAGAGCCTCCTTGACTGCCTCCCTCCGGTTATGAAAATCCATCTGATAGGTTTTCCTGTCTCCAAATGCCGGCGCGCTGTCTGCTGCATCCCGGAAAGGTCCATAAAAAGAGGATGCAAATTTGGCAGAATAGGCCATAACCGGTGTATGCAAAAATCCATTTTGATCCAAAGCTTTTCGGATTGCCGCCACTCTGCCGTCCATCATATCGGAAGGCGCCACCATATCTGCTCCCGCCTGAACCTGGGAAACGGCTGTTTTTGCCAGATATTCCAGCGTCTTATCGTTATCTACATCCCGTCCGCATAGTATGCCGCAATGCCCGTGGGAGGTATATTCACACATGCAGACATCTCCGATCAAATAGAAATCCGGATATTCTTTTTTTGCTTTTTCAAATGCCTTCTGCACAATTCCGTCCCGGGCATACGCCATGCTGCCTATTTCGTCTTTGTGCTCCGGAATTCCGAAAAACATAACGGAAGATACTCCCGTGTCTGAAAGTTCTTCTAATTTTTCCCCCATTCGGTCTATGCTGTAACGGTATTGTCCCGGCATAGAAGAAATTTCTTCTTTGATATTTTCTCCCTCTATGATGAACATGGGATAAATCAGGGAAGACTTATCCATCCTCGTTTCTCTGACCATTTTCCGCAATACCGGATTACTTCTTAAACGCCGGGGCCTGTTTTTCTGATCCATATTGTCTCTCCCTCTTTTTTATCGGAATGCATCCATTCCGCCTTCTACAACCTCTATCATCTGCACAATCCGCTTCTCATAGGTATGAGCTTCCGCAACTTTTTTGTAACCGTTTTCAGCAATCTGCCTCCGTTCCTCTTCATGGGTCAGATAATATCCGCAAAGCTCAATCAGCTCCTCCACACTCTCAAAACAAACCAGGTCCTCTTTGTTTTTCAAATAGTAGGGGATTTCCGCCTGAAAATTCGTCATCAGAAACCCCCCGCTGCCCAGCACATCCCAAATCCGCAAAGGCAGAC
Organism: uncultured Lachnospiraceae bacterium; assembly: GCA_910585825.1. Taxonomy (GTDB): domain Bacteria; phylum Bacillota; class Clostridia; order Lachnospirales; family Lachnospiraceae; genus Roseburia_B. The sequence goes on along the minus strand of CAJUEY010000063.1, from coordinate 3,365 downwards.
CGCTTTTAATATTAGGAATTGTAAAGTTCAAATTGATTTTCGACGCTGCAAACACCTTCGGCATTTCGCTCCAGTAATCCAGAGAGCCGCCGTAGCGCACCCGAAACAACTCTCTGGTATCGCTGTTGCTGTAAATTGTTACTGCATATTTTTTAGAAAGCTCCAGCAATGCCCGCCGTCTTTGCTCTGCCGCTGTCTTAAACCCCAAAACCGTAGTAGAAAAAATAAGTCCCAGATCCGAAAAAGAATCCTTGGATTTTTCTAATTTAAAATACTGCTGCAGTTCTTCTAAAACAGGCACTGTCAGCATTTCTTCTAAAATGTTGCCTCCATTAATACACTGCTGCGCCCAGATTGCCGCATCAAAATACCCTCTTAAATATTCCGGCAGCTCCGGCCTGAGCCTGTCATAACTATTCCGCTCATAAAGACTCCCTACAAAAGCAATGTCATTTTGATATGCAATCAGATCATCGCAGTTCTCTATCAGATACCGGATTCTCTTCGTATTGACTGCCAGAGGGAGGTACCAGATATGATCCAGACCCATGCCCTTAAATTCCATATAATTGGTCTGGTCAAAAGTGAAAAAATAGTTACAGGGTTGAAATACTTTTTGATGATACATGCTAATCAGCGGATTATCGCAAGTCCATATAACATATGGAATGCGCATTTTCATACAGACTGTTGTAACAAGGGCAAAATAATTTACCGTAAAAACCATACCGCAGTTTTCTTTTTGAATAATATCTGCCAGTTTTCCTTCAAATGCTGTATCTTCATCATAGTGATCCAAATCCTGCTCTACCGTCACATATTCATATCCAAGATCCGAAAATGCCTCGCAGATGTCTGCATAATTATACGCTTTCCATTTATATACTAAAATACGCATTTCTACACCCCCATTTCATTACAAATCCTTGTCCATCAGTATATCCAGCGCTTTTTTATACTTGATGCGCCACCACTTTTTCTGGTTGTCTGTCACACCCGTGCACCCATTCAATCTGCTCTCATCCATATTATGATGTAAATCCATAATCTTGATTTTTCTTGCAATGGGATCTTTCTTCAACTTCTGTATATAAGCAAAATAATCTTCTCCCGGTGTATGTGTCAACAGAGCGACGATCTTTACCACTTCTTTTGGAAATTCCTTTTCCAGTTCTTCCAGTGTAAGATCGGTATCCTCCACCACGTCATGGAGCAATGCCGCGCAGACCGGCGTTTCTTCCGGCATAACACGGCAGAGAATCTCCGCCACATAAAATGGGTGAAAAATATAGGGAACACCGCTTTGGTCACTCTGTCCATGGTGTGCTTCATAGGCCGTTTTCATCGCCTTTTGTACTAATGGAGTATATATCATGAGCATCCTCCCTTTCTTTCACTCATTATACTGGTTCCATATTTTATTGACAAGGTTTCGCCGGAAAAAGAAAATTACTTTCTTTTACCGCTCCTCTTCCTCTTTCCAAAACAACTCATCTAATGTTTTCCCCAAAACCCTGCATATTGCAATACAGAGATTAATTGTGGGATTATAATCTCCCTTTTCAATGGCGCTTATGGTCTGTCTTGACACGCCGACTTTCTCTGCCAGCTCCTGCTGGGACAAATCAAGCCCCGCCCGCGCTGCCTTCAGTTTCAAATTCTTCATTCGTCCTCCTGCCCTTCTTCTGATTCTTTCTTACAGAATCTTTTCACAAACAACAGAATCAACACAAACAGCATCATCAATCCCAGCATCACATTTACTGCCGGAAACGAAATCACTCCATTTACAAAAAAACGCCCCAACGGAATTTGCGCAAGCCCAATCAGGAGATTGCCTGCAGCAATGATTGCAAATAGAATCACAACGCGCCGCGGATTTTCATTCAAAGAAAAATACCCCTCGTTTAAAACTGCATAGGAAACATAAACTACAAGACCAAGAACTATCCCAAACGTCATAACCACTTCCCGTATAGCAATCTTTTCCAAAAACTCCCCGTATACAATATAACCCCATTGATAAGCCAGCATAGTAAAAAATCCATACTTAAACCCTCTCCCCCGAACCAGCTCCTGCCTTTCATCATATTTACATTTCCAGGAATGGTCCTTCTTGATAAATTTCAAAAACATCGCTGCAGCCAAAAGACCGACTACCAATCCACCATAACTCCAATTAAATATCCAACCTCATGACTTCCCATATCATTCACTCCTTTGATTTTTATTTTCTAAACACAGCATACCACTGCAATAGCTTTTTGTCAGATATATTTTACATAAAGTTTGTCTTTGTTTACATTTTGGAATCAAAGAAAATGATGACATTCTTTTGTCAATATCCTGTTGCTGCTTATCAAGGATGTATTCATCATTTTTCATTACTTTTTCTTGGTCTGTCCTGTTTTTCATGTTCTAAGTCATGGAGAATGACACGCCTTAGCTTGTCTTCTACGCTTTGGGTGCTTGTATCAGAGAAGTGTACCTCGACTAAATACCTTGTCTTATCAATCTTTTGTTGTAAACAGGGCGTTAATCGCCCTGTGGTGTTGGTCTGAATGTTGTCGCCCATTGTTCCTCCTTAATGGCAAAAAATAGAGCATATAGATTTCAGTTCCTATATGCTCTAACGCTGTTACTATATTTGATTTTGATTGATATGATTGATTACGCTAATTGCATAACCTCCGCTTCAAGTTCCTTTAATTCGTCTAATGATAATGAGGGAACACATAGTGCGATTTCATCAAGTGACAGCTTTCCCATTTTTATCATTCTTTCCGCTGTTTCTCTAGCTTCATCATGCCTTTCACTTCTGATAAACGACTTCATAATCTGTTCTTCATCAAACAAACTCATCATAATCGTCACAACCTCCTTTTCTCTCTGCGCTAAATATTCCCTTAAAACATTCCTGTCCTTGCATATGCGGATTGTTTCTGTAACTGCCTTTTGCGTCATTCCGTGCTGTTTTGTCTGTTCGTTAAAAACTTTGCAGAAAATAATGTATTGATTGATAATGTCGTCTGTATCGCTTTCATAGATAACCTTTGCTTTTACCTCAATGTCTATATCCGCACCCTCAAAAAATTCTTTAGACAGAGATATTTTATCGGGTTTCCTCCCTTTGTTTCCCGTAAAAATCACATAAAGTTCAGGCTTTGGCATTTTTACTTTCTTGCTTTTGTAATAGTCTTGGCTGGTACGCTGAAAATATTCGTGATAGCTTTGCGCCAGATACAGCAAAATTCTTACTAAAATATTCACTGTCCATGTTGACTGCGCCTCCACAAGTATCATCAACTTATTATTGACTCAAACTTCCCATCCAAAATCAGGGCATAAAGCCTGAATAAATGCAG
>CAJUEY010000062.1 GCA_910585825.1 uncultured Lachnospiraceae bacterium | reverse complement strand
AATCCTGATATGGTTAAAATGACCAATAGCTGGTAATTTTCAAACACGCTCTAGAGCGTGTTTGAAAATTAAAAAGTATACAAAACATTTGTTCTCATCCTCTTTTCATGATAAAATAAAGAAAAAGGGAAAAGCCATAGACGCGGCTCTACCCCACCATATTTTTTTACTTGCATTCTGCCTTGCAGGTCTAAGCCGTCCACTATTGGCAGTAGTTGGCGGCTATTTCTTTTTGCCCTTGTAAATCCGATAAAGCAATTTCGCAAGGGCAGCATTGAGTATTCCAATCTGGATTAAATCCTGATTACATCCTTTCTAATCCACAGGTTTTTTCAAAGAAAGCGTCACTGTCATATCCCCTTTTCCCAGAGCCTCTTTCAGCTGTGCCGGCGTCTGACGGAGGTTCGTTCCTGTTAAGTCTATTAGGCAAACTGTTTCCCTCCCCTCCCACTATCTGCAGACCTCATAAATACAATTCAATGCGTTCAGACTTCTTGGATAGCCAATATAAGGCAGGCAGGATGTAATGGCTGCAATCAGAGTCTGTTTCGTATTGCCGACGCTCAGATTGGCCGCCGCATGCGCTTTTGCCTGCGGCTCGCATCCCCCGATCGAACAGATAGCAATAAATGTAATCAGTTCTCTCATATCCAGGCCAAGAGTTCCTCTCGTGTAATAATCGCCGAAACAGTTTGCCGAAAGGCAGTCCTGTATATGTTTTGTTTCTGCGGGCGCATTGGCCCGCATTGCATAAATGGACTCTCCAAAAATCTGTACCTGCACGGCCAATCCCTTTTCTAACCGCGTATCAGCAGTCACCGTACTCTGGTCTTCCTCCTCCGGATTCACGCCCTCCTCTTCCAGTTCCGCATTGATCACGGCCAGAACTTCCTTTACACGGGGAAATCCGATATAGGGAGCCGTCTGGTACACCGTTTCTTTTATTTCCGTAACCGATGCGCCGGCCCGGACTGCTTCTTTCACCTTCCCGGGAATTTCTCCCATAGTCTGGACAGCCGTCAGGCATGCAAGGCCAATCAGCGCATTTGTTTTCGCATCTTTTAAGCCAAATTCTGCAATCTGGCCCGAAAGAAAATTTTCCTGAATATCCGTAAATGTTTGATCATAATTTTTCATTCTGTATTCTCCTTTTCATTGAACGCATCTGAAACAAAATTTACCTGCAATAAAGCCATTGCCTAATCTTCCTGTCATGCCTGCTATTTCAATTTTTCATATATTTCATCCGAAACCGGCTCGCACCACTCGTTTTTGCATTCTTCACCAGGGACTTCAACGGCAAGATGCTGGAACCATTCATTTGGCGCGGCTCCATGCCAGTGCTTTACGCCGGACGGGATGTTGACCACGTCGCCCGGGTGAAGCTCTCTCGCATCTTTCCCCCATTCCTGGTAATAGCCGCGCCCCGCGGTGACAAGCAGGATCTGTCCGCCGCCTTTCTTTGCATGATGGATATGCCAGTTATTCCGGCATCCCGGCTCAAAGGTTACGTTGCCGATTACCACCTGCTCCATGGAGAGCATGTTCAGATAGCTCTGCCCGACAAAATACTGTGCAAAGGCGTCGTTTGTGCCTCCTGCTGCAAATACGCTTAACTCTTTCTTTTCCATTTCAAAAACTCCTTTCCGTTTATCATTTCTTTCCTCATTTTGAAGATCAGATAGTCCAGGCAGTCCAGCTTTTTTTGTTCCGCATGGATGCCGTCCAGCAGTTTTTTGCGGTGAGCCGTCAAAACTGCCAGCCGTTGTCTCATATCTTTGGAATCTGCAAACGCGCAGATTGTTTCTCCCGGACATCCTGCATCTTTCAGATTTTGAAGTACCGGATCACTTATTTTTTCAGTTTCCACTCTGCCGCCTCCCGGCTCTCTGATTCCTGTTTCTACTATATGCCCGCCCTTCTGGAATGTAAAATACTTATTTTGCATACACTGCTATGAGTTTTAAGCATTGCAATTTGTTTCTGAACAGAGTATGATGTACCTATATACAGATACTGCAAAGCGCTGTGCCAGGCACAGACGGCAGCAAAGGAGTTTTCAGAATGGAAATCAGGACGCTGAAATATTTTCTTGCCATCGCAAGAGAGGAAAACATGACAGCTGCGGCAAACATGCTGCATGTCTCGCAATCCGCGCTCTCCCGCCAGATGCTGGATTTAGAGCGTGAACTTGGAAAACAGTTATTCATACGCACAAATCGGAAAACATTGCTCACAGAAGACGGCATGCACTTAAGAATGCGCGCCGAAGAGATTGTGTCACTCATTGAACGGACCGAAACAGAATTTCAAAGCACGGATGAAACCGTTTATGGGGAAGTCCACGTTGGAGCCGGGGAAACCAAAGCTATGAGCCTGATTGCCAATACCATCAGACGAATCCAGAGCCGCCATCCAACGATTCAATTCCATATCTACAGCGGCAACGCAGATGACGTGACCGAACGATTAGACCGCGGGCTATTGGATTTCGGACTTTTGTTTGAACCCGCAGCCAAAGAAAAATACAATTATATCCCCATTCCCGCAAAAGACGTCATGGGCATATTGACAAGAAAGGACAGTCCTTATGCCGGTCTGGATGCCGTTACGCCCGAAAAGCTGAAAGAAATGACTCTGCTTTTGTCCATGCGCAAAAACTATAACCACGCCGTATTATCAAGCTGGCTTGGAACAGATATCAATCATCTGAATTACGCATCTTCCTACAATTTAATCTATAACGCCTCCCTTATGGTGGAAGCCGGAATTGGGAACGCCCTTACCATAGACGGCATTATCAACACGACAGGAAACAGCAGTCTGCGGTTTATTCCGTTAAAACCCAAAGTTGAATTAAGCATGGCTTTTGTCTGGAAAAAATACCAAATGCTTTCTGCTGCTTCCGATTTGTTTTTAAATGAGATCAAACACGATTTTTCCTTGTAAATCTCATAAAGCAACTTCACAAGGGCAGCAATGAGTATTCCAATCTAAATTGAGTATGATACTGGATAAGGATAAATCTCAAAAATAGATTCACGGTTACCTGCCCAGAGAAACACTGCTTTTCTTCCATTCAGGCTGGCAGAAAAATCTTTTCTGCTTCTGCCATGACTGTGTGGTTATTTCTTTATCCCTTTATTTTCCCCGCACGTCAATGACCACATATTCTGACTTGCAGCCGGTCTTAAATTGAATTGCCCAGTCAGAAATTCCGGATGTTACGATAAAATTCGTGTTTTCCCGTTTCTCACATCCATAACGCTTAGCATCTACTCCCAGCCATTCTCCCATCTGATTAATCGGAAAAAACTGCCCGCCATGCGTATGTCCCGACAACACCAAATCTACTCCCGATGCCGCCTGCTCCGCATAATCATAGGGCTGGTGGTCAAGAACTATGCTGTATTTCTCAGAATCCAAATCTGCTGTCAATTCCTCCATAGAAGCCCTGCCATTGTCTCGCTGCTCTTCCGAACGATCCTGCCTTCCAATGAGGTAAAACCTGTTGTCCAGCAATACCGTTTCATCCTGCAATACCCTGACCTGATTTTTTTCCAACTCCGCAATCAGATCATCTCCGCTATAACCCCGGTACTCGGGACCGTAATATCCCTTATCATGGTTTCCAAAGACGTAATAGACGCCATACGTCGTCTTTAGCGTTCCAAGTGCATGACATGCGGCAATCATATCCTCTTTTGTGGTATCGTCATCCACAAAATCGCCCGTTATTACCACAATATCAGGATTTTCTGACTGCATTGTTTTCACATGATCTAAAAATCCATCCCCGTCAAATGTACATCCCACATGGGAATCTGCAATCTGCACAATGCGCAGACTTCCTGTCTGCTTATCCGTTTCAAGGCTGTATGCCATCCGCCACACATGATGTGCCAGATACCATCCGCATGACAGATACGCCGCAGTAATTCCTATTGCAAAAATGCCTGCGTAATACTTTTCAAATTTCTGTTTACGTTTCTTCTCCGCAAGCATGCTGATTCCGTCACAGAGCAGCCAGATCACCACCAAATGCACAACGCATATCTCGGCATTTATCGCGCCAAATATCTTTCCCAAACCAAAAACAAGCAAAACGACCAGAACGAATCCCATGAAAAAAGAAACGCTTTTCCTGCCTTTCGCCGCCTTTTGCATAATTGAAAATTTAGCAAATCTGCCGGCCAGATATGCAATTCCCAAAACGCTTCCCACAATAAGGCCGATAAAAATAAATGTCCACATTGAAAAACCCTCTTTCCAAATCTGTAGGCGCCCGCGCGCCTGCCTTATCCATGTTTCTTTTATCATCTCATATAAGTCTTTCTGCAGCAAGAAAAATCTTGTGATTGCTTCCATGCATCATCCCAGACTATGCTTGACGGACATATTTTTTCATGTTACATTTCATAAAATTTTTTTGTGCGATACTTTAGACTTTTCAATCGTATCCGTATTGAAAGGAAATGAACAACATGGTTTCCTCATTACACACAAATGAGGAAATTGCAGCAATTTATCACCGCTATGTCGACACTGTTTACCGCATCTGCTTTTCTTTTATGAAAAATGCAGCAGATACAGAGGATATGGTACAGAACACTTTCTTAAAAACAATTGCAAACGGCAGAGAATTTGCATCGGAAAACCATGAATTTGATTTCTCTGCAGTGCACTGATACAGCCTGGAATTTCAAATAAATACTGCTTATATTCAAAATATGACAAAAGATAAGCGTCACATAAATTGTGCAAAAATATTTGCGCCAATCACAGTTAATATTCCTGCAACGACAATAGACAAGCTGCTCATCGCTCCTTCAACAGCGCCCATTTCCATTGCTTTTGCCGTTCCAACGGCATGTGAGGAAGTGCCTATGGCAATTCCTCTTGCAATGGGATCATCAATTTTAAAAATACTGCAGATCGTCTCAGCAAACATATTTCCAATTACACCTGTAATAATAATTACCGCCACAGTAATAGCCACATATCCCCCCAGCTCCTCCGAAACGCCCATGCCGATTGCCGTTGTAATAGATTTCGGCAGAAAAGTCACATAAGACGCATGATCCAGCCTAAATAAAACCGCCAGTACAAGAATTGTACAAAGACTTGTCAACACGCCTGAAAAAATACCCGCAAACACAGCTCTATAATTTTTCTTCAACAGCTCCCATTGTTCATAAAGGGGAACTGCAAGGCAGACTGTGGCAGGTGTTAATAAAAAGGAAATATATTTTGCACTTTCGTTATATACCGTATAATCAATACGAAACAAAAGCAGAAACAACATCGTCAGGGCAATTGCAATTAAAAGCGGATTAAAAACGGCTTTCTTTAGTCTTCTTTTTAACACAAGACCAACCCCATATGATAATAAAGTGATAACCACGCCAAAAAATACCGATGTTTCAAAAAGTTCTTTCATATTACTGCCTGTCCTCTCTTTTCTTTTGGGTTCGGTTTATGACAGCCTGTACCACTTTTCCGGATACAATCATAACCACAAATGTAGAAAAAATTGTAATGACCGCATAAGAAACCCAGTCATTTTTTATGATCTGCCATGAATCCATAAGTCCTACTGCGGCGGGAATAAACATAACCGGCATAATTTCAATTAAAAAACTGCTGGTTTCCTTCACCGCAGATACTGAAATTATTTTCCATTCCAGACACAAAAACAAAATAACAATCCCATATATACTTGCCGGAATCGGCAGCGGTATAAACTGGTGTAAAACCTCTCCCGCCAAAGACACACATAATATAATTCCAAACTGCTTTACATATTTCAAGATATAAACTCCTCTCGCAGCCAAACTTTTAACGATTCAGCCGCCGCTATTTCCAACTTAATGTATCATACTGTTTTCTCATTCGTCAATGAAAAGCTCTCCCCCTGCAGGACAATCGGGAACAAAACGCTTATTTCAAACCCCTTTCCCCATTCGCTATCCGCTTCCAGAGAAAGTTTCAAATCCTGCGCAATCCCTCTGGCAAGATACAGCCCCATTCCGGTAGCCTTTTTCCGATTCTCACCGGAATCACCTGTAAAGCCTTTGTCAAAAATATAAGGCAGATCACAACTTCGGACGCCGATTCCATTGTCTCGGATTTTCAGGACAAAAAAATTGTCTTCCCATTTGAATGCAAACCAAATTTTGGGCTCTTTTGCGCAGTATTTAATAGAGTTGCTGACAACCTGTCCCAATAGAAATCGAAGTCCTCTGAAATCCGTGCAGACTGACTCATCAGACAAGCTGCACGAAATCTCAAACCCTTTTTCATCCAACAGAGGTTTATAATCTTCCAGAACCTCTTCTATGCATGCCAAAACTTCAATCTGCTCAAACAGATAATCCTTTTTTGTGCCTTTTAACCGTGCATAAAACAACATTTGATCCACGGATTCCTGCATACGGCTTCGAATATAATCCAGCTTGAAATTCACTGCCTCCGGCAGCTCTTCCCTGCGGTTATCCAGCAAAAAAGATAACAGCGAGAGCGGCGTTTTTATTTCATGCGCCCAGGATTCCACATATTCTTCATATTCTTCCGTCTGCGCCAACAGCTCTGTATAGGAATATTCTTTTTTTCGCAGAATCTCCCCCAATACCCGGATACCATCCCCCTGTGTCAAAGAAACCAGTCCAAGCAGCTCCTCCTGCCGGTATTCATCGGGATTTTCCAGAAATGCCAAAAATGCCTGTTCCCTCTTTTTGTCATAACGAACAAGCACAAAGCTGACACAAAAAAACAACAGCGCCGTAAACAACAAAATAACAAATGCCACAGAAAAAAACGCCTCTGCATCCATAATCCACATAAGCAATGCTGTAAAAGCGTCAACCAAAAACAGCAGCAAAAGCCAGGGCAGATATTGCCCCGGCAATTTAAAACTCTTACTCATCCTGCGCCTCCTTTTTGATCCAGCGATACCCGATCCCCCGAACCGGAACCACCTGCTGCTCCATCCCCAGTTCCGTCATTGTCTTTTTCAACCGCGTCAGATTAACCTGAAGCGCATTTTCGTCAATAAACTCTGTCGTACCCCAAAGAGCCCTGCATAAAGCATCTTTTGAAACAACGGCGTCTCCCTCTGTTAAAAACACTTCCAGAATTTTTCCCTGATTTTTTGGAAGGACAATGGAGTGATTATGGATGTAAAGCGTATAAGTCTGTCTGTCCAAAAGAAATCCATTGCCCTCCAGCAAATTGGAGCGTCCTTCAAAGCGTTTGAGTACATTGGAAATACGGGCCAAAAGCCGTTCCTTTCCACAGGGCTTTGTCAGATATTCATCTGCACCCAAATCCAATGCACGAAGCTCGTCACGAAGCTGATCCCTGGAAGTAAGCACCAGAATCGGAATGGAGCTTTTCTGCTTTATCTCCCTGCAGATTTGAAAACCACTGGCGCCCGGCAAATTCAGATCCAAAAGTACAAGATCAACAGAAAACTCCAACAATTGTTCTGCTACATCTGTAAATTCTGTAATCTCGGATACCAGATATCCCGCTTTCTTTAAAATTTCCAATAACTCTTCTCTCATCATCGTTTCATCTTCCACAACAGCAATTCGTTTCAAAAACCCGCCTCCCAGTATTATTCGCTGCGCTCCGGCTCCATAATTGTCAGAAGATACCGTCGCCCCGCTTTTTTTACAGCAGAAATATAAATCCATTCTACCACACCAAGCACAAAAATCATAAGCCCGGATACCATCATCATTTCAAAAAGATTTCCCTCCGTTCTTGACGAAAGCAGGCCCACAAACAGAGAACGAACTCCAAAAAAGCTGCAGACAACTGCAATCGCTGTTGGAATGCCGAAATACCAGTGAATCTGATTTTTCACCGACTGGCACAACACCTCATAGGTTGCACCAAGGCATACCAGGGTCCGGTAACGTCTTCCGGATTTCTGCTGGCCCATTAAAAACTGCACGCCGATCATTGTATTAGCAATAATCAAAAATATAATCGCCAGATAAATCGTAAGATAGCTCGCCGCAACCATGTAAAAAAGCTGACGCCCCATATTTTGCAGATAACTTTCATAATCAAGTCCCGTTTCCTTCAGTTTTTCATTCATATTAGAAATTGCCTGCATCAGACTTTCCTTTTCCGTCACTTTTGCATCCAAAACACCGTTTACATAGATATCATATTCTCCCTGTGTGTAATATGCAAAACGGTCGTCCGGAAGGATCAAAGCAAAAGAGAGTGTAATCGAACGGTCCGTAATCAAATTTACTGTCTGAACAGTTCCCGTCAAATGCAGGCTCTCTTTGTCCAGAAAAACCTCCGGCTCATCACAAAGAACTTCATTCATCAGATCCATCCTGTCCGCCTTCACAAACTCGCTATCCATATAAACAGCCGCCTCTTTGGAATCCAGCTTAATCCCGGGTCTTCCGGCAGCATTCAGCAATTCATTATAACTGCTTAAGGAAATCAGATAGGGAGATGTCTCATAACTAAAGTTGCTTATAAGAATATCCCTTTCCCTCGATTCAGGCAGTTTCGCCAATAACTCCATCACCTGATCCATTTGAAAAGCAGAATCGTAATCCTCCGTTGTTTGGATAGAACCGACTCTCATTTCAAATAAATCGGAAAACGATTGATCCAATCCGTTGTCTTTCAAAATTTTACGAATTTCCTTTGTACTTTGTGCCTCACAGTCACTGAAGGTATACCCTTCGGGCATCCCGTTTTGACACACTCCTTCGGAGTGGTCCCTGAAGGTATCCCCTTCGGGTATCCCATTTTGACACACTCCTTCGGAGTGGTCTCTGAAGGTATAATCTAGCACGTGGAGGTCTGTGTTACTGTAGAAACGGGCGATCGCCATACCTGCTCCAAAACAACACATTGCAGCAAGGATCAAAAGAGAACAAACTGCCAGCGTATGGGAACGGCAGATAACCGTTTCTTCAATCTGCCGGAAATTAAATACACGCAATCTGCTGTTTCGCCTTCTTCCCTTTGCAATCCCTCCAATAAAAAACCGCAGACCATAAAAAAGCAGAAACATTCCTAAAACGCCCAAAAACAACGTTGCTGCCATAAGTTCTATCTTCTGCCACGCCATACCGTTTACGGCCAGCACACATCCTCCTGCCAAACACAATATTCCCACCATCATCGAGACCTGATAAACAAATGGAGAAAACTTTCTCCTGCTGCCCTCCGGCATATCGGCTAGAAGCAATCCAATTTCCTGCTTGCTGATTTTTCCGCTGAGAATCAAAAATGCTGCAAGTTTAATTGTCAAAAACCCCGTCATTGTCCATAAAACCGCATCCAGTGAAAACGACACCTGATGCCCTACAATGCCGATTCCCACCAGTCTTGCCGTAATCAAACTGACAAGCTCCGACAACAGCACAGCAACAGGAATACCAAAAAGAAGTGCCCCTATACTGCTTTTTACATCCTCCAAAAGCAGCATAGCAAACAATTTAAAACGCCGCATTCCAAGCATCAAATATACCCCAAATTCATGCCTGCGCCGTTCCAGATAAAATTTTCCTGCATAATATATCAGGAAAAACAAGATCAGCAGCGTCAACCCATAAAAAGCCGGAATCAACGTCATCAATCTGTCTACGGCATCACTTTCCATCCGTCTTAAAAAAATCATCACATCCTGTTTCGGAAGAGACAAAATAATATAAAAAGCCACAATTGAAATCACCAGAGCAGAAAAAAACAGACTGTTTTCTTTTCTGCTCCTTCTGCTGTTGCGAGATACCAGTTTAAAGAACATTTGCACTGCCACCTCCCAACTGAGCCATTACCATTAAAATCCTTTCATAAAATTCCTCTCTGGATTCCTCCGGTACATTTCTGCGGAGTTCATGAAAAATCACTCCATCCTGAATAAACAGAATTCTCTTGCAATAACTTGCCGCATTGGAATCATGGGTAACCATAAGAATCGTTGCACTTTCATCCCGGTTCAGCCCAGAAAGCTTCTCCATCAAAGATTTTGCATTTTTAGAATCCAATGCCCCGGTCGGTTCATCGGCAAGAATTATTCCCGGATTTAAAATCAACGCCCTTGCCGCCGCCACTCTCTGTTTTTGGCCGCCGGACATCTGAGACGGAAATTTGTTTAAAACATCTGTGATTTCCAGATAAGATGCTAACTGCTGCATTCTCTGTATGCTTTCATTCCTGGAAATCTTGTGCAATGACAGCGGAAGCAGAATATTTTCACTTCCAGTCAGATTATCTAACAGTTCAAAATTCTGAAATAAATATCCGACTTCTTTTCCCCGGTAATCGGCAAGAGCTGCGCCTTTTAATGTATGAATTCCTTTTTCCTTCATAAAAATTTCTCCGCCGTCCGGCGATATTACGGCAGCAATACAATTCAACAGCGTTGATTTACCGGAACCGCTGCTGCCCATGATACCTAAAAATTCCCCCGGCATAACGGAAAATGTAATGCCGTTGAGCGCTTTTGTTTTGTTGCTTGATTTTCCATAGTATTTTTTTAAAGATTCTATCCTAAGAACAGGTTCCATTTGGCTGCACCTCCTATTTTGCTTTCCGGATTTATCATAGCATAGGATGGCGGGAATGGATACTTACAGTGGGTGTAAGGGTTTTGGGTGAAGGATTTTAATTTCTTTGTGATTATATATTTGGTGTTTGCTTGTAGTTTTTATGCCTTTTAATGTTTTATTTGAAGGATAATTGAAAGTTATCCGTTGGATTTTGGGATGAAGAAAATATTGA
>CAJUEY010000061.1 GCA_910585825.1 uncultured Lachnospiraceae bacterium | reverse complement strand
TCACTATGATACTCATAAAATCAGGACCTTGTGGATAAAACTGCGGAAACTCAAGTTATTTTTTCATTGATTAAAAATACAAATTTTGTTATTATATACAATAGCAGAGTTTCCTTAATGGTCAATCTTATGGAATAAACGGAGAGTTTAAATGGAAGTAATTTTTGAAAAATGGAACGATATCTTACAATTTGTAAAGGAAGAGCATGATATTACGCAGATTTCCTTCAATACCTGGCTAAAACCTTTGGAAGTATGCGCAATAGAAGGAAACAAGCTTTATATTCTGATTCCTTCTCAGCAAATGGGAACCGGATATATTTCTAAGAAATTTGGGCTTCCTTTAAAAGTTGCCATTACAGAAATGACAGGCATAGAATATCAGTTGGAATTTATCCTTCCGGAACAAATGGGTAAGATCCGCAGCATACAGTCCAAAATCAAAAAAACTGCCGATTCTTCAAAATCAGGAAGTCATTCCAGTTTAAATCCAAACTATACATTTGAAACGTTTGTCGTTGGGAGCAATAACCGTTTTGCCCAGTCTGCATCTCTTGCAGTAGCAGAATCGCCGGGTGAATCTTACAATCCTCTCTATATTTATGGAGGGCCGGGACTTGGCAAGACACACCTGATGCATTCCATTGGTAATTTCATATTAGAACAGAACCCGGATTCCAGAGTTTTATATGTCACATCCGAAGAATTTACCAATGAAGTCATTGAATCCATTCGTGCAGGCAGCGCTACCGCCATGACAAAACTCCGGGAAAAATACAGAACCGTAGATGTACTTATGATCGATGATATTCAATTTGTAATCGGAAAAGAAAGTACCCAGGAAGAATTTTTCCATACCTTTAACGTGCTTCATTCTGCCGATAAACAAATCATCTTAACTTCCGATAAACCTCCCAAAGAGATGGAAACACTGGAAGAACGAATCAGATCTCGTTTTGAATGGGGGCTTATGGCAGATATCGGCCTTCCTGATTATGAAACCCGTATGGCAATTCTCAGGAGAAAGCTTGAATCCGATGAAATGGACTTAAATGATGATATCTTAAATTATATTGCAACAAACATTAAATCTAATATTCGTGAATTAGAGGGAGCTTTAAACAAATTGCTCGCATTCGGAAATCTGGTTAAAACAGAGATTACTATGGACATTGCCCAAAGAGAGCTCCAGAATATTATCACCCCTGACAAACCAAAAGAAGTAACGCCACAGCTAATCATAGAAGTCGTTTCTGAACATTG
Organism: uncultured Lachnospiraceae bacterium; assembly: GCA_910585825.1. Taxonomy (GTDB): domain Bacteria; phylum Bacillota; class Clostridia; order Lachnospirales; family Lachnospiraceae; genus Roseburia_B. Next base: position 9,721 of record CAJUEY010000061.1, on the reverse strand, counting down.
TCAGATTTCATTAGAAGAAATGATGTCTAAAAAACGAAGCAGCGATATCGTGCGTCCCAGGCAGATTGCCATGTATCTCTGCAAAGAAATGACAGACTCTACATTAGACTACATCGGTTCATTACTGGGAGGACGCGATCACACTACAATCATCAATGGTGTAAAAAAAATCAAAAAAGAATACGAAACAAACGAAAGTACAAGAATACTCATCGAAACCATTAAGAAAAAGATCAACCCAAACTAGTTATCCACACATAATCCAATGGAAATCCTCATGATTTTCTGACTTTTTCACATACTTGTACAATAAAAAAATCCCATGTTTTCGGGATTTCTAAGGGTTTTAAACATATTCACATCCCTTATTAAGACTATTACGAAATCTTTTTATATTTTATATATATGCTTTTTGGAAAGGAGTTATACACGACATGAAATTAAAATGTTCCAAAGCAAATCTCCTGAAAGGAGTTAATATTGTTTCCAAAGCAGTTCCTGTCCGGACGACAATGTCTATCTTAGAATGTATATTGATTGACGCATCAATGGATGAAATTAAATTAACTGCAAACGATATGGAACTTGGAATCGAAACAATAATTGAAGGTGATATTATAGAGCCAGGCATAATTGCTTTAGATGCTAAGGTTTTTTCAGAAATTGTAAGAAAGCTGCCTGACAATGAAGTAACCATTGAATCTGACGACTCCTTAAAGACATCAATTACATGTGAAAAAGCAAAATTCCATATCGTTGGAAAGTCAGGAGAAGATTTTTCCTATCTTCCCGATATAGAAAAAACAGATTCTGTTTCTATGTCTCAGTTTACACTAAAAGAAATCATAAGACAGACAATTTTCTCTATTGCAGACAATGACAATAATAAAATTATGGCGGGAGAATTATTTGAGATCAATGAAAATCAATTTAAAGTAGTATCTTTAGATGGTCATCGTATCTCTATACGCAATGTAAATTTAAAAGAAAACTATCCTTACAAAAAAGTTATTGTTCCAGGTAAGGCATTAAATGAAATCAGCAAGATACTCCCCGGTTCTGCCGAAGAAAAGGTAACTCTGTTCCTTAGCGAAAATCACATTATTTTCGAATTTGATCAGACAACGGTGGTATCCAGATTAATTGAAGGGGAATATTTTAGAATTGAGCAGATGCTTTCTTCTGATTATGAAACTAAAATAAAAATCAACAAAAAAGATTTGTTAGACTGTATTGACCGTGCTACTCTTTTAATCAAAGAGGGAGACAAAAAGCCGATTATCATGAATGTGACAGATGCGGTAATTGAATTGAAAATGAATTCCTTTATTGGTTCTATGAATGAAGAAATTGATATCGAAAAAGAAGGCAAGGATATTTTGATTGGATTTAATCCAAAATTTTTCATTGATGCACTCCGTGTGATTGATGATGAAGAAGTTACTCTTTACCTGGTAAATCCAAAAGCTCCCTGCTTTATTAAAGACGAGGAAGAAAATTATATTTATCTTCTTCTTCCGGTTAATTTTAATGCGGCAAGCGAGGTTTGATTATGAATATTACAATACGTGAAGGAGAAGAATTTATTCGTTTGGGCCAGGCGCTGAAAAAAGCAGGTATTGTAGGCTCAGGTTCTGATGCAAAAACATTGATTTGGAACGGAGAAGTTTCAGTCAATGGAGAAATAGAAGAACGAAGAGGAAGAAAGCTCTATCCGGGGGATAAGGTATCCTTTGAAGAAGAGACGTTTCAAATAACCAAATGATTATAAGATCACTGGAATTAAATCATTTTAGAAATTATAATACATTAAATATTGATTTTGAAGAAGGTACCAATATTCTCTATGGCAATAATGCCCAGGGAAAAACAAATATTTTAGAGGCAGTTTATTTAAGTGGAACGACGAAGTCACACAAAGGCAGCAAAGATAAAGAAATGATTCAATTTGAAAATGAAGAAGCTCATATCCGTGTTTTTGTAGAAAAGAAACAAAAGAAATTTCAAATTGATATTCATTTAAAAAAGAATCGTTCCAAAGGAATTGCCGTTAACCGGATTCCTATAAAAAAAGCGAGTGAACTGTTTGGGATTTTAAATATTGTTTTCTTTTCACCGGAGGATTTGAATATTATAAAAAACGGCCCTTCAGAGAGAAGAAGATTTATGGACATGGAACTTTGTCAGTTGGATAAAATTTATCTGGATGATCTGTCAAAATACAATAAGATATTAGGGCAGAGAAATAAACTTTTAAAAGATATTTATTTTAAACCCGATCTGAAAGATACGCTTTTTGCATGGAATCTTCAATTAATTAGCTATGGGAAAAGAATAATAAAAAGACGCAGAGGATTTATAAAACAGTTAAATGAAATTGTGATGAAGATACATCACAATATTTCCGGCGGAGCAGAAGAAATGCTTTTGATTTATGAGCCGAGTATAGAAGAAGACTGTTTTGAAGAGGAGCTTCAAAGAGTTTGTGAGAAAGAATTAAAATTGGGGCAGACGATGATAGGTCCTCACAGAGATGATATTTCTTTTTCCGGTAATGGTGTTGATATTAGAAAATTCGGTTCTCAGGGCCAGCAGAGAACTCTGGCTCTTTCACTCAAGCTTTCGGAAATTGAATTGGTAAAACAGGTTACAAAAGATTCCCCCATTTTACTTTTAGATGATGTATTATCAGAATTAGACAGCAACAGGCAGAATTATCTCTTGAATCATATCGGTAATACGCAGACAATTATTACATGTACAGGATTGGATGAATTTATACGTAATCGTTTTCAGATTAATCGTGTTTTTGAGGTTGATCATGGAACCGTTATCCATAAATAGGAATGGAATCTTTATGCCATTCGGCGGAATAGGAGGAAATATGAGTACTGAATACGGAGCAGATCAAATACAGATTTTAGAAGGACTCGAGGCGGTAAGAAAACGTCCGGGAATGTACATCGGAAGCACTTCTTCCAGAGGGCTGCATCATCTGGTTTATGAGATTGTAGACAATTCTGTCGATGAAGCATTGGCCGGATTTTGTAAAAATATCGAAGTGACGGTGAATGAAGATAATTCTGTTACAGTAATAGATGACGGCCGGGGCATTCCGGTCGGCATCAATCAAAAATCAGGATTGACGGGAGTGGAAGTTGTTTTCACAATGCTTCATGCCGGCGGTAAGTTCGGCGGAGGAGGATATAAAGTATCCGGAGGTCTCCATGGCGTAGGCGCATCTGTTGTGAATGCTCTGTCTGTCTGGCTTGAAGTGGAAATCTGCAGTGAAGGAAAAATATACAAGCAGCGATTTGAACGTGGAAAAACAATTTATCCTTTAAAGGCAGTCGGAGAGTGTCCTCCTGAAAAAAGCGGAACAAAGGTTGTTTTTCTGCCTGATGATCAAATTTTTGAAGAGACAGTGTTTGATTATGAAATACTAAAGCAAAGGCTCAGAGAAACAGCATTTTTGACGAAAAATTTAAGAATCGTGTTAAAAGATCACAGAGTAGATCCTGTGATGGAAAAGGAATTTCATTATGCCGGAGGAATCAAAGAATTTGTAAGCTATCTGAACAGAAGTAAAGAGGCTTTATATCCGGATATCATATATTGTGAAGGACAAAGAGACGGCGTTTATGTAGAAGTCGCCATGCAGCATAATGATTCTTTTAATGATGCTGCCTACAGTTTTGTAAATAACATTATTACGCCGGAAGGCGGTACGCATCTGGCAGGTTTTCGGAATGCATTGACAAAGACTTTCAACCAATATGCAAAAGCAAATAAAATATTAAAGGATGCAGATGCCGGGCTTAGCGGAGAAGATATCAGAGAAGGAATGACAGCCATTATCAGCATCAAAATCGGTGAACCTCAGTTTGAAGGACAGACGAAACAAAAATTGGGAAACAGCGAAGCGAGAGGCGCCGTTGATTCCGTAGTGAGTGAACAGCTTACTTATTTCTTAGAACAGAATCCCGCTGTGGCAAAGCTGATTTGTGAAAAAGCGCTGCTGGCGCAGCGGGCGAGAGAGGCTGCAAGAAAAGCAAGGGATCTGACCAGAAGAAAAACGGCTTTAGAAGGAACTTCTCTTCCCGGAAAACTGGCGGACTGCTCGGACAAAGATCCGAAAAACTGTGAAATTTATATCGTAGAGGGAGATTCTGCGGGAGGTTCTGCAAAGACAGCAAGGAGCCGCGCGACACAGGCAATTCTTCCTCTCCGCGGTAAAATCTTAAATGTAGAAAAAGCAAGATTAGATAAAATATACGGAAATGCCGAAATCAAAGCTATGATTACTGCATTTGGAACCGGAATTCATGAAGATTTTGATATTACAAAGCTCCGTTACCATAAAATTATCATTATGACGGATGCGGACGTAGACGGAGCTCATATCAGTACCCTTCTTCTGACATTCATATACCGTTTTATGCCGGAACTGATCAAACAGGGATATGTTTATCTGGCCCAGCCGCCTCTTTTCAAAATTGAAAAGAACAAAAAGATCTGGTATGCCTACAGCGATGAAGAGCTGAACCGCATCCTTATTGAAATCGGACGGGACAATAACAATAAAATACAGCGTTATAAAGGGCTTGGAGAAATGGATGCAGAGCAGCTCTGGGAGACGACCATGGACCCGGAAAAGCGGATTTTAAAAAGGGTTATTTATGATGAAGAAGCCGCTTCAGAAATAGACGTCATATTTACGACTCTCATGGGGGATAAAGTAGAACCGAGACGGGAATTTATTGAGGCAAATGCAAAATACGTTCAGAATCTGGATGTATAGGAGGAATCAAGTATAAATGGATGATAAGATTTTTGATCAAGTTCATGATGTAGACCTAAAGAAAACAATGGAGACATCCTATATCGACTATGCAATGAGCGTAATTGCGTCCAGGGCGCTTCCTGATGTAAGGGATGGTTTAAAACCGGTACAGAGAAGAGTTTTATATTCCATGATTGAATTAAATAACGGACCGGATAAACCCCACAGAAAATGTGCGCGTATTGTCGGCGATACCATGGGTAAATATCATCCTCACGGAGACAGTTCCATTTACGGAGCCCTTGTCAATATGGCTCAGGAATGGTCCACCCGTTATCCTCTTGTAGACGGACACGGTAATTTTGGTTCTGTGGATGGAGACGGAGCTGCCGCTATGCGTTATACAGAGGCAAGGCTCAGTAAGATTTCCATGGAGATGTTGGCGGATATCGGCAAAAACACAGTGGATTTTATGCCGAACTTCGACGAGACGGAAAAAGAGCCTACCGTACTTCCTTCCAGATATCCAAATCTTTTGGTAAACGGAACGTCCGGAATCGCTGTCGGTATGGCGACCAATATTCCTCCCCATAATTTAAAAGAAGTGATTGCCGCTGTTGTAAAAATTATTGACAATCAGATCTTAGAAGACCGGGAGACAGAATTAGAAGAGATATTAAAAATTGTTAAAGGGCCTGATTTCCCTACTGGAGGCACAATACTGGGTACATCCGGCATTGAGCAGGCTTATCGCACCGGAAGAGGAAAAATCCGCGTCCGGGCCGTAACGGATATCGAGCCTATGGCAAACGGAAAGAGCCGCATTGTTGTCACGGAACTTCCGTTTATGGTTAATAAAGCCAGATTGATCGAGAAAATCGCAGATTTGGTAAAAGATAAAAAAATTGACGGAATTACAGATTTAAGAGATGAGTCCAACCGCCAGGGTATGCGCATCTGCATTGAGTTAAGACGAGACGTCAGTGCGAAAGTGATTTTAAATCAGTTATTTAAGCATACACAGCTCCAGGATACATTCGGCGTAATTATGATTGCTCTGGTAAATAACGAACCGAAAGTTCTGAATTTATACCAGATGCTGGATCATTATCTGATTCACCAGAAAGACGTCGTAACCAAAAGGACGAAATATGATTTAAACAAAGCGGAAGAGCGCGCCCATATTTTGGAAGGACTGCTGATTGCTTTAGACAACATTGACGAAGTGATCTCCATTATCCGCAGCAGCCGTACTACAAACGAGGCAAAAACACGTCTGGAAGAACGTTTTGGTCTGACAGAAGTGCAGGCGCAGGCCATCGTAGATATGCGCCTTCGCGCTTTGACCGGGTTGGAACGGGAAAAATTAGAAGCGGAATATGCGGAATTAATGGAGAAAATAAAAGAATTAAAAGCGATTTTGGCAGATGAGAAAAAACTGCTTGGCGTGATTCGGGAAGAGATTATGCTCATTTCAGATAAATATGGAGATGAGAGAAGGACTTCCATCGGTTTTGATGAGTATGATATTTCTATGGAAGATATGATCCCGAAGACAAATACCGTAATTTGTATGACAAAGCTTGGATATATCAAACGTATGAGCATTGATAATTTCAGAAGCCAGCACCGGGGCGGCAGAGGTGTCAAGGGAATGGAAACGATTGAAGATGATTATATTGAAGAGCTTTTGATGACCACCACGCATCATTATCTGATGTTCTTTACAAATGAAGGAAAGGTATATCGGATGAAAGCTTATGAAATACCTGAGACTTCAAGAACAGCAAGAGGAACGGCAATTATTAACTTAATGCAGCTGCAGCCCGGGGAAAAGATCACTGCCGTGATTCCAATCAGTGAATATCAGGAAGGCAATTACCTGTTTATGACTACCAAAAAAGGCATTGTGAAAAAAACGCAGATTCGGGAATATGCAAATATCCGGAAAACCGGACTTTCTGCCATTCATTTAAGGGAAGACGATGAACTCATTGAAGTTAAGAAAACAGATAATACAAAAGACATTATTTTAGTGACAAAATATGGCCAGTGCATTCGTTTTCATGAGACAGATGTAAGAAGCACCGGACGGAATTCCATGGGCGTGATCGGCATGAATCTGATCGACGGCGACGAAGTGATCGGCATGCAGATGAATACCCAGGGAGAATATCTTTTGATCGCTTCTGAAAAAGGCCTTGGAAAACGTACTAGAATGGAAGAATTTTCTCCTCAGAACCGCGGAGGAAAGGGCGTAAAATGCTATAAGATTACAGAAAAAACCGGCTATCTGATTGGCATCAAAGCTGTGAATGATGAGAATGAAATCATGATTATTACAACGGAAGGCATTATCATTCGTATGAAAGTAGAAGACATTTCTATTTTGGGCCGTGTGACGTCCGGCGTAAAACTGATCAATATGGATGAAGACGTCACTATTGCAAGCATTGCAAAAGTCAGAGAAGATCAAAATCTCATGGAAGAAATTGACAAGGCAGACGAAGAGGAGCATACAAAAGAATAAAAATAAAAAGGGGGCCGGATTTATGCCCCCTTTCTTCTGTCATTGGAAAACAGCATAAAAATGAAGGAGATGAGTCAGATTATACCGCAAACATTTTATGAAGTCGTTTGGATATTTATTATTTATGCCTTTCTTGGATGGTGTACCGAGGTTTCTTATGCAGCGTTGGATCTTGGAATATTTGTCAATAGAGGATTTTTAAACGGTCCTTACTGCCCGATTTATGGCGTGGGAGTATTAATTGTAGTTGCAATTTTAACACCCTTAAAGGAAAATCTTCTGATATTGTTTCTTGGTTCCTTTCTGTTAACCTCCGTGCTTGAATATATTACAGGTTATATTTTAGAAAAGGTATTTCACAATAAATGGTGGGATTATTCAGACAAGCCTTTTAATATAAGTGGATATATTTGTTTGAAATTCTCTGTTTTATGGGGATTAGCCTGCAGTTTTATTATGCTGATACTTCATCCGATTATTTTCGGATTTGTGCATATAATTCCAAAAATAGTCGGAACTGTTTTTTTGGTCATAATGATGTCGGCATTCACCGTTGACTGTATTTTTACTATAAGCAATATTCTCAATTTTAATAAACGGCTTTCCATCATGGGTGAAATAGCGGAGAAATTAAAAATGATCTCAAATGAGATTGGTGAAAATATTTATGAAAAAACATCAGATGCAATAGAAAAGAAGGAAATGTACGAAGAATTAAATAAACGTTATAAAGAATTGGCTGAGAAAAAGATTTACGGCCATAATCGTCTTTTAAAAGCATTTCCGGGTATGAGATCGAAATTGCATGACGATTCTTTGAAAGAGTTAAGGGAGAATCTGAAAAAAAGAATAAAAAACAGGAGGAATAACTGATGATTCGTACGATAGACACAAAAGAATTAACAGAAATAATAAAAGAAATGTGCATAGCCGCCAATCATTATCTTTCAAAAGATATGGATATTGCTTTAAAGAAAGCCGCAGATTCCGAAACATCCGATCTTGGCAGAAAAATATTAAATCAGCTTCAGGATAATTTAAAGATTGCGGCGGAAGAAATGATACCAATATGCCAGGATACCGGAATGGCAGTTATTTTTATGGAAATCGGACAGGATGTACATTTTGAAGGAATGAATCTGGAGGATGCTGTAAATGAAGGGGTAAGACAGGGATATACAGAGGGATATCTCCGAAAATCCGTCGTAAAAGATCCGATTTTAAGGGAAAATACGAATGACAATACGCCTGCAGTGATCCATTATTCCATTGTGCCTGGAGATACGGTAAAGATTACATTCGCTCCAAAAGGATTTGGCAGTGAAAATATGAGCCGGATTTTTATGTTAAAACCGGCGGACGGTATAGAAGGAGTGAAGGACGCCATATTAACAGCTGTTTCGGATGCCGGGCCGAATGCCTGTCCTCCTATGGTGATCGGCGTGGGAATCGGAGGAGATTTTGAAAAAGCCGCAATTATGGCAAAGCAGGCGCTGACCAGAGATGCCAATCAGCATTCATCTGTTCCATATGTATGCGAACTGGAAAAAGAAATGCTTGATAAAATCAATTCCCTTGGAATCGGACCGGGCGGATTGGGAGGCAGCATTACGGCGCTTGCCGTAAACATCAATACGTTTCCCACCCATATTGCGGGACTTCCGGTAGCAGTTAATATCTGCTGTCATGTGAATCGTCATATTGTGAAAATTTTATAGGAATACAATGAAAGAAAATGGAGATTTTTTTATGGATAAATATATTAAAAACCCAATTACAGAAGAAGTGACCGCAGAATTAAAAAGCGGTGATTATGTTTATATTACAGGAACCGTTTATGTTGCGAGAGACGCAGCTCATAAACGTATGACAGAGGCATTGGAAAGAGGCGAAGGGCTGCCAGTGAACCTGAAAGACGAAACGATTTATTATATGGGGCCGTCTCCGGCAAGAGAAGGCAGACCGATCGGTTCTGCAGGCCCCACAACATCAAGCCGTATGGATAAATACGCTCCCGTTCTTTTGGATCTGGGCTGCAAAGCCATGATCGGAAAGGGTAAGCGCAGCAGAGAAGTGATTGACGCCATTGTCCGTAATAAAGCGGTTTATTTTGCAGCGGTGGGCGGAGCCGGGGCGCTTTTATCAAAGTGCATCACAAAATCAGAAATCATCTGTTATGATGATTTGGGAGCGGAAGCCCTTAGAAAACTGGAAATCAAAGATTTTCCCGTTATTGTCGTTATTGATCGAAACGGAAATAATCTTTATGAAACAGCTGTGAAAAATTAAAATTTTATTTCTTTTAAGATAGTATGAAAAGTGATACAATAATTTCATATCATCTTTTAAAAGAAGCTTCCTGTATAATTCAAGTATAGGGAATTCCAAGAAAGAAGGTTGAGAAAAAA
>CAJUEY010000060.1 GCA_910585825.1 uncultured Lachnospiraceae bacterium | reverse complement strand
CAAGGTACTATAGGAATAGGGGCAAATTTATTTATGGTTTTGACCCCAACATCTTTTAAATGGGCAGATGCTTCGCCCCGGATTCTTTCAATCTGGTCAAAAAGAAGGGAAGGACTTTGCGCAATCAGATATTCTTTCTCAATTTCTTCTTCCCTGTCCATTGTGACGTAAAAAGAATGGTCGATCAGTTCTTTTAAGGGAAGTTTAATCAGTGTATATTGTTTCATATATCTTGTTTCACCTCGCTGTTATTGTGTATTTTGATGAAAAGCTCTGTTTTTTGCATTCTGTTCACATTCTCTGTCAAAACACTGATCAGAAATAATTCTGTCTGTAATATCTGCCAGGCTGGATTTTCGGTCAAAATCACTGATAAAGATTCTCCCTCCGAACCTGGTATGGTCGTTGTTGTAAAGATTTGTCTGGTAAACTGTTTTTTTCATAGATAATGTGTGCTCCTTTCTTGTTTTGCTGGGTATGATTTCAGGTTTATGTGTGTTTTAAAGTGTTGAAAATGATGAAATAACGGTGGGTACATTGTTTTATTCCACATTTGAAAATAAATTGGTCCAAAAATAAATTTATGTTGACAAAAAGGAACACCCGTTCTATAATTGGGATAGAACAAAAGTTCAGGGTGGTGGATGAAATGGGAAGGTACGTTGATTATTATTGTGGAGATAACAATAGAGAATTAAAGAAAATCGTCAATTCTATTCTCAAAAGGAAATTTAACTGGATTGCCCAGAAGGATTATGATGATTTTTATTCAAGAGCCGGAGAGGTCGTTTGGGAGTGTGAAAATGCTTTTGATGACACAAAAGGAATTTCTTTTGAAAATTATTTGCGTTCCTGTATTTACAGCAAAATCAAAACGCAGATCACCTATGTCAACAGGGCCAAGAGAATGCAAAGAGACATAGACGGCCGTCCACTGTATGATATTTCCATAGATGCGCCTGTCGGAGAGGATAGCGATGTTACTTTTGGAGATTTGGTCCCATCTGATTTTGATATGGAGAATACCTTAGAGAGGAGGTGCGAATTGCAAAATGAGAGAATAGAAGCATACTTAAATAGTTTGTCCAAAGTCCAAAGGCAGATTGTGGAAATGAAAATGGACGATATACATGTTTCTGAAATTAAAAAAGAACTAAGATTAAGCGATAAGAAGTATAAACAGCATTGTCAGGCATTAAAAAACTTTGCCGGTATTCACATTTTATACGGCAATGAGAACAAGGCGGAATGTAAGGAGGGCGATAGAGAAATGAGTACGGAAACACAAACAATGGAAAATTGCAAAACAGACAGAATCAGCATAGCTTCTATTATAAAGAAGATAGAAAAGCATACCATTCGGTTTGATCATCCCCTTCAAAGGGAGTCGGATCAGTGGTCGCCTTCCATGAAAGGGAATCTGATTTCAGATATTTTGCAGGGAAATAAATTGCATCCCCTGATTTTTGCAGAACAGATTATTAACGGAGCGGCGATTATCTGGGATCTGGACGGCAAACAACGATGTACAAATGCATATTTATTTTCCAAAAACGGATATAAGATTTCTAAGAATATCCGGCGCTTTATGATCAAATACCAGGTTACAGAGAAAGATGAAAGCGGCAATGAAATGTTAGACGAGAACGGTTATCCCATTGTCCGGATGAACGAGTTTGATATTCGGGGCAAGAAGTTTTCAGAACTGCCGGAAGAGTTACAGGACCGGTTTTTGGATTACAGTTTTAATTACGATCAGTATTTAAATTGTTCGGAGGCTGATATCGGATATCATATTGAACGATACAATGACGGCAAGCCTATGACAGCTTCCCAAAAGGGGATTACGAAACTGGGAACACAATATGCGGAAATGGTCAAATCCATTTCCAATATGTCTTTTTTCAAAAATTCAGGCGGTTATAAAGTATCAGAATTTAAGAACGGAACGATTCACCGTGTGGTTGTAGAATCTATTATGACCGCGAATTTTTTGAGCCATTGGAAGAAGAACCAGGAAGATATGTGCAGATTTATAAAAGAAAACGCATCCCCATCTGATTTTGAGGCATTTGAAGATATGGCTGCCAGACTGGAACAGGTCATAACGGAAGATATTTCCGGCATGTTCGATGCAAAAGACAGCTTTTTGTGGTTTGGACTGTTTGCCAGATTTTTAAAAATGGGATTGGAGGATGGGGAATTTATCGCTTTTATGAGGGAATTTTCCAGAACTTTGCACAGCAGTGAAGTGAATGGAACGACCTATGACGATTTGTGTGTTGACAAAATTACCGGAAATGCAAAATCCACAAAAGACAAATTTATCGTCACCCACAAAATAAAAATATTAGAAAGTCTGATGCATCAGTATTTTTCCTGTAATAATTCCTAAGACAAGTCATATATTAGACTAGGAGTTGAGTTAGGATGAAGCAGGAAATCTTACATATTATGCCGGTGCGTTTGCGGGAATCTATGGCGCAAAGACTGCAGGAGGAAAGAAAAATCGAAGAAATTCGTATTCGGATTGGACAACCGATTGAACTTCGGTATGCAGAGAAAAGCATTTGGCTGCCTTACAGGGTCAATGCAGCAGATGTAGAAGAGATGCTGACTTTTATCAGTCAATATTCCCTTTATGCGTATGAAGAGGAGATTCGTCAGGGATATCTGACGATAGAGGGTGGAAACCGAATTGGCTTTGCCGGGCAGGTGAGGCTTTTGGATGGACAGGTTAGCCGAATGACGAATATTCGTTTCTTAAATATCCGAATTGCCAGAGAATGGAAAGACTGTGCCAGAGAACTTCTTCCATGGCTGTATAAAGAAGGAGAATTTCTGAACACGCTTCTGCTCTCTGCTCCGGGAGTCGGGAAGACAACCTGTCTTCGGGACTGTATTCGATTGATTTCAAACGGAGACGAACAGCATTCCGGGAAGAAGGTCTGCGTGATTGATGAAAGATCTGAGATTGCGGCTTGTCATCTGGGAATTCCCTGCAATGATCTGGGAAAACGTACAGATGTATTAGACGGATGCCCCAAGAGGGAAGGAATGAAAATGGCGCTTCGGAGTATGTCGCCGGAGGTAATCGCAGTAGATGAGCTGGGAGGAGCAGACGATGCATCTTCAATAGAAGAAATGTTTCTTTGCGGTTGTAAAATTCTTGGAACGATGCATGGAGATCACATGGAGCATGTTGTCAGACAGTCCGGCATGGAAAGGATATATCAAAAAAGGCTTTTTCAAAGATATGTCTTTTTAACAAAACGGGAAACCGGAACGCGGACGTTTCATGTCTATGATCAGGAGTGCAGACAGCTATGTTGAAATTTGCGGGCATCTTTTTGATTTTAACAGGTGCGGGAGGACTCGGCAGATATCTGATCCATGATCTGAATATGCATTTAAAACAACTGGTAGAAAGCAGAGAAATTTTTACCGGAATGGATGCCGGACGGGAGTATTTGTGCCTGCCTTATGCCCAGCTGCTAAGAAGGGCGGCAAAGGGAAGGACAAAAGTATTTGCCGAAATGCTGGAAGAAGTAGCATCAGAAATGGAAAAAAACAGAGAGGCAGATGCAAAATCTTTGTGGGAAAGGGCGTTTGATCAAAGGAAGAACCAGCTTTTTCTAAAAGAAGAAGAAACAGAGCTTTTGCTGGCGTTGTCCGGATGTCTGCTGTTAGAAGAAAACCATACAAAGGCTGCCCGGATTTATTTTATGCAGCTGGAAGATAAAATTGTTCAGGCGATGGAGGAAAAAAAGGAAAAACAGAAATTATATAGTACAGTCAGTGTTCTCTTGGGATTGTTTCTGGTGATCATACTGCTGTAGAGGACAAAAGGAGAATCCATGAGCGTAAACTTAATTTTTAAAATAGCTGCGGTGGGTATCTTAGTTACCGTGCTCAGTCAGGTTTTAAAACATAGCGGAAGAGAAGAGCATGCATTTTTGACAAGTCTGGCGGGACTGATTATCGTTTTGTTTTGGATCGTTCCCTATATCTATGAATTATTTGAAACAATGCAGAAACTGTTTTCTTTGTAGGAGGGCAGCATGGATATTTTAAAGATCAGTATATTTGGAATTACGGCCGTTTTGCTGGCATTGATCTTAAAAAGCTATCGGCCGGAGTACAGTTATTATATCAGTATTGCCGTATGTATCTGCATATTTATGTTTGTGGGAACCAAATTGGAGCTGTTGATCGGATATACAGAGAAAATGCAGTTAATGATTCAGTTGGAGGATTCTTATATGGCCATGATCTTAAAAATGATCGGAGTCACTTATGTTGCCGAATTTGCCTCCAATATCTGTAAAGACTGCGGATATCAGACCATAGCGGGACAGATTGAACTGTTTGCCAAATTGTCAATTCTGGTGTTGGGAATGCCGGTGATGCTGGCTTTTATGGAAACCATTGGAGAGCTTTTATGAAACGAAGAATAAAAAAGATCTGTTTTGGAATCGGAATTTTTTTACTGATATTGCTCTGTGAAGTTTCCGTGAAAGCATCTTCTGTGGAGGAACTTATAGGAGAAATGGATTTTTCTGAGATCAGTGGATTTTTGGAAGAGCAGGAAGAGGTGCCGATTTCTTTTGAAGAAATGGTACAGGCAATTTTAAAAGGAAATGATGTACCCTATGAAAATCTGGGGGATTATATCAAAGACCTTTTTTTGTCAGGATTTGCTGAAAATCAAAAGCTTGTGCTCAGACTTTTGGTGGTATCCCTTGCCTTTTCCATACTGAAAAATTATGCCAGACATGTTTCCGGTTCTTATGTTTCAGAAATTGCCTTCTTCTTATGCTACTGCTTTATGATGATACTGCTTTTGCATTCTTTTTCTGAGATGAACCAGACGGTTTTAAATACTACAGAAAATCTGACGGGATTTATGAAAGTGTGGATTCCTGTTTATTGTACTGCAATTTCTTTTACCATGAATATCAGTTCCTCTGCGGCGGCTTATTCTCTGATTTTTACTGCGGTCTATCTCGTAGAGTGGATGATTCGGTATTTTCTTGCTCCGTTGGTGCAGATCTATATTATGATTGAATTTTTGAATCATCTTATGGAAGAAGAGCGGTTTCGCAGACTCTCCGAACTGATTGCAGATGCAGTGCGGTTTCTGTTAAAAACGGCTGTGACGTTTATTCTGGGCATCAATATTATTCAGGGAATGATTGCTCCGGCTATGGACCGTCTGGCAGGGAATACGATTGCAAAAACCATTCAAATGGTGCCTGGTCTTGGAAATGTGGTCAATGGAATGGGACAGATTTTTATAAGCTCCGGGCTGGTGATCAAAAATTCAGTGGGAGTGGCAGCCCTTGTGGTACTGGTGTTTATTTGTGC
Source organism: uncultured Lachnospiraceae bacterium (assembly GCA_910585825.1). Classification (GTDB taxonomy): domain Bacteria; phylum Bacillota; class Clostridia; order Lachnospirales; family Lachnospiraceae; genus Roseburia_B. Next base: position 6,869 of record CAJUEY010000060.1, on the reverse strand, counting down.
CGTTCCCTTGCTGAAAATGGCATTTTTGGCGGTATTATACAAATTTCTGGCTGCAGTGTTAGAACCTATTGCCGACAAACGTCTTTCTGGCGGAATGAATGGGATTGCAAATGGAGGAATGCTGTATTTAAGGATTATGGGAACCTGCCTGACGCTGTTCTTTTTAACAATAGCTTTGACGGCTGCTGCAGTCAGGTGAGAGAGCTGGATAACGGTATAATCAGAGGATAAATAGAGACAGGAGGCTGCTATGACAGGAATCGTGGACTGGGTTAAAAATTACAGTATGGTGGTGTTGTTTATGACAGTGCTGACATCTGTTGCGGCAAAAAAAGAATACAAAAAATATATTCAGATTTTTGTAGAGATTATTCTGGTGATTGCATTAATAAATCCGATTTTTCAGGCGGCGGGCAAATCAGAAGACCTCTTTGAAAAAATATCCTATGACAGTTTCTGGCAGGGATTGGCAGGGATTAAAATGGATCAGGAAAAAATTGATTTTTTAAATGAAGATTCCTACATAGGCTATTACGAAAAAGCCATCGGGGAAGACGTCAAACTGCTGGCAGAGAATTCCGGCTATGGCGTGATTGGCGTGGAAGTTACATTAAATGAATCCTTTGAAATAGAGACTATGGAGCTTACAGTGGCGAAACAGGAGGTGGAGGCGATTATTGTAGGAAGAGTGGACAATCAGACGGAAACGGCGGAAATTGCTGCATTACGGGAAAAACTTTCTGCATATTATCAGATGGATGCAGACCGGATTTCGATTATCTATTAGGAGGTATCTGTGAGGCCAAAAGATTTTTTTCAAAATAAAGCATGGAAAAAATGGGATAAAAGTCAATGGACAATTTTGATTCTGACAGGCATTCTGCTTATGGTAGCTGCAATACCCACAGGAGCACGAAAAGAAAAAGAAACAGAAGTACAGCAGAAGGAAGAGCAGAAGATACAGGATATTACGTCACAAAAAGATTATGCACAGGAATTGGAGGTGAAATTAAAAGATACGCTTTCCAAAATAAACGGAGTGGGACAGGTAGAAGTGATGATTACTCTGGAAGATATGGGGGAAAGCGTGATAGAAAAAGATCAGACAAATGAAACTTCAGATCTGCAGGAAAGCGATTCTGCAGGAGGAGTCCGGAGAGAACAGAATGTACAGACAACCCAGGCGACCGTATATGGAGAAGAGGGAGATCAGAAGAGTCCTTTTGTGGGAAAAGAGATGATGCCCAAAGTATCCGGCGTGCTGATAGTTGCCCAGGGAGGAGAAGATACCGTAGTAAAGCAAAATATTTCTGAAGCGGTAATGGCATTATTCCAAATAGACGTGAATAGAATTAAAGTAGTTAAGATGAATATTCAGGAGGAAGGATATTGAAAAAAAAGTTGAAAAAAAATCAGATCATCATTACAGCACTGGCGCTCATGATCGCTGTTGCCGGATATGTCAGCTATACCAGGAGCAATTTGAACGGCACATCAGAAGTAGCAAGTGAAGACATTACTGAGGATTCCTACGAGATTTCCGACAGCCCGATTGTAGAAGGCGACATTTTTACAGATACGGGAGACGACGGCATTGATGTTGCTGCATCCACAGAAACAACGGGCGATGAAGTGGCATTAGAGGATAGCACCCAGACAATTGGAGAAAATGCTGCAGAAACAGGCAGCGATTTAAATCCCGGTGAGGCTGTGCTTACCAGTTCCACCGTAAGCAATGTGGATTTTGCCGCAGAGATGAAGCTAGCAAGGGAACAGGTACGGGCCAAGAATAAAGAAACACTCCTTGGAATTGTCAATAGTACGACGCTTACCGATGAGCAAAAACAATCTGCTGTAGATCAAATGATTGCGCTTACCGATATTGCAGAGCGTGAGGCGGCAGCGGAAATGCTTTTAGAGGCCAAGGGATTTACCGATGTGGTAGTCAGCATTACCAACGATGCGGTGGATGTTGTGCTGAATATGGGAGATGTTACCGATGCAAAACGGGCGCAGATTGAAGATATTGTAAAGCGCAAGACAAATATCAATGCGGAAAATATCATTATTACACCAATTGATACAACTGCTCAGGGTGAAAGTGAGACACAGACGGGCAGCAATACACAGACAGAGACCACAGAAACAATCGATTCGACGGAGACGCCGCAGTAAAAAAAGAAAAGATTTCATAGTGGATTCACTGTGAGATCTTTTCTTTATTATTTTCCGGTTATTTAGGATTCTCCTTGGGAGGCGTCCTTATTTTCCTGTCTGCGCTGTTTGATAAAACGGAACATGGCCAGATAGATCCAGAGAAGAACGGGAATCAGTATAGTCAGTCCGATGGATATTTTTAAGCATTCAAAAGCATCAGGACTGTCAATTAATGCAAAGATGAATGAAGCGATGTACATTCCGGCCAGAAGAATGACAACGAGAACGGATAAAATTCGTTTTATATTTTTCATTGGGATTCCTTTCTGTTTTTATTACTTTGTATTTCATATCATACAGAGAATTCCACAAAACGTCAAGGCATGAATTGTCAGAAAGAGAGAAGAATGCTATAATTTAAAAAACATATTATATGTAAGAAAAGGAGTCATAATGAACGAAAAGAAAATATTATCCAATAAACGCTATCTTTATCTGACGGAATTCTTTGCGGGAATGTCGGTTATGGCAGTGGAATTGGGAGCGAGCCGTCTGTTGGCGCCGTATTTCAGTTCCTCTCAGATTGTGTGGACGATCATTATCGGCACGATTATGATTGCCATGGCATTGGGAAATATTTACGGCGGAAGATATGCAGATAAAAATCCCGATCCGGACAAGCTCTATCGTAGGATACTGATTGCCGCCATATGGATTGCATTGATTCCGGCAGTGGGAAAATATGTGATTCTTGGCATATCGGCAGTGCTGATTTTTACCGTCAATACGAACTTTTTAATATGGGCCGGATTTCTGGCATGTATGGTGATTTTTGTATTTCCCCTTTTTCTTTTGGGGACAGTGACTCCTTCTTTGGTGAAATATACAGTGGACAGTCTTTCTGACAGCGGCAAAACCGTAGGGATGTTAAATGCATCGAATACGATTGGAAGTATATTGGGGACGTTTCTTCCTACCTTTGTGACGATTCCTTCCGTGGGAACTTCTATTACATTTTTGATATTTGCAGGCATTTTGCTTTTGCTGACCGGTATTTATTTTATCAGTACCAAAACGGGCCTGGGAAAAACTGTCGTTGGAATTGTTTTCTTTGTCCTTTGCTGTATCACCGGATATTCCGACAGTTTTGCTTTCTGGGAAAATCATCTGACTTATGAAGGAGAATCGGTTTATAATTATCTGCAGGTGAAAGAAAACGAAACGGATGTGATTCTTTCTACAAACGTATTGTTTGGCGTGCAGTCCATTATGAAAAAAGACAACAGTCTGACCGGGATGTATTATGATTATGCGCTGGCGGCGCCTGTCATGGCGGAAGGGATGCAGAAGGAGCGCCTGGAGACGTTGATTTTGGGAAACGGGACAGGAACCTTTGCGACGCAGTGTGAGCGGTATTTTGACAATATGCAGATTGAAGGCGTGGAAATTGATGAAAAGATTACAAAACTGGCAGAAGCTTATTTTAAACTGCCGGAAAACGTGAATGTGATTACTTATGACGGCAGGGCATACTTAAATGTGGTTGACAAAAAATATGATGTGATTATGGTAGATGCTTATCAGGATATTACCATACCGTTTCAGATGTCCTCTGTAGAATTTTTTACTTTAGTAAAAGATCATTTGACAGAAAACGGCGTTATGGTGGTCAATATGAATATGAGAGGAGAGGAAGAGGGCAATATCAATCAGTATCTTGCCGATACGATTTCTGCTGTATTTGATGAAGTCTATACCATTGATGTTCCGGGAACCACAAATCGGGAATTGTTTGCATCAAATTCCGGGAAGATGACAGAAAATCTTTCTTCCGGCATCGAATCTCTTTCGGATTTGGAATTGTCGGAGATGATGCAGACAGTTTTTGCGGGACTAAAGCCTTATCAGGCCGGAGATTATCGGATGACGGATGATAAAGCCCCTGTGGAGCTTTTGGGGATGAAAGTGATTGATCAGCTGATTCAGGATGAAATCGGATATTATAAAGGGATTTTTGAAGAGGAAGGCATAAAAGGCCTGTTGGAGGAGATGCAGTAGGGATTGGCGTAAGTAAAAAGAAAACCCCCAAGACTACAGCTCTGCAGTCTTAGAGGTTTTCATAGGGGAGGATAAGTATTCTTGCATCTTTGGTAATGTTGCCCGAAGAGCAGGTGGGGGATTGATCTCTTCGGGAACAATACTAGTATGAGCCGCATATGAAAAACTTATACATAAAATTAAAAAATAAAAATTTTTTTGAACAATTGAAAGTTGGACAGGCATCTGTTATAATAAAATATAATTTTGTGATTTTCAGAAAAGGAGCAGAACAATGGCATTATTAGAGAACTGGCAGAAGATTGCCTATAATGAAAAAGCAAATAAACAGGAGCTGCAGAAATTCTGGCAGAGATATTTTCTGGTAGAAAAAGGTATATATGAAAAGCTTTTGACAAATCCCGAAGAAAAGGTAGAAGGAACAGTCAAAGAACTTGCTGAGAAATACGAGATCAGCATTCTTGACATGACAGGCTTTTTAGATGGCATTAACGACAGTCTGGCAGAACCAAATCCGATTGACACTATGGAAGAAGATACAAAGGTCAGCCTTGCTTTTGATAAAGAAAAATTGTATAAGAACATGGTAGACGCCAAAGCAGACTGGCTGTATGAGCTGCCCATGTGGGATGAAATTTTTGATCCGGAAACAAAAAAAGCGCTGTATCTGGAGCAGAAAAAATCCGGAACAGTCATTGTCGGCAAGAAAACAGGACGCAATGAACCGTGTCCCTGCGGCAGCGGCAAGAAATACAAGCATTGCTGCGGCAGATAAAAATCTCTTTACATATGGAGCAAAATATCCTATGATAAAGAGAACAGTTACAATCAAAGAATCTAACACGTAGAAGAGAAGAGTAAGCTGATGGAATGCAGCAGAGAGAGATGCCGTTTGGGAAGAAAACAGATACTTCCAAAGTGTGCTGAAAGCATCTTTACAGGAAACAGCTGAAAACTAACTCTGAGCGGCCCCAATCCGGTCCGGTGACTCCGTTATCGTCAAATGAGCTTATTTCTTCCAGCAGCGGCACGTCTGGACTGGAGAAATAAAAACTGGGTGGAACCACGGTAAAGCATATCGTCCCTGATACATATTTTATATGTATCAGGGATTTTTTAAAGGAGGAATAAAATGAAAATTACATTAAAAGACGGTTCAGTCAAAGAGTACAATGAACCGAAATCCGTATACGAAATCGCAAAGGATATCAGCGAAGGGCTTGCAAGAGCAGCATGCGCCGGAGAATTAAACGGAGAGATTGTGGATCTGCGTACAGAAATCAAAGAAGACGCCAATTTGAATATTATAACCGCCAGTGAGGAAGAAGGTTTAAAAGTCATCCGCCACACGGCTGCCCATGTTATGGCAGAAGCGGTAAAACGCCTGTTCCCCAATGCAAAAGTGACCATCGGCCCTGCGATTGCAGACGGATTCTACTATGATTTTGATGCGGAACCATTTTCCAGAGAAGATTTGGACAAAATAGAAGCAGAGATGAAAAAGATCATCAAAGAAGGCCATGCCATTACAAAATATACGCTGCCCAAGGAAGAGGCGATTTCTTTCATGAAAGACAGAGAGGAACCCTACAAAGTTGAGCTGATTGAAGATCTGCCGGAAGGCTCAGAGATCTCTTTCTATGACCAGGGCGGTTTTGTGGATCTTTGTGCAGGACCGCATTTGATGAGCACAAAAGGCATCAAGGCATACAAGCTTATTTCTTCTTCCATGGCATATTGGAGGGGAGATTCCGAAAAAGCCCGTCTGCAGCGTATTTACGGAACGGCTTTTAACAAAAAAGAAGAATTGAAAGAGCATCTGGAAAAATTAGAAGATGCAAAACGCAGGGATCATAACAAATTAGGCCGCGAGATGGGATTGTTTACCACCGTAGATGTCATCGGACAGGGGCTTCCGTTATTTACGCCGAAAGGCACAAAGATGATTATCAAACTTCAACGATGGATTGAAGATTTAGAAGATAAAGAATGGGGCTACGTACGTACCAGGACGCCGCTTATGGCCAAATCCGATTTGTATAAAATTTCCGGACATTGGGATCATTATAAAGAAGGAATGTTTGTACTGGGCGATGAGGAGAAGGACAAAGAAGTATTCGCCCTTCGTCCTATGACATGCCCGTTCCAGTATTATGTTTACAAAAATGAACAGCATTCTTACCGCGATCTGCCTTATCGTATGGGAGAAACTTCTACGTTATTCCGCTGTGAAGATTCCGGAGAAATGCACGGACTTACAAGAGTGCGTCAGTTTACGATATCAGAGGGACATTTGATCGTCCGTCCGGATCAAATGGTAGAAGAGTTCAAAGGATGTCTGGCGCTGGCCAAATATATCCTTCAGACGCTGGGGGTAGAGGAAGACGTTACTTATCACCTTTCAAAATGGGACCCGGATAATCGGGAAAAATACATTGGAGAACCGGAAGTTTGGGAAGAAACGGAACAGCATATGAGGGAAGTTTTACAGGAGCTTGACATTGATTTTGTAGAAGATGTGGGAGAAGCTGCCTTCTATGGACCAAAAGTAGATATCAATGCCTGCAACGTGTATGGCAAGGAAGATACGATGATTACAATTCAGTGGGATGCGCTGCTGGCAGAGCAGTTTGATATGTATTACATTGATCAAA
>CAJUEY010000059.1 GCA_910585825.1 uncultured Lachnospiraceae bacterium | reverse complement strand
TTCCAACAGCGCGGGTTCGGACACAAAAATAATAAACTGCGGACTCGGCAGTTTCTCCTTGCTTCCAGACAAACTGCCCCTGTTTTCCGCCCTTGTCCGCAATACATTGGTAATCTCATATAGTACGTCTCCGGCCTCGATCCGGTTTCCCGCAACATATCTGCTCTTTTTGTCCTCGGACCAGACATGCGGAAACCATTTCATATATTCCCAATCGGATGCATCGTCGTTTCCTTCATCATAGATAAAAGCCATCTTAACATCCGTATAGCAGTTCGAAGCGGCGATCTGTGCTGCCATACTGTGCATGACATCTACCGCCCCCTTCTTCTTGGCGCCGCCGACAATGCCAATCAGTCTGTGACGAAGCATATCGACACAGATTGGAACGTTATGCAAATCCTGATAACTATCCCTTATCATTGCCGGCTTTTCAGCCAGGGAATCATTGATCAGCGTAAATTTCTCTTTCGGTATGTTGATCTGCGCCTGAAACGGCATATCTCCGGTTCCCAGGCGATGACACAGAAAGTCTTTGTGATTTGCATTACGGTTCCACAAAGAAATATTTTGTTCATCATATCCGCAGCATTCCCCCGCAGAAAGGTACATTGCGTTTAAGCTGTTTGTGTTCTTTTCATATTTATCTTTGATCTGGTTGGCGCATTTGATCAGATATTCTCCGTATGCTTCAAAGCGGTGCAGTTCCTCTTCCCGGTTCTTTTTTTTGTCTGCATTTAAGTTTACGATCGCCCATATCATACCGATAAGCGCGGAGGAAACAGCCGTCACGAGTCCGGTGTACATAAAAGCGCTGCCGGAACGTCCGGAAACTCTCGTACTATAAATGGAAAGACCGCATCCTAACAGCATCGGCAATGCCATTGTCATAGAAGGACCGATCAATAGTCCGAGCGGTTTTTTATGCAAAGTTTTTGGCTGCGGAGGCGCTTCGATTTCTACCACATCATCGTCGATCTTATGGATTTGTCTGGGAGAACGGTGATACAATGTTTTTCTGTGAGACACATGTATGGATCCGCCATCCAAAACTTCCGCTTTATCAAATAAATACTTTTTCAGCTTCGCACTGTTGACCTGAAAACCTTCGTTCTGCGAATTTACGGCAATAATATGACCCAGATACACCAGACACAGTCCGAATATATTGATACAGTCTCCGAATTCCAACTGTCTGGAACCGACAATCCTTCGAGAATTGACAAAAACACCATTGGCACTTTTATCTTCGATTACGCACTGTGAAGCGCTGTGATGAATGACGGCATGCTCTCCGGACACCAGTTTTCTGGTATTGTAGCAGATATCGTTGTTTTCGTTCCTGCCGATGGTAATGGCGTTGATCTCCTGTATGTCATACTTCTCAAAAACTTTGAAGGAACTTTCCATCTCGTCCACCATAATGGAAATATGTTCGTTCCCCGGCAAAATGACTGTCAAAAGATCGCCGTCTTTCAATGTACGACCAAAGCATCCTTCATGGCTTATCGTCTCCTCAATCCGGTAATTGTCAGAAGATGTAAAATACCAACAATTTTCAATGATCTCCATGGAGAGTTCTATGTCCATGGGTAAGGAAAAGATGTCATTATCCAGAAAAACGGAATATTCGGAATTATTAACTGCAGGCAGTAAAAATTCCTTAAACGCTTTCGAACTATGTACTGAAAGTATCATGCTCATATTTCTATCCCCCATATAAAGTTTTAATTGATTATCATAATGTCATAAGAAACCCCGTTTAACATGACCGTGTCACCCGAAAGCAGTCTGATGCCTTTTTCATCTACGATCGCCTGTTCCTTTTTTCTTCTGAGGATCGTCCTGCTTTCGGAACTGAGATTTTTTATGAATACTTTGTCTCTGACTGCAAAGATCTCACACTGACGGGGTGAAATATTTTCCGCCAGCACGACAATATCGTTTTCCTGCAGATCACTGCCGATACGGATCTTCTTAACCGGATTCATCATAAATTTCCTGGTGGAAAGCTCTGTCTTTTCAATTAACTGCACCATAATATGGTCATCCTGTCTGACGCTTCTGCCGGAGTTTTTCTTATCGCCGCCGGCATTGCCGTAATCCACATCATATGGTTTATAGACTTCCTTAGCCTGTCCGTTTCCGACATCCCCGTTTAAGATCACATGATTCAGATTCTCATCCCGCAGCTTATCCTCCGCCGCCCGTGAGATTTCTTTCCTTTTCTGTCTTTGGCAGATCATCCTCTTCAGCCAAATGATACCGGCCGTAAGCGCAGGCAGCCCAAGCAGTACGAGCAGATAGACCCTGTAATTTTTTAAAAAAACCATAAACTCTGTCATTTCATAATTCTCCGCTTTTACTGATAGGCGTTAAAAAGCTGCGAAACCTGCTGCCCGGTCAGTACTTTATCCCAAATCTTCACATCATCGAATGCGACCGGATATAAAACATCCCAGCAATTGATCCCTAGATATACCGTAAAATCATCCACATTCATGGTATTTAACACGATATCTCCCGATCCGGCATACCTTCCCGATACGTATAAAGTGCCAAACACGCTGCTTTCTCTGCTTCCTTTCGTGTCTCCATCCACCGTGAACACAATATGATACCACACGCCGGCATTCATGCTGCTTACTGCATTTGCTTCCGGTCTGATCTCAAAAGAATCGCTTAACACCGCCTGCTCGGAACTTAAAATCGGTGCGACGGATGTCCCATCCGTTTTCTGTCCGAGCCATAATCTGCATTTATAATCGGTGCTTAAAAGATCATATCCGATGTGGATAAAAGGCGCCCAGTCATACAGGGCATCCGCTTTCATCCAGAAGGCAATGCTGTAGGATGTTCCGATCTTTTTCACGTCACTTAACTGAATACCATAACTTCCATCCAGATATACGGCGCTTCCGTCCATTCCGGGCACATACTGCGCCTCGACATCGGAAGATACCTCCGGCATTTCCGGAGGCGTATCCCTGACCACTACCTGCGCGTTTCCGAGCGTCTCATCAAAATTATAAGAATACAGCGCTTTGGGTACTCCCGCCAAGATCGTATTTTTTACCACTTCGTTCGTATCGGACACAACCGGCGCCGTTTCCTCTGCATATGTTTCCTCCGCGCCCTGTTCCGAATCCGCTACACCGGCCTCATCTACCTGCTCCTGCGGTTCCTGCATTGTTTCCGGATCCTGTGCTTCTTCGTCATCCCCATTGACAATTTCGCTCTCCATATCCCCTTTATTATCACTGTCATGCAGTTCCTTCACATAGTAAATAGCCATGCCGACGGCTATGACAATCAGCACGATCAGCGTAACAAATAATATGATCATGGTGTGTCTGTTTCTATTTTTCGTTTCTTTCGTTTTTGCGGACATCCCAATCTGTGATGACAGGCCGGCTGGCGGCATGCCTGCTGCCTCATTCTTTACCGGTTCGGGCAAACGTACGGCCTTTGCCTGTTTTGGTTCTTTTGCCTGTTTCGGTTTTTTTGTCTGTTTTGACTGATCTATCTGTATAAGCTGTGCGCCACAGCCCGTACAAAACTTTGCACTATCCGGCAGTTGTTTCCCACACTTTGGACAAAACATATCAATTCCTCCTTATATCAACATAGATAATCATCAAAAACCTGATTCTTCGATGACTTCAAAATATCTGTCCAATCCATCGGCAATCCCATATACGATCTTCCATTGATATTCGCCGCCCTGCATTGCCAGATCTTCTTCCTTATTTGTCATATATCCCATCTCAATAATCGTCACAGGAACTTTACTCCAGTTAATGCCGCTCATCGTATCCGTTTCCCAGACTTTCTCTCTGACGGCTCCGGTAGATTCCACCATAGCGTCCAGTATGTTCTCGGATAAAATCCTGCATTCTTCATAGATCTCACCGCAATACGGATTCTCCGCCGTCGGGCATATTGTCATCATTCCGGTCACAGAAGCGTCTTCTGAACCATTGGCATGGATCCGTAAAAAAGCATTTGCCTGTGCATCATTTGCAATCTGCGCACGCTCACTGTTACTGATATCCACACCATTTTCCTTTCTGACCATAATTACCTTATACCCCCTCTTTGTCAGCTCCTGCTCCAGTTTTAACGCCACCTCGAGGTTCAATTCATATTCATTTACGCCGCTTGCCGTTCCCTTCGTTCCGGAAGCTACCTTCGCTTTCATTTCCGAAGCGCCCGGAGCCACCGGTTCTTTCTCCGGGTTTCCTTTCTCCTGATGGCCGGCGTCTATAACTATGATCTTCTGATCTACTGCATTTTCCGCATGTTCATCTGACACAGACTCTTCTATCAACATGATCTTCGCATACTCTCTGCTGACAAAGGCGTCCTGACCGTCATAAGTTATCCAGTACCATTCCTCATTCTGGTCTACGAAGGGAAACATTTCTCCCGTATATGCTTTTCCGATAACGGAAGCGTTTTCATCCATAGACGGATAATCTCTGATATTTACTTCGTCGGCCGTAATGCACACCTTCTGTATAGAACCACTCTGCGCTTCCTGTGCAGGCATAGTTTCCGCATTCTGTTCATCTGCCGTCTCTTTCTGTTCCTCTCCGTTTAGGACATCATCGAGACTTTCCGTCTGCTCACTATCCCGCGTTTCTTCCTCCTGCTGCCTTTCCTTCCGGCCCGCCTCATGTTGGAATACACATCCTGTCAGCATACACAACACGATAACTCCGCATAGAATTCCATATCTCTTTTTTCTCATAGCGCTGGTATCGTAAATCCTCCTTTTAAAAGATCATTGGATGCATTATCCGCCGCCTGCTTTAGTAAACGACACTCGTTACATCGGAGTCGATCCTTGTAGTCTCCTTACCGTTATATACCTCAAGATCCCCCCGGCACTTGTCAAAGTTATAATCTGCTAAAAACGCCACTTTATTTTGATCAAAGACACCGTATGTATAGATTGCCACGTCATCAGCAATCCTGTCTGTTTCTCCGCCCTGCCAGATCTTCAGCGTTCCCTCCCTGTAATTATCATCAATATCCGTCAGATAAAGGACCGTTCCATTGTCCTGTACCGCAACGGATGATTCATAAACATCACTGTCGATCTTTGTATCGTTACAATATAAGTCCTCTTCTTCGTTGATATAATAAATTCCCTCCGGAGAATTACAGGAGATTACCGAAGCAAAGTCATCACAGAGCAGCTTCAGTTCAGCGTCAGCCGACTGATAATCATAGCTGTATAATTCCGCATGATACTTTTCGGACTCCGAGTTATAAAAATCATATCGGATATACATCGTGCCCGTCTTTTCATTTCCATAGATTTCAACATAATCCAGATTGTCACGATCCATATCCGAATCATCGATTACAAAAACTTCTTCTCCCTTCAGGTAAAGAAACTGCATATTCTCATAAATCGTTTCCCATAATATCTCTTCAGCATCCTCACCGTTTCCTTCCAGTAATTTCGACAACTTCGGTTTTTCTATGCTGTCAAGATCCAGACTCCACAGATACATAAGCGCCGTATCCGTTCCGATGCTATCTGCTGTGAGCACCATGGCGGCTTCCATCACTTTAACGTTTTCACCCTTCTTGGCATTATAATAATAGAGATCGCCGCTCTGCGTATCTACCAGTTCATAACGCTTTAACTCCTCCCGCAGCTCATCTCTTGCTTTCTTTTCTTCATATTTCTCCACATCCTGATAATAGGCATCATCTGTTTCTATCTTTTCACGCGAACTGAAAAAATCATCGACATATGTGACTGTCTGATAATCTTCCAGTTTCGGTTCCTTAATATTCTGATCCTGTGACAGATAATCATCTTTTATCAGATCGTATGCGGAAAGACTGGTTTCATCCGATTCCTTAAAATAATAGATCTGGAAATTTCCGTTAATGTCATGTACATTGACTCCATTCACATCGGAAGCAATCTTCTCTTTCTCTCCCAGATCTTTCACAATATAGAGATTGTCATCCTTCTCATAGATAATTGTCTGTAAGTCATCCGAGTATGCGCACAGATAAGAAATATCCGAATCCAGTTTCTTCTTATCCGCTTTCATCGCCGTATCCTGAACATATAACTTATTATCACCATCGTTACTTCTCCAGAGAATATATTTTCCATCATCGGATACTGTCATCCAGGCTGCGTCAGAAGTTATCTTTACGGAATCATTCCCGTCATACAGATACAATTTATGATCGTCATAATCCTTTATATAGACGATCCTGTTATTATCAATAACTTCATAGGAAAGTACATCCGAATCGATCTTCTCCTCCCCGGTCTTCTGATTTCCCACTTTCCTGTAATAAAGATCGTATGTATAGTCATGGGTTTCAAAGTTTTTCGGATAATAGATGTATTTATAATCCGGTGAATAGCTGATTCCGCCGTAATAAGAATAGGTCCGTACATCCTCCTTATCTTCAAAGAATTTATCTCCCACCTGCTGCGGCTCATATTTATTGCTCTTAGCCATAAATATCTCATTATCTTTGATATACACAATAAAATCCCTGTCTTTATCGTTTCCCCCGCTTTTTACAAAACGAGGCGCGATGAACAGAAACGCAGCAAACAGCACAACAAGAACGGCGGGAATTGCCATCTTTATGACTTTAGCGTTTTTTTGCGGTTTCCGGGTCATTTCTTTTCCCATCTTTTCCTCCGCATTGCCAAAAAACATACCGCATTCCTGACAGAAGAGAGCGTTTATATGATTGGCTGTCCCGCAATTCGGACAGAATTTCTTCTGTACATCATTCGGCACCGCTATGGCGGCATTTGTCTCTACCACACCGGTCGGCGAGATCTCTACCGCCTCGATGGTTTCTTCTTGTCTCTGTGCAGGCTGTTCCTGTGAGGACTGCCTCTGCACAGACGCCTGCTCTTTCTCCTGTTCATTCTGCGCATCCTGACCCGGTTCGTCATTCGCGTTTTCTATCGGATTTTCAACCGCTTCTTCACGCAGGATAACGGTCCTGTCGTCTTCCGTTTCCATCTGCGCTGCACTATCCGCCCTGCTGCCGCAGTTTGGGCAAAAAAAAGCGTCCTCCTCCAATTTGGTGCCACAATTATTACAAAACATATTATGCCTCCTTCAGTATCTTTTTCTTTCATTTTTATGGTATTGGTTTACTGTCATCAAAATAACATTTCACATAACATTGCCCATGACTCTCTGTGCCGGAACCAGATTGCATCAAATTCCGAAATTGCAAGCGGGCACGGATGCTTTCCGCTCTCTATCGTCACACTAGGTTTATGCAGACCCAATTGTATCCAATCGCTGAATCCCCCCAGATTCACGTTATAACCTCTTTGCGTATTGACCGGTTCATATTTTAACAGTTTCTCCAACGTTGAAGCCAGACCATAGGAACGCTCCGAAGTCTGCTCGTCATTCCCGTTCACATCATAGTAGATCAACTGTCCTTTGGAATGATAGCTGATAAAACAATCGTATTCTCTTTGGGTCGCCAGTTCCACCAATGCCTGCGTCTCGGGTTCGGATACCGCATATCCGCCTTTATAGTTTCCATAAGAAGGAGCCTGTTTTAAATCAATTTCCGCCCAGCCCGCATCAAAATTATTGTTCAGATCCACACCGTTGGCATTGCTCTTCCATATTCTCTGATATTCTTCAAAAGTGATGATCTGCGTCTTTCCTTCCGCCACCCGGTCATAATCAGGCTGCTTATAATAATCCGCCCAGTTCATATCGCCGTTTAAATCCTCTTCCAGAACCAGATTCCCGCAATCTCTCATGTAACAGTCATATACGAGCTGTCCGATTTCCATATGATTCATTGCATCAACGCCTAACTGGCTGATCGTCACCCCATCCGGATTGGCCATCGGAACGACATGGATCGCCGTATTTTGAAACAGATCCCGGTACAGATCTCCCTGATAACTGCCGCATTCGTAATTCGCCCCATAGTATTCCAGCATCCGCATTACTAACTGCGCCGTCATATACTCCCGTCCATGGATCGCCGCCTGCACAAAAATATGATGCGGCGCATCCGGCGCTCCCAACGTCACTTCATACAGCTCTCTTCCGTCTACGCTCAGCCCTATCGTCTTATAGGAGAGACCCGTATAATCGCTGCATAAGCGCTCTATATCTTCCACCATTTCGTCATAAGTATATAAAGCGTCTGATACATCCACGATCGACAGCAGCGCCTCATCATATCGGTAATCCACGGGAATACAATAATCTGCGGCAGCATATCCGGTCTCTCCGTTATCCTCTACCCTGACTTTATAAAAATCATGTCCGTCTTTCGTGACTATTTCGCCATCCCAGAGCAGATAACGTCCCGCATACAGCTCTGTGATCACGTCATCCCCGTATCCCGGCGATATTCTAATCGGGAGATAGTCCGTCGGCGCCGTTACCAGAAGCTTTGGCAGTTCTGCCTCTTCTGTCTGCGTATCTTCCGCCTGCTCCGTGCTTTCCGCCGTATCTACCACTTCCGCCCCATTCGCATTCTCAACGTCACTATTTGCTCCGTTGTTCTTTTCACTTTCTGCCTCCGACGTTTCACCCTGCACATTTTCACTCGCTGCCTCCTGTAACGCTGCATCCGGTTTACGGATCATGATCAGTACAAAAAGAATCACGATCGCAGTCAAAACCGCCCCCACGGCCGTTATCATCAGATAAATGCCTTTGCCGAAACCTTCTTTCGTATGAACACGTCCGCCGCAATGGGGACAAAATCTGCTGTCATCAACTATCTCTTCTGCGCATGAAGGACACTTCATTTCCTTACCTCCTACCATCACAATCCCAGAGCAGTTAAAATGCTCTGGAAAAAGTCCGCATATCTTTCCACCACCATGTCGTCCTGCATAGCGCCTGTCAGTTTAAAAGTATCATTCGTAAATACTTCAAATTCAAACAAAAATGAACTGCCGTTTTTTGAACCTTCATAATATACATACTTCTGCTGCGTATTTTCATCCGTATAGGCATACCACACCCCTTCGGTCTCAGAATAGGCATCCAATATTTCACCCACCGTATACCCTGCGGCAATATTGTTCAGTTTGCCGTTTCTTACCTTAATAATGGCATCATCGCTTTCCGAACCCGATTCTAAATCCGAACGCATCGTCTGGTAACTCTGTGTGCCCGCATCGGTCTGCTCCGGAGACGCCTCCCTGTCAGACTCCGTTCCGTTTGTCATCGCAGCCGCAGTATCTGCAGGCTCTGTTGCCGGTTCCCGGTTCTGTATCGTATCTTCTGTATCTTCTTTCTCTGTATCTTCTTCCTCTGCGGCCTTCATATCATCGTCTTTTTGGGGAACGTCCGGTTCTCCTGCCGCGTAGTTCTCCGCCCTGGAATTCCCGTCTTCACCATCTATTTCATCCGCAAAAAAAGCAGTCGCTATCCGATGCCTGAATTCCCGGAGTGTATCCCGCTTTATAAATGCTGCCGCTACCACTGCAATCAATAAAATAATAAGAGCGATCAGCCTGAATAAAATTTTGTTGATATTCTGATATATCCCGGCACGTTTTTCCAAACGCAGATCACGCCGGCTGATAAAGAGTTCATGATAGAGCTCCTCCACGCTTTGCTGCCTGTTTTCCGGCATGACCGACAATCCTTTATCGATCGCCGCTCCGATATGCTTCGGTATCTTCTTTGAGACAGCACGGACAGAAACAAGCGTGTCGTTTCCGAGCCTGTTGATCGACTCATCCGGAACTCTTCCCGTGATCATCCGATACATTGCGGCACACAGACTGTAAACATCCGTCCATGCTCCCTGATTTCCGCTTGAAGAATACTGCTCAATCGGTGCATATCCATGCTTTAACACAACCGTCATGCTCTTGTCGGACTGTGTATCATAGTAGCGCGCCGAACCGAAATCAATCAGCTTGACCCGAAAGTCCGTGGATACCATTAAATTATCCGGACTGATATCCCGGTGCAGTAATTTCTGTTTATGCACGACGTCCAGTGATTCCATGACGGGTTTCATGAGTCCCAGAGTCTCTTCTACAGACAGACTGCCTCCCCGTTTCTTCAGATACTCTTTTAAAGTGATCCCTTCTATATACTCCATAACGATATAGGCCGTTCCGTTTTCATAAAAAAAATCTTTTACGGAAACGATTCCCTGCAGCTTAAAAAATTTTGACAAAATAGAGGCTTCTTTTACAAAACGCTCCAATCCCGCATGAAATTCATTACTATAAGCCTTCGTTATCGTATAGATCTGCGTACTGCTTTCATTTGCAGCATCACGTGTGACCAGACTGGCCGGATAAAACTCCTTAATGGCGATCTTGGTCTGCATATTGTTGTCCCATGCCAAATAGGTAATGCCAAACCCGCCTTCGCCTAATGTTTTTCCGACTGTATATTTCTGATTTAATACGGTGCCCGGCCTTAAAATATGCGGCGAGTCCGTATTTTGGTACAAATGATATCCACACTGCGGACAGATACTCTCATTGCCGTATAACGTCTCAAAACACCCGTAACATAAGCGTTCCATCTTTTTCCCTCAAGTATATCTATTCATCTATTCTTGTACCGCATTGTACGCAGAAGCGGCTGCCGAACGTCAGTTCTGCTCCGCATTTTCTGCATATAATGACACTCGGCTGTCTGACCTGCGCTCCGCAGGAAGAACAGAAAACGCTTCCTTTCGGAACTTCCGTACCGCATTGTTCACATATTACGATTCCCTTCAACTGACATAAACTCTCCGTCAGCTTTTCAAGAATACCATCTACTAAATCTATCTCGTTGACCAGTTCTTCGAGATTTTCGTCATCGCCGCCTTTTTGTACGTTGTAATACGCTTCCCCCAGCTTTTGGATATACGCTTCTCTTCTGCTTTTATTCTTTGAGATCTCATTGGAAATCTTTGATTGTTCAGAAATGTCTTTTGCCTTCTGGGTAATTGTATTGCCGGCTTCCGTCATCCCACTGCTCAGTTTATCAATAATTGACATTCTCCAATTTCCTCCTCATACCGCTTTATTAGACAACAAAAGGACAGTATTTTTATCTGTAGCATACTCTACAGATAAAAATACTGTCCTTTATTCATTCTATTAATAATGGATAAAAAAATTTTAGTTTATGCTGTGCTGTGCTGTGCTGTGCTGTGCTGTGCTGTGCTGTGCTGTGCTGTGCTGTCAAAATTTTATCCTTTGCGCGCATTTCGTGTCAACCCTTTTTCATAAGTTCTAAAATCATTTATATTATACAATACCATGATTTTTTTACGTTCGCAAGAGATAAATTACTTGAGTTTCCGCAAAATGTAATTCCAAAATAAATACAGTTTTGCAAAGCACTAATCTGCCGTTTTTTGAAAGGTATAGGATGGCAGTTCTATGATATAAAGGTACTTTAATAAGCCCCGCCGGAACCGGACTCAGGGAGATATATTCTTTTATCTATTTAGACAACCAACTTAAGGCAGAGTTGACGGTACTTCGGGCGTTTCGTCCGAAACCAGAGTCTGATGCCTTCTTTTGCATAGGAAAGTATGCCTGAGATGCCTTTTGCCAGTCGGTAATAGCAGAAGAAAACTTTTTCCTTTACAGGATTGGCTGTCTTTATGATGGAAACCTTAAGTGCATTAGTTTCTGATTCCATGGAAACCAATGCAAGAAACGCCATGCATAAGGTAATATAAAAGTTAAGGGCGTTGATTGCTTTAAGTCTGCGCACACGAAATTTTTCAAACTGGAACATCTGCTTTTTGCAACGGAAATATTCTTCGATCTTCCAGCGTGAGAAATAGGTTCTTGCCACCCAAATCACATCATCTTTGGATCTGATTTCTTTGTTGGTGGCAAGCATCATTGGATGCTCGGTAATGCCATAAACAAGCACCAGATAAATATCTTTTTTGGATGCGGTAATCTGCACTTTTACATGAGAGAGATAGGCTTCATGTTCTTTCCCTTTGTAAAACACACTGGTTTTGACTTTGCCTTTTCTGCGCTTGCAAAGTTCTGTAGCCATTGTCCATTTGTTATGATACAGCAGCTTACGCTTTTTGGTCAGACGAATGACATAATCCTGACCGAGCTCATCCAGTTTCAAAAACATCTTATTGTCATCATATCCTCTGTCCATGGCAAAAGTTGCTTTACCGAAAAGAGCAGCGCCCTGTTCTATGGCATGGAATGTAATTGTATTTGCAGATTTATAGTCTTTTTCCTGTGAAGAATGGATGTGGGAGAAAATGCTGACAGGATGGTTGCTGGCGGTAAGGGCACAAGCTTCTGTAACATGGTAGCCTTTTTTATAAACACTTTTTGTGGCGGTGCTTTCTGAACCATCCCTGACAATACCCAAGGCTTCAAATTTATAACCGTTAGGTTTTACAACATCACTGTCATCGATGTGGATTACAGGTTCAGCAGGCACCATCCTTTTTACCTGTTGGAGATAGGAAGCTGCCGCAGGTGCCGGGGTTCCTTTATCGAGGTG
>CAJUEY010000058.1 GCA_910585825.1 uncultured Lachnospiraceae bacterium | reverse complement strand
ACTGTTCAGTTGTCATGGTCCGTTCCCGCCGCCTTTCGTGCGACAGCTAGATTATGATAGCACGCCTCCAACCCTTTGTCAACTACTTTTTTCCTGTTTTTTCATTTTTTTCATTTTTTGCGATTATTCGTTACCGTTCACCCCCTGCCAATCACCCGCCGATTGACAAAATCCAATATATAAATTGTTGAAAAGGCAGTCCTCCCTTGCCCTCAGGCAACTTTAAACGGCCTGCCGCCTGTTGCATTTTTCGTTTACTGATTTTTATCCCCTTACTTCATGAATCCCATAATGATCCAGAGTAAAATATTGTTCTGATACAAAAAATGCAATGCTCTGCTCTCTTCTATATAAGAAAGCAGGGGATTCTGGGCTCCTCCCCCCAGCATAGTCAAAACAAAAAAGATAATCCATACCAGAAACAATCCTTTTGTCGCTCCCAATACAGCTCCCATTATTTTATTCGGCCCTTTTAAAGCCGGAAAACGGGCTGCCAAATCCAGTACATGCGCAATCCAGTGGATCAGCACTCCTCCAACTATCATCATAAACAGAAAAGCCAGCCCTTCTATAATATAATGAGAAACTACTCCCGCAATTTCCTCATAAATTCCAGTTTCTTCCAACACATCTCCTGCCGTATTTGCAGCATAGCCGGCAATCTCTTCCACCAATTCCTTCGGCAGAAAACTCTGGAGCCCTTCGTTCCCTGATTGCAGTTCTTTTTGATATTCCCCTGCACCCGCACTGATCTTTTCTCTTGCAATTTCTTGAATATAATCCACGCATTTATCTTGTACAATCTGTCCAAACCCTGTATTCTCTTCCAGAAAAACCGTCACCTGAGGCGTTGCCCATGTTACAAAAGCAAGCACCAGCACTCCGGCAAAAAGAGAATAGATTGTCCGAAGAAATCCCGTAATATATCCAACCAACGCGCAGACTGCAATTATGCCAAATACAAATATTTCCAATACGTTCATAGATACCCCCTATTTTAACCTGACTTTTTCTATGACGCCGTCTAAAATAAAAGTATATCTTCTTCCTTTGCCGTTTGAAAATATCTTATATAATGCATCGTCAAATTTGTATGCAAATTTTTTTGTGCCGCGCAGCGTGTATATTTCACACTGGTATTCGTTTCGGATACAGATTTCATGATTTTCCAAAAGTTCTATGTACTGATACGGCATAGTATATTCTTTTTCCAAACGCAGCCTCATATTCATATCATAAACTTCCATCTTATGATGATTGCCTGCATCACCGCTGTCAGACACAAGCCCAAAATAATCTGCGTCGAAAAATATGCTTTTTATTTCTTTTTCCAGTTTTAAGGATTCTGTTTCTTCCGGTTTTTGCGCTCCTTCAAAAAGAATTACTTTGTTATCTCCAAATGCGATCATTCTGTCATTTGTGATAAAATCAATTTGCGGTATGATCGTATCATCATAGGAATAACTGCTCACGATATTGTCAATCTCATTTTGACCTACGGAACCAAAATTATAAAAAGCAACCGTTGTCTCGGCCTTTCCCTTCCCTATATCCAAAATGGAAACCGCCAGCTTGTTCGCATCATTGGAAAGAGCAATGTCCAAGGGATAACCGCTGTTTGCCACATGAATTTCTCCGGAAGCAAGATTTTCCCCCTTTCTGTTATAAAGTTCCAGATAACTGATTCCGTCTGCCTGAGTCAGCACTGCAACCGTTCCCTGATTTGCTATGCACACGCCTTCAATCGGTCTGTTTGTTTTAATCTCCCCCTGCATACCGTCGGTATTCATTATGTATATCTGCGTCCCCTGCAAATCTGCAATTACTGCATAATTTTCACAAATATCCACATGGGGATTCTGCATTTCAAAGGCTTGATTCCAAATCAGATTATCCGTAAAATCCGCATAAAAAGCTCCGTCATTATTATATCGAAGGATATTGCCTGAAAAAATTTCGTATTTTGTCGCCTCGCTGTCACTGCGCTCTATTTCTGAGGCTACTTCGTATCCTTTATATTCTTTTAATTGAAAATAAATCCCCGCTGCGGCTATTAGGACTGCAACAGAAACGACTGCTGCAGCTATGCGAATCACAATCCGTTTCCGATGTTTTCGTATTTTTTCTTTCATCTCTTCCAGATCTGTTTCTATTGTCTGAAATTCTTCTTTTCTTATGTCCGTCATTTCTTTTTACTCCTAAATGTATAAACTCGTTTTTTATTATAGCACAACTTTCATTCCGGAAGGATAATTTTTTGTCCAATATAAATGGAATCCTGATTTTCAATTCCATTTACTTCACAGATTTTTTCTATCATAGTATAATTTTGATAAATATTGTAACTGATTTGCCGCAGGCTGTCCCCTGCCTGCACAATATAATATCCTTGTTTCTGGTAGCTTTCTGCCGTTTCGGCAGCAGACGGCATTGTATCCGGAACAGTTTCTGCCCCCGAAGCCTTTTGCTCGTCTGCTAAACCGACAGGCTCGTCTGCATTTTCAGGTGTTTCCTCCGGCAGCGCCACTTCTTCCGGCACAGTATCTTCTGCCGGAGTTTTCTCCTGTAGATTTTCCTGGTCAGGGGATGTATTTTCTGCGGGAATTTCCTCATCCACCGGAAGGATATTTCCTTTGATTGTCTCCACTGCAACATGGTTTTCTTCATTTTCTTTTTCCTGCTCGGTAGATTCCATTGCCATAGACATTACGGATATGGTCTGCTCCATATTGTCCATCCGCCTGATATTTTTCAAAAGGATTACACTGACAGAGCACAATATTACTACCATTAACATGGAGCTTAAATAAGATAAAATTCCCGTCCCCCGCTTATAAGCCCGCTTTTTCTTTTCCTGCATCATAGCGCGGTAATTTTTTGCCGCCTGATCCTCCACTTCTTCCCTCGGAGCCTTATCCCCATACATTTCTTCCCTCCTGCTGATCATATATTCCTGCATCTGGGGATTTTTTTCATAATAAATAAAATATCCGTCTTTCCTTGCCAGCCTCCCATCCTTCCAGGTGTAAAAAGCCTCTTCCCTCTCCTCTGAATCCATTAAAAAGAAAAATTGAAATTGATTGACAAAATTCTGCCGGTGAATATTTTCCATTTCTACCGTTACTTCAAGTGCATTACCCGGAACATCCAATACCCAGCCCACAATGTCGCATTTGTCAAAAAACCTCTGCATTTCTGTATGTATCCGCCGCCAGGTTTTGTCATTCAGCTCTGGTACGCTTTCTGGATATTCTTTATTTTCCACCTGAATGGCCCCGCTGATAAATGCGCAGCTTCTGTCAGAAAAATGATTGATCTCACCCACCAGTATCAAAAGCCTCGGCAAGATGCCGATTTCCATACCGGGAATCTGTGCAGGATGAAGATATGTATAAACATAATCTTCCATATAAATCCGAAAATCTTTCTCTGGATTTCCAATCTGACGTATATTTTTCGGAAGTTTACATTCCAGATTATCTTCTGTTTTTACTGTCTGCTGTATAATTTCGATCATTTCCTACTCCTTCTTCCTTTATTCTGATCTCATCACTGCCTGGCATTTTGCCTTGCAGCAGCAAAATCCAACTTCCACCGTCACAGCCTGTCCATCATTTCCTGGTTTCTGGTTTTCACCTTAGAGCGTGTTTAAAAATTGCTTTCTGCCAGATGTATGACCTGCTTAGCGGGAGATTTGTACCAAATTAGGGAGACGCAGCGGGCTGCACTGACCGAATCTGGTGTAAATATGCCGCTAAGCGGGGCATGCAGATGGCAGGAATGAATTTTCAAACACACTCTAGCATAAAAGAACTGAATTTTTTGCAAATCCTTGGTAGCAGAAGTAAAAATATATCGACAAAAAAGCACGTCAGATTCTAAAATCCAACGTGCTTTTCCTTTAAAGTTCTTTTCTTCCCTCTAACGCTCTAAGCAGTGTCACTTCATCTATATATTCCAGGTCTCCTCCCACCGGAACACCGCTGGCGATTCGTGTCACTTTGATTCCTGTGGGTTTCACCAGTTTACTGATGTACATTGCCGTTGTTTCACCCTCCAGGCTTGAGTTTGTGGCTATAATCACCTCGTCTACTTCCTGCTGCAAACGCTGCAGCAGTTCTTTCAGACGGATGTCTCCGGGCCCTATTCCAAGCATGGGGGAAATGGCTCCCTGCAAAACATGGTAAACTCCTTTATATTGACCGGTTTTCTCATATGCCGCCAGATCTCTGCTGTTTTCTACCACCATAATTGTGCGGTGATCCCGTTCGTCATTCTTGCAAATAGGACAAATTTCATTGTCTGTTAACGTAAAGCATTCTCTGCAATACTGTACGTTATTCCTGGCCTCTGTAATTGCCAGAGAGAGTTTTTCTACATTTTCTCTGGGCATATTCAAAATGTGAAACGCAAGCCTCTGCGCAGACTTGCTTCCGATTCCCGGCAGACTTGCCAATTCCTCCACCAGCCGATTGATCTGGTTACTGTAATAATCCATAAAAAACCGCCTCTAAAACGGCAGGCCGCCTAAGCCTCCGCCTATTCCTCCCGTTATTTTCGCCATAGACTCTGCAGAAACTTCTTCCAGCTGACGAAAAGCCTCATTTACAGCTGCCATGATCAGATCTTCCAGCATCTCAATATCATCCGGATCTACTACTTCTTCAGACAATTTGATTTTTGTAACCTCTTTCTTGCCGGACACCGTCACTTCTACCGCTCCGCCTCCTGCAGATGCCGTTATTTCTTTTTCTTCCAGTTCTTTTTGCGCCTCTTCCATCTGCCTCTGCATTCTCTGCGCCTGTTTCATTAGATTGTTCATGTTTCCGGGCATTCCTCCAGGAAATCCACCTCTTTTTGCCATTTTACATATTCCTCCTGTTGCCTATTCATAGGTGATCTCCATATGAATCACCTGTTCCAAATCTACATAATTTTCTTCAAAGGACTGCTCTGTTTCCTTTTCTTTGATTATCACCGAAACCTGTTTGCCGATTTGCTGTGCTATTGTATTTTCCAACTGCTTCCGCTCTTCTTCTCTTCCAAAATAACCCGCGGCCATCTCATCTTCAAACACCAGAATCAGCTCATTGCCATTCCCAGCCGTAAGCCTTGCTTTGCTCAGATAACTCCGGGAGAGGCCCGGCATCGCTGAAAGAATATTTCTCCAGTTTCTGACTGTCTGCTCAATATCTTCCGGCACTGCTTTTTGCAAAACAGGCTTTTTCTTTTCTGCAAAAGACGCTTTGGGTTCTGCCTCCAAAGGCTTGTTTGCCGAAAAAACAACAGCGCCGCCTTCTAATTTCTTCTCCAACTGCTCAATACGGCCGATCAGGGAGCCATAATCCGTCTCCATTTGCGGTCTGCAGAGCTTAATCAGCGCAACCTCCAGCAATATCCGCTTCTGAGCGGCATATTTCATCTGGTTGGACAGTTCCGAAAATATGCGTATATACCGAATCAACGTTTCCCCGTCAATCTGCTCCGCCTCCTGCCTGAGATTTTTTATCTGCTCCGAAGACATATCCAGAATTTCAATCATCTCGTCAGAACTTATTAACAACAGCAAATTCCTCAAATACCAGATAAAATCTACGACAAACTGCCCCAGTTCCCGCCCGCCGGCGGTCAGATCCTCTACCGTTTCCATAATATCAGGTATATCCTGTTTCATAATGCTGCAAAGCAATCTGCTAAATACCTCAGCATCTACCGCGCCTAAAATTTCCAGAACGCAATCGTATGTCAGCATCTGCCCAGGATAAAATGCAATGCACTGATCTAACAGGCTTAACGCATCACGCATCGCTCCATCCGCAGACTTTGCAATGTAACGAACCGCCTTTTCTTCCGCTTCGATCTGCTCTTTTTCCAAAAGTTCTTTTAATCTGTCACAGATGACCTCCACTGAAATCCGTTTAAAATCATATCTTTGACATCTTGACAGAATCGTCACAGGTATTTTGTGCACTTCTGTAGTAGCCAATATAAAGATGACATAAGCCGGCGGCTCTTCTAGTGTTTTTAACAACGCATTAAAGGCTCCGGGAGAAAGCATATGCACTTCATCTATAATGTAGACCTTATATCGGCCCTCCGTAGGACGATATGCGACTTCCTCACGAATTTCACGGATACTGTCCACACCATTATTGGATGCGGCGTCAATCTCGATTACATTCATGGAAACGCCCGCGGCAACAGCCCGACAGGAAGCACATTCTCCACAAGGACTGCCGTCTGTCGGGCTCTCGCAATTTACTGCCGTCGCAAATATTTTTGCAATGGAAGTCTTACCGGTTCCTCTTGTTCCGCAAAACAAATATGCATGTCCAATTCTGTCGGCCTTAATCTGATTCTTCAATGTAGTAACAATATGATCCTGCCCCTTTACATCCCAAAACTCCCGGGGGCGGAATTTTCTGTACAGCGCCGTATAAGACATGACGATTCCTCACTTATTCTAATTTCCAAAACTGATTCCCATGAATTTTGCCTCTTTGATAATCTGGGAATCCGGCTCTACCATTTTCAGCTTGCCGGCTACTTTTTCTAATGGCACTCTTACGATTTTGTTTGACTTCACACCGATCATATTACCGAAATCTCCGTCAATAATCGCCTGAGCCGCCTCTGCTCCAAGTCTGCTGCAAAGTACACGGTCATAAGGACAGGGACTTCCGCCTCTTTGTGTATGTCCGGGAACCGTTACTCTTGTCTCAATTCCAGTCTTTTTCTTAATCTGTTCTGCCACTTCATAAGACACGGACGGATAAGGGTTGTTCTCAAGCTTTTTCTTGTACTCTTTTTTGCTGAGTTTGGCATCCTTTTTAGAGATTGCGCCCTCTGCAACTGCAAGTATTGTAAATCCTTTTCCATCTTTGGAACGTTTCTGAATCGCCGCTACCACTTTGTCTATATCGTATGGAATCTCCGGCAGCAAAATGATATCCGCGCCCGCTGCAATTCCGGCATACAATGTCAGCCATCCTACTTTGTGTCCCATAACTTCTACAATAAACACACGGCTGTGAGAAGATGCCGTTGTATGGATACAGTCAATAACATCTGCTGCAATATCAATTGCACTCTGGAAACCAAATGTCATATCCGTTCCATAAATATCGTTGTCAATCGTCTTGGGCAGATGTATAATATTTAATCCTTCTTCCCGAAGCAGATTCGCTGTCTTCTGTGTTCCGTTACCGCCTAAAATAACAAGACAATCCAAATTCAGCTTGTAATAAGTCTGTTTCATAGCCTCTACTTTATTCAGACCGTTTTCATCCGGCTCCCGCATTAATTTAAACGGCTGTCTGGAGGTTCCCAAAATGGTTCCGCCCTTTGTCAGAATTCCAGAAAAGTCCATAGATGTAAGTAAACGATATTTTCCATAAATCAGACCTTTATAGCCATCGAAAAAGCCGTAAACTTCCAGTCCGTCCACATTATTGCTCAATCCTTTTACTACTCCCCTCATTGCGGCATTTAATGCCTGGCAATCGCCTCCGCTTGTCAACATACCGATTCTTTTCATAATTCCTCCAGTCCTTTCTTAATGATATTTGGAAAAATAGTATTGATAGAACTATTATAATATATATCTTTTTTATCTACAATAAAAAGTTCTACTTCTTGAAATCAATCTCATTATATGTTATAGTCTTTCGTAGAGACTTGGAGATGTACTCAAGTGGTCGTAAGAGGTCGCACTCGAAATGCGATAGGTCTGCAAGGGCGCGTGGGTTCGACTCCCACCATCTCCGCTTAAAATACAGTCCACAGATGAATGACCACCTGTGGACTCTTTTTTGTCAATATTTGATAAATTCTCCTTCATGCTCCCGCAGCCACTGCCTCCGATCTCTATAATCCGGCAGCACTGTTTCCACTTCTTTCCAAAAAACCGGCGAATGATTCATCTGTTTTCTATGTGCCAATTCATGCACCACTACATAGTCCAAAATTCGCTCCGGCATCAGGATCAGTTTCCAGTTAAAATTCAGATTTCCTTTTGAACTGCAGCTGCCCCAGCGGGTTTTCTGCTCTTTTATGACAATTCGGTTTACGGACACCCTCATCTGTTTCCGGAACGCCTCCACTTTCCTCTCCAATTCGGCTCTTGCATATTCCCTCAGCCAGCCAACCGCTGCCATACGGTAAGCGGCCGGATTATGTTCAATGCCCGAAACCATACAGAGCATGTTTTCACCCTTTGGGTTTTGTTTCCTGTATACTCGAATATGCTCTTTATCCCGGGTTTCTATCCGGCAAAGCCGGATTTCTCCATCCCCAAGGGGAATTACCGCCCCGTCTTTATAAAGCTCCATAAGCTAAAACTGTTTCGGCGATTCCGGAATAATGATTGCAGCAATCAAATATACCAGCAATCCACTTCCCCAACCGCAAATTAACATAAGGCAAAGCAGCCGGATAATCGTAGGATCAATATTGAAGTATTCTCCGATTCCTCCGCATACACCGCACAATACTCTGTTTGTTGTTGATTTGTATAATCTTTTTTCCATTCTATTCCTCCTCTACCGTTACTTCAATTTCTCCCACACCGCATTCCAGACTGATGGTTCTGCCTGTGTGGTGATCAATTTCTTTGTTCGTCGATAAGCCGCTATAGGAAGTTCCGTTAATACGAACGTTGCCCAGGCCGCAATCTACATCGTAGTCATAATCATCTTCCCGGCCTTTTAATTGTAATATAATCTGGCCAATTCCGCAATCGGCCTCCACCCCTTCTAAAACACTTCCGCAAAGTTTGGCTCTTCCAACTCCGCAGTCCACCTCCAGTGACTTTGCTGCAAATTCTGCAATTTCAAGATTTCCGGCATCTACATCAGCAGAAAATCCCTCTGCCGCTATGACCTTTTCTGCCACCAATTCTCCCGCATCCAGATCAAAATGAATTTCCCGGGCTTCCAGATCATGGGATATTTCTATACCGCCCGCATCTGTCACTAAATCCACTTCATCAAATACCGTTCCCTTTGGTATCGCAATTGTAATCTCCACTTTATTCTTTATCCCATTTCGCAGAGCATTCCAACGATATCTTGGCGTCTTATCTAGAAGTTCCAGTGTTTCGTCCTTAAGTCCACACTGATACGCATTACTTTCCGGCGCATCTACAGAAATTTCAATCTGATCCGTCTGACTGTCTGTGACATAAACCGCCCCATACTTTATATTAATTTTCAGATTTTCTACTTCTTGCGGCAGAAAACTCTCTTCTACGACTCCTTTTTCTATTTGGAGTTCTTCATCCGAAATGTCGTCTGTTATATAAGGAAAAGGAACATTCTCGCCGAAATGCAGATAGCCCACATCCAGCTCGCCATTGCCCGCCATTGCCCACACTTCTCTTAATCCGCTGCCAAGCGCCGCTCCTATACCGAGACACACACACCCGATACAAAGAAAAATCAAACTGATTAACAAACAAATCCTGGTAAATCCTTTCATATAACAGCACCTCTTTTCTGAAATGGTTTTTTACACAAACGGACAACCGCCCGTAATGTCCAGGGTAAAATTCTGCCGACAGTCCATACAACCACGATCAGTCCCAAAACGGCAAATGCCAAAAGAAACATTCCAACCGCTGTAAGAACCAATCCCACTGCCGGAAATCCTGTAAACAGGTTTACCATGCCAATGCCGCAAAGCACAAATCCCATCACAAAAAAACAGAACACAACTGCTATAATGGAGACTGCAGCTGCAAAGACAACCGCAATTCCTGCAATCAAAATCCCAAATGCACTGGCAAGAATGCCAATCCACAGAGGAAAAGTCAATACGATAATCACCGCAAGCACTATGTTTCGTGTTGTTTTATTCTGTTGGTTTTCGTATGCATTTTGCTGTTTTTTCTCTTTTACAAAATCATAGTCTTCATAGTCCTCTCCAAACAGATTCCTTTTTATACTGGCCGCCACTTCCTGAGGCGAACCCAGCTCTTCTATGATCTGCGCCTCTTTTTCAGGGCCCGCGTCTTCAAAATAATTCTGATAATATTCTATGGCTTCCCGGCGTTCATTCTCCGGGATATCACAAAGCAGCCGCTCTAACTGCCTTAGAAATTCATTTCTGTTCATACCTGCTCCTCTCCCGATAATAAATTTGATATTTTCGATGAATAGTCTTTCCATTCTATCTGATATTCTTTCAATTTCACTGCACCGGCTTTGGTCAGTTTGTAATATCTGCGATTTCGTCCACCGCACTCCACATCATATACCACCAGATATTCATTCTTCTGAAGTCGTCTAAGCACCGGATATAGTGTAGATTCTGATATATCAATCGCTCTGCGGACGTCCTGCGTGACTTTATAGCCATAGGTTCCTTCTTCCTCTTTTGAGACAACTGCCAGAACAATCGCATCCAGTAGAATTGCCCCTATGCCAAATCCCATTTCATCACTCCTTACTTCATATAATACTATTTTCTAATTAATACTATACACCATATAATATTGTTTTGTCAATAAATGCTTTGAAAATTTTTCATTGTAGAAGCTTTAAAGAACTGCTATAATAAAGTGTCACTTTACGCAATATTCAACTATGATACATAAAAAGAGGAGGAAATTATGAGTGGAACAACTCTTGGAATTTTTATTGTTATTGTTGCCTATATTCTTGGCATGGTAGGCATCGGTATCTGGTTTTCCAAAAAGAACAATAATGTAAACGATTTTTATCTGGGCGGGCGAAAATTAGGTCCATTGGTAACCGCTATGAGTGCAGAAGCCTCTGATATGAGCAGTTATCTTTTAATGGGACTGCCGGGACTTGCCTATATCTCCGGCATTGCCGATGTAGGCTGGACTGCAATCGGGCTGGCTGCCGGCACTTATCTGAACTGGTTGATTGTCGCAAAACGTCTCCGCCGCTATTCTGCCGCTGCCGGCAATGCAATTACGATTCCCGAATTCTTTTCCAATCGTTACAGAGACAAAAGCAATGCTTTGCTGGGAATATCCGCAATTATTATTATTATTTTCTTTATTCCCTATACTGCATCCGGATTTTCTGCCTGCGGAAAATTGTTTTCCAGTCTGTTTGATATTCCCTACATTCCGGCCATGTTAGTCAGCGCCGTAATCATCGTAGGCTATACGGCTCTGGGCGGTTTCCTGGCTGCGAGCACGACAGATTTTATCCAGAGCATTGTTATGACGCTGGCTTTGATCATTGTAGTATTTTTTGGCGTACAGACAGCAGGGGGCATTGATGTTGTAATAGACAATGCATCTAAACTTCCAGGATACTTATCTATGACAAATACATACGATGCCGTTTCCAATTCATCAAACAACTATGGCTTTATTACGATCGTATCCACTCTCGCCTGGGGACTTGGTTATTTCGGAATGCCTCACATTCTTCTGCGTTTTATGGCTATTGAAGATGAAAATAAACTGAAACTTTCCAGACGGGTTGCATCTATTTGGGTAGTGATCTCTATGGCAATCGCTATTTTCATCGGCATCATCGGATACAGCATGTCAAAAGCCGGCGCCATTGAAGTATTAAGCGGTTCCGATTCTGAAACACTGTTAATTAAGATTTCCCAGATTCTGAGCTCACACGGTATTCTCGCTATCATTCTGGCCGGCATTATCCTTTCCGGCATTTTAGCCTGTACCATGTCAACAGCAGATTCCCAGCTTTTGGCTGCATCTTCCAGCATATCTCAAAATATTTTAAAAGATGTACTGCACCTGAGAATATCAGAAAAAGGGACTATGCTTGCTGCAAGGCTTACGGTTGTAATTATCGCAGTGATAGCAGCTTTTATTGCAAGAGATCCCAACAGTTCTATTTTTACCATTGTATCTTTTGCCTGGGCAGGCTTTGGCGCATCTTTCGGCCCGGTTATGCTGTTCTCCTTGTTCTGGAGAAGAACTACCAGAACCGGAGCTCTTGCCGGCATGATTTCCGGCGGTGCAATGGTATTCATCTGGAAATACCTGGTACGGCCAATCGGCGGCGCATGGGATATTTATGAATTGCTTCCGGCATTTTTAGTTGCCTGTGCTTTTATCATCATCGTAAGTCTGCTGACAAAAGCGCCTGAGCAGGAAATATTAAATGAATTTGATTCTATTTAGAAATTTCTATTATAAAAGCAGGAGCCAAACAACTCCTGCTTTTTTTCATTTTAAACCGAGCATTCTGCTTCGAATCCTGACCTCAAACGTTACCTTTACAGTTAACTCGGCCCAGGCGCCCTTGCGGCACATAGATGCATTCACTTAGGGCTGCTCCATTCCTGACCTGACCCGGTTCATAAATTTCTATTGCGCAAGACCCAAGCTTCATCGCCACTTATAAAGGGCTGCTTCGCTGCCAGAAACCCTCGGCAGAATATCACCCCGGCTATAGCGGATTGCCGGTTCAGGGTACCGCTGCCACCCCGGCTGCTCGGAGACTTCAGTATAACCTTTTTTACTCACTTTGTCAATAAAGGGATTTCCCCTGCATCAACATTCATGCAGCCATTCGTTACTGTTCACACCCACGGTGTTCACAGTAACGAATCCGGCCTATTTAAAGTTG
>CAJUEY010000057.1 GCA_910585825.1 uncultured Lachnospiraceae bacterium | reverse complement strand
TAGCGTCTTAACATAATATCAGCCCCCTTTTTCTTTATTTTATCATGAAAAGAGGATGTGAACAAATGTTTTGTATACTTTTTAATTTTCAAACACGCTCTAGGACGGTTGCTCCATTTATGTGCTTAATATAGCATATATGAAAGTGTGTTTTAAGTATTTTTCTATCCTAGATATTGATTCGTAATATGTCCATTATACTGTCCACACAGGTCTGTGTATTTACTGCGCTGACCGTAAGAACATGATTCAGGTATGCGAAAATCCCATTGCCGAAGATAATATTCAATGGATATTTCCATGACGGAACAGCATACTTTTAACTTCCGAAAGCAATCCGGAATAAATTATGCACAACAAAAAATATGGAAAACGCTGTAAAGAATTAAGGTTTCCCACATTTTTAAAACAATTGCGGGGACAGGATTTGAACCTATGACCTTCGGGTTATGAGCCCGACGAGCTTCCAGACTGCTCCACCCCGCGCTATTCACTTTTCATGCATGCTATTATAACCGTTTCTATAGAAATTGTCAAATCAAACTTTTAAATTCCGTTGATCTGTTTTAATACTTGTTACTGTGAACACCATGGGTGTGAACAGTAAATAATACTTATTATATGACGTTGATCTTCTATCTATGCTTCTACTGAAATCTTTTTATGAATGAACGATTTACAGATCATATCATATAATTCCTAAAAACAACATTCCTGTATGGAAGGAATTTTTATAAAATAAATGATTTTGTTCCTTAAAAACAGTGAATATGCTATAATATACCTATAGTAAAATAAAAAAGGAGTGTGTAATATGGCAGAAGAAACAATGACACAGGCAACGGAATCTATGAACGACTATAAAGATGAACTGGAGGCGTCTTTCCGTAAGTTGTCAGAAGGGGATATCATTACCGGTACTGTAATTGCAGTTACAGAGGAAGATGTTACACTGGATCTTAAGTATTATGCCCCTGGCATAATTAAGGCAGAGGAAATCAGCAGTGATCCGGACTTTAACCTGATGGAATCGATTCAGATCGGAGACACCCTGGAAGCTACGATTATCCGTATGGATGATGGAGAAGGAAATCTTTTACTCTCCAGAAAAGAGGCGAACGATGTACTTGCATGGGAAAAATTAAATCAGTATTTGGAAGAGGGTACAAATTTAAAGGTTCGCATCAAAGGCATTGTTCCCAGCGGAGTCATCGCTTATCTGGAAGGCATACGTGGGTTTATTCCCGCATCCCATTTAAGCCTTGATTATGTGGAAGACTGCAATCCCTGGCTTGGTAAAGATGTGGAAGTGCGTGTAATCACAGTTGATCAGAGCCAGAAGAAACTGGTTCTTTCCGCAAAAGTCATTGAGCGTGAGAAAGCGGAGGAGGCGCATAACCATAAGATTTCCATGCTGGTGCCAGGCACGGTAGTAGAAGGAACGGTAGAAAGCCTTATGCCTTACGGCGCATTTGTGAATATCGGCAACGGTTTAAGCGGTCTGGTGCATATTTCACAAATCTGTACCAGAAGAATCAAAAAACCCGGGGAGGTTTTAAAAGTAGGACAAAATGTAAAGGCAAAGATTTTAAATACCAACAATAATAAAATCAGTCTGAGCATGCGCGTATTGGAAGAAGAAATGGCGGATACCGAAGCAGACGCGATCGATAAGAGTGTGGAAGAATTTGTCTCTCATGAGTCCGCCTCCACAAACCTTGGCTCTCTGCTTGCCAATCTAAAACTGGATGTATAACAAATTTCTGTTATTTTTTCTATCAGCTTTCTATGTAAAAAAACAGACATATTTCTTTCATTAAGAAAAAGTATGTCTGTTTTGTTTTTGCACATATTCAAACACTCTTTAAAATAGTCGTTTCCGTAAAGCATTCCTTTGAGATGAATCATTAACATTCCATTATGAATCCTCGACGCAGAGACGGTTATATTTTCTCATGATCCAAATGGCTGCAAATGCCGCTGCAAACCCGATCAACATACCTGCCAGCACATCGGTCGGATAATGTATGCCGATGTACAGTCTTGTAAAACAGATGAAAATACCAAGCAAAAATGCCGGTATTCCATATTTTCTGGGCATCAATGCAAGAAATACGGAAGATGCCGCCATAGAAGCCGTGGAATGGCCGGAGGGAAAAGAAAAGTCATGGGCTCTCCTTCCAATCAGTGTCAATCCGTCCACTACTTCATAAGGACGTATACGCATCACCATATTTTTTAGCCAGAGATTTGTAATCAAAAATCCAATGACCAGCGCTATCAGCCCGGTAAGCCCGATTTTACGGTATTTCTTTGAAAACATCATAAGAGCCGACAGTAAAATCCAAAACCAGCCTGCATTCCCAAGACTGGTAATAAAGGTGATGACCGGGTTTAGAAAATCTCTGCGGAGATACTGCTGTATCCAAAGTAATACTTCTCCGTCCAATTGCATTAAGAATTCCATATCATTTCCTTTCCGCTGTATTGTGCATTCTTTTAACCCATAAAGGATACCAGAGGTATCTCTAATCCTCAAATAACGGCGTGGAAAAATACCGCTCCGCCGTATCAGGAAGAACAGTTACAATTGTTTTGCCGCTGCCTAATTTTTCCGCCATTTTGAGAGCTGCGGCTACATTGGTACCGCTGGAAATTCCGCACATAATTCCCTCCAGCCGGGCAAGGTCTTTCGCCGTTTGAATGGCCTCTTCATCACTTACGATATAAATTTCCTCATAAATATTCTGATTTAAAATCTGCGGAATGACGCCGTCTCCGATTCCCATCTGCATATGGGTGCCAATCGTCCCGCCGGCTAAAATGGCTGCGTTTTCCGGCTCCACTGCCCAGATTAAAATATCCGGGTTCTGCGCTTTCAACACTTCGCCGATTCCGGTAATTGTGCCGCCTGTGCCGATTCCGGAGCAAAACCCATGAATCGGTCCTGCCACCTGCTCTAAAATCTCAAGGGCGGTATGATGCTTGTGAACCTTGATATTATTGGGATTTTCAAACTGCTGGGGAACGAATACATTTGGATCCTCTTCCGCCATTTTCAATGCCGTCTGTAAACATTTTTCAATGCATTCCCCGATATTTCCGGCATCATGGATCAATTTTACTTCAGCGCCGTAATGTTTCACCAAAAGCCTGCGTTCTTCACTAACGGAATCAGGCATAATAATCACTGTTTTATATCCCCGCACGGCTCCCACAAGGGCAAGGCCGATTCCCTGATTTCCGCTGGTGGGTTCCACAATAACCGTATCTTTATGTACAAGCCCCATCTTTTCCGCAGCCAGTATCATATTATAGGCTGTTCTTGTCTTAATGGAACCGCCTACATTTAATCCTTCAAATTTTACCAAAACCTCTGCGCTGTCTGGCCGGCTCATCCGGTTCAATCGTACAATCGGCGTATGTCCGATTGCGTCCAAAACATTATTGTATATCATCTTATCTCTCCTGTTTTAAATTATTTTCATGAGTCATCCAATTATTTCATATATTAAAATGAAAACACCCTGGAGCATATATATGCAGTTCTTATTATTTTTATCCGAATCCATCATTCCGCTTATCGTTTTTCTGATTGTTGCTTACGGGCTTTTAAATCGCCAGAATGTCTATCAGGATTTTCTAAAAGGCGCAAAAGATGGTTTTTTTACAGTCATCGACATACTTCCTACTCTGGTCGGACTGATGACTGCCGTGGGTATTCTGCGTGCCTCCGGATTTTTCGATTTTCTTTCCGAAATTTTAAAAAAACTGACAGGTCCTCTTCATTTTCCCACAGAACTGATTCCCACCGCTATTGTAAAAATGTTCTCTTCCTCTGCGGCAACGGGACTTCTTCTGGATCTGTTTAAAACGTATGGCACAGATTCCTTTATCGGTCTTTCGGCATCTATCATGATGAGCTGCACGGAAACCATATTCTATACGATGAGTATCTATTTTATGCATGTTCATGTAAAAAAAACGCGTTTTACCCTTCCCGGCGCATTGTTCGCCACATTAAGCGGCATGGCCGCCAGTATTTTCCTCGCCTCGCTGATCGCGTAGGCAAATTGAATCTGTTATTTTTTTATAATATGCAGCCTGCTCTTTTTTTCAAATAAAAACTGTTCTTTTTTATCCTGAAAATATGCATCCACCGCTCTTTTGCAGCCGGACCAATGGTCATAATCATCAATTACCAAAATACCGCCCGATACCAACATCGGCGCAATCCGCTCCAGACAAACCATAACGGAATCATACCAGTCACAATCAATATGGGCCATGGCCACCGGCTGCCTGCAGATCAGCGTATCTTCAAATAAGCCTTTGATAAATTCAATATTTGCGTCTCTGAGATCTTCTAGTCCAAGAACAGAACAAAAGCTGTTTTTCACTTTCTCTAACAGATTATCCTGATAACCATAATACAAATCGCCGCCGATGCCAAATGATTTCCCCTGCCTGATTTCCTGATATCTCTCTAAGACATCCTCCCCGTCTTTTTCCCCCGGTGCAGGTATCATGCCGAATACATCATAAATGAACAACGGCTTATCTTTTCTCTTCTCATGGGCAATGCATATGCCGGAACCTCCCAACGCGCATCCTGTCTCAATTATGCAGCCGTCCAGCTCATCTGTCGCGGCAGCCGCCTCCATCAAATCTCTCAATGCATGCTCTTCCAGATAGGTGAGACTTTTCCATCTGACAGTACGAATCCTGTTTTGTCTGGCATTTATCATTTTAAAAACAGAAACCGTTTCATCTGTCTTTTCTGTCAACTCCAGAGAAAACCCATGTATCCGAAATTTTTTCATCAGATCATCTCTTGTCATATGATTCTGAAAACCACAGTCTTTTCTTACTGAAAGACTGCTTTCATCCTCTAACGTGCAATACGACAGCAGAATTTCTCTCTTACTGCTCTCACACATCTTTTTCAAAAAAGAATCCACATCTTTGATATACTCCAGACAGTTTGTGCAAAACACGGTATCTGCCTGTACAGACGGAAAATCACCCTGGTTATACTCTTCTATAATTGCAGCATTTCCACTGTTTACATAGTCTACACCCCAATATTCTGTCACCGCCTTCATTAGACGTTTACTCGTCTCTTCCGTTCCGCCGCCTAAATCTAAAAGAGTAAGGCTTTCTTTTGAAATCATCTGCAGCATTTGAGGTATGATATTCACCGTTTTTTTATCCTTCATTGTAATTGATCCCTTCTATTGGCCTGTAACAAGAATACTCTATTTCATTTTCAAATACAAGTTTTGAGGAAATAAAAACGGGAGCGCATTTCGCATTCTCCCGTTTTGTTTCTCTTTATAATACTTTTGAAAGAAAATCCTGTAATCTGGGATTCTGTGGATTTGTAAAAAATTCTCCCGGCGTGTTTTCCTCCATGATCACCCCTTCATCCACGAATAAAACCCTGCTGCCGACTTCTCTCGCAAATCCCATTTCATGCGTCACGACTACCATTGTCATGCCGCTGTCCGCCAGTTCCTTCATAACATCCAGCACTTCTCCCACCATTTCAGGATCAAGAGCCGATGTCGGTTCATCAAAAAGCATAACCTTTGGATTCATGGCAAGGGAACGCACAATTGCAATTCTCTGCCGCTGTCCGCCGGAGAGCTGAGACGGATAAGCATCTGCCTTTTCTGTCAGATTCACTCTCTTTAAAAGATTCAAGGCTGTTTCATTTGCCTCTTCCTGACTCATCAGCTTTAATTTGACGGGAGCTAAAGTAATATTTCCCATAATGGTAAGATTATTAAACAGATTAAAGTTCTGGAATACCATTCCCATGTGTTCCCTGATTTTATTGATATTTGTCTTGGGATCTGTGATTAACTGACCGTCAAACCAGATTTCACCGCTGGTAGGCTGCTCTAAGAGGTTCATGCAGCGCAGAAAGGTACTTTTCCCGGAACCGGATGGACCGACAATTACGATCTTCTCTCCTTTTTCCACATGATAGTCGATACCTTTTAATACTTCTATTTCTCCAAAGGATTTATGCAGATTTTTAACGGTGATCACCTTTGCGCAGCCTCCTCTCTAACAGTTCAATTAACTTGCTTAATATTTTAATGATTATAAAATAAACAACGGCTGCGCCAATCAGGGGCATAAACGCCTCAAACGTCCTGGAAGAAACCTGACTGGCAGTCCTCGTCAAATCGGAAAGGCTGACATATCCGACAATTGCAGTTTCTTTCAGCAATACGATAAATTCGTTGCCGATTGGCGGCAATACATTTTTGATTGCCTGGGGCAAAATGATATAACGCATGGTCTGTCCTTTGGATAACCCCAAAGAACGTCCCGCCTCCATTTGACCATGATCCACTGCCTGAATTCCTGCCCTCATAATTTCGGATACATAAGCGCCGCTGTTGATGCCGAATGTCAGCACGGCTACCAGAACGCCGTTTTTGCTGCCTTTCATCACAATAAACCACATAATCAAAAGCTGCAATACCGACGGCGTACCTCGAATCACGTCAATATAAATCTGAGCAATCACAGACCATAGAGAACGACTTCCGTCTTTTTTGACAGACAGTTTCATCAATGCCACAACAATACCAATCGCCACACCTAAAATTGCAGCAAAAAGCGATATCTGCAATGTAACGCCGAGACCGCTTATATAAAGTTTCCAACGGTCGCCGTCAAGGAAAGCAATCTGAAATTTATATGCTACGTCTGCAAACCATTCATTCATTGCTTCTCTCCCATTCTGTCTGTTTTAGTTTTCTATGTACTGTGTTACTAATTCATCAAAGGTTCCGTCTTCTTTCAGCTCTGCAAGAGCGTCGTTGATGGATTTTGCCAGTTCTTCGTCGCCTTTTGGCAGAGCGATTGCATAAAATTCTTTTTCAAATCCAAAATCTGCGCTTTCTCCATCATACAGTTTTACTTCATCCTTAAACTGCTCGCCAAATACCTGAGCCGGGTTTTTATCAATAATAACAGCGTCTACTCTTCCGTTCCTTAAATCGTTTACCGCATCTACTGCCTTGTTATACTGTGCAGCGGTTGCGCCTTCGATTTCTTCCACAATAAAATCACCTGTCGTTCCAAGCTGAACGCCGATTGTTTTCCCTTCCAGATCTTTTGCAGAAGCAATTTCGGAATCTGCAGAAACAATTACATACTGTACTGCTTCATAATAATCATCGGAAAAATCTACTGCATTTTTACGCTCTTCCGTAACTGTCATACCGGCAATCGCAACGTCGATTTTGCTGCCGATGGAAGCTACCAGAGAATCAAATTCCATGTTCTCCACGACTACATCTACCCCCATCTTTTCACCGATCGCTTTGATCAACGCCATATCGAAACCATCCGGTTCTCCGTCGTCCCCCACAAATTCAAAAGGCGGAAATTCTGCATTGGTTCCTACATTTAATACACCGTCTACCAGCGGTCCGTCTCCCTCTAAATCACCCTGAAGATCTTCGGTATCTGAAACGTTTTCGGCATTTGATTCGTTGTCCGTATTTTTTGTATTTGCATCTTCTGCTGTATTACCGCATCCGACAAATGCCATCGCCATAGTTACTGTTAATAATAATGCTGCTGCTTTTTTCATAATTTTATATTCCTCCCTTTCAGCACAAATATTATATATTGTAACATCTTTATGCATAAATACAAGTATAAAAATGAAAATAAGGCAATTTAATCTAAAAAACAGGTCTTTTATGCAAGATTATGCATCAAAAGACCTGTAAACTTTCATTGATTTATTGAAATCCGGGATTATTCTAAAATTAATTCATATATTTCAAAATGGTATCCCAGATACTGCTCTGTTCTAGTCCAAGTTTCCAGAACGCCATGCCTGCCAGCTGATTTTCGGATGCCGCTTTCAGCCTCAACTCCATGGATTCTGTATCTTCCAGCCATACTTTATAAGTGTCTCCGCCATTTTCATATTCTGCATAATACTGACCGTCCTCTTCTGACCAGACCGCTTCCACTCCGTTTTCAGACACCATATTCCAGGATTCTTCCATGCTTGACGCCTGGGAAGAAAGCTCATAGGGCACATAATCCTCTGACGCCGCCTCTACGTCATCAGACGCTGCTTTTGGCGTTTCTTTCCAGATTCTTGTAAAAAACGGCGCCGCCAGTATTGTCTGATTTGCGGGAACCTCCTTTAAGGTATCTGTAATGCCTCCTTCCACAAATCCGATTGACGCAACGGAACCTTCTTCTGATCCCACATAATGCTCGTCATATCCCATAATAATAATATAATCCGCAAAATTCGCCTGTTCGCTGCGATTGTAAAAAGCCGTGTATTCCGTAGGCACATAGTTGTCAACTGATAAAATAATACCGTTATTTTCACATTTCAGTGAAAGCTCACGGATAAACTGGATATAGCCTTCTCCCGCTTCTGTGCTGATTGCTTCAAAGTCTACGTTAATTCCGTCAAAATCATATTGAATTGCGGCGGCAATCAGTTGATTCACCATATTTGTCCGCTTTGAGGTATGTGTCAGAACAGTTGTCGTATCCACTTCCTCGTTTTCCAAATTGCTTACCAGCGCCCAGACCTCAATTCCCTGGCTGTGGCAGTAATCCACATATTCCTTGCTGGCAAGGTCCATCAGCGTTCCGTCATTGTCATTTAAATAAAACCAGGTGGGAGAAATGACATTTAAGCCC
This sequence comes from uncultured Lachnospiraceae bacterium, assembly GCA_910585825.1. Taxonomy (GTDB): domain Bacteria; phylum Bacillota; class Clostridia; order Lachnospirales; family Lachnospiraceae; genus Roseburia_B. The sequence goes on along the minus strand of CAJUEY010000057.1, from coordinate 4,082 downwards.
TTTGTTCCGGAAATCACATCCGCCACATTGCTGTTGGCATCTTTTGTCGTCACCTGATGCCATGCCATATTGATCTTCTCATCCTTTAAAATATGGGAAAACTCTTCTTTTTCAAAACTGTGTTTGTAGCTCCTTTTCTCTTCTTCTCCCAGCTTTTTATTACGTGCATAACCAATAATTCCATTTTCTGTGGCAACCTTATCCCAATCTTCTCCTTCTTCTAACAAAATCAAAATATCTTCACTTTCCACCTGAGAAAGAATCGGGCTTTTGATACCGCCTTTCACACGAACCTGGGTATCTTTTTTCACAGGAACGACTGTTGCATCCGCCCAATCCGTTGTTACAACAATTCGGTTGGGATCTTCATAAAACCGGTAATCCATATCTGTAAATTTCTTTACATATTCTAATGCAATGTATGCCGTTTTGGCATCTGCGTATACGATGGTATATTTTTCGCTCTTTTTTTCTTTTGTGATGTAATAATCATTACTGGATGCTGCTGCAGACACCACATCTGACGGCGTTGTATATAATAGAAGATTCTCATTTGCATCCCAATAAAAACGACTGTTAAATAACTCTCTTACTGTATCGTAATCTACATACAGCGCTCCGTCTTTGATCACCGCCTGCTGAGATATGATTTCATGATCCAGTACAATGGCTGCGGATGTGTCGTCCGATACGCCATAATATTCAAACAAGTCCATTTCCTCTTTGGTGGGTGTATATTTATTAATAATCTTACCTATAATAAGTACCAAAATTATAATTACAATCACTGCGGCAGCTAAAATCACTGATTGCTGCGTTCTTCTTTTATCCATTCGTACTTTCCTCCTTTGAACTCTTGTGCATCCATATTATGCTACAGACGCAATGGTCTGTCATCATCACTCGTCATTTGCAGAACATACGGGCATGCTCTCCTCACTAACGCCCATTATATCATATTGATGAACAGATTCAAAGAAAAACACCGCCTGAAATTTGGAAAATCTTTCTTTCCGGCGGTGTTGTCTGTTTGAAATTGTTTATGTATTATTTTATCCTATTATCTCATCATTAATTTAAATAATAAACGTAAAGCGAAGGCCCTCCAAAATGATTAAATGTCCAATCATTTTCACTTCCGATATAAATAGACATAGTACATCTTCCTTCTGAAAATTGTCTGAAATTCAGATCTTCAAAGACAAAATTTCCATCTGCGTCCACATCTGCGTAGAAATATGTTTTGAAATAACTATCATCTTTCTGTGCTACCTCTATCTTCATCTCTATTTTTTCTGCAGACATATGAATGCGTCCTGCAATTCTGGTCGTATTTAAAGTAATCATCTTTGGATCGGCAGGTTCGGTAAAATCAATTGAATAATCTATATTCTGCAGAAGATACCCCCCTTCAAACCAGTTTTGTTTTGATGCCATATAAACTTTTGGAAATTTCTTTTTCAATTCATCTTTCTTTTCGTCTAAAAAATTATACGAGAAAACAATGGCATCTAATTTAGAAAGATTTGAGAGGTTCGGAAATTCTGTAATTTTGTTATACGATACATCCAAATATTCTAAATTTCTCAACGTTGAGATCTCGTCTGCTTTTACCAGTTGATTCGCGCCTGTAAATAAGATTTCCAGGCTTGGCAGATTTTGAATATAATTTAAATTTTCCAGTTGGTTCGTGGATACATTTAAACTGGTCAGATTCTTTAAGCTTTCTATTCCTTTTAAACTTTTCAGACAGTTTTCTTCCGCATGCAAATCTTTTAATTGAATTAAATTTTCAACTTCCTGTATTCCGGCCAGATTATTTTTATCTACATATAAACTTGTTAATTTCTTTTGTTTTTGCAGTCCCTTAAGGCTGGTAATCTTATTATGGGACAGTTCCAGAATTTTTAAATTTTTCAGATTTTTCAATTCCGTTATGCCTGTCAGATCATTCCCATTCAAATATAACTTCTGTAATTTATTTAATTTCTCTAATCCTTTGGCGCTTTTGATCTTATTACCGCTTGCATTCAATTTATTCAGCTTTTTCAATTTTTTTAAGGGCTTTAAACTTTTTATTTCGTTCTGTGAAATATCCAGCGTTTCCAATTTCGTAAGGCTCTGAATTCCTTTCAGATTACTTAATTCATGTCCATCCAGCTCTAATCTTTTCAACTCTTTCAGGTATTTTATGCCTTTTAAAGTGGTAATTTTCCCACTTCCGGAAACATTCAGAGACTTAATGCTTTCGGCTTCCTGTCGCGTAAATTTTTCCTTTGATTTTTTACCCAATTTTTTCAAAATTGACTGATATAATTTCTTATCCGGTATTCCGCTCTTATTATTTTCAATTACATTGGATGAAGCATATGTTCCTGATGCTGGAATGATAAAGACACATAAGAACACCAACAGATACATAACTATTTTTTTGTTTCTATTACATTCTTTCTTTGATACCATAACATCACTCCTTACTGCAAAATTTCAAAAATACAGCCTGAATTCACTTCTCTCTACTTTATTCTGTACCGGCGCAGACCAGTATCTGAATAATAATGATTCTCCTTGTCATATTCCAGACAAATTCCTATTCGCATATCCCATTTGCCTTTCACATATTTTCTCAAATCCAGATATTCAAATACAAAGTTCCCGTTTTCATCCACATCCGCATAAAAATAATCCGTAAAACCATCATCATCATTTATATTGTCAGTCAGTGTGATCTGTATGGTTTTTGCAGGCATATGGATATGACCGGCAATTCTGGTCGTATTCGCATTAATTAACTCTGCTCCTGCAGGCTCTGTAAAATCTATGGCATAGTCTAAATTCTGAAAAGAAAAGTCATTTTCAAATAGATCTCCGTAGTTGTTAAAATAATTCTGGGGCAGCTTTCTTTTCAATTCCTCTTTCGTTTCTTTTAAATTATTAAAATTAAACCTGATTAAGGAAATATTTGAATAAGAAGATAAATCCGGCAGCTCTGTAAGCTTATTGTAGCTTATGCCGAGAACATCCAATTTTTGCAATGCGCATATTTCATTGACGCTGGACAGACAGTTATCGTTGACATCCAGATAATCCAGCTTTTTCAACTGACTCATATCTGTCAGGCTGCCCAGACAGTTGGAAGACGCCTGCAGCCATTCCAGTTTTTGAAGATGTTCTACTCCATTAAGGCTTTTTATTTGGTTATCGTTTACATTCAGCTTTTTTAAATTCCCAAGGCTTGCAGCTTCCCGAATCCCTGTCAGTTTATTTCTGCTTGCATTCAGCTCCACTAATTGAGTCAGAGATTCCACACCGCTTAGACTGGCGATTTCGTTGTTCCGCACATTCAGCCGCTTTAAATTTTTTAATTTTTCCAGCCCTTTGATACCTGTCAGATTATTTCCTTCCAAATTTAATTCCGTTATCTTTTTCTTCCCAAATCCTTTTAGGTTTTTCAGATTATTAAAACGAAGAGAAATAATTTCAAGATTGGTCAGTTTTTTTAACTCTTTCACGCTTTCCAGGTTATTGCGGTCAAAATCTGCTACTTTTAATTTTTTCAGATTTTCTATGCCGCTTAAACTTTTTATCTCATTTTCGAATGCATACAGTTTTTTAAGATTTTTTAATTTTTTCAGTGGCTTGATATTTTTTATGGAATTACGGGATATATCTAACTTCTTTAAATTAGAAAGATCCTGAATGCCTTTTAAGCTCTTTAAGCCATTTGACTCTAAATACAGTGTTTTCAACTGTTTTAAGTGTTTTATCCCCTTCAGGCTTTTCACTCCCTGAAAACTGGCATCCAATGATTTAATCTTTGCGGCTTCCTGTTTCGTAAACTTCTGATTTGGCTTCTTGCCCAGCTTTTTTAAGATTGCTTTATAGAGCTTTTTATCCGGAATGCCGCCGCTGTTGTTCTCAATTACATCAGATGACGCCCGCGCCGCTGTTGCGGGAATCATAAGGACGCATGAGAAGATCAAAAGAGAAAGTACGATTATTTTATTCATATGAATTCTTTTTCCACTCATATAAATCTCCATTCCGCCGCCTTTCAGTTGGCGGCACAAATAGTAATGAAA
>CAJUEY010000056.1 GCA_910585825.1 uncultured Lachnospiraceae bacterium | reverse complement strand
AAAAATGAAGCTGACGCCTCACGAATTTTCATTCGTTAAAGCGACAGCCCCTTTTATTGTACCATTTACTGGATGAATTATTCGGTGTCAGAAGAAGAAACAGATTCCGTACCGTTTTTCCAGGAATCTAATTTTTTCAATACTGCATCATAGGTTCTCTGAGAAATATCCGGAAGTGTTTTGCCCCAGCTCTTGGTAGCCTGTTCAAAACCTTTCTTAAAAGCTTCAATCATCTTGTCCGCTTTCTCGGAATCACCGCCGCTAAGCGCTTTTGCAAAATCTACGATACGGTTGGAAGTCTGCTCTACGCCCCAGTAACCGTCATCTGCAATATCTTTCTGTGCCTGTGCTTTTACGTCAGCAGAAACAGTGAAATTGCCATTGGCTAAGAAACGCCACATACTGTCAGCTTTGCCAATGGTAGAACCCTGCTGCGACATCATCTGTGATACCAGGTCTCTCATCTGAGAAATTCTTGCCTCTGCATCAGCTTTTAACTTATTGACGATGGCAGTATTGTCTTTTACGTAATTACTGCTTTTGGTAGAAGAACTTTTCTCGTATACAACACCTTCGTTTTTCTGTGTGCTTTCTGTGGATTTCTTCGTATTGTCCGTCTCAGCAGATTTCTTGGAACTGCTGCTAGCCGGCGTATAATAGGAAGAATTGTTAACTGCACCAACACTACTCATAATACGAACCCTCCTTGGCATAATAAAAATATCCATATAATTTGGTATCAATATTTGTATCGGCAAGCCGGAAGAAAAAATAAAGTAGAATTGACTTTTTTTTATGAGATGGTAAAATGTATTGTATACAAAATACAATACATGAATGCGAATGTACAGAGGAGAAAGGGTGAACGAAAACCATGAAACAGATTCGTGTAAAAGCTTATGCAAAAGTAAATCTTGGGCTTGATGTATTAAGGAGGAGAGAAGACGGGTATCATGAAGTAAGAATGATCATGCAGACCGTTGACTTATATGATGATTTAAATATCAGCAAAACGAAAGATCAAAAGATTTCCATAACTGCGAATTTGAAATTCCTTCCGGTGGATGAGAACAATCTGATTTACAAGGCGGCAAAACTGTTTTTAGACGCCTGTGGAATTTCAGAAGGCGTCACAGTAGATTTAAAAAAGCACATTCCCGTAGCCGCAGGAATGGCGGGCGGCAGTTCTGATGCAGCGGCTGTTTTATATAGCATGAATGAATTATTTCAGACTGGGCTTACGCTTCCCCGGTTAATGGAGCTTGGGGTAAAAATCGGAGCAGATGTGCCGTATTGTCTGATGCAGGGAACTGCGCTGGCAGAAGGAATCGGTGAAAAATTGACAGAGCTCCCTTCTATGATGGAATGCCCGGTTCTGGTGGCTAAGCCGGGGATACATGTATCTACTGCGTTTGTATATGGGAACCTGAAACTGGACAATGTCCTGCATCCGGATATAGACGCCCAGATTGCCGCCATGAAAGAGAAGAATCTGAAAAAGACGGCGGATTGTATGGGCAATGTACTGGAATCTGTGACCATTCCCAAATATCCGGTTGTAGCAAAAATCAAAGACTGCATGATAAAAAACGGGGCTTTGAATGCGATGATGAGCGGAAGCGGACCTACGGTATTTGGGCTGTTTGAAGATGAAAAAACGGCAAAAGCTGCCTATCAGACTCTGTATGATCAGGGACTTGCCAAATGGGTTTATTTGACTGGGATTTATAATGATCGAAGAAGATAAATGGAGGGAGTATGGAAGATTTAGAATTAAATGCCAATGCATATCTGCCTTTGAGAGATGTAGTGTTCCAGACATTGCGCGAGGCGATTCTAAGAGGAGATTTAAAACCGGGCGAGCGGTTGATGGAGCTGCATCTGGCGTCGAAACTGGGTGTAAGCCGTACGCCGATCCGGGAGGCAATTCATATGCTGCAGCAGGAAGGGTTGGTCGTTACAGTGCCAAGGAGAGGCGCTGAGGTTGCCAAAATGACAGAAAAAGATATGGAAGATGTGCTGTTAATCCGGGAGGCGCTGGAAATTCTGGCAGTACAGCTTGCCTGTGATAATATCACAGAAGAGCAGATTCTCCTTTTGGAAGAAAAAGTATCGGAATTTGAGCGGGTCATCCAAACAGGAGATATCAAATTAATTGCCAAGGCGGACATTGATTTTCACGATATTATATACAATGCAGCCAGAAATTCCAAGCTGATGCAGATGCTCAGCCATTTGAGAGAGCAGATTTACCGCTACCGGATTGAATATTTAAAAAATGAGAAGAATTATCCTCATCTGATGAAAGAACACAGACAGATCATAGAAGGCTTAAAGCACAGGAAAAAGGATTTTGTGGCAGAGATGATGAAAAATCATATGATCAATCAGGCAAATGAAGTCCGCAATATTATCCGCAGACAGGAATAAAACAGAATAAAACAGAAGATACTAGAGTAGGAATAGAGTGCATCTATTCCTATTTTTAGTTTGCGAAACAGGATGTGAATATATGGAAAAGGAACTGAGTAAAAACAAAGAAGCTTTTCTGGCGCTTTTGGGAGAATCTGCAGATATTAAAAAGAAGACCATGGAGCTGGGGGCAAAAAGAGATATTGGCTGTTTTATCGCATATATAGAAGTGACCGGAGGCAGCTTTCTGTTTGAAAATTCCGTCGTGGGAAAATTATTAAATAAATTCTGCCTGATGTCCAAAAAAGAAATTTACGAGAGTCTTGAAAAAAACGCCCTTGGAATTTCCGATATGACATTGTTTGACACGATAGAAGAAGCGGCAGGGGGTATGTTTGCCGGCGATGTAATTTTGTTTGTAGACGGGTTTGATAAAGCCGTTAAGATTCCGGATAAAGGATATCCCTCTATGGGAGTGCAGGAGCCGGAATCGGAAAAGGTAATTCGAGGTTCCAAAGAAGGATTTGCAGACTCCATAAAGATCAATACGGCATTGATTCGGAAGAGACTCCGAACACCCAATTTAAAAGTAAAAGAATTAAAAATGGGAACGAGATCAAATACCAATGTAGATATTGTCTATATGGAAGATTTAGTCTATCCAAGTTTGTTAGAAGAAATAGAACGTCGGTTAAACCGCTATGAGATAGACGGTATTTTAGACAGTGGAATGGTAGAGCAGCTTTCCGAAGAAAAATGGTATTCTCCATTTCCTCAGTTCCAGACGACGCAGAGGCCGGATCGGGCGGCAATGGCGATTCTGGAGGGGAGAGTGGTGGTGCTTTCCGATAACTCTCCGGTGGGATTGATATTGCCTTCCGATTATAATTCATTTATCAAAACCAGTGATGATTACTATAACCGCTGGGAGATCGCGTCTTTTGGAAGACTGCTGCGGTATCTGGCGGCGTTTTTTGCAATGACGGTGCCGGGGCTTTATCTGGCAGTGACGAATTTTCATACCCAGATACTGCCGACAACGCTTTTGTTGTCTTTTGCAGCTGCAAGACAAGGGGTGCCTTTTCCGGCGGTAGTAGAGGTTTTGATTATGGAGATTGCTTTTGAGCTTCTGCGGGAGGCAGGGGTGCGTCTGCCGGGAGCTATGGGCAATACCATTGGAATTGTAGGAGGATTGATTATCGGACAAGCTGCAGTGGAAGCGAATATCGTAAGCCCTATTGTGGTTATCGTAGTGGCATTTACGGCCCTTTGTTCCTTTGCAATTCCCAATGAAGAATTTGCCACGGCATTTCGCTTGATTAAATTTGCATTTATTTTCCTCTGCTCCTGGCTGGGCTTTTATGGATTTTTGTACGGACTGCTGCTTGTAATGATTCATTTGTCCCACCTTAGAAGTTTTGGAATTCCCTATTTGACGCCTTTTGTGGGAGCGGATTTAAACGGATATGAAGACGAGCGGGATTCTCTGATCCGGCAGCCTCTGTTTTTGATGCGGCGCAGGCCGATCTATGCAAAAAGAGATCAGAGAATACGTTTGAGAAAGAAGGGTGCGGATGTTTTCAACAAACAATAAAATTTCAAAAAGGCAGATGTTTCGTCTGCTGACTTATGATATTCTGGGCATCGGAACACTGCTTTTGCCCTCTGCACTGTCTGCAGAAACAGGGAAAAACGGAATGCTTGCAATTTTGCTTGGAATGGGAGCGGGACTTTGTTATTGCATACTGATCGGCTGGCAGGTAAATGCCATGAAGGAAGAGGAAAGTTACCCGGCTTATCTGAAAAGGTGTTTTGGCAATTTCCTAGGTACAGTGGCAATTCTCTTTTATGTCTGTTATTACCTTTGTCTGGGAGGGTATGTCTCTTATATTTTCGGTCATTTAATGATTACAGAACTGTTAAAAGAGCAGTCGTTTTACTGGATTGTGGCAGGACTGCTTCTGCTTGCTGTTTATGGAATCTTTCAGGGAATTGAGGGACGCGCCAGGGTTTATGAAATATTGTTTTGGTTTTTAATGGCGCCGTTGTTTCTGATGATGTTTTTTGCAGCAAGGGATGTGGAAGTTTTTCGATTGTTTCCTTTATATGAAACAGGATTTCCGGGAGTTTTAAAAGGAAGCCTGTTTAGTTTTGAGGTCTTTTCTCTGGTGGGAATCGGAATGTTTTTACCTCCCTTTGCACAAAAAAAGGAGTCAATTCGGGGAGCCTGTGTCGCGGCAGTACTGTTTGGCGGCTGCATCCTGCTGGTTTTATATGGGATTCTCCAGGGGATTTTTGGTACAAAATCCATAGCGGATTTGGAATATCCGGCGGTGACGTTAATGAGCATGATTCAGATTCCGGGAGGTTTTTTCCAGCGGCAGGACGCCATTATGGTGGCGGTTTGGTTTTTTACGATGTATGCGTTGTTAAGCAGCAGTATGTTTTATACGGCAGAAAATCTGAAAGAGTTTACAAAGGGAAAAAAAGAAAAAGTCTGGATTGTAATTACTGCCGCCGCTGTTTTTGGAATTTCCATATGCAGTTATCGTTCAGCCGGATTTACGGAAGGTTTGAATCAAATATTCCTGTCTGCCGCCACCCCCGCTGTTGTGCTGCTGCCCCTTCTTGCCACACTTTGTATCAAATACAAAAAAGACGGCAGAAGCAAAAAAGTAATTCAGGGAATGTTTCTGCTGGCGGGCATGATGCTGTTATCCGGCTGCAGTACCGCAGAACTGGAAAACCGGAAATTTCCTCTGGCAATGGGTATCGACAAAAGAGAAGAGTCCTGTCAGATCAGTTATAAATTTCAGGATCTTTCTGCTATTGCCGATGAGAATGCCAATAGTTCCGGGGGAACCGATTTTTTTATTGAAGATCAGGATTTCTTTACGGGAATTTCCAAGTATGCCAATGAGACAAACAAAATCATGGATTACAATCATATGAAAGTTTTGATTTTATCCGAAGATTTTGCAGAGGACAGGGACAGTCTGGAAAATTTTCTGGAAATCTGCAAGAAAGAAAGTCTGATTGCAAGGAACACACTGCTGTTTTTTGCCAAAGACGCCGCAGAGATTTTAGCTCTGGACCAGAATCTGGATACGGCAATCGGAAGCTATCTGGAAGAAATGATTGAGAGCAGGGAAGATTATAAATTAAAGGACGCCGTGACCCTTGGCGATTTGTACAATGATCTGGAAAACAAAGAACAGCTTTTACTGGTGCCGGTACTCCACAGTGTGGGCAATCTCCCCGTTATTCGGAATTATTATGCTGTTTCCGGAGGTGTGTTAAAGGGAGAGATCAGCATTCAGGAGGCGGTATTGTCCTATCTGATTCAGGGGAAATTAAAAAAACTTTCTTTTTCCTTAGATGAAAAAACACCGGTTTCTATACAGCGGATTCGTGTGAAAAGAGATTTTTTCAAAAGAAACCCGATCCTCTATCACAATAAGATTACGTTGGAGGTGGTTGTGGAGAACGACATTGACACAGCGGGAAAAGAAGGAAAAGAAGTCAAAGAAAATCTGGAAAAACTGTTTCAAAAAGAGTTGAAAAAAAGCGGCGGCGATCTCTTGACAGCGCCGGGAATCGATCTTGCCAACAGTTTCTGCAGGTTGGGGATGCAGGATAGAACACTCTATGAACAGTATAAAAATAACCCGGAGGAATATATCAGGAATCTGAAATATGATTTCAAAATAGAAGTAATTTTATTGAACGAACAAAAATAATATCATTTTTTTGTATATAAATCCCAAAAATGGAAATTCTTTTGCTGTACCAATGGTGATTAGAATCCCGGAATGGGGAGTAAAAGGATAAAAAGAGAGGATTTGTTATGAAAAAATTATATCAGACAGGGGCGGCTGTTATGGCGGCGGCAGTACTTTTTACAGGGGCATATCAATACCGCAGCCATAAGCTGCAAAGTGAGCTTGCAAATCAGATCCTGCGGTTTCATGTGATTGCAAACAGTGATACAAAGGCGGATCAGGAATTAAAATTGAAGGTGAGGGATGAGATCGGGGCTTATCTTGGAAAAGAGCTTGCCGATGTGGGAGATTTGGAAGAATGTGAACAGGCAGTAAGCGCCCGTCTGGCGCAGATCGAAAACTGTGCCAGAGAGGTGATTGCCAAAGAAGGATATGATTATACGGCAGAGGCTATGATTGGAGAGGTGGATTTTCCGAAAAAGACATATGGGAACTACACATTTCCAAAGGGGAATTACCGCGCCCTTAAAGTTGTAATCGGCAGCGGCAGGGGGGAAAACTGGTGGTGTGTGATGTATCCGAATCTTTGTTTTTCCGGCAGCGTCTATGAAGTGATTGATGAGAATTCCCAAAAAGAGCTGCAGGCAGTTTTGACGGAAGAGGAGTATGCAGAGATTATGGCGGAAGGAGAAATCAAGGTGCGTTTTAAGTATCTGGAGGCGGTGTTGGAGAAGGTGCGAAAGCTGATGGATGGACAATAGAGATAAGCGGTCGGGCTTTGTGGAAAAATAAGGGAAGTTTAAGCAGAATTTAATAGGATTGTACCGGTTCTTGTGGTAAAATAATAGTATAAACCATTTAGAATCACACATTTAGCCGTTTTCGTATCCGAAATTTGCTGCAGTAACAGGAGATTTTTATGAACGATAGAATGTCAAATAATGCAAAGGGACAGTCGCTTGTTTTGCCATTCGTCATTGGCGTTATTCTGGGAATTACTGCAAAACTTGTAGATGTGCCGTATGTTACATACGATTTTCCTAAATACAGGAATCATAATTAACATATACGATCAACCGCTAAATATATGATTTTGACAGGAGGATGCTATGCGGACAGGATTGGGATATGATGTTCACAAATTAACAGAAGGAAGAAAGCTGATTCTCGGCGGAGTAGAAATCCCTCATACAATGGGACTTCTTGGCCATTCCGATGCAGATGTACTGGTTCATGCTATTATGGATGCTTTATTGGGCGCGGCGGCATTGGGAGATATCGGCAGACATTTCCCGGATACAGATGAAAAGTATAAAGGGATTTCCAGCATGAAGCTTCTGGCCCATGTGGGAAGATTGATGGAACAGGAAGGATATTTCATTGAGAATATTGACGCCGTCGTGATTGCGCAGAAACCGAAACTGCGGCCTTATATAGATGAAATGGAACAGAACATAGCAGATGTTTTAAAGCTTGAAAAGAATCAGGTCAACATAAAAGCCACGACAGAAGAGGGCCTTGGCTTTACCGGAAATGAAGAAGGGATTTCCTCTCAGGCGATCTGTTCTCTGGGGCGGTTTTTTGAAAACAGCATACTTGTATCGGATAGTGAAAAAACTCCCTGCGAATCCTGCAGCGGATGCAAAAGAAACAGTTGACAAAATCCCTTTCCTTGCATAAACTAAAAAAAGAACAGAAAAAAGCGTGGAATGGAAAGAGTAGGAAATCCGCTGTTGTTCAGAGAGAGACTGCCATCGGCTGCAAGCAGTTTTACACAAGGTTTCCAAAGTGCGTCCGGGAGCTGATCCGGTGAAGGCAGTAGCCGGGTACGAGTCATGTACGTTACACATGTTGAGTGAAAGCAATTGCTTTTATAAGAGTGGAACCGCGGATAACTTCGTCTCTTGATTTGAGACGGGGTTTTTTCTTTTGAAACAGAATAAAAGTTACGATTCATGGTACAGAAATGGGCGGCTCGACGACTGTGAACAGCAGCGAATGCAATGAAGGGAAGGAGAGAAATGGGACTTATCCGGTATATCAAAGAAGAATTTCAGGTGATACAGGAGAGAGATCCGGCGATTAAGTCGCCGATTGAAGTGATTTTATATCCTACGTTCCGGGTTATGTTAAGCTATCGGAGAGCGCACAGGCTCTATCAAAAGGGGCATTTTTTCAGGGCAAGATATATTTCCCAGAGGGCGGCAAGGAAGACCGGTATTGAGATACATCCGGGAGCAGAAATCGGAAAAGGTTTTTTCATTGATCACGGCAGCGGTGTGATTATTGGAGAGACGACGATCATCGGAGACAATGTCACATTGTATCAGGGTGTGACATTGGGAGGAACCGGAAAGGAGAGCGGAAAGAGACATCCGACGTTGTGCGACAATGTAATGGTAAGCGCTGGCGCGAAAATTCTCGGCTCTTTTACCATAGGGGAAAACTCCAAAATCGGAGCGGGCAGCGTCGTATTGGAAGAGGTTCCGGCGAACTGTACCGTTGTAGGCGTGCCCGGAAGAATCGTCAAAAGAGATAACCAGAAAGTGCCGCGCAGCGATATGGACCAGATTCATCTGCCGGACCCGGTCAAAGAAGATATTGTTATGCTCCAGCGTGAAAATTCGGCCCTGTGCAACAAAATCATTGATTTGGAAACACAGATAAAGGAATTGCAAAAAGACAGAAAGGATATCAGAGAAGATGAAACTTTATAACACCTTAACCCGCAGGAAAGAAGAATTTGTTCCGGTAGAGGAAGGAAAAGTCAAAATGTATGTCTGCGGACCTACCGTATACAATTACATCCATATCGGAAATGCAAGACCGATGATTGTTTTTGATACGGTTAGACGATACATGGAATACAAAGGATATGATGTAAATTTTGTATCCAATTTTACAGATGTGGATGACAAAATTATCAATAAGGCAATCGAAGAGGGAACTACAGCAGAAGAAGTATCCCAGCGCTTTATCAAAGAATGTAAAATAGACATGGACGGTATGAATATCAATCCTGCCACGACGCATCCTTTGGCTACTCAGGAAATTGACGGCATGATTGAGATGATTGGGAAGCTGATCGAAAAGGGATATGCATATCCCGCAGCAGACGGGACCGTTTATTACAGAACCCGTAAATTCAAAGATTACGGTAAACTTTCCCATAAAAATATAGACGATCTCCAGGCGGGCCACAGAGATATCAAAGTCACGGGAGAGCTGAAAGAAGACGCACTGGATTTTGTTCTCTGGAAACCCAAAAAAGAAGGAGAGCCTTATTGGGAGTCTCCCTGGTGTGACGGACGCCCCGGCTGGCATATTGAATGCTCCGTGATGTCCAAAAAATATCTGGGAGACGAAATTGATATCCATGCGGGGGGCGAAGATTTGATTTTCCCTCATCACGAGAATGAGATCGCCCAGAGCGAAGCAGCTAACGGCGTAGAGTTTTCCAAATACTGGATGCACAATGCATTTTTGAATATTGACAACAAGAAAATGTCGAAATCTCTGGGCAACTTCTTTACAGTCAGAGAAGTTTCCGAGAAATACGATCTTCAGGTGCTGCGGTTCTTTATGTTAAGCGCCCACTATAGAAGTCCGTTGAATTTCAGCGCAGATTTAATGGAAGCAGCGAAGAACGGTCTGGAGCGGATTGTAACTGCCGCAGAGCATATCCTGCATTTGCAGAAATCGGCAGCAGAGGAAGAACTGACGGAAGAAGAGAAAAAGGCATTAGAAGAAAGTAAATTATATCAGGATAAATTTGAAACTGCCATGGATGATGATTTCAATACGGCAGACGGAATCTCCGCAGTGTTTGAACTGGTGAAATTTATCAATACCCATGCATCGGCAGAAAATACCAAAGGATATCTGAATGCATTGTATGACAGGCTGAAAACACTGTGTGATGTACTTGGAATCCTTTTGGAAAAAGAAGAAGAGATTTTAGATGCGGAAATCGAAAATTTGATTGCAGAGCGTCAGGCAGCCAGAAAAGAGAAAAATTTTGCCAGAGCAGATGAAATTCGGGATCTGCTTTTGGAAAAAGGAATTATATTAAAAGATACCAGAGAAGGTGTACAATGGAAAAGGGCTTAAATGCGTATATCAGAGAAAAATTTCAGATCAAAGAGGCGGATATCCGTACATATTCGCCTCTGACTCTTGCCTTCATCGGAGACGGCATTTTTGATCTGATTATCCGTTCTGTGGTAGTGGGGCGGGGCAATGCCAAAGCAAATACACTGCATCACAGGACGAGCCATATTGTAAAAGCACATACCCAGGCAGAGATGATTCATAAGCTGCTGCCTCAATTAACAGAAGAAGAGCAGGCCGTGTACCGCCGGGGCAGAAATGCCAATTCCCATACAATGGCGAAGAACGCCACGGTGTTGGATTACCGCAAAGCTACCGGATTTGAGGCATTAATGGGCTATTTGTATCTGACGGATCAAATGGAGCGGATGATGTTTCTGATCAAAAAAGGGCTTGCAGAAATAGAGCAGATGCCCAAAGGGCATCCCTTTATGCGCGGAAAAGATGTGCAAAACATAGGAAAGGATATATAGTACATGGAATATGAAGAGTTAAAAATAGAAGGAAGAAATCCTGTATTGGAGGCATTTCGTTCAGAAAAAACCATAGATAAGCTGTTTGTTTTGGAAGGATGTAAAGACGGTCCCGTTCAGACGATTTTACGGGAAGCAAGAAAACGGGATACAATTCTTAGCTTTGTTCCAAAAGAGAGATTGGATCAGCTTTCCGAGACGAAAAAGCATCAGGGTGTAATTGCTATAGCGGCAGCATATGCATATGCATCTGTGGAGGAAATTTTACAGAAGGCAGAAGACAAGGGGGAGCCGCCGTTTGTCTTCTTATTGGACAATATCGAAGATCCCCATAATCTGGGGGCAATTATTCGTACAGCCAACCTGGCAGGAGCCCATGGCGTTATTATTCCAAAAAGAAGAGCGGTGGGATTAACGGGAACCGTGGCAAAAGCGTCTGCGGGAGCCATTAATTATACTCCCGTGGCAAAGGTGACAAATCTGACCAATACCATTAAGCAATTAAAAAAAGAAGGTCTCTGGTTTGTCTGTGCAGACATGAACGGAACGGCGATGTATGATCTGGATTTAAAAGGAGCGATTGGATTGGTGATTGGAAGCGAGGGGGAAGGCGTTTCCAAGCTGGTGAAGGAAAATTGTGATTGGGCTGCGTCCATACCGATGAAAGGCGACATTGATTCATTGAATGCTTCGGTGGCTGCGGGTGTTTTGGCATATGAGATTGTGCGTCAGAGAGGAATGTAAGCGGGAGGATAGGAATGGCGGATTATACAGGCTGTTCGGATGAGGAGTTAATTGCAAAACTTCGGGAGAAAGAGATGGCGCCATACGGCAGGGAAGATGAAATCCAGGATTATATTCTGTCTAAATATAAGCCGCTGGTGCGGAGACGTGCCAATGCATTGTATTTAATCGGCGGAGATACGGATGATCTGATTCAGGAGGGAATGATTGGCCTGTTTAAGGCAATTCGGGATTTTTGTCCGGATAAAGACAGCTCTTTTTACTATTTTGCCAGGATGTGTGTAGAACGGCAGATGTATACTGCAATAGAAGCTTCCCAAAGGAAGAAGCATGCGCCGCTGAATTCCTATATTTCCTTATATGATGATTCAGATGAAAAAGGCAGGGCGCTGGCGGATGTATTAACTGGCGAGGAGGATGAAAATCCGGAGTATCTGCTGATTGACAGGGAAAGCGTGCAGCAGAAACTGGAGACGTTGTCCCAGAATTTAAGTAAAATGGAAAAGCAGGTGTTTGACTATATGCTGGAAGGGTTGAATTACCGGCAGATTGCAGAGAAAATGGGAAAATCCCCGAAAGCGATTGACAATGCAATACAGAGAATGAAGGGGAAGGCAGAATCGGAGCAGTAAATCTGAAAAAGAGGAGAAGATGCGGTTTGTATCCTGGAATATACGGAATGATATGCCTTGCGGTTTCTTGTCTTTGTGCAGCGGCATATAAGAAAAAACAAATATTGGTTGTTCTTTTAGCATTGACGCTTGCAGGCTGTGGAGGCAGAGAGGCCTTCAAAGAAACAGAGGAGGCGCTGAAGGATACTTCTGCGCCGTCCGATAAGACGGAGGAGATCGTTTCTCTGAAACTGGTGAAGTATGGAGATGCGCCCGGCAGAAGGCAGGAGTTTTTTGAAAATGAATTTCACGAAAGAATACTGGAAGAATTACATATTGACCTGACAGTGGAATTTGTATCCTGGGAAGCGGAACAGAGCCTTGCGACGCGTATGGCGTCAGGAGAAGGTTTTGCCTGTATGAATGTCTTGTCCCGAAACGACTGGGTGTCCAGAAATTATCTGGCAGGAATAAAAAAAGAGCAGATGGAAGAGCTCTGTCCGAATTTGCTGCGGGCCCGGGGCGGGAATGGGCTGGAATGCGTAACAGTGGGAGATACGATCTATGCAGTTCCCCTGGGCGGGAAATCTTATGCCGGAGATCTTCAGTATTTTGATATCCGGGCAGATTTGATAAAAAAGATTGGTTATCAGCCGCAGGAGATCACGGATTTGGACAAATTGGAGGAGGTTATGGCAGTCTGCAAAGCTGCATATCCAAATCTGCGGATTATGTCCCGGGCGGATGAGTTTTTAATGACGGCATTGGCATCGGAGCTGTCAGACAGGCTTTTTCTACCTGTTTCCGAAAATAATTTTGCCGTGGCGGACGAGTTGGAAGACGGAGCAAAAGTTTACAGTTATTATGAGACAGAGGAATTTAAAAAGCTTTGTGAAGTGACAAAAAGATGGGCGGGGTTCCGGTATATTCAGGAAGATGAGCTTACGAATCCGGATTTGGGAAATGCAGACTGGGATGCGGGAAAGTGTCTGCTTCGCCCGGGTGTTACAGGTGCAATGGTGTCTGCGGCATTAAAAGAGCGGGCTCCCGGCGCGGAAGAAGCGCTTGTCAAACTCGGGAATTTTCTAAACATTAAATTTGTGCAAGGTGAGCATTCCCTTAGATTTTCCCTTATGTTATTTTCTCCCTCTTGCTGTTATGAACCCTAATGAGGGAAACTTTAAGGGAAAGAAAAACCTATAACACATTATAACACAAAACAATTAAGGCGTGGGAACTGATTTGATATGCTTGTAAAAATTATGAAAGGACAAAGAAAACTCCTTTACCTGAAAAAAGATTTTCCCTCCATCCGGGGTAAACTTAATGGCATTT
>CAJUEY010000055.1 GCA_910585825.1 uncultured Lachnospiraceae bacterium | reverse complement strand
AAGTATTGATTTATCAAGGCGCAAAACGCATTTTTTATGTGGGAAGTTTGAGTATATAATTTTGTTTCCAAAAGGTGTTGTCTAATGTATAATGGAAGCAGTGAAAGAAGGTAATGTTTTGGGTACAACAGAGCAGACACATCAGCAGGATTTAGAGCGTTTGAAATCACTCCGATACATGGACGATGATTTTATGACTGTCTGCCTTGCAGATAATCTTGAGGGCGTGGAACTGATACTTCGGATTGTTTTAGGACAGAAGGATATAACGGTTAAATCAGTTCGCACACAGGAGCCAATGAAGAACTTACAAGGGCGTTCCGCCATTTTAGATGTCCATGCGGTTGACAGTATGAAAAAAGAATTTGATGTAGAAATTCAAAGGAAGGACGCAGGAGCAGGCGCAAAGAGGGCAAGGCATAACAGTAGTCTGTTGGACGCACATATACTAAAGCCCAGTGATGGTGTGGAAGATATTCCTGACAGCTATGTTGTTTTTATCACAGAAAATGATGTTATGCATGGCGATCAGCCGATATATCCAGTAGACAGATATGTCACTATCGGGAAAAAGAAAGTATTGTTTGGTGACGGTTCGCATATCATATATGTTAATGGGAAATATAGGGGCAATGATGAAATTGGCAAGCTAATGCACGATTTTTCATGTACCAATCCCGATGACATGAATTATGAGGCGCTTGCTAAAAAAGCACGATATTTTAAGCAAGATGAGAAAGGAGTTGCTACCATGTGTAAAATTATGGAAGATATGAGGAATGAAGCGGCACAGCAGGCAGAACAAAATAAGGCAAAGAAAATGGCTATTCGTATGCTTGAAGCAGGTAAGATGTCGCTGGAAGATATAGCTGATTATACAGAATTATCTCTTGATACAATAAAAGAATTGGCAAGCCAATCAATGCAATTAGCATAATCAAATCAACTATTTAATATCAAAACAACAGCGTAAAGGCGTATGGAACAGTAAATTGTAAACCATGTGTCTTTTTCGCGCCCAAGCGCTGATTCTTATTTTATTGGAATGATCTGTATTCTTTTCAGCCATAGTGATTCCAATTAAATTGCCCTGAGTCTGAAGGATACCGGAGAACAAATAGGCAAGATCTTGTATATGAATAATATTATAACTAGGTAAAATGTCAAGATTGATTTGAATTCTTGCTAAATATTAATACAGACAAGCCCAAACCATCTTATCAAAAATTTCAATACGGAAAAAAATATGAATTGAAAATTTTTCCGAATATATTCATTTATGTAAATGGAAGAAAAATAATTATAAAATAGATGGATAATTCCTTGCTGGCTGTAAGGGGTATTAACCATAAATGCATTGTAATAGGAGGAAATGAAAATGGGATTACCAGAGATTTTGGGTGTTGTAACTATTGTTCTGCTTTTAGTGGTTATTATATTGCAGATTATAGGACGTAAGAAGTCTGATATTGGTGAAATAATATCGTTATTAAAACATACCGCCGAGGAACAACGTAATGGTGTACAAAAACAAATAGCAAGTGGTGCAACAGAGCAGTTTGAACGTTTCGGTGTTATCCAGAAGAGTATTCAGGATACATTATCAACAAACCGTAATGAGGTCAACCGCCAACTTGGTGAGTTTGAACGACAGATGGAAACCAAATTGACAGATATTCAAAAAGCTGGTATTGATAGCAACGAACAGATTGGAAGAACCATAACAACTGCACTTCAAGAGAGCCGAAAAGAACAGAACACTCAGCTTCACACATTTGGAGAACAAGTAGATAACCGTCTTTCGGCTATTCAACGTACTAACACTGATAGCATAGAAAAGATTAACACTACTCTTGAAAATAAAATGAAGGAATTACAGGAAAGTAACGAAAAGAGACTTGAGCAGATGCAAGGTGTGGTAGATGAAAAGCTACAGAAAACACTTGAAACTCGCCTCTCCCAGTCCTTTGAGTTGGTCAGCAAGCAGCTTGAGAGCGTAGGCCAAGGGTTGGGTGAAATGAAAGCTCTCGCTGCTGATGCAAAGTCATTAAAAAATGCACTCACGAATGTAAAAGAACGAGGTACATATGGTGAGGTTCGTCTTGAGAAACTACTTTCTGATATTCTTGCTCCAGGTCAATACGAAATGAATGTGGAAATTGCAAATGGTAAACGTGTAGAGTTTGCCATAAAGCTCCCTGGAAATGATGATATACCACTGCTTTTACCGATTGATAGCAAGTTTCCGATTGAAGATTATAACAGATTGCTTGATGCTGAGGATAAACAATCAATTGACGATGCGAGACGTTCACTTACAGCCAAAATTCGTGCTTTTGCAAAAGATATTCACGACAAATATATAGTTCCTCCTAAGACCACAGACTTTGCACTGATGTTTCTGCCAACCGAAGGACTATATGCGGAAGTGGTTCAAAATGTGGCATTATTTGAAGAACTTCGAGATAAGTATAAGATTACGGCAGTTGGTGCAACTACACTTTCAGCGTTTCTTGCGTCTCTACAAATGGGCTTTAAAACACTTGCTATTGAACAACGGTCACAGGAGGTTTGGGATACTCTTCGTGCCGTGAAGTCGGAGTTTATTAAGTTTGGAGATATGCTTGATAAGGCTCAAAAACAACTTCAGACTGCTGATAAAACACTTACAGAAATTGTTGGAAGACGTACGAGAGCGATTAACCGTACTCTACGTGGTGTAGAAGAGCTGACAGAAACGAATGTATCTCCGCCGATGGAATTAGAAGATACAGTTGATGAATAAATATGAAGAGAATGGGATAGGAAGAAAATGATCAGGGTAGCTGTTGGTTTCTTAGATTTATTAGTAATATGGATTTTTGAATTTTAGTATTCTAAAAATCATATTTCAAACCTATTCACCAGGTGTTCACTTCATCTCAAAGTGAACACCTAAAATTTTATAATAATTCAAAGGATAAAACAAATGACAATAAGGGAAGCAAAAGAAATTTACTTAAAATCAGACTGCTCCTATTTCGTAATGTGTTCCAATCACTATTCCGACTACATAGAATACAGAAAGCTTGAAATTCCGAAAAAGCAGGAGACAGAATGGAAAAATGAGAAAATTCAAATGCTGTACACGGAAATACGGAGAACGGGAAATCCGCTGTTATTTCAGAGATTATGCGAAATTGCAGTGGAGTTTCGGGATTACGAAAAATTGCTGATTGTCATGTATGCATTAAAAAGCATCAAAGGGCCGCTGACGGAAAAACAGCGGATTGCGATTTCCGAAGTCATATTGGGAAAGCGATCCCTGAAAGTCAGAAGCGGACTTATTTACTGGGCATATGATAACGGACAGAGAGGAATTTCCACATTGTTAATGGATTTGGTTTTGGAATATCTGAATATTCCAAATATATATGCCGCCCGTTCAAAGTCCTTTTGCTGCTGTTTAACACATAGGACGCAACATAGCCGCTTTTTTGCGGCTTTATGTCGCATTTGCAGTCATTCCCTGTCAAATAGTCGTTGATTTGATTTCAAATCTGCGGAAATTCGCACATTCGTTTCCATAAACATATTAAATTTCTCGTCCATAAGTCCCTCCGCTATCCCTTTTTCTTTGCTACGGGTATCCATACCTCATATTGTGCGTTTTGAGGGTCTGGATTTAAATAAACCTCAATATCGGGGGCATTGGCATACTCATATCCAGAGGTCGGAAGCCACTCTGTTATAATCCGCTGCTCCAATTCCTGTATTGACTGGTTTGTACCTGTTCCGGAAAAGACTGCCCAAGTAGATGCAGGCACGGTGTATTCTTCAAACTCACCGCTTGCTTTTGTACTGGAAACGGCAATAAAATATTTCCATTGTTCTTCATCATTGCAGGCGCTTACGCCCAAAAGTCCCATTAGCGGCGTATCCATCATTCCTGCCAGTTTCTGTATGGTTCCATTTACAGACGCCTCCTGCCACATCTTAGGCACAACCATAAAGTTGTTTTCGATTTTCTTATCAAGCGGGGCAGATACGCCAACGATGCGGAATGCTTCTTTTGTTTCGATTCTATAATTCATTTCTGTTGCTCCTTTTACAGCGATACTAAACACAATGGGGGAAAAAGATTTTACGGATACGCCTTCGTCTTTCACGGAAGATGGGGCTATCCCGTGAAAAGACTGGAACGCCCTGTTAAATGCAGTCGGAGAACGGTAGCCGTACTTTTCTGCAATATCAATAATCCGTTCATTCCCGCCTTGCAGGTCTACCGCCGCTAAAGACATTTTTCTTCTTCGGATATACTCTGCCAGAGTGATGCCTGCCATATAAGTAAACATCCTCTGGTAGTGGTAGGTGGAACAGCAGGCAATCTGTCCAAGCTGTTCATAGTTAATTTCGCCTGTCAAATGTTCCTCAATATAATTCATGCTTTGGTTTAATCTTTCAACCCATTCCATGAGATACCTCCTGATCCGCACATATTGTGCTTTGTGGATTTAAATTTGTCTTTACCATTATAAGGCTTACGCTTAAATTTTTCCTCTCTATTCTTGCACAAAAAAGAGAGACGGTAAAGGTTATTTTTCGCAATATAAATCTATCTTCTGCGGTTTTTCCGATACAATACCAAGGATTACCAAGTTTATTGATGATATACCTTCACCTCCGTTTTTACTATTATCAATAATACTGTCTGCAGCAGCAAAAGTTAAGAATAAGTCTAAAAATGGAAGAATTCGGAGACTTTCAGAATAAAAAGATTGAATCCGGTGATATTTCATTGTATAATAACAAGAATAAAAATTTTTCCACGAAAGAAATAAAATGAAAGGAAAAGACGATGATCGATTTAAAATTTTTAAGAGAAAATCCCGAAATCGTAAAGCAGAACATTAAAAACAAATTTCAGGATCACAAACTCCCTCTGGTAGATGAAGTCATTGAATTAGACGAGAAGTCCAGAAAAGCCAAACAGGAGGCAGATGCACTCCGCGCCAACCGCAACGTGATCTCCAAACAAATCGGAGCATTGATGGGACAGGGCAAAAAAGACGAGGCTATGGCATTAAAAGAGCAGGTACAAAAAGATGCCGCACGTCTTGCAGAATTAGAAGTACAGGAAAAAGAACTTCAGGAAAAAGTCAACAAAATTATGATGACCATTCCTAATATCATAGATCCTTCTGTTCCAATCGGCGAAGATGACAGCTGCAACGTAGAAATTGAGAAATACGGCGAACCTGTCGTTCCCGATTATGAAATTCCATATCACACAGAGATTATGGAGAAATGCGGCGGCATTGATTTGGATGCTGCCGGAAAAGTTGCCGGCAACGGATTCTATTACTTAATGGGAGACATTGCAAGACTTCATTCGGCAGTGCTTTCCTACGCGAGAGATTTTATGATTGACAGAGGATTTACTTATTGCGTTCCGCCGTTCATGATTCGCAGCAGCGTAGTGACAGGGGTTATGAGTTTTGAGGAAATGGATGCCATGATGTATAAAATCGAAGGGGAAGATCTTTATCTGATCGGAACTTCAGAGCATTCTATGATTGGTAAATTCATTGATACGATTAATGAAGAAGAGAAGCTTCCCTATACACTGACCAGTTATTCTCCCTGTTTTAGAAAAGAAAAGGGAGCCCATGGAATCGAGGAACGCGGCGTATACCGGATTCATCAGTTTGAGAAACAGGAAATGATCGTGGTATGCAAGCCGGAAGAATCGAAAATGTGGTATGATAAATTATGGCAGAATACCGTAGATTTGTTCCGCAGCCTGGATATTCCGGTTCGTACCTTAGAGTGCTGTTCCGGTGATTTGGCTGATTTGAAAGTAAAATCCTGCGACGTAGAGGCATGGTCTCCCAGACAGAAGAAATATTTTGAAATCGGCAGTTGTTCCAACTTGGGAGACGCACAGGCAAGACGGTTAAAGATTCGTGTGAAGGACAAATCCGGTAATAAATATTTTGCTCATACTCTGAACAATACCGTAGCGGCTCCTCCCCGAATGCTGATCGCATTATTAGAAAACAATCTCAATGAAGACGGCAGCATCAATATTCCGAAAGCATTGCAGCCGTATATGGGCGGAAAGACCAAAATTCAGTAGCCATTTATCAATGCGATTCATGTTTGAACGAAAATCATACATGAATCGTATTTTTTTGAAACTTTTTGTATCTCTCATTCGTATTTTAGATGAAAAGGGGAATGTTAGTATGATTCAGAGCCAAATGGAACATTTTTTTCGGGAATATTATGGGGTTTGTTATCGTGCTGCATTTACTTTGGTGAAAAATCATGCAGATGCAGAGGACGTTGCCCAGGAGGTATTGATCCGATTACTTATATACCGGCCGGAGTTAGCAAATAAGGAGCATGAAAAAGCATGGATGATACGTACCGCCATTAATTTATCGAAAGATCTTTTGAAAAGCAAGTGGCACAAAACAACAGTAGCGATTGAAGAAGTGCCGATGGAAGAGCGGGGGTATTTTCAACTTCCCCATATGGAAACAGACGATACCCTGTGGGTATTGCTGGAACTGCCTCAGAAGTACAAAGAATGTCTCTATTTGTTCTATTATGAGGATTATTCCATTCGGGAAATTGCAGGCGTGCTGGAAAAACCAGAGAATACCATCAAAACAAATCTCAGGCGGGGTAGAGAACTGTTAAAAGAGAGATTAAAGGAAGGGAATTGAGGATATGGCATTGAATGGCGTAAACGGAAAGTGGTTTTCAGAACAAATGAACACCGGATATTATTCCGATCCAAAAATGCAGGAGAGTGCGAAAGCGGGATTTTCCAAAAATTTAAAAGGCATGTCAGATCAAAGGACAGAAGAAGAATCCGGCGGGAAACAGGAGGTTTTGGATCAGAAAAGTTTTAACCGGATTGACTATTATTATGGAAAAACGGCCACAGAGCTGATGATGCAGTGGAACGGCTCTGTCAAAATGAATGCAGTGATGGAGTGCGGCGTCCGTTATATAGAATGCAGTGAAAGCGATTATGTGAAATCCTTTGCAGCAGAAGGCTATACCTTAAAAGCCAGAGTGGAAGTTGATATGCACAGGGTTTATATTGAGCAGAAAAATGAAGACGGAACTTATCAGGCATATGAAGTGAATCCTTTGAAAGTTTCGGAAGATACGGAAGATCCTGTGGAGAAAATGGCAGTAGAAGCGTGGCAGAAGGCAAGGGAGCTGTTCAACAACGGAATGGTGACGGAATACAACCCCAATCAGGAAGAAGGGGAAGAAACCGAAGAAGACCTTGTCAGCTTTGCAAAGCTGTTAGAGGAGTTTCACGGATTTGTAAAAAAGAGGATCAAAGAAGGCCCTCCGAAAATTCCTACCGGCGGATCAGAATTTTCCATCGAAGATTGGGAAAAATTAATGAAAAAAATCGATGAAGATATTGATGCATACAAGGCGGAATTAAGGGAGAGAATTCGCAAGGATCAGGGCAAAAAACCTATAAATCCACCGGCTGGCAGCGCAGTGGAGTCGAAGACGCTGGCAGAAACGGCGGGTGTAGATGCGGGAGACGGAGAAACCGAAGAAAAGCCTGTTTTGGAAAAAGAGGCTTTGGAAGGAACAAATCCCGCTCTGCCAAGAGGCAGCAGTTTTCTGGCGCGTCTTATGGGAGAGAAAAAAGCGCCTTATTCATATCTGGCAGATGAATCCGGAATGATTGTATACAACGGCGTGACGTTTCTCTGCGACAATAAAAAACAGCAGATTTGCCTGGGAGACATGACGGATTCCAAAAATGTATTGACCATACCCCTTGCCAAAGGAGGTTCCCTGAAAGTGAATCGTGATAATCTGGGAGATCTGGCGAGAGCTATCGGCATGTTTTCGCCGGAAGATGTGGAGCGGATTTTACGGGCGATTGCAAGAGATAACAAGGCGCGGGAAATGGAGATGGAAATCGAAGATATGAAAAATAAAGGCATATAAAAAGCGCATAGAAAAATCGGTCGGCAGATTCTGATTCTGCCGACCGATTTTGTCTCAGGGAAAAGACTTTAAATAAGATTCCAGACAGCGATCCAGCGTCATTTCCGTAAATACAGCAGGATCTTCCCGGGAAAGTTTTACCATTAAATCATACGTTTTGGGCGTTGTTGAAATGGTAGGAAAAATTTCCTTACAGGAAAGCCGGAGTATGGTTCTACTGTTGAGAATAGTGTCTACAGAATCTGTTTTTGCATTGTAAAAGGAATGACCGTATGCCATAAGTGGCTCCTTTCTATGAATAGAAAATAATCTTAAAGTGTATAAATTACTTACAGTATATCATACGCTGTTTTAGAAAACAATAACGAAAAGTAGAGA
This sequence comes from uncultured Lachnospiraceae bacterium, assembly GCA_910585825.1. Classification (GTDB taxonomy): domain Bacteria; phylum Bacillota; class Clostridia; order Lachnospirales; family Lachnospiraceae; genus Roseburia_B. Next base: position 5,224 of record CAJUEY010000055.1, on the reverse strand, counting down.
ATTCCTGGTTGCAGATTAGAGAAAGTACTGCTAATATGTAATAGTGCGTTAAGATTTGAACTTAGGAGTTGAGATCATGATAAATAGAAAAAAAGCATGTTTATGGATAGAAATAGCAGCGATTGCGGCATCATGTACGTTTGTGGCGGGATGTACAACGAAACAGGAGCGGCTGGAAAAAGAAGATGCATATCGGACAATCGGAATTAACGCTATGGAAAACGGCAACTATACAGAAGCGATAGAGGCTTTTGACAGCGCCTTAGAACTGGCAGATGTCCTTGGAACCAATGAAAAGGATATTTGTTATTACAGAGCGGCAGCACAGTTTGCCGCCGGGGATTTAAACGATGCCATTGAAACTTATAATGCGCTTTTGGAGTCGGATGATAAGAATTCAGACGCTTATTTCCTACGGGGGTCTGTGTATCTGAAAATGAATGAGAGTATAAAGGCATTAGAAGATTATGAAAAAGCCATTCAATATGCCGAAAATGATGAAATTTATCTTGTAGTATACAACAGCTTAAACGGAGCCGGATATGAAACAGAGGCAAAAGATTATCTGGAAAAAGCATTGGAGAAAAAGGCTGGCAGAAAAGCAGAAAATTATACGGTAAAAGGAAAAATTTATCTTTTAAAGGAAATGTATCCGGAGGCCATTGAATCACTTGCGACAGCGATCGAAAAAGGGGATGTGGAGGCAAATCTGTATCTTGCCAGGGCTTATGAGGCGTCTGGCGAGGCGGTGAAAGCAGAAGAATGCATAAATGCCTATATTGAAGTGAATCCCGAAAGCAGCGTGGCTTATAACCAGAGAGGCAAGAAGAAAATGGAAGAAGGGAATTATGAAGAAGCCATTTCTGAATTTCTGAACGGACTTGAGTTGGAACAGGTGATAGATGAACAGGAGCTTCGCAGCAATTTGATTGCTGCCTATGAATACAGCGGTGATTTTGAAAAGGCCAAAGAGCTGATGGGAGAATATGTCGAGGATTATCCGGGTGATGCGGCCGCGGCAAGGGAATATTTATTTTTAGGAAAAAACAGAAATGAGGAGCAGGACACAAAATGATCCGGAAGGAAGAAGAAAAGGAAAGAGTTCTTTTGGTGGGCGTGAGTGAACAGGATGGAGACGATACGGAAGATTCCATAAAAGAACTGGCAGAACTGGCGAGAACAGCCGGAGCAGAAGTTGTGGGGACTCTGGTTCAGAACAGAGAAAGAGTACATCCCGGAACTTATGTTGGGAAAGGGAAGGTAGAAGAAATCCGGGAGCGGATGTTTGAGACCAATGCAGAGGGAATCATCTGCGATGACGAGCTTTCTCCTGCGCAGCTTAGAAATCTTTCAGATATGCTGGATGCAAAAGTTATGGATCGGACACTGATCATACTGGATATTTTTGCCATGAGGGCGGCCACCAGTGAAGGAAAGATTCAGGCGGAACTGGCTCAGCTGAAATACCGCGCATCCAGACTGACGGGAATGGGGCGGGCTATGTCAAGGCTTGGAGGCGGCATCGGTACGAGAGGACCGGGAGAGAAAAAGCTGGAGATAGACAGACGTTTGATCGGCAGCAGGATTTCCCAGTTGAAACGGGAACTGGCGGAGGTGCGTAAGCATCGGGATATTACCAGAGGAGAACGCATCAAAAATAAAGTTCCGGTAGCAGCCATTGTGGGTTATACCAATGCGGGCAAATCTACACTTTTGAATACTCTGACGAATGCAGATGTACTGGAAGAAAACATGTTATTTGCCACATTAGATCCTACGACCAGATTGTTAGAACTTCCGGGCAAACAGCAGATTTTGCTGACGGATACAGTGGGATTTATCCGAAAACTGCCGCATCATCTGGTGGAGGCTTTTAAAAGCACTCTGGAAGAAGCAAAATATGCGGACTATATTTTGCATGTGGTAGATGCTTCCAACTCCCAAGCAGATAAACAGATGCATATTGTATATGAAACGCTGCGGAGCCTGGGTGTTGAAAATAAGAAAATCATAACCTTATTTAACAAGCAGGATATCAGAACAGAAGAGGAGCCGCTGTATGATTTTCAGGCGGATTGCACCATTGATATTTCTGCAAAATATGGGGAAGGATTGGAACAGGTAAAAGATACGCTGGCAGATTTTCTGCGAGAAGATAAGATATTGATAGAACGGGTGATTCCTTATCAGGATGCAGGCATTCTGCAGCTTGTGAGAAAGCAGGGAGAGCTGTTGGAAGAATCTTATGAGCCGGAGGGAATTTTTATCCGGGCATATGTACCGATGAATGTATATGGAAAAATGAATTAGAAGTGGAATCGCGTCTATGAAACAAAAAACAGGCTTATGTATGTAAGGCCTCCCAATGAATGAGGAGGACACATGAGCCTGTTTTTGTGTATTGCAGCCTGGAAAGTCTAGCTGCGTTTCAAATTGTCAAGACCGGTGCGGTTGATGGCTGCCGTCAATGCGTCTATGGAAGCTTTGATAATATCCTCGTCCATGCCCACGCCCCAGATCAGCTTATCATGTGATGTAATTCCTACGTAAGCCAGAGCTTTTGAGGAAGAACCCCGAGAAAGCGCATGTTCTGTGTATTCCGTCAATTCATAAGTGATATTAAAATGCTTTTTAATCGCAATGCTTACTGCATCCAGACGGCCGTTGCCCTTTGCAGTCACAACATCGGTGGAGCCGTCGGTGGAAGTGATGGTAACAGTCGCTTCAATTCCGTTATTCTGTACAAAGTGGCATTCCGGAATATGGAAGGAGCTTGAAATGTCACGGTAAGTTTCTTTGAAAATATCATAAATTCTTTCGGCATCCAGTTCGCTGTGCTCCTTGTCGGAAACATCTTTGACAAGATAACCGAATTCCTCTTTCATCTTATCCGGCAGAGAAATGCCGTAGGTCTGTTTTAATACATAGCTGACGCCGCCCTTGCCTGACTGGCTGTTGATGCGGATGACGTCGGAATCATAGGTGCGTCCCACATCCTTTGGATCAATGGGAAGATACGGAACTGTCCAGTAGGGATCTTTTCCGGAATCGTGAACGGCCATGCCTTTTGAAATGGCATCCTGATGGGAACCGGAAAATGCGGTGAATACCAGATCTCCACCATAAGGCTGACGCATGGAAACCGACATATTCGTCAGTTCTTCATAAGCGCTGCGGATATCCTTCATATTGTGGAAATTTAGTTTAGGATCTACGCCATGGGAATACATATTCATAGCCAGTGTGACGATGTCTACATTTCCGGTGCGTTCCCCGTTGCCGAATAAAGTTCCTTCGATGCGGTCTGCTCCCGCCAGTAAGCCCAGTTCTGCATCACTGATGCCGCTGCCCCTGTCGTTGTGGGGATGCAGAGAGATCAGAACGCTGTCTCTGTATTTCAGATTTTTGTTGAAATATTCAATCTGGCTGGCAAAAACGTGAGGCATGGAATACTGTACGGTGGAAGGCAGATTGATAATTGCCTTGCGGTCCGGAGTCGGCTGCCAGACATCCAGTACGGCGTTGCATACTTCCAGCGCATAGTCCATTTCTGTTCCTGTAAAGCTTTCCGGAGAATATTCAAAGGAAATATTGCCTTTTTCGTTTTTGGATAAGTCATAGACGAGCTTTGCACCGTCTACGGCAATCTTTTTGATTTCTTCTTTGGATTTTTTAAATACCTGTTCACGCTGCGCAACGGAGGTGGAATTGTATACGTGGACAATTACATTGGGAGCTCCGTCAATAGCCTCAAAGGTACGTTTGATGATGTGTTCTCTTGCCTGGGTAAGCACCTGTACCGTTACATCATCAGGAATCATATTCCGTTCAATAATTGCCCGCAGAAACTGGTATTCCGTTTCCGATGCTGCGGGAAAACCGACTTCAATATGTTTAAAACCGATGTCCACCAGCATCTGGTAAAATCTGATCTTTTCTTCCAGGTTCATTGGCTCAATCAGGGCCTGGTTTCCGTCTCGAAGATCAACGCTGCACCAGACCGGGGCTTTATCAATGGAGTCTTTTTTCACCCAGTCATAACAGTCTTCAGGCGGCATAAAATACATTTTCCGATACTTTTCAAATCCCTTCATGTTTGAATCCTCGCTTTCTAAAATTTGTCAGAAGATGCCCAAATCTGCTTTTGCTTAAAAGATGAGCATGTTTCGGTCAGGCGGGGCTTCTTGAACATAAAAAAAGCCCTGCGCCTCTATGAAAATACTTAGAGACGTAAGACATCTTACGCGGTACCACTCTAATTCATGAAAAAATCATGCACTCTATGGGTACGGGATGATTGACTGCATCCTTATACCTTTCCCTCATAACGGTGGGCCTCCGTCTGCGTCTACTCTTTTTGTGTAAAAATTTCAAGCAGCAACTCCAAGGTGAGTTCCCTGTTTTTCATCTACTGCCTCGCAGCGTCCGGCAGCTCTCTGAAATCTGATCGAACAGGTACTATTCCTTTTCTTCGTCTTTACGGCTTTTATCATAACATATTTATTTTGGAAGGTAAAGAGGGAAAATAAAATATTTCGGGATTCTGTAACATGGGCAAAAAACGCCATGCAGGAAGATGCAAACGTGATTCGTATTGGAAGTTCTCCCATGACGCCGGCTCAGCTTTTGATGCAGATATGGCCGAAAATCCAGGCATATTGTCCGGACATGAAATTTGAAATTGTTCCATTTGAGAATACGCCGGAAAATGCCAGGGAGATTTTAGCCAATCTGGGAAAGAAGATTGACGTTATCGGAGGTATTTTTGATGAAACAATGCTGGAACTTCGCTCCTGTGCAGGAGTGCCATTGACAAAAGAGCCGTTCTGCCTTACAGTGTCCATTCATCATCCCCTTGCCGTAAAAGACAGGCTTGAGATTCCCGGCCGGAAGTGATTCGTTCTTCTGTGGAGGGCTCATGCGCCTTTACACTGTAATTTTGATATTAAATTGTTTTGCCGATTACACTAACTGCATTGATTGGCTTTCTAACTCTTTAACTATATCAAGGGATAATTCTGTAGCTTCTGCTATTTCCTCTAAAGTCATTTTACCTAACTTTATTAAATGAACCGCCGTTCTTTTTGCTTTATTTTGTTCCGCCTTTTGTGCCGCTTCATTCCTCATATCTTCCATAATTTTACACATAGCTGCAACTCCTTTCTCGTTTTGCTTAAAATATCGTGCTTTTTTAGCAAGCGTTTCATAATTCATATCATCGGGA
>CAJUEY010000054.1 GCA_910585825.1 uncultured Lachnospiraceae bacterium | reverse complement strand
TTAAAGTATTGATTTATCAAGGCGCAAAACGCATTTTTTATGTGGGAAGTTTGAGATCCATACCGTTTCTTTCCATAAGGCGGCAGGCAAAGCGGTATTCGTCCCGAAAACTGGGAAGGCTGCAGTAATACGCCCCCTCATCTGTCTCCTCTTCCTTGAGCCTGTCTTTGATATCACGAATCAAAACCGAAGATGCTCTGAAAGATTCTCTGATTACCGCCAGCTGATTTAACATCCGCCGGGACGGCGCGATGCCCAATTCCTCAAACAGCAGTTTTTCCGTGGCTTGATATTCCTGCTGTGCCTCTTTAATCCTGTTCTGGGCAATATAACACTCAATTTTCACTGCCTGCCATTCATCGTAAGGATATATTTTACATGCCAGTGTACACAAACGAAGAATTTCCTCGTATTCCTCTTTTTCCTTCAAATATTCGCACAGCCATGTCAGGCTTTCCTCATATAGATTTTTAAAATGGGCGCTTTCTAACAAAACCCACTCTGCTTCTGACAAATCCTCCAAAAATTCTCCCCGGTATAACTCGCATGCCTGCAGGAGCAGCCGGCTTTTTTCCTCTCTGTCGGATGTTTTTTCTGCCTGTGCAATCAATCTTTTGAAGATTAATGCGTCTACTTCCACTTCCATGGGACAGGAGAAAGAATAAATCCCGTCTTCCACTGTAATATAATCATGTTTGGGAAGTCCTGCTTCTCTCATCCGTTTTTCCAATCGGTGTGCTGTAACTCTGAGATTGTTTGCCGCATCCAAAACTTCTTCTCTTCCGAAGAAATCTTCAAACAGCTTATTTCTTGCAATCCCCTTTCTACCGCTGTAACACATGATCATCAGCAGCCTCTGCACCTTTGTAATACCCTTCTTGCCTAACAAGATCGGCTTTTTGCCGTATGTAATATTGGTTCTTCCAAACATACAAATCCTGAGCACGGGCATTTTTTTCTTCATTTTGCCCCTCTCCTTTCTTCGTTTTTATTCTTTTGTGGTGCATTTTCACATAGTCTATGTGATACAAAACAGAATGTCAATCTCTGATTGCTCTTTTTTCTGTTTTGTGATATACTTTCAGAAAAATTTGCCGTATTTCTAACACATCCAATCGGCAGAATCACGATAGGAGGATGCACGGCATGATACATAAAAAATTATCATTTGCCTTACTTTTTTTGTTTGTCACCGGCATCCTGCTCTGCGGGTGTTCCGACGGCAGCAAAGAACTTCCGGAAGAATTCGCAGCCCCAAAACAACAGCCTGTCCATTCCGGCTCCCCCCGGGACAACACCCCTAAGGTACTGACGCCGACGGCCTCGGGAGATACTGTTTTGGGAAATGACACAATCATCGTGGATGCTTCCCACACGGAATCCGGTTATGTTATGGTACGCTATCTTGGCAGCAACGATAAGGTCAAACTGCGGATTACTGGTCCAGACGGTTCGGAATACATTTACCTTTTATCCGGCTCCGGGGAATATGAAACGTTTCCTTTTTCCTGCGGCAGCGGCAGCTATCAGGTGCAGATTCTGGAGCATGCCGATCAGGATATGTACGCCGTTGCTTATTCCACAGACCTTTCCGTATCAATTCAGGATGAATTCAGCCCGTTTCTTTATCCGAACCAATATGTAAATTTTACGGAAACGAGCCGGACGGTTTCAAAGGGAAGCGAGCTGGCCGAAAATTCCTATTCTGATCTTGAGGTCATTGAACATATCTATCATTATGTAACTGAAGAAATTTCCTATGATACGGAAAAAGCGGAAAACGTCTCTTACGGATATCTCCCGGTCGTAGACGAAACGCTCCGATCCAAAAAGGGGATCTGTTTTGATTACGCTGCAGTGATGAGCGCAATGCTGCGTTCCCAGGGAATTCCCACCAAACTGGAGGTGGGCTATTCCGGCGAAGCCTATCACGCCTGGATCAGCACTTACATCAAAGAATCCGGGTGGGTGGATAATATCATCCAGTTTGACGGAAATTCCTGGACGCTTATGGATCCCACGCTGGCAGCCGGCAACAGCGCTGATTCCGTAAAAAAATATATCGGAGACGGCTCTAATTATATCGTCAAATATTCTTATTAATTTAATATTTAATTCGGCTGCTGATCGCAGAATATACAGCAGCTTTGGAAAGGAGATTTATGAGCAGCAAAAAATTAACACCTCTGTCCCATACAGAGGCAGCCTCCTTTTGCTCGCAAATGGCGCTTATTTTAAAGTCAGGCATTTCTTCCGTAGAAGGAATCAGCATTATGTCAGAGGATGCAAAAGAGCTGAATGAAAAGAAACTGCTTACGCAGATTTACGAAAAAATGATACAAACCGGATCGCTTTACGAATCTCTTGCAGTTACAAAAGTATTTCCGGACTACCTGCTGCAAATGGTAAAAATCGGCGAACAAACCGGAAAACTGGACGAAGTCATGGCCTCTCTTGCAGATTATTATGAAAAAGAGGCGAATCTCATCCAGACGATAAAACACGCTGTCACTTATCCTCTGATTATGGTGGTTATGATGATTTTTGTGATCTTGATTCTGATCACACAGGTCATGCCGGTTTTTTACCAGGTATTTAAACAGCTCGGAAGTGAAATGACCGGTTTTTCCCGACTGCTTTTAAACACCGGTGAATTTTTAAACAGACATTTTGCAATATTTGTCTGCATTCTTGCCATCCTGGTATTATTCGTTGTTTTTCTGACGAAATCTTCCAAAGGCCAGAAGCTTTCCCGTTCTTTTCTGTATCGGTTTGCAAGAACAAGAGAGCTTTCCGACCAGATTTCCGCTTATCGTTTTTCAAACGGCATGGCGCTGACGTTAAGCAGCGGTCTGACCCCGGAAGAATGTCTTACAACGACAATGCATCTGACAGAATCAGGTCCTTTCCGGCACAAGCTGGATCTCTGCTGCCGCCTGGTATCCAAAGGAGAAGAACTTTGTCCGGTACTGTTAGAGCAGGAGATTTTTACCGATATTTATGCAAGAATGGCAGTCATCGGCTCCCGTACCGGAGTACTTGACGAAGTAATGCACACCATTGCCAGTCAGTACGAGTCTGATATTGATGAACAGTTTGCCGGAATGATTGCGAAGGTGGAGCCTGCTTTAGTTATCATTCTTTCCCTGATTGTGGGAGCAATCCTTTTGTCCGTCATGCTTCCGCTTATGGGAATTATGTCCACGCTGTCCTGAGTCTGGATATATCCGGCCAAAGAAGAACAAAGAAGGGGGCTGTTTTATGAAACATCGTTTTTCCCAAAAAAAGAATCCTTCCAGCCGCAGGAATTTCCTGATTTCTGTCTGCTTTTTTGCTGCTGCAGCCTGCGCCTTCTGCTCCGGCGTCTCTTCCGTTTCCGCCAAAAACGAGGAAGAGGCTCTTTCGACATTGGAACAGGCAGTCATGCGCAGCGTTACCTACTGTTATGCAATGGAAGGCAGCTATCCGTCAAGTCTTCTCTATCTGAAAGAAAATTACGGACTCTTTTACGATGAAGAGAAATTTTATATTGATTACCTGCCTTTGGGCGCAAACATTATGCCGGAAATTACAATTATCCGAAGAACAGATCACTAAGGAGGGTTTTCGTTGAAATTTGCCACATCACACAAACATATGATCGACCTGGTCTTTCCGATCGCAGTTTTTTTTGTATTTGCGGCGTCTTCTCTTGCCGTTTTAATGCTTTCTGCCAGACTTTACCGTCTGCAGACAGAAAAAGCGGACAACAATTATACCACACGGACCTCCCTTGCCTATGTAAACGAAAAAATCCGGCAGCATGACGAAAACGGCGGCATTTTTATCCGAACCATCGAAGAGCAAAACTGCCTTGCCCTGGAAAGCAATATTGACGGAGTTCCCTATACTACTTACATATATGCTGACGAGGGGATGTTAAAGGAGCTGTTTATCCGCAATGACGCCACTTTGCGTCTGAAAGACGGCAGAGACATTATGGAGGTCAATGATTTCACGATGGAAGAAATCGGTGCAAATCTGTTTCGATTTACTTCTGCCGACAAAAACGGAAATACATCTGTATTGATTGCTACGGAAAGGAGTATGCCATGAACCGTTCTAACAACCGCTCCGGCATATTCCTGTTGGAAATTATGCTTGCCATTTTACTTTTTTCCATAGCAGGCGCCCTGTGCCTGCAGATGTTTGCCAAATCCCGTCAAATGAGCAAAGACACTGCCGATTTGACACAGGCGGCAGCTCATGTCCAAAACGCTGCCGAATTGATGAAATATGCCGCAGAACCCACTGTCTGGGATACGGAAAATACTTTTTTTCCGGATTGTCTTTTAAAGGAATATCCCGACGCCGTGGTGAGTTCCGATAACATACAAATCTATTTCGATGAAAACTGGAATTATTGTCAGAAGGAAAGCGGCGTTTACCGGATGGAGGCTGCGCCGTCGCAGACAGAAAATGAAAATCTTCTTTGTTTCCGGTTTGCTGTTTTTAAAGCAGACAGCCAGGATTCCATTTATTCCCTGGATTTCAAGCTGCATATTCCAAACAGCATACCGCAGCGATCCATAGTTGAGTGAGGCATTTGCATATGAAAAAAAAGAGACTACCCATTACAAATATCGGAACGGCGATACTGCTCATGGTTTTCATTGTACTCTGCATGATTACATTTTCTGCCCTTTCCCTTTCCTCGGCTTTCCGCGATGCCGAAATGGGGCAAAAAGCAGCGAACCGGATAACGGAATATTACACGGCGTCCGGCAAGGCGGAAGAACTGTTAGCTACAGCAGACGACGCATTTTCCTATGCGTATGAACAGACGTCAGATCCTGCAGAATACTACCGACTGGTCCACAAGGAACTGCTTTTGACTGCCTTAAAACCCATTTGGACAGGCGAAACTCTGGACGTGTCTTTTCAGGTGGAAATCAATGATTCCCAGGCGCTTTTGGTCACCATTGACGTACTCTCTCCACAGCAGGTCAGAGAAACCGGCGCAAAGGCTTTTTACAACATTCTTTCCTGGCAGGTAATTCGTACCGACACCTGGGAAGGCGACGATACATTAAAATTGTTACACTAAGTGACCACCTCGAAGAGGTGTGTCATAATGGGATGCCCTGTGGGTATACACTAAGTGACCACCTCGAAGAGGTGCGTCATAATGGGATGCCCTATGGGTATACAATAAGCATATAAAATAAAGGAGGCTGCATTCATGAGCTTAAATGTGATTGATCTATTAGAACAGGCTGTTATGGAAGAGGCGTCGGATGTATTTATCGTAGCAGGACTTCCGGTTTCCATGCGCAGACAAGGCGCGGTCATACGAACCAATGGGGAACGGCTGATGCCGGAAGATACCCAGTCTATCATTTCCCAAATATACGAACTGGCCGGCAATCGGCCTATGAATTCTTTATACGATTCCGGTGATGATGATTTTTCCTTTGCAATCCCCGGACTTTCCCGTTTCCGCGTCAGCGCTTACAAACAGAGAAATACCTTATCCGTCGTGGTCAGAATTATTACATTTGCGCTGCCGAATCCCTCACAGCTTGGCATTCCGGATAAAGTCATTGATTTTGCGAATTTTCCAAAGGGCCTGGTTTTGATCACCGGAGCTGCAGGCAGCGGAAAATCCACTACCCTCGCCTGCATGATCGACTATATCAACAAAAATTACAGCAAACATATTATTACGTTGGAAGATCCGTTGGAATATCTTCACCGCCACAACAAGAGCATTGTAAGCCAGCGTGAGATCAATGTGGATACAGAAAGTTATGTAACGGCTCTTCGCGCCGCACTGCGTCAGAGTCCGAATGTCATATTGCTTGGCGAAATGCGGGATTATGAAACAATTCAGGTTGCCATGACTGCCGCAGAAACCGGTCATCTGGTATTCTCCACGCTCCATACAATTGGAGCCGCAAATACCATTGACCGCATTATTGATGTATTTCCGCCGAGTCAGCAGCAGCAGATCGCCGTTCAGCTTTCTATGGTGCTGCAGGCCGTTGTCTCCCAGCAGTTAGTTCCTTCCTTAAACGGACGCATGGTTCCAGCCTTTGAGATTATGACCATGACTCCTGCTGTCCGAAATATGATCCGGGATCACAAAATTCCTCAGATCGAAGGCATGCTGTATTCTTCTGTCAGCGACGATATGGTTTCTATGGACGCCAGTCTTTTGAATCTGTATCGGAACGACTGCATTACAGCCCAGACGGCCGTAGAATTCGCCACTAATCCGGAAATGCTGAAAAAACGCCTTGTATAGAAAAACGAACAGTAAAATACCGTGCATCATTGGGTTTCTTCCCCGGCTGATGCACGGTATTTTTATATGCATTCGTATACAGAAAGCCTGTCCGCGGCGGCTTTTTGTATCAGAGCTTATATATTCCCCACAGATTTTTAATCTGCGAAGACAACGTTTCATAATCCCACTGTTTTTCACTGTTGGCCTTTCTGTTTGGATCGTTTACGAAAAATCCATCTTCATCATAGCCCCGTATAAGAATAAAATGCCCCTTTGTTGTAAAATCTCCAGGCGACATACTGCATACCAGAAGGCCTCCTGTATCTAATACGCTCTGCATCGCAGCTTCCGTCAGAGAAATCATCTCTCCACTCAACCCCAGCTCAGCCGCTCCTCCTGTCCAGAAATCCCAGCTTGTCCCCTCTTGTGTATGATATCCGCTGTTTTGTGCAAATTCTGCCATTTTTCGGGGATTCATTGTCGCATCTTCCGTATAATACAGATATGCCATTGTCATACAGGTTGGTCCGCATCCGGCAAGTCCGATCATGGAATCTCCATAAAAATCATACCCCCACCGCTTGTCCCACTGCATCAAAAGCGGTACGCTGCCGGTTTCAAAATCTTTGGACAAGTCAATTTCTTTGCCCTGATAGTCCTCTCTATTGGCATAATCCTTTACAAAATCTGCTGTCTCTTCATTCTGTTCTAACATTTCCAACAATTCTTCCGGATAATGTTCACTCTTTACCATTTCTTCTATTTCTGCTATTTCTGTTTTACCTATCGCCGGTGTTATTTTCGTAAACCAGTTTATTACAAAACAGATTCCAATCACTGCCACTAGAAATATTCCCAAAATGCAGACCAAAATCTGTTTTAGCATCCTCCTTCTTCTTCTCTGCCTCCGAAGTGTTCCATTCCTGTTATGCTCTCTGCTTCTGCCGCTTTTTATTCCCTTTGAGGAAAAAGAAGCTCCTCTCTCTACAGATATCATTTGCAATTCTCCGTTTCGTGCCGACATATCACAAACCGCCTTTCTGTTTCTTGCTGAATCTATTATACAGGGAAAAGCTCTATTTTATCTTTATTTTATATTGTTGTTTTGTTAAGATTCTATAAATCTTTCTTTTTCTTTTCTCTAAGCTCTGCAAAAAAACGGCTGAGCATAGCGCTGCATTCTGCTCCAAGCACTCCGGTTACAATTTCAACCTGATGATTAAATCCCGGCATCTGCAGCAGATTCAAGACAGAACCGGCGCAGCCCGCTTTGGGATTCATAGCTGCAATGACTACTTTTTGCATCCTGGACTGCACGATTGCTCCGGCGCACATTTGACAGGGTTCTAAGGTCACATACATGGTGCAATCCTCAAGCCGCCAGTCTCCGCATTTTTTGCTTGCTTTTTTAATTGCCGTCAACTCTGCATGGGCAAGCGTATTTTTATCTGTATTTCTTCTGTTATATCCTCTCGCAATAATCTTTCCTTCCCGGACAATTACGCAGCCAATGGGAACTTCATCTAAGCGATATGCCTTCCCGGCCTCTTTCATTGCCGCTTTCATAAATTTCTGATCCAAATCCATCCTATCATTTCCTGCAGCGTTCAGCCTTTGTAACTCTTTCGCCTTCGGCTTTATCGTCACATTTTCCTTTCCTTATTTTTTCTGATATAGTATACTATTATAACATACAATAAATGAAATAAGAAGGAATGAGCCATGCGGTTTGAATACGAAACACAACATCTTCTTTTAAAAATATTACCTCCTTCTGCCAGATCGACAGAGCAGGTTCTGAATTTTTACACAAAAAACCGCGTCCTCTTTGAACGATACGAGGCAACGCGGTCTGCTGATTTTTATACAAAATTTTATCAGAAAAAATTGCTTTTCCACGAATATAATCTGGCTCTGCGGGAACAATGTTTCCGGTTCTGGATCTATGAAAAACAGAATACGGATCGTATCATCGGCACAATCTGTTTCTATAACATTATGCATTCTATTTACGACCGCTGTGAAACCGGCTACAAATTCGATCCCGAGTTCTGGCATAAAGGCTATGCCAGAGAGGCTATGTCCTTTGGCATTTCTCTGATGTTTAATGAATTGAACCTCCACCGCGTTGAAGCATATGTGATGAAGGAAAATATTGCTTCTATCCGTCTGCTCTCTGCCCTGGATTTTCAGCTGGAAGGCATCTGTCAAAAATCCATTCGCATTCGCGGCAAATGGGAGGATCACATGCTGTTTGCTCTTGTCAGATAAACCGATACCAATATCCGAAATTCCCGGTTTTATATTCTGTTGTTTTTGCCGTCCGAAATTCCGGGAATCCAAACATAGCAGCCATCACCCGCTCCTGATTCAAAAACACGCCGGGCACTCCGATAAAATATCTTTTCTCTCCTTTTTCTTCTGTTTCACCGAAAATAATATGTCTGTAATTAAAAAATCCATGAAGCAGAAAACTGTTATTTCCGATGTACCAGTATTTCCTTGGGAATTCTTTCAAATCATTTAACTGCATGCGGATACATTCCATTTCCTTTCCTTCAAAAGGAAAAAACACCTCCAATTTCAGGCGGAGTTTTTGAAAGATTCCCTCCCAGCCGTTTTCTTCAAAAAATTCTTCCAATGGAAGTTCTGTTGCCTGGATGGGTTGTTCTTCCTGAACTTTTGCCTTCGTTGTTTCCTGCATTTTGGGATTTGGCTCTGATTTTATTTCTTTGTGTTCCTGATCTTCTGCCGCTGGCTGCTGCATTTTCGCTTCTGCTGCATTTTGTCTGTCCATCTCTGGTTGATTCATGCTTTGTTGCTTTGCTTCTGCTTTCGCCACCTCCTTTATCTCTGGCTTTTCAACTGGTTCTTCCGAATTTTCCTGTTTTTGTATTTTTTCCATAATTCGGAAACGTTTCTGCTCTATGGCTCCTTCTTTCCAACGGCTTGCAAGATACAAAGATTCCTCACAAGGAATAAAAATTCCTTCCATATCCTCCATCGCCATGCCGAAATTTCCCAGCTCCTTCGTTTCAAATGCATATCGGATATCGCCGTTTCCTTTTGAAAATGTAATATTCCCAACCGGAACTCCCTGTATAATATTTTCTTTTTCTGCAAATAAATAAACTGTTGCTTCGGTTTGTTCCATATTGATGATGCGGATATGTACTTCTATTCTGCATATGCCGCCCCGGATTTCAATTTTTGCAAATCCGGCGTTTTCCATTTTTTCGTCATTTTTATATTTATAAATATAGGTAATAAAACGCTGTAATCCTGCCATATTTCCTCTATTTAATACTTTTACTGCATTTTATTCATCCCAGAATGAAATATTCCAAAAATTTTAAAAAAACTGTTGACAAGCTCCTGTCATTGTATTATAGTAATTTTGAAAATAAGAATCATTACTACTTTTGATAAAGGAGTGGAACACACACGAATGCTTAAATACAGCAGGCATCGCGAATTCATCAAGCAATACCTGGATACGCATCGTACACATCCCACAGCAGAGACTGTTTATCTGGATATGAAACATCAGTTTCCGAATATCAGTCTTGGAACGGTCTATCGGAATTTAAACTCTCTGGCAGACAGGGGTGAGATTTTGCGAATTTCTTCCGGCAGCGGTCCTGACCGCTACGATGGAAAAACCGAGCCTCATTATCATTTTATCTGCACAAAGTGCAGTAATGTTTTAGACCTTGATATGCCTTTGCAGACAGATCTCAACAAACTGGCCGGAAAGCATTTTCAGGGCTCCATTTTAAATCACGAGACACATTTTTTTGGACTTTGTCCAGAATGTTATCAAAATAAAAAAATATAAAAGTAAAGGAGATTATTACTATGGCAAAATTTGTATGTTCAGTATGTGGTTACGTTCACGAGGGAGATCAGCCGCCAGAGAAATGTCCTCAGTGCGGTGTACCGGCTGAAAAATTCACCAAACAGGAAGAAGGAGCAAGAACATGGGCCGCTGAGCACGTTGTAGGCGTTGCAAAAGGCGTTAGCGAAGATATCGTTGCTGATTTAAGAGCTAATTTTGAAGGCGAATGTTCCGAAGTTGGTATGTACCTTGCAATGGCTAGAGTTGCTCACAGAGAAGGCTATCCGGAAATCGGATTATACTGGGAGAAAGCTGCCTGGGAAGAGGCAGAGCATGCTGCTAAATTTGCAGAACTCTTAGGCGAAGTTGTAACAGACAGCACCAAGAAGAATCTTGAGATGAGAGTTGATGCTGAGAACGGCGCTACAGCAGGTAAAATGGATCTTGCTAAGAGAGCTAAGGCTCAGAATCTGGATGCGATTCATGATACGGTTCACGAAATGGCTCGTGACGAGGCTAGACACGGAAAAGCATTTGAGGGACTTCTTAAGAGATACTTCGGCTAATCAGAATGCCGGATTTTAAAGAATTTTGAAACTTAAGGGAATGAACCGGAAAGGGTTTGTTCCCTTTTTTAATCAAATCAATAACTATTTTACTTCCTGCAAAAATAGTGTATGATACCTGTAAACAAGAAAAGGAAGTGCGGATATGAATATAAAACAGCAGGCTCTATATTTACAAATTGAGTTTTTTCAGAGGAAGTCTATCGGTTATGTGGAATCACATGAGTCATAAAATATTTTCATCTATGCGGTCTATAATTTTACCAGCCTGCCATTATCAAAATAATAGATATCTTCTCTCTTGTATCCATATTTGGAATCAGGAACACTAATATGTGGTTCAAAGGTAAACATTTCGACATCTGATAGTCTTTTACAATTACCCTTTTCAATATATACCCTGTCATTTTTATTTTTTACAATGGAATGCCCGAGATTTCCGAGAAAATCCAAGTTAAGAAATCCTTTTTTCACAATCAAATCATTCATGTAATCGTACAATTCTTCAAATGTCATATTCGGCGCCGCCATATTCATTAAAGTCTTGTGCAGATATGCTTCCATCTGAAGTCCATTTCGCCACTCATCTTTTTCTATTCTGTCAATTTCTTCACATACTATGCCATTTTCTAAGACGAGGGTTCTTGCACAATCTCCCCAAATGTCATCCTTTTGAGGACTCAAATCAATCGTGATGATATCATTTTCCTGTATGGTTCTATTCGCCGCCTTGTAATCTTTGCCCGATACGGAAACAGCAGTTTCATCTCCGGCAAAAACAAAAGCGCCGACATCCCAATACCAAAATGAATCTGCGCCGTTTTTCAACAAATAATCTTCACACAATGCTTTGATATCTCTTAGATTCATCCCTGCTTTTATAATGCCAGCAATATGTTTTATCGCTGCTCTATTCAAATTCTGCATTGCGGAATACAAACCAAGCGTTTCCTTTGTCACATTAAATCCATTGAATAAATGCTGTTTTGTCTTCACTGTTGTAACCTGCCTTTCTGTAAAATCACTGTATTCTCTTTCTGGGCTTTTCATCGGTTATCACATTTTCAATCAAAGCATATTGAAAAACATTTTGCATATGCTATAATGCCAACAGGCAAAAAGAAATGAAAAAATCCAACGCCGCCCCTCCTTCCTGTTGCCAGGTTTCGGTAAACAACGCGAAAATTATAACATATTGTTTGATGCTATTCTATCTTTTTCTCAAAAAGATTTGCAACTGGGATTGCGGAGATTCCCATAGTTAAAGATACCACGCCAAATATGATGACCCCACGCTTATGCAAGGAACTAATCGAAAACTTTATTGCTACCATCAACACGAGCACCAATGTCAATACTGACTGGCAGCGTTTTGTCAGAGAGCAGAGAGAAACCGATATTCAGACTTTGATCACTGAAGAAAAATTGAAACCGGAGGAAACAAGAAAATTTGTGGAAAACGCTTTCCGTGATGGTGTACTCAAAACCACCGGCACGGATGTTGACCGACTGATGCCGCCCGTTTCCCGTTTCGGAGGTAGAGGTTCTCGTGATAAGAAGAAACAGACAGTTATTGAAAAACTGAAAGGGTTCTTTGAGAAATATTTCGGACTGATTAGCCCAGAGGTTTCAAAAGAACCGGATAAGGTTACATATCTTTATGATACAGAACCAACACTATCTATGGTGGCAGAGGAACCGGTGCATTACGGAATGAAAAAAGATAATTGAGGTGGAAATATGTTGTATAATGTTTACTGTGATGAGACATGTCATCTTGAACATGATAACAGTAATGTTATGGTGTTAGGGGCTGTGTGGTGTCCACAGTCAAAACTGAAAGAAATCAATGAGCGGATTCGTCAAATCAAAAAAAGAAATAATGTTTCCGAAACAATGGAAATGAAGTGGACGAAAATCAGCCCTGCAAAAGTTGATTTGTACAAAGATTTGGTTAATTATTTCTTTGATGATGATGATTTACATTTTCGGGGTGTCATTATTCCAGATAAGACAAGACTAAATCACGAACGCTATCAACAAACACACGATACATGGTATTATAAAATGTATTTTGATATGCTCAAAGTTATCTTTTCTCCAACTGATAACTTTGAGGTTTATATTGACATTAAAGATACTAACTCTGCTCGAAAAGCAAAAAAATTGAGAGAAGTATGCTGCAATTCTATGTATGACTTTTCTCAAAAAGTGATTCGGCGGTTGCAACCTATACGATCTGATGAAGTTCAAATCATGCAGATAGTTGATGTTATTATAGGTGCTATCGGTTATGAAAATCGCAGATTTCCTGATGGATTTGTAAAGAGTAGTGCAAAGCAAGAAGTTATTGATTTGATCAAAGAACGTTCAGGCTATACATTGCGAAAAACAACGCTATTGCGTGAGGAAAAAATAAACCTGCTTTCATGGGAAGCGGGAGGGACAGTATGACAAGAGATAATTGTTGGTTGCCAAAATTAGAATTGTGGAATGACTATGATAATAACTATCCTCAATATCAAACGGCGTTATATGAGATTTTTCAGAATGACTTTATAAAATCACGTCCTACATTTGAAGGAAAGCAGGTAAATATTCGCAGGCATCCGATTGAATATGGAAAGGAAGAGGCATTTTTTCATGTAACCTGTCAAGATTATCTAAAAAGCGGAGAACGTGTGCCGGATTTTAGAAGATGCGAGAGAATCAGATGGGTTCGTGCGTTTATTGAGAATTATAATTGTGATATAACGCAATGTGAAGAATGTGAGTGGATAAAAGTTTGGAGTGAACCGTATCGAAACACAACCAGAGTACATATGCTACTTGAAGAGGAACGCTATATGGTCGTTGTAGAACGCCGAGATTCATATTGCTTATTAGTTACAGCTTTTTACTTCGAGCAGGATCATTCATTAAGAAAAAAGCTTCAGCATTATGAACAGTATAAAGCTCAAGCATAAGCGGTAGGAAATAATTAACAGATATTTACACCCCAAACTCATTGACAAATCACAGAAAATCGCATATACTAATAATAGCTCATCTGCCATGCGTAGAAGGAGTTCCTAAAGACGTCTTGCTTAGCAAGGCGTCTTTTGCTTTGTCAAAACAACGTGCCTTTGGACCACAACCTGATAGTCTTTTACAATTCATAAAACTACCACTGCCTTTGAAAATGCACTTAATCACTCCCAAAAGTACGTGACATCTATTTGCCTTCCAACTTGTCTGCTTATTTCTTCACTCATATTTTTATCTATATGCTTAATATATTTTGAAAAAGTCTCCTGAATTTTATGAAAATAGGGCAGCATTGATTCATTTAATTTTTGCGGCGGCAATAATTCAAATTGTAAAATATCAGATACTTCACTAAGCTTTTTTTCATAATCTATTTTGGTTACACTTTCGCAAAATAACCATGTATTATATATCGTTAATCCGGTCAACGCTTTATCGTCAATATTATAAAATCGCCTCCAAAAATCTGCTGTATAATTAAAAGCATCAATAATCCTTCTATAAAAAACGCTTATATCTGTATTTATAAATTGCATCAGTTTCTTAATACCTGTAATAAATGTTTCATTTTCTTTTAAGTGATAATTCATCTCCATTAAATACTCAGCCGCCCCCACAATACTTTCTATGCAGCTTATACAGTTTATATATTCTGTTTTTTTAAAATCAGCATTCTGTTTAGATCTTTCTTCTATGATCAGCAAACACTTTAATACATTATATATTCCCGAAAGCTCCACTAATTGATTTAATCTATACGTAATCACATCCACGGATTGGAGCGGCGAATACCTGAAAGCGCCATCTATCATGGGAAATTGAAATGTATCTATTGTAATTCTTTCAAGATTTGGCAGCGAATCTAAGCCTGACAGACTACTGACATTCATTTTAGAAATATCAATTTCCTTTATTTTTACTGCTTCATCATATGTAAGATATCCTTTTTCTTTGCAAAGATATTTTTCAATTTCCTCATCTTCAAAATAAAAATTACAAACTGTATTTCCATTTAACATGGTATCATCTACCTCCCTCAACGGATTATTACTCACATTTAAATAATCATAATTTATAGAATAAACCTGAATTATTCACCGAACAGTATCTGAACTGATAACTGTACCATGCATCTGAAAATTGATCCATGCAGTCATAACATCACACAATTAACCCGTCAAAAGGGTATAAAATCCCCGTGACAGAGTTCAGAGCAGTTGTTAAGCTGTCAAGGTTCGTTAA
>CAJUEY010000053.1 GCA_910585825.1 uncultured Lachnospiraceae bacterium | reverse complement strand
TATCTTCTTCTATCCAGACTATACTGTTGGTTTTGGAATCTCACCAAATCCTGACTTGGACGCCTGCCAAGTCCTGCGTTTTCACGCTCGCGGACTATACCGCCAATCGGGAATCTCACCCTGCCCTGAAGATGCCAATATTAAGTTGTAAAAAACTATCTATACCGTTTCGTAAGATACCAGTTCTTCCACCGGGATTCTGGTCTGCGAGTGGCGTTCCGGGTCTGCCGCTTCCTCGTCCGAATACCCGACTGCAAGAATATTGACCGGCTCCAGGTTATCCGGCAGCCCGAACTCCCTGCTTATCACATCCGGCTTGAAGTAACAGATCCACACGGAACCAAGACCTAGTTCCGTTGCCTGCAGCATCATGTGGTCTGTCAGTATGGAGGCGTCTATATCGGCGGTCTGCTTCTTATCAAACGGGCGCACCCATGCCTTTCCGTGATCAGCGCAGACGATGATTGCCAGCGGCGCTCCGTAAAGGTTTGCCCCTTTCCCGATCTTCGCAAGCCCCTCACTGCTCTGTACAACGATCAGCCGGACGGGCTGCAGGTTGGCCGCAGTCGGCGCAACATGGGCAGCCTCCAGAATTTGTTCCAGTTTTTCCTCCTCCACCTTTTTGTCCTTATAGCCCCGGACAGAATAACGTTTCTTTGCAATTTCGATAAAATCCATAGTGGCAAATCCTCTCTTTCTGTTATATACTGAACGTGTTGATTAACCGTTGTCCCCATTTTAGCAGGACACAGAAATTCCGCAAGAATGCACTTTTTGGGTAGATACTTCCCAAAAGGGTAGCTATTAAAAATTGGAGGTATGCAATGGAATATTCAAAAGACCAGTTCAACTGCCCGGTTGAAGCCACGCTGTTTCTGATCGGCGGGAAATACAAGCCGCTCATCCTCTGGTATCTGATAGAAAAACCGCTCCACTACATGGAGCTGCAGCGCATGATCCCGAAAGCGACACCCAAAATGCTGTCGCAGCAGTTACATGATCTGGAGGAATGCGGGATGCTGCACCGGGAAGTCATCCCGGACAAGCCGCCCAGGACACTGTACTCCCTCACCCCATTTGGACGCAGCATCATTCCCGTGCTGGATGCCATGTGCGATTGGGGCGCGGGCTTTTTGGACGGGCTGGACATCCAGCCGCCATGCTGCACAAAAAAATCAGCAGGAGAACCTTGACTGGCTTTCCTGCTGGCTTTTCATAACTGTTTTACACTTTTTCTTTTCTGTTAATTTTTCACCTTCACGGCCTTCGCCTTAGACCATTTAGAACAAAGATATTCTCTCTGTCCACCTGACTGCACCGTTTTATAAGCGCAAATCCGGACAAAATATTTTTTGCCTGCCTTCAGTTTTTTCACCTTCTTAGAAGACGCGTTACTTTTATTGACTGTAATCAGTTTCGTTGCTTTTGAAGAGAATTTTTTGTTCAAAGAATACTGAATCACATATCCGGTAATCTGAGTCGTCTGTTTTTTCCATTTTACCGTAAATCCTTTCTTTGTCGCTTTCAATTTTTTGACAGCAACGGGCTTTGGCAGAATCTGAAATGTTTCTGTCAGAACACCCTCATAATTTCCCCGAAAAACAACACGCACTTCCGCCAGTCCCACATCTTTGTTATTCCGAAAATCTACTGTATAATATTTACGGTCAATCTTCCTTCCGTTTTTATCTGCAACTGTAACAGCGGGACATTTTTGCGTACCGTCATATACATAACAGTCCGATGAAAGCGCCACCGTCTTTGGCGAAACAATTACATATTCACTCAATACTTGTCTACATTTGTTACATTCTGTTCTTTCATATCCGTTTTTATTTATGGATGCTTTCGTCACCTGCGTTCGCTCATCATGAGCTGTCTTTGGAATAACCTGTCCCGGATCGGTCACCTGATTACAGATACTGCAATGCTTTTCCTGTGTTCTGCCTTCCTCCGTGCAGGTCGCCTCCCGACCCGGAACCGTCACTTCCACATGCGCCGTCTTTGGAATTGTCTCCTGCGCTTTGATCACCTCTTGACATACGCTGCAGTGACTTCCCGCTGTCTTTCCTTCTTTTGTACAGGTCGCCTCTATAGCCAAATCCGGCATTTCCATATGTCCTGTCATGGGGATCGTTCTCTGCTCCCGGATAACGGCATTGCATACACTGCAGTGGCTCCCCGCTGTTTTTCCTTCTTTTGTGCAGGTCGCCTCTTCTCTTTCATCGTTTACAATGGTATGCGCTGTCTTTGGAATGTCTATCGTATATGTCTCGCTGCATCCGGCAAATGTACAGGTAAGGGTTTTCTTTCCCACTTTACTGCAGGTCGCCGATTCCATAATCTGTTCGTCATAGGTATGCATATGAACAGACGGCAGATCCGTCGTTCCCTCCGTGGAATCAAAAAACAGAATCTTACACTCTGCCTTTACCGTATCCTTAAGCTGTTTCACATCTGCTACTGTATACAGATCAGAAAAATAGTCCGAACAGAACAATAGCGTATATTCACCGGTAAATGCCTTTTTATCTGCAATGGAGCAAATGTAATAATTCCCTGGATGCTCTTCTGACGGTATCAGATATATGGAATTATACCAGTCTGTTTTTTCCAGAACTGCAGGATCTTCGCTTTCCCAGTATTCAGTTTTGATGCAGACCACGTAATCAAATTCGTAAAAAAGCATCTCGTCCGATACAACATCCTCATCTGCAATGATATCTCCATTTTTATCGCGCCAGATTACTTTGCAGAAAGCCCCTTCATTTGGAATACTGCCGTCGTCTTTTTCTGCAATGGTACTGACGTCTACTGCAGAGGGAGAAGATAAAATTTCGATACCCCCGATTTCAACGGATTCGCTATAAGAATCATTCCATGCAGTCCATGCACCGTCTATATAGTCGAGACTAAATCCGGATTCGATATCTTTTTCTGACAATACGAAGGGTTTCTCCTGCTCACTTTCTCTTCCGGCAATAATATACGGCCATTTATGAAATAATGTACCGGGAATTGTTCTGCTTTGCGACCAGAAGCGCGTCTGCCCCGTTACGGCTCCGCTGATATCCAGCCGCCCGTCACTGGAAAGTACAAGCAGTCCCGTCTGCTCCTGCGCATTTTCGTTGTCCGTATCCTGCCCTTTAAAGTCTCCCAGAATAAATGCATCCTGAACTTGGCTAAAATCCAGACAGGCGTTGTTTTTCAAGGAAACATCATAAAAAACAGCCGTCTTTGGAGCAAACCATGCAGAATCATCCAAAATCAACGACCCAACCTGTTCAATTACGGCATCAGACAATGTACTCTGACTGATCCGAAACGTTGTCTGTCTGTTTCCATATAATGCAAGATCTCTTAACATTCCACTACCCGTTATGCAGACATTTGCCATACTATTCTGATTCACATGAATCCCGTCTCTGACCAACACAGAAGGCTCCAGATTCAGCTGTGCTGTTCCGTTGTAAGGAACGTTGCCGTGCACTCCCTCTTCATGTCCCATATATATTCCCTGAAATACACTGCTATCTTCCAGTTCCCGCTTACAATTCTGTACTGTCAGAGAGGCATTTGTCCCAACGCTTGTACCCGGATATCCTCCGCCATATACACTTGGCAGCAATTCTTTTTCCGAACTGCCCATAGGACCCATACTTCCGCCGTCTCCTTTCAGATAAGTACTGACATTATCTAACGTCAGACTGTGTCCTGCCAGAAAAATCTCCCTGTGCGGAACACTTCCCAGAGCATCCGAGGATTCAAATGTCAGTTTCATATTCTCGAAAACAACGCCGTCTCCTTCTAATTGAATGGGCGACCGGGAGCATATTTCATTTTTTGTAACATTTCCATTTTCATCTTCCGCCGCCGCTCCCCGAATAACCGTTCCCCCGGGAATCATCACCGGCAGCATTCTCCCGCTTGTTTCTGCCTGATTTCCGATTGATATCATTCCGCTTCCAATTGTAATCGGACTTTTATGTCCTTCCAGAGCAGCCATAAATTCCTCTCTGGTGTAAACGGTAACGCCATTTTCTTCCGAAACGTTCTCCTGTGCTATAACCGGCCTGACTGTCATTTGAAACAGCATAGAAACAAATAAGAAAAATGCTATAAAAAATCTATTTCGTTTTATCTGCCTCATCCTACATCCTCCTCTTTTCCACTATAAATAATAATTGTCACTTTGTATCCGACTCCCTCATCTGCACATCCACCTTCTGATAAGGAATCTCAATCCCATTTTCATCCAATGCCAGCTTAATATTTTCTGTCAGCCGCCATCTGCTCTTCCAATAATCTTCTGTTTTCACCCAGATGCGCAGCCCGATTTTCACCTCACTGGCTCCAAGATCTGAAACAAAAACAAGCGTTTCTTCTTCCGGAATGCGGCAGATCTCCGCCTCCGCCTGTTTTTGTATAATTTCCTTTGCAAGTTTTAAATCTGCTTCATAGGCAATGCCGATCTCCAGATGAATCCTTCGCAGATCAGAATACGTAATATTGGTCAAACTGCTGTTTGCCAGCATACCGTTTGGGATTACAATCGTATTATGCTCCGCCGTCATAAGCCGGGTATAAAAAATGGAAATCTCCTCCACGGTTCCTTCGTTGCCATGGGTATCCTCTCTGATATAATCTCCCACCTTAAAGGGTTTTAACAACAAAATCAAAACGCCTCCGGCAAGATTGGAAAGGCTGCCCTGCAGAGCAAGACCAAGGGTAAGTCCTGCAGAACCTACCAAAGCTACAACGGATGCAGCCGTAACACCAAACAGCGTCAGAATAATCACAATCAATATAAAATAAAGCACATACTTAAGCAGTGCGTCCAAAAACTGACGCACTCCCGTATCTGATTCCGTACGCTCCAGCCAGCGGCGCAGGATCTTACGAGCCAGCCGGATCACCCGGCTGCCGACGGCATACACCACTGCAGCCAAAACAACCTGCAGCGCAAAGCCCAATAAGCCCGGAAGCAGACTTTCAATCCACTCCCGAATCATATTGGAATCCGTATTTTTCAATGTTTCCGCCACATCTTCCAGATTCTCCAGCGTCCGTGTCTCTGTTGTAATATCCGGCATATTCATTTCATTTCCCTTTCTGCTGCTTTTTGCCGCGGCCGCTTTCATAAATGCTCCTGCGTCGGTCATTCATCTTTAGATTTCATGAATAAATAATCCGCTGCGAAGCTTTGGTTCAAACCACGTCGATTTCGGCGGCATCAGTTTTCCCGCATCCGCCACTGCAAAAAGCTCCTGAATTGAAGTGGGATACATGGCAAATGCCACCGCACAATCCTCGTCTACTCTGCGTTCCAGCTCTTCTAATCCGCGGATGCCTCCTACAAAATCAATCCGGTCATCGGTTTTTGGGTCTTTGATTCCAAGCACAGGATCTAAAAACAGATTCTGCAGCAAAGAGACGTCCAATCCCTCCACAGGATCCTCTCTTCTGTCCCTTTCTCTGATTGTCAAAGCATACCATTTTCCTGCCAGATACATCGAAATATTCCCTTTTTCCCGCGGCTTTTGAAGGTCTGCCAATAACTCCGTTTCAAAGATTTCTTTCACCTTTTCCAGAAATTCGCTTTCCCCATAACCGCCAAGATCTCTGATCACCCGGTTATAATCCATGATCATAAGCTCCTCATCCGGAAATAATACCGACAGAAAATAATTGAATTCCTCTTCTCCTGTGTAATCCGGATTTTTCTCACGCCTCATAAATCCAACCTTGACCGCGGATGCCGCCCTGTGGTGTCCGTCTGCTATGTAAATTTCTCCAATCCCGGCGAAAGCGTTCTGAATAACTGCAATTTCTGTGGAATTGGATATACAAAACACTCTATGCCGAATGCCGTCTTCTGAAATAAAATCATACAACGGCTGTTTCTCTTTGGTACGGCCTACGACTTCCCGAATCTTCGGATTCGCACGATACGCTAAAAAAATCGGTCCGGTCTGGGCATTACAGGCATCTACATGGCAGATCCTGTCCGTTTCCTTCTCTGCTCTGGTATTTTCATGCTTTTTAATCACGCCATTGGCATAATCATCAATGGATGCACAGGCCACAATTCCGGTCTGCACACGACCGTTCATGGTCAGCTCATAAATATAATAGCAGGGGGTTTCCTCCTGTATAAAATCTTTCTGTTTTACCATATCCCATAACAGGTCATGGGCTTTTGCATAAACCCTTTCATCATAAGTATCTACCGAATCATCAAACT
Source organism: uncultured Lachnospiraceae bacterium (assembly GCA_910585825.1). GTDB lineage: Bacteria > Bacillota > Clostridia > Lachnospirales > Lachnospiraceae > Roseburia_B. Next base: position 9,318 of record CAJUEY010000053.1, on the reverse strand, counting down.
GTGTCTCTGCCCGGTCAATCTTCAAAAAAGATTTCGGATTCTTTGCTACTTCTTCTTTTGCTTCTTTTCTGTTATAAACGTCATAAGGTAAAGCAGCGATGTCTGCCGCTTTACCTTCTGCCGGACGGATACACAGAAATGGTCTGATCTCTGACATTTTGTCTCCTCTTTTAGATTTTATTTCACAACACGTACTTTTAATACACCTTCAATTGCTTTTAACTGCTCTACCACCTCATCTGTGACAGGCGTATCTATATCTAATAATGTATAAGCATAATCGCCTTTGGATTTATTCATCATATCTTCGATATTGATATCTGCATTGCCAAAGATCGTAGAATATTTTCCGATCGTTCCTTTGATATTCTTATGCAGAATTGCCACACGACCCGCTTTGTCGCAGCCTCCCATGCTGCAGTCCGGGAAATTCACGGAATGTACAATATTTCCGTTTTCCAGATAATCCCTGATTTCTCTCACTGCCATCATAGCGCAGTTGTCTTCCGACTCTTCGGTAGACGCACCAAGATGCGGCGTTAAAATGACGCCATCTTTGCCCGCAACTGTGGGATTGGCAAAATCCGTTACGTATTTCTTTATTTTTCCGCTTTCGATTCCCGCCAGAACGGCCTCTTCGTCTGCTAAGGGATCTCTTGCAAAATTTAAAATCACAACGCCTTCCTTCATCTTGGAAATGGCATCTTCACTTATCATACCTCTCGTTGCATCCATTAACGGAACATGCACGGTAATAAAATCACACGCTTTATATATATCGTCTAAATTGCTGATGTGTTTTACGCTGCGGGATAAATTCCATGCCGCATTGACAGAAATATACGGATCATAGCCGAATACTTCCATGCCAAGATTCACTGCTGCATTTGCCACCTGAACGCCGATTGCGCCAAGACCGATTACGCCTAATTTTTTACCGGCAATCTCGCATCCGGCAAAATTCTTCTTCTGTTTCTCCGCAAGCTTTGCAATATCCGGTTCGTCTTTGTTGTCTCTTACCCATTCCGCTCCGCCGATGATATCTCTAGACGCCAGCAGCATTCCGGCAATCACAAGCTCTTTTACCCCATTGGCATTTGCGCCCGGTGTATTGAATACAACAATGCCCTGCTCTGCGCATCGATCCAGGGGAATATTGTTGACGCCGGCGCCCGCTCTTGCAACCGCCTCTAAGCCTGTCGGAAGTTTCAGATCATGCATGGATGCGCTGCGCACAAGCACCGCCTGCGCATCTTCTAACGTTTCTGTCTTCTGATATTTTTTTGAAAATAAGTTCAATCCAACGTCTGCAATCGGATTTAAACAAGTATACTGATACATGTTTGATTTCCTCTCCTTTTCCTATCTCTTTTTGTCTGTACGGTTATTAGAACTTTATGCATTATTTTTCTCAAATTCACGCATAAAAGCTACCAGCTTCTCCACTCCTTCTTTCGGCATGGCATTATAAATAGACGCCCTCATGCCGCCAACGGAACGATGACCTTTCAAATTCTCAAATCCTGCCGCCTTGGCCTCTGCGACAAATTTGGCATCCAGTTCATCACTTCCGGTCACGAAAGGCACATTCATCAGAGAGCGGTCTTCTTTTACAACCGTTCCTTTAAACAATTTGCTTTCATCTAAGAAATCATATAAAATCTTCGCTTTTTCTTCATTGCGTTCTTTCATCACAGAAAGTCCGCCCATCTTCTTTAACCACTTAAAAACCTTGCCGCAGACATAAATACCGTATGCGGGCGGCGTATTATATAAAGAATCCGCATCTGCATGGGTTTTGTATTTTAACATGGTAGGCGTTCCCGGCAGGGTATCCTCTGTAATCAGATCTTCTCTGATAATTACAATTACAACGCCTGCAGGTCCGATATTTTTCTGCACGCCGCCATAAATAATGCCGTACTTCGTTACGTCCACCGGCTCGGATAAGAAACAGGAGGATACATCGGCTACTAATATATGTCCTTTTGTATTCGGCAGCTCTTTGTATTTGGTACCGTAAATGGTGTTATTCTCACAAATATATACATAATCCGCATCTTCCGGTATATCCAAATCAGAACAATCCGGAATATAGGAAAATGTCTTGTCTTCGGAAGAGGCCACTGCAACTGCATCTCCGTATATCTGTGCTTCTTTCCACGCCTTTTTTGCCCACTGTCCGGTCACAATATAAGCAGCTTTTTTGTTTTTCATCAGATTCATAGGAATCATGGCAAACTGCTGTGATGCGCCGCCCTGGAGGAACAATACTTTATAATTATCCGGAATGTTCATCAGCTCGCGTAAATCTGATTCTGCTTCTTTGATAATCGTATCGTATACTTTGGACCTATGGCTCATCTCCATTACAGACATGCCGCTGCCCCTGTAATCCATCATTTCCTCTGCTGCTTCCCGTAATACCTCCTCCGGCAGAACAGCCGGTCCTGCGGAGAAATTGTAAACTCTGCTCATTCTTCATATCCTCCTGTATATAATTTGTCTCTACACCTTCCTAATGGTAATCGTTTTCGACATAACTGTCAATTCTTTTTATGTTTCAGATCATCATCTGTAAATGCGTCACTGATCGCAGCGCCCGGCGCAACCATAGGCCAAACCTTATCATCCTGGTCTATCACGCAGTCAATCACTGCCGGAAGATCAGACTTTAATGCAGCCGCCAAAGCCATCTCAAACTCTTCCCTTGTCTTTGCCCGGTAACCGACTGCTCCCATAGCCTCTGCCAGTTTTACATAATCCATGCCGTCATCCAAAATGGTTGCAGAATACCGTTCTTCATAAAACAGATTCTGCCACTGCCGCACCATGCCCAACACATGGTTATTCACGATAATCTCTATTAACGGCAGTTTCTGGCGCACTGCTGTGGCAATCTCATTCATGTTCATGCGGAAACAGCCATCGCCAGCAATATTAACAACGGTTTGGTCCGGATTGGCAATCTGTGCGCCAATCGCCGCTCCCAGACCATATCCCATAGTTCCAAGACCTCCGGAGGTAATCAGCGTCCGGGGCTTTGCATATTTATAAAACTGCGCCGCCCACATCTGATGCTGCCCCACTTCCGTTACAACAATCGCGTTCCCCTTTGTCATGTTGTAAACCGTCTTCATCATATAAGGCCCGCTCAGTCCTTCCTCACGGTAAACCAGAGGATATTTCTTCGTATATTCATTTATATGTGAAAGCCACGCATCATGTTCCATTGGTTTGATGCGACTGTTTAAACGGATCAGAACTTCCTTTATGTCTCCGATCACGCTGGCGTCCACCATGATATTTTTATTGATCTCCGCCGGATCGATATCAATCTGTAAAATCTTCGCATGGCGCGCAAATTTGGCGGCATTGCCGATCACGCGGTCCGAAAACCGCACGCCGACTGCAATCAGAAGATCACATTCACTGACGCCGTAGTTAGACGTCTTTGTTCCGTGCATGCCAAGCATTCCCGTATATTTTGCATCTGTACCGTCAAATGCTCCTTTTCCCATCAGCGTATCACAGACAGGGGCCTGTATTTTTTCCACAAATTCTTTTAATTCGCTGCTCGCTCCGGAGATCACTGCGCCGCCGCCTGCAAATACATAAGGCTTTTTGGATTTTGCAATCATCCGTACCGCTGTTTCCAAATCTTCTTCTGTAATCTGATCCGTATAACGTTTCTGCTGTTTCGGTTCTTCTTTCACATATTCGCATTTGGCAGCCGTCACATCTTTTGGAATATCCACAAGCACCGGGCCGGGCCGTCCTTTTGCGGCAATCTGAAATGCCCTGCGTATGGTATCCGCCAGCTTTTCCACATCTTTTACGATAAAATTGTGTTTGGTAATCGGCGTTGTGATTCCTGCAATATCAACCTCCTGAAAGCTGTCCTTTCCCAAAAGGGGAACGCCTACATTACAGGTAATGGCAACTAACGGAACCGAATCCATATAAGCCGTCGCAATCCCTGTCACAAGATTGGTGGCTCCAGGTCCGCTGGTGGCCATACAGACGCCTACTTTTCCTGTACTTCTGGAATATCCGTCCGCCGCATGGCTTGCCCCCTGCTCATGGGAGGTTAAAATATGCCTGATTTCATCTCTATGCTTATACAGCTCATCATATACATTTAAAATCGCTCCTCCGGGATAACCGAATATGGTATCCACCTTCTGTTCCTTTAAGCATTCTATGATAATCTGCGCGCCTGTCAACTGCATGAAAAACCCTTCTTTCTGTCTGTGTTATTATTTCTCCAGGATGGCTCCCCTGTTTCCGGAGGTCACCATAGTGACATATCTTTCCAAATATCCGCTTAACTTTTGTTCCTTTGGCTGCCACTTTGCTTTTCTGGCGGCAAGCTCTTCCTCGCTCAAATCCACATCCAGTTTCATTTCCGGAATGTTGATCTTAATCAGATCCCCCTCCCGGATCAGGGCAATCGGTCCTCCCACTGCCGCCTCCGGTGAAACATGGCCGATGGACGCGCCGCGGCTCGCACCGGAAAACCGTCCGTCAGTAATCAATGCGACGGAAGAGCCAAGGCCCATACCTGCAATGGCGGAAGTCGGATTTAACATTTCACGCATTCCGGGGCCTCCCTTTGGCCCTTCATAACGTATTACTACCACATCCCCCGCCACAATTTTGCCGCCTTTAATGGCCGCAATGGCGTCTTCTTCACATTCAAACACTCTTGCCGGCCCTTCATGCACAAGCATTTCCGGTGCAACGGCGGAACGTTTCACAACACTTCCGTCCGGCGCAAGATTTCCGCTTAACACTGCAAGACCTCCGGTTTTCGTATATGGATTGTCCAGAGGCCTGATCACCTCCGGATTCAGATTAACGGCATCTTTGATATTTTCTCCCACGGTACTGCCTGTCACTGTCATACAATCCAGATTTAAAAGACCGGCATCCGCAAGCTCCTTCATAACGGCATAAACGCCGCCCGCCTCATTTAAATCTTCCATGTAAGTCGGTCCTGCAGGCGCCAGATGGCAGAGATTCGGCGTTTTTTCACTGATGGGATTTGCAAATTTTATGTCAAAATCAAAACCGATCTCATGGGCGATTGCCGGAAGATGCAGCATGCTGTTCGTGGAACAGCCGAGCGCCATGTCTACCGTCAGTGCATTCAAAACGGCGTCTTTTGTCATAATATCCCTTGGACGGATATTCTTGCGGTACATCTCCATAACGGCCATGCCCGCATGCTTTGCAAGCTTGATCCGCTCAGAGTAAACTGCGGGAATCGTACCGTTGCCCCGCAGGCCCATGCCCAGCGCCTCTGTCAGACAGTTCATGGAATTGGCCGTGTACATGCCGGAACAGGAGCCGCAGGTAGGACATGCTTTCGCTTCATATTCTCTGACGTCTTCTTCCGTCATAGTCCCTGCCGCATAAGAACCGACTGCCTCAAACATGGAAGATAAACTTGTCTTTTTCCCTTTTACCCGTCCTGCAAGCATAGGGCCGCCGGAAACAAATACCGTCGGCACATTGATCCTTGCCGCAGCCATCAAAAGACCGGGTACGTTTTTATCACAGTTGGGCACCATGACAAGAGCGTCAAACTGATGCGCAAGAGCCATGCATTCGGTGGAATCCGCAATCAAATCCCTTGTGACAAGAGAATATTTCATACCGATATGTCCCATGGCGATTCCGTCGCAGACTGCAATCGCCGGAAATACCACCGGAACGCCTCCCGCCTCTGCAACGCCTAATTTCACGGCATTGACAATCTTATCCAGATTCATATGTCCCGGAACAATTTCATTGTAAGAACTTACAATTCCAACCATTGGTTTTTTCATTTCCTCTTCCGTAAATCCCAATGCGTTAAATAAACTTCTATGGGGAGCCTGCTGCATCCCTTCTTTTACATGATCACTCTTCATATTTTCAGATCCTTTCCTGTATGTTCTATGTGTTCACCGCCAGGCTATGCGCAGTAGCCTGCGATCAGATCTCCCATTTCTTTTGTCCCTACCTGTTTCACAGAAGACCGTTTCTCTTCCGACTGAGGCATAATGTCAATCGTACGGTAACCGTCCTTTAATGCCTGTTTCACCGCATTTTCAATCGCGTCCGCCTCCCGGTCTAGATCAAAGGAATATCGCAGCATCATCGCCGCGCTTAAAATCGTCGCAATGGGATTGGCAATTCCTTTTCCCGCAATATCCGGCGCGGAACCGCCGCTTGGCTCATACAGCCCGAATTTGGTGTCATTTAAGCTTGCGGAAGAGAGCATTCCGATAGAACCGGTTACCATGCTTGCCTCATCCGATAAAATATCCCCAAACATATTTTCCGTTAAAATAACGTCAAACTGTTTTGGATCTTTCACCAGCTGCATCGCGCAATTATCTACCAGCATATGCTCATAGGAAACCTCCGGATATTCCGCAGCCACTTCTTCCACAATTTTTCTCCAGAGCCTGGAAGAATCCAGCACATTTGCCTTGTCTACGCTGGTTACCTTTTTGCGGCGTTTCATAGCGATGTCAAAACTGCGTTTTGCGATTCTTCTGATTTCATTTTCGTTATATGTAAGCGTATCCGTAGCTGTCATGATTCCGTCTTTTACTTCTGTCCTGCGCTCTCCGAAATAAAGTCCGCCGGTAAGTTCTCTCATAATCATCATGTCAAAGCCGTCACCAATGATATCCTCCCTCAAAGGACAGGCTGCTTTTAACTCTTCATAGAGGTATGCGGGCCTCAAATTCGCAAACAGGTTCAGCGACTTTCTCAATTTTAAAAGCCCTGCCTCCGGCCTTAAATTCGGCTCCAGCTGATACCAGGGAGATGTGGCCGTATTGCCTCCAATGGACCCCATTAAAACGGCATCGCTCGCCTTCGCCTGCGCAATTGCCTCATCGGTCAGGGGAACTCCCACTGCATCTATGGAACAGCCTCCCATTAAAATCTCTTCATATACAAATTCATGACCGTATTTTGCACCGATACAGTCTAACACTTTTCTGGCCTCCGCTATAATTTCCGGACCGATCCCGTCACCGGAAATAACGCCTATACGATAACTCATAGCATCTCTTCCTTTCTTCTATTTTGCGCATCTTTTCAGCGCATAAAGGGATACCCGAAGGGTATTTCCATATATATTGCGCTTGTTTCTCAGCGCATAGAGGGATGCCAAAGGCATTCCTTTAAAATTTTAAAAACAGGAAACGCCATGACACGTTTCCCACTTTTCATTCCGGTCTTTTATTCTGCATCAGGTTTCTCTACTGCAGCAATTGCATCCTTCTGCATTGGAATACGGCAGTTTTTATTACTGCCAAACTCTACAATAACGGTGGTTTCCTCAATATCGATCACAATACCATAAAAACCACTTGTGGTCAAAACTGTATCCCCTACTGCCAACGCGGCAAGCATAGCGCCCTTCGATTTGGCCTCTTTCTGCTGTGGACGAATCATGAAAAAATACATGAAGATAAATAAAACAGCCAACGAAATCAGCATCGGCGCGGAACTGACTGCTCCTTGATTTAATAAAATTGACATCTCTTTTCCTCCTTCTGATCCTGTTTTTCAGGACATATCGGCATACCTTTCGGTATTTCCTTCTAATAATTTACCTAAACCATTGTACACAAATCTTGTATAAACAGCAAGAGGGTTTAAACATTTCATCAAAATTTTATACATGGGAATCCTTCATCTGTTTCATTCCATACAGTTTTTCCTCTTTATAGCTTTGATACCGGCCTTTTTCAATGGCGTCTCTGATTTCTTCCATCATGGTATTATAAAAGTAAAGATTATGCAGCACACAGAGACGCATGCCTAACATTTCCTTTGCTTTCAAAAGATGTCTTATATAAGCTCTGCTGTATCTGCGGCAGGCCGGACATTGACAGCCCTCTTCAATCGGCCTTGTATCTTTTTCATATTTCTGGTTAAATAAGTTCAATTTACCCTGATTGGTATATACATGTCCGTGACGGCCGTTTCGGGTGGGATAGACGCAGTCGAAAAAATCCACGCCCCGTTCCACTGCCTCTAAAATATTTGCCGGCGTGCCGACTCCCATAAGATACGTCGGTTTCTCCTCCGGCAGATTCGGTACGGTAACGTCCAAAATCCGATACATTTCCTCATGGCTTTCTCCAACGGCGAGCCCGCCAATCGCATATCCGTCCAAATCCAGTTCTGAAATTCTCTTAGCATGATCAATACGGATATCTTCATAAATCGCGCCCTGGTTGATGCCGAACAAAAGCTGTTCTTTATTGATCGTGCGCTCCAAAGAATTGAGCCGGTCCATCTCCGCCTTACAACGCCCAAGCCATCTTGCAGTGCGGTCTACAGAATTCTGCACGTATTTACGGTCGGCTACGCTGCTGGGACATTCGTCAAAAGCCATTGCAATGGTGGAGGCGAGATTGGATTGAATCCGCATACTCTCCTCCGGCCCCATAAAAATCTTCCTGCCGTCCACATGAGAATGAAAATGAACGCCCTCTTCTTTGATCTTTCTTAATTTGGCCAGTGAAAACACCTGAAATCCACCGGAATCAGTAAGAATCGGCTTATCCCATACCATAAATTTATGCAGCCCTCCCAGATCATGAATCAATTCATCTCCCGGCCGCACATGCAGATGATAGGTATTGGATAGCTCCACCTGGGTTTTAATCTGCTCTAAATCTTCTGTGGATACGGCTCCTTTGATGGCGGCCGCAGTTCCCACATTCATAAAAACAGGCGTCTGTATGATGCCATGAACGGTCTGGAATTCAGCGCGTTTCGCATTGCCGTCTTTGTTTAATAACTTATATACTGCCATATTACTCCCTCATTTAAAATTTTATGGATTTTTCCACTTTATTTATCATGTTGCCTTTCTTCCTTTGACAGGAATCGCTCTTTGCGATTTTTGGGGAAACGTTTGGGCTTTGGAATATCCATAAACTGCCCAATCTTTCACAGAAAAACCGCAGGAACCTGACAGACAGGCTCTCTACGGTTTTCTATCATATCATATTCTTCTCTTTTTCACAAGAAACCAAAAATTTCTTATAAATCAAAATACATCTTAAACTCCGCCGGATTGGGAATCTGTTCCAGCTGTTTTAATTCTTTCCTCTTCCGGTCAATCCATACGTCAATCAACCTCTGCGGGAATACGTTCCCTTTTGTCAGATAGTCATGGTCCGCCTCTAATGCATCCAATGCCTCCCCCAGAGACTTCGGCAGTCCTTTGATCTTCTTCTGCTCGGGAGTTTGACAACTGAATAATCCAAAAAGTACTCGCAGGTCGCACAAAACCTG
>CAJUEY010000052.1 GCA_910585825.1 uncultured Lachnospiraceae bacterium | reverse complement strand
AAGTTACACCGCCCAGAACGGCAACTAAAAAAGATATAAAAAATTCCAACGCTGATACCTCCTCCCTGTTGCGGGTTTTTGTGTCGCGTTCCGCAATCCGTTTTTCCACTGTCAAAAACCAGTTTCCAACGGCACACATAGAATCCGCTTACGGAGACAGCAAAACATGCCGTGATTATGTAAAAAAATCGGGAAAATGGGAAAATTCAAAAAAACACGGCACGTCCATTGACGGAACTTTTGAAGAATACGGAGAAATTCCTGCATACGAAAAAATAGGAACGCGCGGCGAACTGCAATACATATAGGACATGATGGAAAGCGGTCTTACAACAGCAGAAATCATAAAAATATTTCCAGAATCCATTCGATTCCTTGACAAAATAGAACACGCAAAACAGATTTTAACGGATTATGAACACCCATTTGACGGATACCGTTCCACAGAGCACAGCGTTTTAGTGTTTGAAGAGTTCCGAAGCTCCCTGCGGATACAGGACATGCTCAACTATCTTGACGGCTATTCCTGCGAACTGAAAGCAAGATACCGAAATAAAATGGCGACTTACCTTTATTGTTATATTATCAGCAATGTCCCTCTTTCCGAACAGTATCCGTCCATACAAAAAGAATCTCCCGATACATGGGAAGCATTTCTTCGGAGAATACAAAAAATCATACATTACAAAAGCAAAGATGAAATCATCACATATGATTCCGTGGAAAAATATTTCCGCAGAGCAGAAATCACAAAACGATACACACTCCCTAAAAAAGCAGGAAAGGACGGTTATTACAGAGTTAATATTTCAGCCCCGACAAAGAAAAACGACAGAACCACCATTTCCGCAAAGTCAATCGAGGATTTAAAAGACAAAATTTATCAGTTTGAAAACGGAATCATCACGAATAATACGGTTTACAACTTTTACCGCCGTATGTGCAAAAAGCTGGATATAGAAATAAGCAGAGAACTCATCAAGGGAACGCATTCATTCCGGCGCAACGCAATTACTGATGTCGTCAACGCCACCGGAGGAAATATCATCATGGCTTCACAGCTTTTCGGCAACTCGCCGGAAGTGGCAAAAAGAAATTACTATACAGGCGCAGACTTAAAAGACGCTATGCAGGTCTTAAACCAGAGGAAATTTTCGCTCTAAAATTTAATCAAAATTTAATCAGAATCACCCAATTCAGAGAAAAAAAGAAATCCGCAAACCCTCTAAAATCAAGGGGTTGCGGTTCTCAACCTAAGAGCGATAGACGGGGCTCGAACCCGCGGTCTCGACCTTGGCAAGGTCGCGCGTTACCAACTACGCCACTATCGCATTTATGATGTTTTGTGCTTTGCTTTTGTATCTCTCAAGCACAATAAATATAATACAGGATAAATTGTTCTTTGTCAATATATTTTTTAAAAAATTTCAAAAAAATTGTAAAATATGGAAAAAGCGCTGCCGAAGTCCCCTCCGGCAGCAATATCTTTTAATTTACACTATTTACAAAACGCAAAAATCCTTCTCTGCCTTCCGGCGTGCATTTGTATACGCCGGCATCTTCCAATACTTCTGAAAATACAAGTCCGATTTCTTTCTGAACAATACTCTCAATATTATCTTTGGTGATGCTTTCATACTTCGGTAAGAATTCCTCTACCCAGTCTGCGTGTTTCTCAAGGGTTTCATCTGCCCGAAGATCTGCGCCGGACAAAATCGCCTCCTGTAATGCTGCCATTTCATCTTTTAACCGCGCCGGAAGAACCGCAAGTCCCATAACTTCTATCAGGCCGATATTTTCTTTCTTGATGTGATGCAATTTTGCATGGGGATGATAAACGCCCAACGGATGCTCTTTCGTTGTAATATTATTGCGGAGCACCAGATCCAGTTCAAACAATTCGCCGCGTTTTCTCGCAATCGGCGTAATCGTGTTGTGGGGTTCTCCATCTGTCTCTGCAAATATGAAGGCTGCCTCGTCTGTATATCCCCTCCAGGCAAGCAAAATCTTATCCGCCAGATCAATCAACCGATCTTTGTCTGCACAATCCAGACGAATGACAGACATCGGCCATTTTACGATTCCTGCTTTTACATCTTCAAATCCCACAAAAGAGATCTCTTTTTCCACCGGAGCTTTTGCCATGGCAAATTCATAATGGCCGCCCTGAAAATGATCGTGACTTAAAATGGAACCGCCTACAATCGGTAGATCTGCATTAGATCCCACAAAATAATGAGGGAACTGCGCCACGAAATCCAGCAGCTTGCCGAAAGTCGCGCGTTCAATCTTCATCGGCGTATGCCTGGAATTAAATACGATGCAATGCTCGTTGTAATATACATATGGAGAATACTGGAAAAACCAGTCGCTGTTGTTAATTGTAACCGGAATAATTCTATGATTCTGTCTGGCAGGATGATTTACCCGTCCGGCATAACCTTCATTCTCCCTGCAGAGCAGGCATTTCGGATAACCGCTCTGTTTTGCCAGTTTGGCTGCGGCAATCGCTTTTGGATCTTTCTCCGGTTTGGAAAGGTTAATGGTAATATCCAACGTACCGTACCCGGTATCTGCCGTCCATTTCAGATCTTTCTTGATGCGGTATCTGCGGATATAATCCGTATCTCTGCTCAGTGTATAAAAATAATCCGTTGCCTCTTTGGGATCTTTCTCATACAATGCCTGAAACTTCCCGATTACTTCACTTGGTCTTGGAACCAGCAGGCTCATAATTTTTGTATCGAATAAATCACGATAAACAACGCCGTTTTCTTCCGTAATGCCGTTTTCATAGGCATAGTCTAACAAATCTTTTAAAATCCCTTCCAATGATTCTTCTGCCGTATCCCTTGTCATGCCGCCTTTCTTTGCATGGACGGCATAAACTTCATCTTCCATTTCATCCAGACAAAACAACTCCAACAGGCGGTTAATTGTAAAATGCTCATCTGCCTTTTCAATCAATCCGGTTGCCAGCCCATAATCTGTCAGATCCAAAATTCTCTCTAAAATCATGCTTTACCCTCTCCTTTTCTCCCTGTTTTAAAAAGTTCTTATACAAACAGTATACTGTATTTATTCCATTTCTGCCAACAGTTTTTCTATAGAAACTAATTTAACGCAGACTACAAAAATATTCGCTGCCGTTTCCAGATCTTCAATGCTGGGATAAGTAGGCGCAATACGGATGACAGAATCTTTCGGGTCTTTCCCGTAAGGGAAGGGCGCTCCTGCCGGAGTCATAACAACACCCGCTTTTTTTGCTCTGGAAACAATCTCTTTTGCACAGTTATCCAACGCCTGATAGCATATAAAATAACCGCCCTTCGGACAATACCAGTTGCCGGCGCCGATATCTTCAAGCTCTCTTGCAAGAATATCCAGCACCATTTCAAACTTCGGCCGGAGAATATCTGCATGCTTTCTCATATGCTCGGTAATTCCATGAATATTTTTAAAAAATCTCACATGTCGAAGCTGATTTACCTTGTCATGGCCAATCGTCTGTACCACAAGCTGATTTTTGATATCTTCCAGGTTATTGGCAGATGCTGCAATGGCAGCTACACCGGAACCTGGAAAACTGATTTTGGAAGTGGAACAGAATTTGTATACCATGTCCGGATTGCCGGCACGTTTACATTCTGCAAAAATTTCCACCAGATTGTCCTGATCAATATCATACAGATGATGTACGCCATAAGCATTATCCCAGTAAATACGAAAATCTTTTGCTGCCGGTTTTAACCTTGCAAAACGGCGTACTGTCTCATCGGAATACGTAATGCCCTGAGGATTGGAATATTTCGGTACACACCAGATTCCTTTGACTGCATCATCATTTGCCACCAGTTCTTCTACCATGTCCATATCCGGTCCGGTAGGAAGCATGGGAATGTTGATCATTTCAATGCCAAAGTGTTCTGTAATGGCGAAATGTCTGTCATAGCCCGGAACGGGACATAAAAATTTCACTTTGTCCAGTTTGCACCAGGGCGTACTTCCCATAACGCCGTGGGTCATAGAACGGGCAACTGTATCATACATGATATTCAGGCTGGAATTTCCGTAGATGATAATATTGTCAGGATTACACTCAATCATATCGCCAAGCAGCACCTTCGCTTCGTGAATACCGTCCACAATGCCATAATTCCGACAGTCCGTGCCGTCTTCGCAGGCTAGGTTGTCGCCGCCATGCAAAACGTCCATCATGCCCATAGAAATATCCAGCTGCTCTGCAGAGGGCTTTCCTCTGGACATATCCAACTTCAATCCCCTCATCTGGTACTTCCTGTACTCCTTGTCCAACTGATTTTTTTCCTGCAGCAATTCTTCTTTTGTCATTTCCTGATATGATTTCATTTTTGTTCCTCCTGATTTTTTATTTTATCCATATATGCCAAAACCTGTTTTTCATAGCCGTTTTCCGTAGGCTCGTAAAACTTCTCTTCCGTCAGTCCATCCGGAAGATACTGCTGTTTTACATAATGCATAGGATAATCATGGGCATATTTATACCCAAGGCCCCGGCCTAATTTATTGGCCGATTTATAATGAGAATCCTGTAAATGCGACGGAACGGGCGCTGTCATGGTATTCTTTACTGTTTCAAAAGCTTTTCCTACAGCCAGACAGGATGCATTGCTTTTTGGCGCCGTTGCCACATAAGTTACAGCCTCAGATAAAATAATCTGCGCCTCCGGCATCCCGATCCGTTCTACAGCCAAGGCTGCTGCTACTGCTATATTTAACGCATTGGGATCTGCCATTCCCACATCTTCCGATGCGCAGATCATAATCCTTCTTGCAATAAAACGTATATCTTCTCCGGCATAAAGCATACGGGCAAGATAATAAACGGCCGCGTCGGGATCGGAACCCCTCATGCTTTTGATAAATGCAGATATGGTATCATAATGATTATCTCCGCTTTTATCGTATCTTACAACCCTTTTTTGAATACACTCTGACGCGGTATCCAATGTAATATGAATCTTTCCGTCCTCGCTCCGCTCTGTCGTCAAAACACCAAGTTCAATGGCATTTAATGCCGCTCTTGCATCTCCATTGCTGACATCTGAAAGAAACTCCAATGCATCCGGATCTATTTTGGCTCCGTAAGATCCCATGCCTTTGTTCTCATCCGTCACGGCTCGAAGAAGCAATATTTTGATATCTTCTTTGGTCAAAGATTTCAGTTCAAAAATCACAGATCTGGAAATCAGAGCCGGATTCACTTCAAAATACGGGTTCTCCGTTGTTGCACCTATTAATACAACGGTTCCGTCTTCTACAAACGGAAGAAGGTAATCCTGCTGTCCCTTATTAAATCTGTGGATTTCGTCAATAAACAGGATTGTCTTTCTGCCGTACATACCCTGAAGTTCTTTTGCCTTATGAATGACTTCTTCCATATCCTTTTTCCCGGCGGCGGTGGCATTGATCTGGGTAAAATCAGCGCTGGTGGTATGGGCAATCACCCGGGCCAGCGTCGTTTTTCCCGTTCCCGGCGGCCCGTAGAACAAAACGGAAGAAATCTTATCGGCTTTGATCGCCCTGTAAAGAAGCTTATCCTTTCCTATAATATGCTGCTGTCCGACTACTTCTTCCAATGTCTCAGGGCGCAGCCTGGATGCCAAAGGCGATTCCTTTTCTTTATTCTGTTCCCTCATATAATCAAATAAATCCATATTTTTTCTCCTATATTTTAAGATACAGGAGTTTTCGTTATTTTACAAGATTTAATTGGTGATTTTCATATAAAAATCCCGGAAATCAAAGATTCCCGGGATTTTTTAATACAGACTTATTTCACTTTCATGCCTGCCTTCTTCAAAGCCTTCTTTAACTGGGTGCGCTGTTTTCCTTTTACTTTGCCCCATTTTACAGCTACTTTCTTCGCTGTCTTGCTGAACGCCTTCTTTCCAAAGCTCTTATTCGTTAATCCTGTTCCTTTCAGGATTACCTTGCTTAACTTTGTACAGTTCATGAACGCCTGCTTGCCGATCTTCGTTACGTCTGCTCCGATCGTCACGTTCTTGATTTTCTTGGATTTTGCAAACGCCTTGTCGCCGATGCTCGTTACGTTTCCGTTGATGACAACTTTGGTCGCCTTCTTCAATCCTGCAAATGCGCTGTTGCCGATGCCGATTACTTTATAGGTATCTCCCTTAAGCGCTACAGTCGGTCCTACTTTGATCGTCTTTGCATCGACTCCCTTTGTAATGATGACCGTCTTGTCTTTCGCGCTTGCAACCTGGTACTTGCTTCCGTCTGCTCCGGTAAGTATTTCGCCGTCTTTTACGCCTGAGCCGCCGTTGTTGCCGCCCGGACCCGCCTGTGCCTCTTTCAGCCCGCTCTTCCAAGCTGTCTCAAGAGCTGTCTTCAAGGCTCCAAGCGTTGCTGCGTCTGCAGTCGTCAGTCCGTTTTGTGCTGCTGCATAAGCATCTGTAAGAGCCTTATAGCTCTCCGCCGTGTATTTCTTATCGCTGTTATTGCCTTCGATCAGCGCCTTTAATTCTGCGTTGTCCAAAACTGCCTTAAGCGCGTCTTTTGCAAGTCCTTTTGGACTCTTTGCGTTTGCAAGGGCGCTGATTGCATTCTGCAGGTTTTCTGCTGCTGCTGTAACCTGCGCTGCTGTCGCATTCGGATTACCTGCCAGATCTCTTGCTGCCGTGATTGCAGCCTGAAGCGCATTCCATGCAGCTTCTGTATAATCATCTTTTACGCTTTCCGGATAATCCGCATTCGCCTGATCCGCTGCACCTTCCAGAGCCTCCAGATCTTCCTGAGCTGCCGCGCCTGCTTTTGTCACTGTTACGGTGACGTTGATCGTTGTGGTTACGTCTTCTCCCTCACCGTTCTGATATGTCACCCATTGGTCCTCACTATTTTTAACCTGGAATGTGGCTGTCACATTCAGTGTCGCCGTACCCGACTGTTTTGCAACAAGTTTCTTGTCGGAATTGATTTCAATCTTGTCTTCGCTGCCTTCTGCAACCGCCCAGTCGAACAGGATGCGTCCCTCAACCGGATGCTCATCCTTCAGACATTTAACCGCCACATTTTTTGTCAGATCCGGCAGATCTGCTGTTGCTGTGTCTGCATCTTCCGGAATCTCAACTTCTATCGGAGCCGGAGGCGTGACAACTTCTACCTCGCATGTACACGGAGCTTCTTCTGTCTCGCCGTAAGTAGCTGTAATCGTCAGCACTTTATTTGCTTCGTTCGCTGCATTCGGTCCAACGGTTACCTCGATCTTGTCTGCATCCGCGCCGCCTTCTGTAACGAATTTGTCTTTTACTGCATTTGTAAATGATACGTCATTCTTAAATGTGAATCCGTCATATGCCGTCAGCGTCGTTGTGGAACGATAACGCGCCGCATACCCAAATGCCGTCGGATTCTTTTTGTCAATTAATTCAAACTCGTCGCTTCCTTTTGACGTCTCCTGGCTCCAGTTTGTTTTTGCTACATATGGTGTTGCTGTAATCGTTGCTGCTGAATTGGATTCCTGAAGCATATTTGTCAGAACGATTCCAACGTCATCTCCATACTTGTTCTCAAGCTGCTGCAGATTGATATTCTCTGTCAACTGTTCATCCAGAATCTGTGCATCCGAAATATCTGTTCCTGCACCATTTGTGATATTGTCATAGTTCTTGTCACTGTAGAACTCAAAATCTGCAATATATCCGTATTCTTCAGTAAAGATATTTCTGTACCAGTTCGGATTATTTGATTTTGAGTTGTAGCCAAGTGTAAACGGTTTTCTTGCATAGCCTGTTGTTTCTTTTGCATATGCAGAACCCTGGTTGTTGTTGCCGCCGCGAGTGCTGGAAGGTTTTCCATCTACATACAGACGCTGCCAGCCCTTTCCGTCTACAACCATAAATATGTTATGCCACTTGTTCAGGAAATCAGCTTTATTTTCCGGCGTATAGACTTCTGTCGGCCAACTACCGTTCTGTGCTTCCATAAACATAAACAATGTTTGATTACTTGTTACCTGGAACGCATATTTGTTTCCTTTTCCGTATACATCCACTGCAGTCGGATTTCCATTTGTCTGTGTATTATCCGTTGTCGGCCATTTCTTCAAAAACAGCTTAAAGGAAACCAGTTTGATGTCGTTTCCAAACACGTCAAATTTGTTAGTATCACCAGGCGTCTGTCCTATTGCATTAAATCCCCATACGCCTTGTATATTCTTGATTACCGGAGTGTTATGCCATTGGGAAATCCATTCCTCAGTCGGATCTTTAGGCTGTGATCCGCCACTGACAGTTCCCTCTTTGATATACGGATTTGTCCTGATGTAATCCTGTGTTAAAGCGTCCAATTGAGCAGCCGGATTCATTCTGTCATCAATATCCTCAAAATGTTTTGCAGTACCCGGAATTGCAAGTTCCGCCACTTGCGGAAATTCGCCCGCTTTCGGGGACTGCACCGTGACTGCCGGCGCCACGTCAATTACTTGATCTGATTTTTTTCCATCAATGAAGATCTGGATCGTGCCTGTTTCCGCAATCGGATCGCCGCCTCCCGCCTCAGTAATGGCATTGCCGTCTGAGTCCTTTAACGTTGCGGTCACTGTAATGCTGATTGGTTCATAGCCAAGCGCTTTCTTAGAAACCTTCTTCGGTGTAAGCTTAATTTTTTTAGTGGCTTCATCGACTTCCATCTTTACATAGTCATTTTCATTGGTTCCCTCGGAAGCTCCCGACAAAGCATATGCAATATCTGCTGTTGCATTCTGATGATCTGCGCAGAGTTCACCGACTCTCGCTTCCGCCATATCAATCTCAGTTACTGTCTGCGTAGCGTTTTCTGCTTTGTCATAGGTCAGATAAATGCTTTCATCTCCGATGATAACCTCTTCGATACTGCATGTCTCTGCTACCTCTACTGCAGGATCGTCTTTTCCATTTGTAAGATTGAAATATGTCGTAGCAACAAGTTTTCTATTCTTGCTTTCTACTGTTACTGTATTAAGGGTCGTTCCTTCAGCTGCGGTTCCGTCCAATGTCATATTCTCAGCTACTCTTGCACGGCATTCACTGTCAAAAATGTATCCGTCGTCAGCTTCCAACGTTGTCACTGCTCTGTACTTTGTATTGTCCGCAAACGTCTCGTCAGCAGCCATATCCGTCCATGCATTATCTGCATATTTCTGCCATATGGTTTTTCTGTTATACGGGCAGAGTGTGACACGCAGTGTCGGCTCTTCTTTCTGAAGCACATTTGAAATAACCTTATAAGCATTCGCTTTGTCAGCGCTTTCCAGTGTCTGAAGGTTGATCTTTTCAACTGCTTCATCAGAAAGTGTTTTTGCATCGGATAAATCCGTTCCGGCTCCGTTTACATGGCCTTCCAGATCTGCATTGGTATAGAATTTCAAACGTGCGATATAGCCGTACTCTGATGTAAAGGCCTGTTTTTCACGAGGGCACGCTTCATTGTATCCCAGCGTAAAATGTCTGTTTGCCTCACCAGAATGGTAGTCTGTATATGTTATCGCATTGGCGTTGCTCGTACCCGGAGTGCCATCTACATAAATACGCATTCTTCCTTTTGCATTCCCACTTGCTTTTCCATCAAAAACAATCATGACATCATGCCATTTATTGATAAAATTGTCCCAATCACTATCACTTATCGCGTAACGATCGGTAGGCCAACTTGTACCATTACCATTAGCGCCCCTGTCTTTCGTATACACCTGTATGCCGTTTTTCTGTATCTGAACCGCATATCTCTCTCCGTTGCCGAAAATATTAAGTGCAGACTCATTATCACCATTATTTGGCGCCGGTTTCTTTAAATAGAGCTGGAAAGAAATAATTTTCACTTTATCTGACTCCGCGCGAAACTTATTGTCCGATCCGGGGGTTCTGGCCTGTGCGTTAAAACCGTATGTTCCGTCGGCATAATACATCTCATAGTCATAGTCCGTGCCGGTTTCACCATCTTTTTTCCCCTTGTTCAGCAGCATATCGTCTGTAATGCTGTCTACAGGAATGTCGTTCGTATTGTTCAATCCGCCCTTTAACAGCGTAGCCGAAGGTACTGTACGGTCCCTGAGATTCGTATGGTATGCAGCATTATTCTCGTCTGCCTTTACAACCGCAGCTTCTGCAAACTCTCCTGTCTGCGGCACTTTTACCGTAATCGCAGGTCCATAGATTCTCTGTGACGTTGTACCGTTGATTTCAACCTCTGCTACAGATACGTGTGTTCCTGCCGCAGCATTTGCTTTTGTAAATTCAATTCTTAAAAATCTTCTTAAAACAATTCTCTCATTGGCGCCATTACGAACAATGGTGTCAACATTTCCTGTTCTGCCTTCCGCAATCCCTGCATCTGATGCAATTGTTCCATCTGGTCCGTTTGTTCCAACTGTTTTTACAGTGTGCCATGTAGTGTTCGCACCATTTTTATTCTCATAGGTGTAAACCGTATACGTCCCGTCCCATGCAGTACCAAAATTGAGTTTTATATGGTCGATATTGCTTCTGATATCCTGCAGATCAATTTCCAGATACTGGGGAGACACCTTGTTTAAATCTGCACTCTTCCAAACAGTATCTGCTTTGCCGTCTGTTACATTTGACGCTGCTCCCTCTTCTGTACCGGCAGATCGAACTGCCTTGCCTGCTGCAAGGTTTGTATATGTTACACCTGCAGCGCCGGTAGAATCCGCAGCTTCATCTGCATAAACCGGAAGAGAAGCTTCCAGTCCAAATGCCGGAATGCCTGTAATCATCATAGCTCCGGTCAGAACTCCGGCCAAAATTCTTTTTAATTTCATTCTCAAATCTCCTTTCTGAATCTAACTCCGCTTTGATCTAATTTCTTTTGATCTTTCTCCCTTAATATTGTTTCTCCTTCATCCCCCTTTTTCTTTTTTTCTGAAAATTGTCGCATAAAGTACACTGAATGAGACGAATAAATATGTACAGAAATCATGATAACAAGAATGGGACAGATTTGATATCTGTCCATTTTTATGCCATTTTATGGGGGTTTTCCATAAAATGGTATTTTTTTGCGAAAAATAAATTTTCCAGATTCTTTATCATTTTCTCCCGTCTTATATTGTGTACTTTTTGCGACACTTAAATGAAAAATGAAATATAAAAATGTACATTTATAATGTAACCCTTTTTCTCTAATGTGTCAAGATGAATTAATAAAATTTTAAACAGGCATTAATTAAACAAAATCTTATCCACCGTTACGAATACATACCCCTCCTTCTGTAATGTATCAATAATTTGAAACGCCGCTTTTACGGAGGACTCTGATGCATCATGCAAAAGAATAATATCATCTTCCTGCACTTCATCTAAAACCCTTTTTACCACCGTATCCGCATGATCTGTCTTCCAGTCCAGGGGATCTACATTCCACAGCACTTCGATCATAGTTGTCTCATAATCCAGATTGCTTTTCCAACAGCCAAAGGGCGGCCGTATGTATTCCGGATATTCTCCGGTAATCTTGTAAATTGCCTCATTCGTTTTATCCACCTGCACCACTGCCGCCTCATCGTTTAGACTGCTTAAATTCACATGTTCATAGGAATGATTGCCGATCAGATGGCCCTCCTCCTGCATCCGCTTCACAATCTGAGGCGAATTTTCCACCTGTTTTCCCAGCAAAAAGAACGTGGCGCACACACCACGCTCCTTTAATCCATCTAACAGTGTTTCTGTATATTTTGCATTTGGACCGTCATCAAAGGTAAGCGCCACCTTTTTTTCAGCCAGATCCTGCATATCTATCTCTGTGATGCTCATAATTGACCTGTTTGAGCCGCCTTCCTCCATACGGCCTGCCGCATACAACATACTATTTTCAGCAATGGTTCCCACTGCCATAAGAATTAACAGCATATCTAATCCCAAAAGAATATTGCGTAATTTTTTCATTCTATCACTGTTTCTTTTTCTCTTATGATACTATATGCAAAACCTGTGGAAAAATCCATTTTTTTGATACTGCCTCATATTTTTCTGTGAGAACCTGCCAGGATTATGACTCTGCGGTAAGTCTGCCGTCTTTTACATCCATCCGGATGGTATCTCCGCCTTTTACCCGGTCTTCCAAAATCAATTTTGCAGAAAGGGTTTCCACGTGTTTTTGTAAAAATCGTTTCAGCGGCCGGGCTCCGTATACCGGATCATATCCTTTTTCAATAATATAGTCTTTTGCCGCATCTGTAAGAACCACTTTGATATTTCTGTCACTCAATCTTTGATTCAGTTCTTCCATCAAAAGACCTACGATATTCCCAATGTTATCCTTTGTCAGCGGTTTGAACATGATAATCTCGTCCAGACGGTTTAAAAATTCCGGCCGGAAATTCCCCCGCAATTCTGTCATCACAGCCCGCTCTACTTCCGGGCTGATACTGCCGTCGGATGCAATGTTTTCCAAAAGATGCGCTGATCCTAAATTGGATGTCATAATAATAATGGTATTTTTAAAATCTACCGTCCTCCCCTGAGAATCGGTAATCCGTCCGTCGTCTAACACCTGCAGCAATACGTTGAAAACATCCGGATGCGCTTTTTCCACTTCATCAAACAACACCACAGAATATGGTTTTCTACGGACAGCCTCTGTCAATTGACCTCCTTCATCATAGCCCACATATCCGGGAGGCGCCCCAATCAAACGGGATACGGAATATTTCTCCATATACTCTGACATATCCAAACGCACCATACTGCCCTCATCATCAAACAAGCTTTCTGCAAGGGCTTTCGCAAGCTCTGTTTTTCCTACGCCGGTAGGTCCCAAAAACAGAAAGGAGCCGATGGGCTTTGAAGGATCTTTGATCCCCGCTTTGGAACGGATTATGGCCTCCGTTACTTTGGTGACGCCGTCGTCCTGCCCCACTACGCGTCTATGGAGCTCCTCATCCAGATGAAGGGTTTTATTCCGTTCGCTCTCTGTCAATTTCGCTACCGGAATTCCTGTCCAACGGGAAATAATTTTGGCGATCTCTTCTTCACTGACGATTTCATGCACCAGTGACAATTCTTCGCTTTTCGCTTTGGATTCTTCTATTTCCAGCTCTTTCTGTACCTGAGGCAGCCTGCCGTACTGCAGTTCCGCCGCTTTCTCCAGATCATAGTTTTGCTGTGCCTGTTTAATTTCATTTTTCAGATTTTCCAAATCTTCTCTCAATTTCTGTACATGCTCTACAGACTTCTTTTCATTATCCCACTGTGCTTTTTTCACAGAAAACTCATCTCTGAATTCTGCCAGTTCTTTCTGCAAATTAGAAAGACGCTCCTTACTTAAATGATCTTCTTCTTTTTTCAAAGCCGTCTCTTCAATTTCCAGCTGCATGATACGGCGGTTCAATTCATCCAGTTCCGTAGGCATGGAATCTAATTCTGTTTTGATCAGGGCGCACGCCTCATCTACCAGATCAATTGCTTTATCCGGCAGAAAACGGTCTGATATATAGCGGTTGGATAAGACTGCAGCGGAGACCAGCGCGGCGTCTGCAATCTTTACTCCGTGAAATACTTCATAGCGTTCTTTCAAACCTCTTAAAATAGAAATGGTATCTTCTACTGTGGGTTCATCTACCATAACCGGCTGAAATCTCCGCTCTAATGCCGCATCCTTTTCGATATACTGACGGTATTCATCTAATGTGGTTGCTCCGATACAGTGAAGTTCGCCTCTTGCCAGCATAGGCTTTAACATATTTCCCGCATCCATAGCGCCGTCTGTTTTTCCGGCCCCTACAATGGTATGCAGCTCATCAATAAACAGTATAATCTGTCCGTCGGATTCTTTGACTTCATCCAGCACGGCTTTTAAACGTTCTTCAAATTCTCCTCTGTATTTTGCACCGGCCAGAAGAGCTCCCATATCCAGCGCAAACAATTTTTTATCTTTTAATCCTTCCGGCACGTCGCCTCTGACAATACGCTGGGCAAGTCCTTCTACAACAGCTGTCTTGCCGACTCCAGGCTCTCCGATTAATACCGGATTGTTTTTGGTTTTTCTGGAGAGAATCCGCACCACGTTGCGGATTTCGGAATCCCTGCCAATGACAGGGTCCATTTTCTGATTTCTGGCACGTTCCACCAGGTCATATGCATATTTTTCCAATGTATCATAAGTAGCCTCCGGATTATCAGAGGTCACCCGCTGATTCCCTCTTACAGTGGAAAGAGCCTGTAAGAACCGGTCACGGGTAATTCCGTATTCTTTGAAAATCTCTTTTAAAGCGGGATTGGGATATTTCAGCAGAGATAAAAACAAATGCTCTACCGATACATATTCATCTCCCATTTGTTTTGCTTCGTCTTCTGCGCTGATCAAAACTTTATTTAATGCCTGACCAATATAAATCTGTCCCCCGGATACTTTTACCCTTTTTTCCAAATGGCGAATGGCGTTATCCATAAAATGTTCTTTGTTGATTTCCATTTTTTCAATCATTTTTTGGATTAATCCGTCAGACTGGCGCATCAGCGCCACCAGCAAGTGCTCTTGTTCAATTTCCTGATTGCCGTATTCGTATGCGAGTTTTTCACAGTCGTTAATGGCTTCGATTGATTTTTGCGTAAATTTCTGTATGTTCATGATAACACCTCCTGATAAAATCTATGGATATTCTGTGCCTTGCAGGTTAGAATATGCAGATTTTCTTTGTTTAACTGAAATATAGCACCAGTTGTTAGCAATGTCAACAGTTGAGTGCTAATTTTTCTGATAATTTTTGCAAACCGCCTGAAATCAATGGTTTGCACACACTTTGTTTTCCTGTAATTGTCCTTTTCATAGGTTTTGACACCAGTTTGACACCAATTTTTATATTTTTGTGTCAGAAATTTATCGCTATACTATCCAGCCTTGCAATTTCCTGTTCGATTCTTTCTCTGTCTCCCAAGTGGTTATACACGTCCATTGTCACATCAATATGAGCGTGCCCCATGATATACTGCAATACTTTAATATCCATACGGCACTCTGCCATTCTGGTACAGGCAGTATGACGCATAACGTGAGCGGATACTTTTGGAAGTAATTCTGCTTTTCTATGTTCTTTCTTTGCTTTCTGTACTTCTTCTTTATTGTAAGCGTCCACAATATTATACAATACACTGTTTACCCCATATGGCATAAGCGGCCTGCCGGATTTAGCGGTAAAAACAAACCCCGAATAGCCGTCTACTTCAATTGATTTATCCTTTGCCAGCATAAAGTTAATCTTCCTCTGTTCTTCAAACGCTTTCTGTACTTCCTGCGTCATAGGTATAACTCGGATACCAGAATCAGTCTTGGGAGTAGAAATGTGGAAACGGCAGCCATCACCCAGATTTTTATAAATGAGCTGATGGTCTACATTCAGTCTCCTTGCCTTTGTGTCTACATCTTTCCATGTAAGCCCGATTAATTCACCACACCTCAATCCTGTACCTATCATAATCATAAGCATTGGATAATGGACATTATAGACATTGCTTTGCTTTACAAAATCAATGAGCTTTTCCTGCTGTGAAATTGACAACGCTTCCCGTTCTTTTGCCGGTCTGCCATAATCACTGATAGAACCCTTTGCTGGATTCTTACGGATAATATCATCATCAACTGCCATTTCAAGAGCCGGATAAATCATAGTACTCAAACTTCCCACATAAAAAATGCGTTTTGCGCCTTGATAAATCAATACTTT
>CAJUEY010000051.1 GCA_910585825.1 uncultured Lachnospiraceae bacterium | reverse complement strand
GAAGTAATCGAAAAAGCCGTTGCCGGAGAGCCGGAAGCGGTAGACGCAGTATTGCAGCACTACACCGCACACATCAAATACCTGTCTATGTATAAGGGGCATATCAATGACGACACACAGGACAGATTAAAGGCAAAACTGGTTGAAGCCATATTGAAATTCCGCTTCGACCGATAGGAAGTAGCAAAGACGTGAAAAGCTGTCAAGGGTAAACTTCGCGCTACGCGCCCTTGACAGCTTTTCCCGCCTTTGCTAATGGGCAGTCAAGAGGACGAAATCAGTAGACTGCTTTCGCCCTCAATTTATTATGGGGATTGTTACGCAGTAGGGGGTATTTTGTCCTTAATTTATGCGGCTTTGCGAGCGTTGAAATGACGAGGCAAGGGTTTTATAAGTCTGTCCTCAAAAACAGCGTCTTATTGCGTAACAAAAAATATGCTTAAATTAACTTATCTGCTGCCTTTAATTCTTCTAATTCCATTTCATATTGCTTAATTGCGTTTTGTAATAACCATTTTCTATTTTCACTTTTCCATGTCTTTAAATTTTTCTTATCATAAAAAAGAGAAAAATCATGTATTGTACAGGAAAGTTTTGTATGTATGTGTGCCCAATCGTGCAACTCCTTTGGAGGTATTGGTAAATCACTTTGTTTCAAAAACCATTTTGAGATTTCAATGTTAAGAGGAACAACACTATCAATCAATTCTTCTTCGGTTATAGTATTATTGAGATACTCTCTAAATATTTTAATGTATTGTTCGGCTGCCGATATAATATTAGCAGTATATTCCCTTGTAATTTGAATCAATTCATCCTTATCCAAGGTATTATCTTTTAAGTTCTTTATTAACTCATATGAACCATGTACATCAATGTGAACTTCCTTTGCAACGATAGTATTTTTTGATGTACGATACCAATATTCTTTGTCTTGTGTATCATCAACCCATGTAGAATGACAAATAAAATTACAATCAACCATATCATCCTCATCATAACCAAAATAGCACCATATGATATTTGCCGCACATCCTTTATAACGGGCTTCTGCAATTTCATTTTGATATACCTCATAATAAAGTACTTTATTTTTTATCTCTGTTGCAATTTCTGCAATTTGTTCCATCGAACTTTGAAAACGCAAAATTACTTTAACAGACAACCTTTTTGCACCGACATGATGTACTGGTTCAACATTATAAATAATATAGTTATCTGTTTCTTCGTATACTTTTGCGATTTTGTAGGGATTGTATTCTTCAACATCAAAAAATATAGTTCCACCTATACTTGAGCGAAATATTGGTTGCTGAAAATTACGTTTCCCTTTTCTGTTTGAAACTTCTGCTAAATGGAATATTGCTTCATTTATTGCTTCCAAAGATTTCTTACCTTTTCTAACCAAAAAACGCGCAGTTAATGCATCACATACAAAACTTGTATATAAACTAATTTCATTAGCTTCATCAAAGCCAGAAGATTGATTGGCACCACAAGAAGCCAAAACCGCAAAACCGCGTCCGGCAAAATGTTCAACCGTTTCATCAATGTCTATCGTTGGAATGTTTTCAAGTGAAAAATCACCCGAATGACAACTATCTATAATGGCAATCTTATTTTTGGTTTGTATTAGCTCTATCGTATTAAGCAGATCTTGTAACTCGATCAAACCATCACTCAATACTAAGCAATTTTTTCCACCGTGACCAGAGAAGTAGAAAATAAATGTATCATTTTCCGATATATCTTTAAGTACAGTGTATATTGATGTAATAAAATCATTCTTTGTTACAATGCCGGTTTCGCCAGACAAATGTATATTGCTTGGGTTTATATTTAATCCTTTGACAAGAGCCTTTCTCATTGCAAATAAATCATTTCTGCACATAGGTAAAGACGGACATTTAAAGGTTAAATATTCACATACTCCTACTAATAATACTTTTGTCGTTCCCATATTTTACTACCTACCTTTTAGCCAATATTGCTTTACAGATTTCTGCTTGTTATTTTAGCATAGTAATTTGCATTTTTCTATATATCAAAATACTAATCATTAAAATCATTAAAATAAGCAAAATGGGTATTTCATTATTAGCAATATACCCATTTTGCTTCTCAACCCACAAGGGAATTACTATAGTATCAGTTTGTTTGGTGATACTGTTTTGAGTATCTACAATCTCATATCTTGCTTGCACCCTGTTTGTCAGCGTTAATGATAAGTTGTTGTAAATACTTCCTTATCACCGTAAAACTAAGGCCTGTAAGGATTTTTTGAAATATGAAACTGTCAAACTCCTGGGCATTATCTTTCCGAATGGGCAAAATGCCAGAAAAAGAATTCGTTTATGCAAAAGGATATTGACCGATAGTAACTACCGTAAATTATAATCGGTTGTATGAGACGGTTCAAACAACTGAACTATGATTATTGACATAATAAACTAATTGGGTTAAAATAACTAAAAATTAATATATTGCCTGTTCCACCACCGGGTGGAATGTCAAAAGGTATTCAGAACTTTTCCGTAGGTACGGCATAGGAATTATGTTATAAGGAATGGTTCTGAATATCTTTTATTTTTGATAGGAGGATGTAAAATGAGAATTAACCCTTTTAAAGTAGAAGAATGGATGAACAAATATGAAGCGGGAGCGAAGTATAACATTGCTGAGACCTGCGTGGATTCTATTACATTGGACGAGTTGTGGCAGATCACGGGAGTGGATGGAAACCATTTCTGGGAAGAATTTAGCAGGAAAAGGCTGACGTATGGAGAAATAGAGGGGAATCCCCAATTTCTGGATGGCGTCTGCAGCTTATACAAAACGATTCGCCCGGAAAATATTGTCCCAACGCATGGTGCGTCCGGTGCCAATCACCATATATTTTATTCCATTATAAATCCGGGCGATCACATAATCAGCGTCACGCCAACGTATCAGCAGCTTTACTCCATTCCGGAGTCCTTTAAAGCGAATGTGGAGGTCATGCATCTAGAACAGAACAACGGTTTTCTTCCCAATCTGGACGAACTGAGGAAACTTGCAACTCCCGAAACAAAAATGATCTGTATCAACAATCCGAACAATCCAACCGGAGCGCTTATATCCAATGAGATGTTACGAGAAATTGTGGAGATTGCAAAAAGTGTTGATGCTTATGTATTATGTGATGAGGTGTACCGTCATCTGGCGCAGGAGGATATCTGGTGTGAGTCGGTTGCGGATATTTACGAAAAGGGTATTTCAGTCAGCAGTATGTCTAAGGTGTTTTCTATGGCAGGCCTTAGATTGGGATGGATTGCAACCCGTGATATGGATATGGTGCGTTCTTGTCTGTCCCACCGGGATTACACTCTGATCAGCTGTGGAATGTTTGACGAAACAATCGCGGGGATTGCTCTGGAGCATAAAGAGAAGCTGTTGGAAAGAAGCCAAAGAATTGTCCGCGGCAATCTGTCTGTACTTGACCGGTGGGTTGCAGGTGAGAAACATGTTTGTTATACAAAGCCACAGGCTGGGACAACGGCGCTGGTCTATTACGATTTTGATATTCCAACGTATGAGTTTTGCGAACGGATGTACCATGAGACAGGTGCTTTTGTAACTCCCGGTGGATGTTTTGAAGAAGAGCACAGCATGCGGATTGGATATGGAAATGATCCGGAAATTTTAAAGGATGGTCTGTGGGCAGTCAGTCAATTTATCAGAATTTTAGAGAGAGAGTGAGGGGGTTATACAGTTAACATAATTGTGAAATAATTTTATTTCAAAAATTCAGAATATTTTTAAAAGGCAATATCGGCTAAGTTGCATAATTTTAAATGTATGCTATAATTTAAGAAACAAAAAAGATTTCTATGGAAGATACAAAAGTACAATGGCATCCGGGGTTTGTGGCTGCAATGAATTTGGATATAGTGGAATATAAGTCGCCGGAAGATCATTTGGATATTGATGTCTTTTATAAAACAATGGCATATGCTGCACTTTATAAATCCTATGGAAAAACATTGGATGCGATTCGGGCAGATGACGTTACAGTGACCTTGATCCGGGAGGCGAAACCGAAAGGACTTATTCGATATTTGAAAGAGCATAATTATAAATTGATAAACCAGTATAAGGGAATTTACTATGTCATGGGAAATGTTCTGTTTCCGGTTCAGATTGTTGTTACAGGAGAACTGGATCTGGAGGAGCATATCTGGATAAGTTCTCTGTCACTGAAGATGAAAAAACAGGATATGCAGGAATTGTTTCAAAGAATCCAAACACTCCAAAGCAGGTTGGATCGGGAACTGGCAGATTCTGTTTTGCAGGTGAGTATCGAAGCAAACAGGCAGATGGTGGAAAAATGGAAAGGAGACGATCATATGTGTCAGGCTTTATTAGAGATTATGGAACCAGAAATTCGTATCATAGAAAAAGAAAGAGAAGAGGCAGGCAGGCAGAAAGGCATGGAAAAAGGAATACAGCAGGGAATGCAGCAGGGAATGCAGCAGGGGATGCGGCAAGGTATTCAGGGAGCGATCGACATGCTTAGAAAGCTTGGATATCAGGAAGAGAAGATAAAATCAAGCATTATGGAAGGATATCAGCTTTCTGTAGAAGAGGCAGAAGAGTATTTTTAAATGTTTGATGAAAAGCGAATTGAAACAGGATGTTAAAATGTGTCATTATTTTATATCATACACAAATTTACAGGGAGGCTATTCATGTTAGAATTAAAGAATATATCCTATGAAGTAGAGGATGATCAGGAGAGCCGGGAGATATTAAAAAATATCAATCTCACCATCAATGATCATTTTGTGGCGGTTACAGGTCCCAACGGAGGAGGCAAGTCCACGTTGGCGAAAATCATTGCGGGAATTATCAGACCGACATCAGGTCAGATTTTACTGGATGGAAAAGATATTACAGATCTGAATATCACTGAACGGGCGAATGCAGGGATCAGCTATGCATTCCAGCAGCCGGTGCATTTTAAAGGACTTACAGTCAAAGATTTGGTTTCTCTGGCGGCAGGACGTAAGATGACGGTTTCTGAAATCTGCGAAATTTTATCGGAAGTAGGTCTGTGTGCAAAAGAATACATTGACAGAGAGATTAACAATAGTCTTTCCGGCGGAGAATTAAAGCGAATTGAAATTGCCATGATCACAGCAAGAGGGACGAAACTCTCGATTTTTGACGAACCGGAAGCAGGAATTGATCTTTGGAGTTTCAACAGCCTGATTCATGTGTTTGAGCGGATGCGCAGGGAAATCAATGGTATGATTTTGATTATTTCCCATCAGGAGCGGATTTTAAATATCGCAGATCAGATTGTTCTGATTGCAGACGGCCTGGTTTCAGCATTTGGAAGCAAAGAAGAGATTATGCCTAAGCTTTTAAATACAGAGGGAGCATGCAGTGCATTAACTGAAAAAGTACAATAAGGAGGCAGTCATGGATAAGATTGAACAGAATATGTTAGAGCAGGTGGCGGGACTTCATGAGGTTCCGGCGGGAGCCTATAATATCCGTTCCAACGGAAAAATGGCGGGCAGGAATACAACTGCCAATATTGATATTATTACAAAAGAGGACAAGCAGGGAATTGATATCCGCATCAAACCCGGAACGAAAAGAGAAAGTGTTCATATTCCGGTTATTTTAAGCGAAAGCGGTTATCAGGAAATGGTATATAATGATTTCTATATCGGAGAAGATTGTGATGTGACGATTATCGCAGGCTGCGGCATTCACAACTGCGGTGTGGATACTTCTAAGCATGACGGCATTCATACTTTTTATATAGGCAAAAATGCAAAAGTGCGTTATGTGGAAAAGCATTACGGTGAAGGAGACGGAAACGGTGAAAATATCATGAATCCCCAGACCATTGTTTACTGTGATGAAAATGCCCGTCTGGAAATGGAGACAACCCAGATTAAGGGAATTGATTCCACCAACCGTATTACAAAGGGAGAATTAAAAGCGGGAGCCAGTTTAGAAGTAAAAGAAAAAATTATGACGCATGGAAAGCAGTATGCGAGAACGGAATTTGAAGTGGATTTGAATGGAGAGAATTGCAGTGCAAATGTCATTTCCCGTTCAGTGGCAAGAGATGCTTCGAAACAGGAATTTTTTTCAAAAATCAATGGAAATGCATCCTGTGCCGGACACAGCGAGTGCGATGCGATCATTATGGACGATGCAATTGTAACGGCAAGTCCGCAGCTGACGGCAAATCATGTAGATGCCGGATTGATTCACGAGGCTGCTATTGGAAAAATTGCGGGAGAACAGCTGATCAAGCTGATGACGCTTGGACTGACCGAAGAAGAGGCAGAGGCGCAGATTATCAGTGGATTCTTAAAATAATACGAAAATCAGAGATTTTCGTATTATTTTTGTAAAAAGCGAAACTTTTCCTCTTCATCATTACTAAAGGGAAATGCAGAAGCGCTTCCGGAAATGTTAGATTTACGAAGGCATTCGGTACACAGGGAACCGAATGAAATCTCTTTTCCGCAGCTTTCACAATGCAGATTTTTCATGGTCTTAGGCTGCAGATCTTTATATTCGATCCTGCCTTCGCGAATCCAGCCCTTTACTTTAAAAAGAGGAATATCAAATTCCTTTGCGACGTCAAATTCTGTAACATCGTTCTCACGGATAAAATCTTTTACCTTGGAAAAGAGAAGACGCTCTTTGCAGGCAGGGCATGTGACTTCGGGATAGTCTTTGGGAAGATCACGATGACATTCTGTGCAAGATTTAATATCGCTGTCAAATAATGATTCTGTTAACCGTGTTGCCATATTATGGTAAGCCTCCTTTTCGTATGAATAAATAGATTGCTTAATGGTATAAAACCAATTACCTGAATTTAGTATACCACATTGGAGTATGGAAAGGGAAGATATCAATGAAATTTTTTCATGACACTTTAAATAAAAATGAAGCGCCCATTGCAGTATTTGATTCCGGCGTGGGAGGAATCAGCGTATTGCGGGCATTATTAGAAGAGATGCCGGATGAAAATTATTTGTATTACGGGGATTCTGCAAATGCGCCGTATGGAACAAAAAACTTAGAGGAAGTGAGGCGTCTTACTGTTTCTCATGTGGACCGTTTTATAGAAGAAGGGGCAAAAGCGGTGGTCGTTGCCTGTAATACAGCGACAAGCGCTGCAGTGCGATATCTGAGACAGAAATATCCCTTTGTGCCCATCATTGGGATTGAGCCGGCATTAAAGCCCGCCGTACTGTCAGGAAAGCATCCGAATGTAATTGTTATGGCAACTCCAATGACAATCCGGGAAGAAAAATTTCACAATCTTATGGATCGTTATATTGGAATGGCGCATATTATTCCTCTGCCTTGTCCGGGATTAATGGAATATATTGAAAATGGGGATATACAGAGTGCGGAACTGGAACAGTTTTTAGAGCGTTTGTTTGAACCTTTTGAGAAACAAAAACTGGATGCAGTTGTTTTGGGATGTACCCATTATCCCTTTGTCAGCAGGGAGCTGCAGAAGGTATTAGGAAAAAATGTGATGCTTTTTGAAGGGGGGCCGGGAACAGCGAGAGAGACGAAACGGCGTCTGGCAGAAGCAAATCTGCTTAAGGATTGTCAGACAAAAGGAACAGTTCGTTTTGAAAACAGCGTACCTTCTAAGGAGAAGCAGAGACTTTGTGAAAGACTGCTTGGACAGGATAAATAAAATTACCCGTTGAAAAGATAGGACAAGTCATTTATAATAACTCATTGACAGACAAGTTGAAATAAGTATATGGAGGAATAAGAGAATATGTACACATTAGAAGATATTCAGGCAGCAGACCGTGAAGTAGCAGATGCGATCACTGCAGAATTTGAAAGACAGAGCAGCCATATTGAGCTGATTGCTTCTGAAAACTGGGTAAGTCCGGCAGTTATGTCGGCTATGGGAAGCGTTATGACAAATAAATATGCGGAAGGCTATCCAGGAAAGCGTTACTATGGCGGATGTGAATGTGTTGATGTCGTAGAAGAATTAGCAAGAGAAAGAGCAAAAGAATTATTTGGCTGTGATTATGTCAATGTACAGCCTCATTCCGGCGCACAGGCAAATATGGCAGTTCAGTTTGCAATTTTGAAACCGGGTGATACTGTTATGGGTATGAACTTAGACCATGGTGGACATTTGACCCATGGAAGCCCTGTTAATTTCTCCGGCCATTATTTCAATATTGTGCCTTACGGCGTCAATGACGAAGGTTTTATTGATTATGATAAAGTAATGGAAATTGCTATGGAGTGCAGGCCGAGAATGATTATTGCTGGCGCCAGCGCATATGCAAGGACCATTGATTTTAAGAAGTTTCGTGAGATCGCAGATGCCTGTGGAGCAGTTTTGATGGTAGATATGGCGCATATCGCAGGTCTTGTAGCGGCGGGCGTGCATCCGAGTCCGATTCCTTATGCAGATGTAGTGACGACAACAACGCATAAGACACTGCGGGGACCAAGAGGCGGCATGATCTTGTGCAATCAGGAGGCTGCCGACAAATATAACTTTAACAAAGCGATTTTTCCGGGAATCCAGGGAGGACCTCTGATGCATGTGATTGCGGCAAAGGCAGTCTGCTTAAAAGAAGCGCTGCAGCCGGAATTTAAAGAATACCAGAAGAATGTGGTGGCAAATGCACAGGCTCTTTGTGAGGGACTGAAAAAACGCGGTGTGAAAATTGTATCAGACGGAACAGACAATCATCTGATGTTGGTGGATCTGACTACATTTGACCTCACAGGCAAAGCAGTGGAAAAGCTGTTGGATACCGTAAATATTACCTGTAATAAGAATACGATTCCAAATGATCCAAAATCTCCATTTGTAACCAGCGGTATCCGTATCGGAACGCCGGCAGTGACTTCCAGAGGCTTGAATACAGAGGATATGGATAGGATTGCAGAGGCAATTGCCATGATGTTAAAAGAGGGGGAAGCCAAGGCGGAAGAAGCAAAAGCAATTGTGAAGGGTCTGACCGATAAATATCCGTTAAAATAAAGAAAAAATAAAAAATCCGCAGCTTCCTGAGGTGGCGTTAATTCGTGTGAGATCAGGAGGCAGGCGGATTTTTTAATAGGCAGATGAATGACAGGATGAGCGTGGAGGCAAACGTCCATGAACAATAGGATTATTTTTGGAACATTGGTCTGTGGGCCGGATTCATTTTAGTGATTCCGATCATGAGTATGCCGATCAGTACGGCGGTATCAATAAACAAAACAGTTACGACGCTTTTTAACAGCCCATGTATAAATAATATGGAAAATAATTCAACGGACAGTGCGATAAAACAGAGATAATTTGACAGATATTCTGTCACGAGTTCTCTGTAAGGACAGTTCATTAATAATTTTATATAGAGGACAGGCTTTCCTACAGTGCGGATCATGATACAGATGAACGGATATACAAAAATATAATTTTTATCTGCAAATGAAATGGCTGTTCCGTTGCTCCACTGAACAGGTATCTCAGGCGGTAATTTATCATACGACAACATCCCGGTTATGAAACATAGTAATGTAATTATGATCCATATGATACGGCTGCCCCACATATACAGGAAACTGACCGAGTCCAGTTTGAAAACGGATTTGTTGTCATTCCAATAAGCCGGTAAGTCTGCGATATATTTTTCAATCTGTAATTCATCAAAACAGCAGTCTTTGTCTGCAAGAATTTTCTCACAGATCGCCTTTGCGTTATTTAATCTCTGGATCTGTTCCTGAATAGTTACAGTTTGTCTTTCCAGAACTTCAATCAAAGATACTTTACCGGATATCATGTGATAAATATCTTCAACGGAAATATCCAGTGTACGTAAATAAGCAATTTTTTTAATTTTTTCAACATCAGTTTCGGAGTAATCCCTATATCCGTTTTTGTCATTTCGCAGCGGTTCTATGAGCTTTTCTTTTTCATAAAAGCGGATAGTGGAACGTGATAAACCTGTCTGTTCTTCAACTTCTTTTATCGTCATAATTCTGCCTCCTCATTTCAAATATTGTAAATATAGCTGAATCATAAAGCAAGTATAAGGTATCAATCAAGTTTACAGTCAAGAGTTTTTTCTTTTTTTTCACATTTTACCTACACATTCTCGCATCATATCTTTTTTTCAAAACGATTCATATATCTGCGAAAATTTGTGTGTTTTGCAAAATAGTCTTTTCTATTGTATACTTTAAGAGACTGCTCCAAAAGAGCGTGTTATATCTAGGATATCCCCTGGGTATAATGGACACAAATAAACGGATGAAAAAATAAGAAATGCGAGGTTATTATGGACGATTTATTAAAAGTGGGCATTATTACAAATACACATGGTCTTAAGGGTGAAGTAAAGGTATTTCCTACAACAGATGATGCCAGGCGTTTTTTGGATCTTAGCGAGGTGATTTTGGATACCGGCAGGGAGAAAATGACGCTTGAAATAGAAAAAGTGCGTTTTTTTAAAAATCTGGTCATTGTAAAGTTTAAAGGATTGGATGATATCAATGATGCAGAGAAATACCGTCAGAAGGATTTGTATGTGACAAGAGATCAGGCGGTCCCCCTTGGGGAAAATGAGTATTTTATTGCAGATCTGATTGATCTTTCGGCAGTGTCGGATGAAGGGGAAGAACTGGGCGTGATTGCGGATGTGATACAGACAGGTGCAAATGATATTTATGTGATCAGGAAACAGGGGATGTCGGATCTTTTGGTTCCGGCGATCAGGGACTGCGTTAAGAAGATTGACCTGGATGAAGGCATGATAGAAATACACCTGCTGCCGGGGCTGCGGGAAATTAATTAATCTTTGACTTGGGGAATGTTATTTCCACAGGAATGTACAGACGAGGTGAATGAGTTGGACACAAAAATGATAATTATGATTGTGGAAGATGATAAAACTCTGTCAGATGAGATCAGGCAGTTTTTGGAAAGATGGGGATATCAGGCGGTACCGGTGCGCCGTTTTGAGAATATTTTACGAGAATTTTCTTCCTGCCATCCTCATTTGATTTTAATGGATATCAATCTGCCTTATTACGATGGATTTTACTGGTGCAGCAAGATACGGGAGATTTCCGATATTCCGATTATTTATATCAGCAGCAGGGATGACGACAGAGATAAGATTATGGGGATTGCCCAGGGCGGCGATGATTATGTGGAAAAGCCCTTTCATCTGGAGTTATTAAAAACCAGGATTGAGGCGATACTGAGAAGAACTTATCAATATAAAGTAAAAGAACGGTATTATCTGAAAGACGATATCTATTTTGAACAGGGAAGTTCTTCTTTGTTTTGTCATGGAAGAGAATATACGCTGACGGGGTCGGAACAAAAGATTATGACCAAATTGGCAGAGCAGAGATCAAAGGTTGTGACAAGGGAAGAGATGATGACGGAATTGTGGAATACAGATGAGTTTGTTTCCGACGGAACGCTGACGACGATGATTTCCAGGCTGCGGAGCAAGTTAAAGGCGTATTGCGGGGATGAATTGATACAAACGAAGAAAGGCCGGGGATATTTTATCGAATGAATTATCTGAAAAAGAGAAAAGAATCTATTTTAATTTGTTTGTTGTTATGTATTTCTTACAATCTTTATTTTGTATTTTTGCTGCCCCATGCTGACAATGCGTATCTTTATTATCTGGATTCTCTGCTGGCGGCCTGCATGTTGTGCTTTGGCGCTGTAGATTATCTGCAATTTCGAAAATTTCAAAACAAAAAAAAGCAGGGGCTAAGTTCAGATGCATTGATTTATCAGGAATTTCCCAACATGGAGAATTACGATATCGCAGAGCATGATGTGGAGGTTCTGCAGAATCAGTTAAGAGAACAGTTTGATTATACCTGTGATCTTTCGGATTACATTGCCAAGTGGTGTCATGAAGTTAAGATTCCGTTAGCAGCCAGTCTTTTGATGAATGAAAGAATTCAAGATACGGATCTTAGATATTCTATGGAAGAACAGTTAGAGAAAATGAATTCCCGGCTCAAAGATATTTTGCTGGGCTGTAAGATACAGAGCAGTCTGTTTGATATTCAGATAAAATCGGTCAGCCTTTTGGAATGTGTCAGAACTTCCATAAAGAATAATCAATTTTTTTTGATCCGCAGCCATTTTCAAATTGAAATAGACATAGAAGACCATCTGGTTTATACAGATAAAAACTGGCTGGTGTATATTTTGGATCAGCTGATAAGCAATGCCATAAAATATGCCATGGAAGATGCGACATTGCGGATCTGGAGCAGGAAACAGGAGGATGGCGTATGCCTTCTTGTGGAAGATCACGGAGAAGGCATTGAAGAACAGGATATCCGACGGATTTTTGAAAAAGGATATACGGGGAGCAATCATCACAATGGAAAGTATAAATCCACCGGAATGGGCTTGTATATGACAGCAAAAATTATAGAAAAATTAGGACACACAATCTCGGTGGAAAGCAAAAAAGGGCAGTATACCAGATTTATGATTGAAATTATATCTCAATAGGAATCCGTTCTAACCGGTTTCCAAGGCGGCTTAAGATTTCGTTGGATATGGTATTGGAATATTCTGCAATTTTCGCAGCAGAAAGCATTTCACCGCCGCAGCTTCCGATCAGCACGACTTCATCCCCCGAAGAGACGTGGGAGAGTTTCGATGCATCAATCAAAAGCTGATCCATACAGATGCGTCCAATGATGGCGGCTTTCTTTCCATGGACTAAAACATGGCCTTTGTTGGAGAGTTCTCTGGGGATGCCGTCTGCGTAGCCAATAGAGACAGCAGCAATTTTCATTTCTTTTGGGGCTGTAAAGGTCAGGCCGTATCCAATTGATTCTCCGGCATGCAGTTCTTTTACACATTCGATTCTGGATTTCAAAGATAATACAGGCTTTAAGTCGGCTTCTGCAGTGATGTTGTCTGTGGAGGAGCTGAGAACGCCGTAGAGAGCGATGCCGATACGGGCATAATCGTAATTTAAATCAGGATAGTTCAGCACTCCATAGCTGCTCTGAAGGTGTGTTTTAAAACCGGAAAAACCCTGTTTGTGCAAAAAATCAATATTGGCGTTGAAACGATTGATCTGTTCCAGCGTAAACCAATGATCTGCGGCGGAATGTCCGTCAGCCGTACACAGGTGGGAGAATACGCCGGTAATCCGGAGATTTTTTAATTTCCATATCTGACAGATCTGTTCTGTATTTTCACTTCTCTCACCCAGTCTGTGCATGCCGGTATCGATGCTTACGTGAACGCAGACGGGTTCTCCGAAGTCGTTTAACTGTCTGGCATAAGATAAGTCGATGACAGTCTGTGTCAGGCGGTAACGGGACAGTTCCGAAAATTGGCGGGGCGAAGTGTATCCCAAAATCAGAATCTGTCCTGTAATTCCGGCATTGCGCAGTTCAATTGCTTCGCCAAGAGAAGCTACGCAGAAATCGGAGATTCCCATATTTTCCAAAGATCTTCCAATGAGGGCAGCGCCATGTCCGTAAGCATTTGCTTTTATGGCGGGCATCAGAGAGCATTTTTCGGGAAGTATTTTTTGAAATTCTTTTACATTATGAGCCAGATGAGAGAGATTTAATTCTATCCAGGCTCTTCCTCTTTGATACATGGTTTCTGTTTCCTTTCTGATGTGTTGTGCGTTATTCCTGAATTATTGCAGCTTTTTTCGGTGCAAGAAGGAATATTTGGAGAGTAATTTACAAAAGGATTGGATTGCAAATGCGATACTGACGGACAGCAGACAGACCGAAAGGTATTGTATCAGCGTATTTTCAATGAGCAGCTCTGTCATCTTTGTCTTTTTTGCGATTCCCCTTAGAAGTACAATAACGGCAGGATGAATGATATAAATCCACATGGCGCTTTTTCGGATCAGGGAAGGCGCTTTTCCTTGGATTGTAAGCAGCAGCCGAAAAAGGAAGTACATAGTTGGAATCAAAAACAGATACATACTGTTGTGTTTCTGCAGATCCAGACTGTATGTGAGCAGCCCTTCCAGGATCATGCCAATAAGAGAGAGGGAAAATCCCAGCTGCAAAAAGCATTTTGGGCAGGGAAAATCCGAATCAGCGGCAAATACACCCAGGAGCAGAAAAATGGGAGCAAAAAAGATGCCGTTTCTCGTGTAACTGCTGAAAGAAAAGATTCCTTTATAGAAAAAATGCAAAAAAGGAATATCCTGGATCAGTCCATAATAGCTGTCGCCGAAAATACCGATGATATATGCGGTCATAGCAAATAACGCAGCAGCGGCAAAAGATCTTTTCAGGAAAAAGACCAAAAGGACACATCCCATAACAGCGGCTGGAAAATACCATAAGTGATAAAAGGTTCCGTCAAAAAAGAAATTCTTGAAAGCCCCCGGAATGCTTTTGGGAAGATTATCTGCATACAGGGCAAGGGGCAGATAAAAAATCGTTGCTCCCAGATACAGGCCGGTATTTTTGAGAAGATATTTTTTTAAAGCATGTTTTTTCTCAAATTGGCTTATGATATAAGGGGCAATTACAAAATAACCTGTAACCATAAGAAAGAAGGGAACTGCAATCCGTCCCAGGCAATATGTGAACAGATAATCTACAGTGCTGCTGCAGCTTTCAAAGGGCCCGATGTGTATGGCGATGACAAAAAGTGCGGCGATCAGACGAAAATAATCAATTCCGGCATAATTTTTAGACTGTTTCATTACCAAACTCCTCATCCAGCAGACGCCCGATGATTTCTTCAAAAGAAAGACCAGCCGCTTTTAGCATATTAGGATACCGGCTGTGGGAAGTAAAACCGGGAATGGTATTTACTTCGTTAAAATAGATGTCTCCTTCCGGTGTCAAAAACATATCAACTCTGGCAAAATAAGAACATCCCAGCAGCCGGTAAATTCTACAGGCAGTTTCTTTGATCTGCCGGGCCTGATCAGAAGAAATTCGTGCAGGCACATGGATCTGAGAGGTTTTTAAGGTGTATTTTTCTGTATAATTGAAAAATCCTTCAGACAATTGGATTTCGTCGATTTCTCCTGTCAGAAGATTCTCTGTTCCAAGTACGGCGCATCCGACTTCAAAACCTGCGATCATTTCCTCCAGCATTACTGTGGAATCGTGCAGAAAAGCCTGTTCAATGGCGGGAATTAACTCAGATTCCTTTTGTACTTTTGTAATTCCAAAAGAAGAACCGGAACGGAGAGGTTTTACGAATAAGGGAAATCCCAGCTTTGCTGCATGGACTTTTGCTTCTGAAACAGAAAAATCTTTTTTTAAAAGCACGCATTCCGCCGTTTTGATTCCTTCCGCCGCCGCGATTTTGTGGGCCAGAAACTTGTCCATGCACAAAGCAGAAGAGAGCAGATCACATCCGATTACCGGAACATTCATTAAATGCAGAACTCCCTGCAGGGTTCCGTCTTCTCCGTTTTTTCCATGGAGAATCGGCAGCGCAGCGTCTAATGACAAGGTTTTTGGACCTGTTTTGGAGAAATAAGAAAGACCGTGTATCCTCCTGTCCATAGAAGGAGCGGCCGGCATACATTCCGGCTGCATCCGCCAGCGGCCTGTGGGGATTTCTTCTATGTCTCCCTCATAGAGAAACCATTCTCCGGTTTCTTTGTCAATACCGATTAAAATAAGATGATACAAGTCAGCGGGAATGCTTTTTATGACAGAATAAGCAGACTGCAGAGACACTTTATATTCGGTGGAACAGCCGCCGAAAAACAGGGCGATTTTTTTCAATTGGTTCATTTTGGGTTTCCTCCTGTGTTTTAAAAGATTCCTGTCCGATATAAGGACAGGTTTTGCAGATGATGTTTATTATAAGGGATAATGAGAAATTGTGTTTTAATATTCTCTTAGTATTGTTTAAGAAAAGGAAAAAATAATATTAAGGCATTGTTTTGAAATTGATTGAAATTCCAAAGTCACTGTGACATAATAATATTATTTAATGGGACAAATTATAATATGGACAGGAACGTACAGTTTTCGTCAGTCTGAAAAGGAGACAATATGAAGTGACCTCACAATTGTAGATTCGTGGATTTACCTGTATG
>CAJUEY010000050.1 GCA_910585825.1 uncultured Lachnospiraceae bacterium | reverse complement strand
AGGTACTATAGGAATAGGGGCAAATTTATTTATGGTTTTGACCCCAACATCATTTTAATTAAATCATTCTAAAATTATTTTATCCGATACCAGCGCAGGCCAAGATCTCTATATGAGTCTCCATCGTAATCATTGTATTTCACATCAAATGCAAAATAATAATTTAGACTTGGATTCAATTACTTTTCATTTCCTATATGTATAGTAGTTTTATCTTTTGTACAAATTTATCATTCTTCACATATCTTATTTGTGTTGCTATTTTAATTGGTAAGTATGTAAAGTAGGTCCCGTATAACGTTTAATTTCCGGATCATATTTACAGCCAATGGTAATCCACATAACACATTTTTCTCCCGCAAATTTTTTAAGATCCAGATTTTCAAATACAAAATTTCCGTCTTGGTCCACATCTGCCAGATAATACGTTTCAAAATCATCATCATCGTTCAAATTTTCTTCTATCCGAATCTGGATCTTTTCTGCAGGCATATGGATACAACCTGAAATTCTTGTTGTATTTGTAGTAATCATATTTCCATTGACAGGCTCTTTAAAATCAATCGAATAATCTAAATTCTGATTTTTAATATCTTCATCAAACGAGCTTCCATATGATGATGCAAAATATGCTTTCGGGAGTTTCGTTTTTACCTGTTCTATTTCTTCGTTCAGAAAATTATATCCAAAGCTAATGTAATCTAATTTAGGAAGCGAAGCCAAATTTGGCAATTCTGTAATTCGGTTAAATGATAATCCAACACCTTCTAGATTTTTCACAGTTAAAAGTTCTTCTACTGTTTCCAAATGATTCACTGATGCAAATAAAAGCGTCAAACTTTCCATATTTTGGATATAATTTAGATTTTGCAGCTGATTATAAGATGCATCCAACAAAGTTAATTTTTTTAATTTTTCAACTCCTTTTAAACTAGTAAGGCTGTTTTCTTGTGTTTCTAATTCTTTTAATTGGCTTAAATTTTCAACCTCCTGAATTCCCGTCAGATGATTTCTGTCTACATACAATTTATTCAATTGTCTTTGCTTTTTCAGTCCCTGCAGACTTGTAATTTGATTTGTTGATAATTTCAGGTACTTTAAGTTTGTCAGTTTTTCTAATTCTCTAATACTCGATATTTCATTCCAGCCTGCATCCAGCCATGTCAGTTTTTTTTGTTTTCCAAGCCCCTTTAAGCTTTTTAGATTATTAAAAGACAGATCCAGTCGTTTTAAATTTGTTAGATTTTTTAATTCTACTATACTTTTCAGTTGATTTCTTTGAAGATATAGATTTTTTAATTTTTTTAATTTTCCTAATCCT
Organism: uncultured Lachnospiraceae bacterium; assembly: GCA_910585825.1. Lineage (GTDB taxonomy): Bacteria > Bacillota > Clostridia > Lachnospirales > Lachnospiraceae > Roseburia_B. The sequence continues at coordinate 15,961 of CAJUEY010000050.1, read as the reverse complement.
TTTGTATTTTTAATCTTATTATATCTTGCATCCAATTTTTTTAGATTTCTCAAATTCTTTAAAGGTTTTAGGCTTTTTATTTCATTATGAGATATATTTAATTTTTGTAATTTTGTAAGGCTCTGAATTCCTTTCAGGTTTTTTAAACCATGCCCTTCCAGATCTAAATATTTTAACTCTTTCAGATATTTTATGCCTTTCAAACTCTTCATTTTTCCACTTCCGGAAACAGACAAAGACTTAATGCTTTCTGCTTCCTGCTTCGTAAATTTTTCATTTGATTTTTTACCTAATTTTTTTAAAATTGACCGATATAATTCTTTATCCGGTATTCCACTATTATTATTTTCAATTACATCAGATGATGCCCGTACTCCCATTGTGGGAATCACAAAGATACATGAAAATATCAGCAAATACATAAATATTTTTTTATATATATGTCTTCTTTTACCTATCATAAAGTTTTGTCCCTCCTGTCTCATTGACTGCTCTTATTTATTTAGGATTATTAATATTCAAATGGTCCAAAACGGTATTGTTATACCCATTTATATTTAAATATGATTTTATTTTAAGCATTCTAAAACTTGGATTACCATCTTCATATTTTTTCTTTATTCCTTTCAATACTGCTTCTCCATCTGAATACACACCATTTTTTAAATCCTTCAAAACATATCCAGTTGTATAAACTGCCATTTTATAACGACCTGCATAATAATTGATATTATCAGCCTGTGGCGGCGTACCTATATGTTCAATCTTTGTTCCGTCTGATTGAGTAGTAGAGTGTGCAAACGCATCTGTAATACTGTGTATTGCACATCCATATAAGAAGTATTTTCGATTTGCTTTTGTGTTGCTGCTTAAAATAGTACTATAATTCAACTTATTAATATCAATTACAATTTCTTTGTATGTACGAAGATCCATGCCGGAAAAATAGTCATATGTCATATATGATTTAATCTCTCCTCCTGTTAAAGCGATCTCCGTAATCATTTCTAAAACAGAAATATAATTTACATCTTGATTAATATATTTACCCTGTGCCTTTAATTGATCCTGTTCTTTCTTACTATTTGCATCTTTCCAAACCGTTTTATCATGTGTTTTCCAACGTCCGTGCCACCAAGGATGTACCTTTCCTCCTGACCAGTTGCTGTTTTGATCCGGATAAACCGCCCCCTGCTTAATAATATTAATCGCCGTACTGCTAAATCCTAATCCGGAACTGCCTGTAGTAACTGCTGCCTGATGATTTGTACCGCTCCAACGTCCTTCCACATACGTCTCGTCTGTATTGACATCTTCAAAACTTTCGGAGATTTCCGTATTCTCCGGCAATTCTGCCTCTTGTACGCCCTTTTCCTCATCAAAGTTTTCTGCAAAGACGTCATACATCTGCTCCGCATATCCTACGTCCAGCAGACCGCATTCGTCTGTTCCTTCTATTTCTTTTGCACTTTCAGTCATCAGCTGCCGAATAAATTCATTGGATTTCGTCAGATCCTTTTCCCACAGCAGAGAGGCTGCTCCCGTTACATGGGGCACTGCAATGCTGGTTCCGTGTGTCACCTGGTTTCCATCGAAGAATGAAGCCACTCTGATTTTTTCTCCCGGAGCGGCTATTTCCAACTCATCTCCGGTATTACTAAATTCGCTGATCTCCGCCTTTGGATCTGTCGCTGCCACTGCCATGACCTCCTGGAATGCCGCGGGATATTCTATTGTCTCCCCGTCGTTTCCCGCTGCCCCAACCATCAAAAGCCCTGCATCGTATGCGTCTTTTACCGCCTGCTCCAAGGCTTTGGAATATACGGATGTTCCGAAACTCATATTGATGATGTCCATATCCTGTTCAATGCACCAGTAGATTCCCTGAATAATTCGGCTGAGAGGAGCTTTGTTTTCACTGTCTAAAACTTTTACGGAATACAATTCCGCATTTGGATTCACTCCATAGATTCCTGTCTCTCCATTTCCGGAAATAATGCTGGCGATTCCCGTTCCGTGCCCGGTCAAATCCTGAAAAATCGGGGATAGCTCCTCTTCTCCCTCTATAAAATTTACATATCCGGCCAGATTGATTCCCGTTACATAGTCAACGCCGGAATCCAGCACGGCTACTTTTACTTTTCGTACGGCTGCTTCTTCCGCTGCATCATCTGCATTGACTGCCTGAATATTCCATTCATATTCCGGCTCTTCCTCATTTTTAATCTCCGTCTCTTCCTCCAACTTCTCTAAAGCCTCTCGTTTTTTCTGCTTTATCTCCTGTTTTCTCTTCTTTGCCTCTTCCAGTGTCAGTTCTTCTATGGAATCTTCCACTGTGCTTCCAGAAAGAATAATATCTTCTTCCACAAATACATCCTTCTCTTTATCCAGCGCCGCCGCTTCTTTCTCCGTCAGTTCGGCAACGATAATCTGATTTTCTTCTAACATAGACGCTTCATTGGTAATTCCTTCCATGACTTCTTTTGAAATTTCCTTGTAAACTTCTTTATCTTCTGTAACAATAATGTACTGTTTCTCTTCTAATTCTGGAGTTTCAACATTTGCCAAAATAGATACAGTTGGTGCAAACGTAATAGATGTTGCAGTTAAAATAGCAATTATTCTTTTTTTCATTATTCTTTTTTTCATCATTCTTTTATCCTCCTATTTTTATAAATTTAATATATATGTTGTATTATAAATATGTTAAATTTATTGTATCATATATATTGTGTACTGTAAATATATAACTCATAAAAATATTTAAGTATAAAAGAATTATGTAAACCGAACTTAATTTATCCTTTTGACAATAGCCTGACAAATTCATATGTCCATTTGCATCAACGGCATTTCCTCATAGAATCTTTTCCCAAAAAACATACTCTTCCATATACTGCTGCTTTCTCGCTGCCGCGACTGCCGATTCCATATTCATATCAACTCCTAAATAATAAAAATTACTGAATGAAACAAATTTTTCCAGTTTTTTCTTTTATCTGCGTTCATATTTTTTTTAATTTCAACATAATTTATATATATGCTTGATTAAAATTCAAGATTTTCAATCAAATTTTTAAAATTATTCTGTATTTTAATTGCAATCTTTAAATTTATCATATATAATAGTGTATAAAAATAGAAATGAAAGGTAGGTATATCTTATGCTACAAGCAATTCCTGATAATCTTACAGGTCGTGATATGGATATATTGAATATTTTATGGAAAAGTGGAGAACCTTTAACAGCTTCACAAATTGCCAGTTCAGATCCAGATCTTACGATCAATACTGTTCAGGCAGTGATTCGCAAACTCTTAAAAGAGAAACTAATCAAAATTGACAACATTGTTTACAGCGGTACAGTCCTTTGCCGTAGTTACTGTCCTTCTCTCTCAGAAGACGATTTCGCTCTTTCTCAATTTAATTGTGAATATCGAAAAATACGGGGACGTATCTCTAAAAGCGCTTTAGTATCAGCTCTGTTAGGATCTGAAACCAATCCAGAGACAATGAAAAACGATCTTTCTGAATTACAGAATATGATAGACGAATATAAAAAGAAGATCTGATCTAATTGAGGAGGTAAAACCATGATACGTTTTTCTTTTTCCTCTTTTTATATGTCAATGATTTTCTCAAATATTGTGATATTGTTTTTGTATATTGTATTTAAAAATCAAAAACTAATGATAAAACTGGGACTTCCAATACTCAGCGGAGCTGTTTTGGCAGCAATGCTGCGTATGGTTCTCCCAATTGAATTTTTGTTTTTATCACATAATATTTACTTTCCCAAAGCCATTTCAAAAGTGATCTCTGATATTGTCCATCCTTATTTTGGTGATCATTTTTCATTTTGGTCTTTTGTAAAAATAGTCTGGATTGTGGGTATTATCTTATTCATCATACGTTATTTAAAAACAGAATATGATTTTCATAAGGATATCGGGCATTATTCAAAAAAGATCCCTGAATCTGCTCCCGCATATCAGATATTTAAACAAATTCAAGAGGAATTTCCTAAAACGAAATGTATTGAATTAAGAACTTTTCCTTTCGCACAGTCTCCATTTATATATGGAATGCATAACCCTTACATATTGTTGCCAGAGGAATTGGAATTAGACGACAAGCAATTATACTATATACTGCGTCATGAAATTTCACACCATCTTCATCATGATTTTCTGCTGAAACTTGGTGTTGAATTTCTTTGCATCGCATATTGGTGGAATCCTTTATGTAGATTTCTGAAGAACAAAGCAGATATGATTCTTGAAATGCGAATAGATCAGACCATTTCAAAAGATTCTGACCAGAGATTAGAATATTTTGAATGTCTTCTTTTTGTCGCTAATCATATTTCTGAACCATCTAAATTAAAATCATCCAGAATTATTTCATTTTGTGATAAATCATCTATTACTTTAAAACAAAGATTTGAAATGCTTATGGATACTAAAACGCAACCATTTTCTAATACTAAAAAATATATATTCCTTTTATTTTTGGCTTTATCCTTTATTTTATCATATGTTTTTATTTTTGAGGCAAGTTATATTGATCCTTCAAATAATTCTTTTGATAATATTCTCACTACAGGTAATTCTTATTTTATTGAAAAAGAAGATGGTCGCTATGATTTATACATAGATAGAAAATATGTTATAACGGAAGATTCTATCGAATACTATTCTGAAGACATTCCAATCTATAGAGAGGAGGTGAAACCACATGAAACGCATTAGCTTTTTAAAAAAATATGCAATTTTATTTTTATTCGTATTTATAATTAGTACTCCATTCTGTCATATGGAAACTCTTACAACAGTTCAGGCATCTGAAATCCAGCCATTGTCCGATGATATTCGCTGGATATATTACCAAAAAGATGGTGCACTCTACAGGCGCTTATATAATTATTCGACTAATTCATGGATTGGTAGCTGGGAACGCGTCAAATAATTACATTACTTTCAAAAGCCCTATGCCTTTATCGCACAGGGCTTTTTGTTTTGTCTTTTATCTTTTTATCTGACATTCAAATCGACATTGAGGAATCCTGATTAGAATGTATTCATTGCTATAATCCCTTAATTAATATAGTTACAATTCTTAACAGCTTGGCTTAAGCCTCGCTATTACATTTTATTTTATTCTGCGGTTCAAATACTGATGTCAAAACCTTAAACATTATGGACTTTATCGAACCGCAGCTCTTTTAACACCTCCTCGTCATAAATATAATCACGCATATATGCATTATCTTCGTTTACAAATATTGCATTTGCAATTCCAAGAGAATCACTGGGCAGGCCTTCTAACCATAACCCGATTCCCTCTTGTTCGATTTTTTGCAGCTCTGCGAATAACTGCATTTTCCCCTCATTGCTCATATGCAGCTCCCTTGCTTTACCCAAAGAATACACAATTGCAGTTCGTGAAAACTATTTCTTCCTTCCAATGGGTATCAACGTTTTTTTTCGTTTTTTCCTGGCAGTCGGATTTCCTAAAATAGAATCCATACAGGGGAAATTTTCTGCAGGAATATGTCTGGGATTTGGTATCAACGGAACTTCCATGACCTCTACTGCATATTTCTTTTCCACCTTTTTTTTCACATCCTTCTGCCCATTGACAGAAAGATAAAAAGGTTCTATATTCCCCCAGCGTTCCTCTTCTGTGGCACGAATCATTTTTTCTGCAGCAAATTTCTGCCAGGGATTTAAATTCAAAAGGAATATTTTACGACTGCATCTAAGCAGTTCTTCCCGAAAATTCAAATATGCATCTCCAAAATCCATAATGAGCCTTTCATAAGGACAATTCATAAGAATTGGAATTTGTTCTCGTTTCAAATCGGGATAATAATCAATTTTAATATCTGTAAAATATCCTTTTTGATTTATCTCTTTCCAATGTGAAATTTCTCCATGTCCGCATAATTCCAGATAAGCAGTTTTTTCACCTAATCCACTTGCTGCATAATTTGCCAATGCCACAGATAAGTGAGTGACCCCGCTTCCGCGGATGCTTCCTGCGATACCAATCGTTTTGATTCCTTTCTCCTTTCTGTTCCAGCAGTGTTTCAAACAACTTTTCTTTTTCCTTTGTCATGAAGAACGGATTTTCATCTAATGGAAAACAGTACACGGTGTGTGCATATTTTCTGGCATATTGTTTTGTTTGTTTTTTGTTACCATAGTTCGTAAGCAGAATCAATCCTTTTTTATTTTTTACTTTTGCATAAGACTGATGATCCCGCTCCGTTTCCCATGCCCTGCTGCCCATAATAAACAAAAACAGATCCGCTTTTTCCAATAGAGCTCCTTTCAAATCTGAACCGTAATCCAGAACCAAAACAGCCTCATTTGGAATATTTACCGCAACACCTTCTCCATATGCGGGCATTCCGAAAAAATTTCCCCTGCGGTAAAGTCCGCCTTCTTCTACGAATCCTCCCTGTAGGATGATCTTTCGCATATCTTCACTGGTATTCTCTTCCCGGTATACTGCAAATTTATTTTGCCGGTTCAGATATTGGGTAAATGAGATTGAAATGTGAGTTGTTCCTATACGCGGCTGACTGCCGGCTACAACAATTTTTTTTAAGAGATGCTTTTCATGATTTGAATTTTTCTTTGACTGCATATGCGCTGTCAAATCTGCCTGAAATTCTCTCATTGTAATATATCGCTCTTTCAAATCGAAACTGCAGGCTTTCTCTGCGATATGCATAAGACATAGGGACTCCCCTGTTTCTTCTGCCCCAATCAGCTCTTCTAACAATTTACCGATACTATAGACATCTGTCCAGATACCTGTCTTTGCCTCTTCTGACTTTTCCGGTGCACAAAATTTAGGAGTTCCATAGTTTTGAAATTTATTCCCCGATTCTCCCAGAAAAGAAGATATACCAAAATCAATTAATTTAACGCCGCTTTTGCTTATAATTACATGCTCTGCCTTTAAATCCTGATAGATCATAGGATTAGGTTTCAGATGATGCATATAATCTAAAATATCTGCAACTTCCATAATTGTTTGATAAATAAAATCCGGAGTAATAAATGATGATTGAAACAGTAATGTTTCCAAAGATTCACCCTCAATATATTCCTCTATGATATAATAAGCCTCTTCATCTTCTTCCATATCATAAACACTGGGAATTTGTGGATGTTTCAGATGATTCAGAATAGATGCTTCCCGAATCTTCCAAGTGAAATCGGACTGCTTTGAAATGCGTTTGACTGCCCTGTATTCACCCAGTTTTTGATGTCTGACAAGATATACCGTGCTGCCGCCTCCTCTTCCAATTTCTGAAAGAACCAGATATCTGTCAAACAAGATTGTTTCTTTGATTGTTCTCGCTCCTTCCTTTTTGTGGAAAAAGCATCTCTTGTATTATGGTATAACATAATTATTTTACGTCTTCAATAGAATTTTCGTTTATTTTAGAGAATTTAGAAATATTTAATAACAAAACAATCTTTACATACAATATGGAATTGATTATAATGAAAGTGATTTATTTAGTTTTCAGATAGGAAGTGAATAAATGAAATTTGAAAAAATAAATGACAACCAGATTCGCTGCACATTGACACAGCAGGATCTTGCCAACCGCCATTTAAAATTAAGCGAACTGGCATATGGAACAGAAAAAGCGAAAATGCTTTTTCACGATATGATGCAGCAAGCCAATTATGAACTCGGTTTTGAAATAGGAGATATCCCCCTTATGATAGAGGCTATTCCGATTTCGTCCGAATCTATTATTCTGCTGATTACAAAAGTAGAATATCCAGAGGAACTGGATACTCGTTTTTCCAAATTTTCTGATATGCCGGAAGATTTTGATGATTTTTCCGATCAGGATACCACAGATGTTTTCTCAGAAGGAGCTGACGATATTTTGGGATTGTTCAAGAAAATTTCCGAGGAAAATAAAGCTCATTCCCATAAATCAGATTCTATAGAAAGTCCGATACAACAGGAATCTTCTGTTGACATACTGCCAAAAGGTGAAATCGGCGTACCCATTGATCTGACAAAAATGTTTATTTTCCGCAGTTTTTCAGATATTATTAGAATTTCCCATATTTTGAAAGATTTTTATGAAGGCGATAATTCTCTTTTCAAAGATGAAAGCAACGGCATTTATTATTTGATTCTGCATAAAAGCAGCCTTTCTCCTGAGGTTTTCAATAAAGTCTGCAACATTATGGCTGAATATGCCAATCAGGGAGTGGTCACTTCATCTACCGAATCTTTCTTTGCAGAACACCACAAAATTATATGCGCGCACAATTCGCTGCAGACATTTGCAATGTTATAAACAAATTATCCCAAGGATACAAAAAGAATCCATGAAACAGCTTTGTCTCATGGATTCTTTTATTTTTGATTCTTATTCTGCCAGATCTTTTGCTAAAAATGCATTAATCTCATCTACAAGAGCATCCGGCTCAATTCCATGAACCATTGCTGCTTCTTCTATTGTCTCCATTTGAGAAGACGGACATCCCAGACAATGCATTCCTATGTTTAAAAGAACAGGAGCAATATTTGCATCAATCTGGAGTAATTCACCTATCATTGTAGATTTTGTAACCTGTGCCATGGATTTACCTCCTTTATAGTGATTTGCCATGTCTTATTATGATATATCATTCATAACTTTTGACCTGGTATTATAGTATTACTATTCTTTATTCGATTCCATACTAACAGAATCTTTCCTTTTGTGCAATTGTTTCTTTTATGTTCTTTGAAAAATACCTTATTTATACTTGTATTCACATTTCTTTTGTATTAAAATATCTTTTAAGCTGTTATACAGCTAAAATCGAATTACATAAGGAGGATTAACCAATGGCATACGTTATTACAGATTCTTGCGTTAGCTGCGGAACCTGCGAAGGAGCCTGTCCAGTAGGAGCAATCTCTGCTGGCGACGGCAAATATGAAATCGATCCAGGTTCTTGTGTAGACTGCGGTACATGTGCAGGTTCCTGTCCAACAGGAGCAATTGAGCAGGGCTAATCACAAAATCAATCACAACATTAAAAAACTGTGTACATTTTCTGTACACAGTTTTTTTTTATGTAGTGACTTCTTTTTTTGCAAATAAGCGGCGAGGTTCTTTTTTCTTTGTGCTGCCCTTTAGCTTTTTCCCGTTCAACTCCCGGATTGCTGCATCCAATTTTCGATAACGTTCCTCCTCCTGCTCATCCTGTTCCCTCATCAGATAATTCATTTCTTTTAGTACCCGGTCTCCTACGTTTTCTCCAATTTCTTTTCCAAGAGACGAATTATTTTCTGATAAAGCCTCTTTTACAATTCCGCTCATTAAAAGCCGGAACTGCGCCATTTTTTCTTCTGGAGAAACATAGTTTACAGAATTGTTTGGGGAAGATGTCTGCATAGATGTATTTCGTTCCGCCAGAGCTCCGTTTGTTAAAGCTGCGGCCTCTTCCGGTTTCTTTCCGTTATGGATTACCATTTTAATTGCTTTTAACTGGTATCCCTGTTCTTTTAACTCTTTTATCTTAAGGAATTGCTGTATGTTCTCTTTGGTATAATAACGATGCCCCATTTCGTTGCGGGGAATTTCAAGCTGCAGCTCTTCTTCCCAGTAGCGCAGCACATGCGCTTCCACATTCACCAATCCTGCGGCATCTGAAATCATATAACGTAGCTTGTCCAAATGAACTGCCTCCTTCCTCTATATATATTCATTATAGAAGAGAGTAGAACAATTCGCAATGAATTTTGGTCGTGAAGATTCGACATCATTATTTTTCCATATTCGCAAATTTGGTGTATTGCGGAAGCCATACGAGATTGACTGTGCCGATGGGGCCGTTTCTCTGCTTGGCCAGAATAATTTCAGCGATATTTTTCATATCGGAGTCTTTATTATAATAATCGTCACGATATATAAACATAACCACGTCGGCATCCTGTTCGATCGCGCCGGACTCTCTGAGATCAGAAAGCATCGGTCTGTGATCCGGACGCTGCTCCACTGCACGGCTGAGCTGCGACAATGCAATGACCGGGACATTCAATTCTCTGGCAAGTCCTTTTAAGGATCGCGAAATGTCAGAAATCTCCTGCTGTCTGGAATCGCTTCTACCGTTTCCTGACATTAACTGCAGATAGTCAATGATAATTAATTTTAAATCATGCTCTAATTTATATTTTCTGCATTTACTCCGCATTTCTGAAATGGATATTCCCGGTGTGTCATCAATAATAAGCTTTGACTTACCGATTACATCCGCTCCCTCGATCAGTTTTTCCCAATCAGAATCATTTAAATTGCCGGAACGCAAAACCTGTGCATCTACTCTGGATTCCAGAGAAAACAGACGATTCACCAGCTGCTCTTTTGACATCTCCAGACTAAAAACAGCTGTTGCCATATTCTCATGAAACGCAACATACTGGGCAATATTCAATACAAGGGCCGTCTTACCCATAGAGGGCCTGGCTGCAACCAGAATAAAATCAGAATTCTGCAAACCGGACATTTTATAATCCAGGTCGATAAAACCGGTGGGAATGCCTGTCACATTTCCCTGTGTCTTAGACGCCTGTTCGATTTTTTCCAGTGCATTCAATACGATTTCTTTGATGGGTACGTATTCCCTGACGCCTCTGTTCTGCAAAAGACTAAAAATATTCTTCTCTGTGTCAGAAAGAATGTCTTCTACCTCTTCCTGCCCTAAATAACATTTATTTTCGATTTCTTCCGTTACTTTAATTAAAGAACGAAGAAGAGATTTGTCCTTTACAATCTGCGCATAGGATTTTACATTTGCGGATGTGGGCACTGCGGTGAGCAGATCCCTTACAAATTCCATACTGCTGATTTCTGCAGGTACATTCATTGCTTTTAGCTTGGATTGCAGCGTGATAAGATCTACCGGCTCTCCGGCATTGTACAGCTCAACCATTGCCTGAAACAGCAATCCATACTGCTGATAATAGAAATCCTCCTGTAAAAGCGTTTCAATAGCAACTACAATTGCTTCTTTATCCATAATCATGGAACCGATCACAGATTCCTCTGCTTCTAAGCTGTTGGGCATGATCCGTTTCATCAGAACTTCTTCCATGGAGTTTTCTCCTTTTTATTCCCCGCTGACGTGTACTCTTAAGATTCCTGTTACTTTCGGATGAAGACGAAGGGCGACTTCATGCACTCCAAGGCTTTTAATCGGCTCTGTCAGCTGCATCTTCTTCTTATCTAATTCCAAATCTAACTGTTCTTTGGCTGCCGCTGAAATTTCCTTGGTAGACACGGAACCAAATGTTTTACCGCCCTCTCCCGTTTTGATCTTAACTTCTACTTTCAGTCCTTCTAATTTCTTTGCAAGCTCTTTGGCTGCCTCAAAATTTTCTTCTTCTACTTTTTCTTTGTGTTTATTCTGTAATTTCAAATCATTTAAATTCTTATTGTTTGCCTCTACGGCCAATTTTTTGGCAAAAAGAACATTTCTCGCATATGCATCGCTGGCATTTACGATTTCTCCTTTTTTTCCTAATGCTTTTACATCTGCCAATAAAATTACTTTCATATTTCTATTTCTCCTTCTTCAAGCATATGATCAATGGTTTCCTGTAATGCGCGTTTTGCTTCTGATAACGTGCAGTTTATCAGCTGTGCTCCAGCTACATTTAAATGTCCGCCGCCGCCAAGTTTTTCCATAATGAGCTGTACATTGATTTCATCAATGGATCTTGAGCTGATAAAAATCTTTCCCTGATATTCCGTTAATACAAAGGATGCTTTGATACCGATAATGTTTAACAATTCATCTGCTGCCTGAGCGCCTACAATCGTCGGACTCTCCATTTTACCGGGACAAACAGAAATCGCAAAAGCCCCTTTATAGACTTCGGCATGACGGACAACCTCTGCCCTTGCCTTATAAGAATTCATATCATTTCTAAGCAGTTTACGAACTCTTGTTACATCTGCACCGCATCTTCTTAAATATGCTGCAGCTTCAAAGGTGCGTACGCCTGTTTTTGTCATAAAATTGTTGGTGTCGATCAAAATGCCCGCATAAATACAGTCTGCCTCAGCAGGCTCCAGTTTGATATTTTCAGTAAAATACTGAAGGACTTCCGAAATCATTTCACAGGTAGATGAGGCATAAGGTTCTATATAAGATAAAATCGGATTTTTGATTACTTCATTGCCCTGTCTGTGATGATCGAATACAACAATTGCATTGCCTCGTTCCAAAAGCTGGGGACATTCGGTATAATTCGGCCGATTGGTATCTACTACCATAACCAGCGTATTGCGGTTTATTGTCTCCATTGCACGTTCACTGTTAATAAACAAATCTTCCGGATAGCCCTTTTCCGGTGCAAAACATTCTTTTAGCGGACGCAGAGACGAGGTTACTTCATTTAATACAATCTGCGCCTTTTTGTTTAGGACTTTTGCAGCACAGTAAATGCCGATAGCCGCGCCGAAGGAATCCACATCACTGATGTTATGTCCCATAATCATAACATTTTCCCGGCTTTGAAGGGTCTCGCGCAATGCATGAGCTTTGATCCTTGCTTTTACACGGGTATTTTTCTCTACGGTTTTGGATTTTCCTCCATAGTAGAAAATGTCTTCTCCTTTACGCACAACTACCTGATCACCGCCCCGGCCTAATGCCAGATCAATGGCCATACGGGAATATTCATAATTTGTATTGTAGCTTTCTCCCTGAATGCCGACGCCGATACTCAATGTAACTGCCATCTCATTTCCTACTTTGACGCTTTTTACATCTTCAATCAGGCTGAATTTATCTTCTTCCAATACATTTAGATATTTGTACTTAAATACTACGAAATATTTATCTTTTTCAATTTTTCTTACAAGAGCGTCTACTTTGGAAAAATATTCATTTACTTTTCGGTCTATCAATGCGGACAGCAAAGAGCGTTTTACGTCTTCAATACTGTCCAATGCCTCTTCGTAATTATCAATATATACCAGTGACGCCACCAATTTCTGTTCCTGATTCATCTGAATATATTGATTCAACTCTGTTTCATCATATAAATACAACGCAATCAGATTTTCATTTTCTTTTACTTCTATGATACTGCTTTCTTCTGTCTTTTTTTCAAGATAAATTGGCTCAATGGCAGCCCGAAAGATTTTATCTTCCCATCCAATACGAAGATTTTCTTTTTCCCCTTTTTGAATCTGATCTTTCGAAATCATGGGGAATATGGTAAAAATCGTTTTGTGGTATCCTTTGTCTTTGCCGGTAAGCTGTTCAAATTCTTTATTCATCCAGAGTATGATTCCGTTTATGTCCAAAATCGCATAAGGTATTTCAAAATCATCCAAAAGCTGTTTTTGTACAGTGGCATACTGCGTGGCAAAATGTATCATTTCTTTTGTCAATACCGGCTTGTTCCAGATGTAGGTAGTAAATATAAAAATAAAATATATCACTACAAAAATCGTTACTATAACGCCTGCTCTTTTGTCTTCAAAATAAATCAGTATATTCAAAAACAGAAGAAGTATTGTCACATACAGAGGCGTATACATATAATACCGTAATCGACCTTTTAATTTTATATTTTGTTTCATTTCTCCTCCCTTATGAATCTATTTCATATACTATTATAGCATTTTATATCATAGAGATAAAGAATTTTTACAGATGCAGCACACGTTCCTTAATTTCCTGTGTTCTGCCCTGGTTCCAGTACTGGGTTCCGATATAACCGCAGGTACGCCTTGCAACGCTCATGGTATTCTCATCCTGATTGCCGCAGTTCGGGCATTCCCAAAGCAACTTTCCATGTTCATCTGTAATAATTTGGATTTCTCCGTCATATCCGCATCTGCTGCAGTAATCGCTTTTTGTATTCAGTTCCGCATACATGATATTTTCGTAAATATGCCGCATCACTGCAAGAACTGCGGGAATATTATCTTTCATATCCGGAACTTCCACATAACTGATCGCTCCGCCGGGAGATAATTTTTGGAACTGCGCTTCAAATGTTAATTTTTCAAATGCGTCAATATCTTCCGTCACATGAACATGATAAGAATTTGTGATATAATTTTTGTCGGTAACTCCTTTGATTATGCCAAATCGCTTTTGAAGCTTCTTTGCAAATTTATACGTTGTGGATTCCAAAGGCGTTCCATATACGGAAAAATCAATGTGTTCTTTTTCTTTCCATTTTGCGCATGCATCATTCAAATGCTGCATCACTTCCAATGCAAAAGGAGTTGCGGAAGAGTCTGTATGATTCTTCCCTGTCATATAATGCACGCATTCACATAATCCCGCATATCCCAGCGAAATTGTGGAATATCCGTTCATAAGCAGCCTGTCAATGGTCTCTCCTTTTTTCAAACGGGCCAAAGCTCCATTCTGCCACAGAATCGGGGCTATATCGGATTTTGTTCCCATAAGGCGGTCGTGCCTTGCCATCAACGCCTGATAGCATAATTCCAGTCTTTCATCAAATATTTTCCAGAATTCATCAAAATCTCCCTGAGAAGAGCAGGCGATGTCAACCAGATTAATGGTGCATACGCCCTGATTAAATCTTCCGTAAAATTTAAACTGATCCGTTTCATCCTTATAAACCGTCAGAAAAGAACGGCATCCCATACAGGTATATACGTTTCCCTGTTTTAATTTTCTCATAATCTTCGCTGAAATATAATCCGGCACCATGCGCTTTGCCGTACATTTGGCGGCAAGTACCGTTAAATCCCAGTAAGGGCTTTCTTCTGTAATATTGTCTTCATCCAACACATAAATCAGCTTTGGAAAAGCAGGCGTGATATAAACGCCTTTTTCATTCTTGACGCCTAAAATCCTCTGATTTAAGATCGCGCGGATCACCATGGCAAGGTCGTTTCTTTCCTGTCCTTCCCGCGCTTCATCCAGATACATAAATACCGTAATAAAAGGAGCCTGTCCATTCGTTGTCATAAGCGTCACTACCTGATACTGGATGGTCTGCACTCCCTTATCAATGTCTCTTTTGACGCGTTCCTCTGCAACGCGGTTAATCTGCTCTTCCCCTGCCGAAATCCCTGCAGCCTCAAATTCTTCTCTGACTTCTTTTCGGAATTTCGTTCTGGAAGAGGACACAAATTTTGATAAATGATAAGCGCTGACTGACTGTCCGCCATATTGGCTGGACGCCACCTGGGCTATAATCTGGGATGCAATGGTGCAGGCAACGGAAAAAGAATTCGGCCGGTCAATTTTCGTCTCGCTGATTACGGTTCCGTTTTGCAGCATATCGTCTAAATTGACAAGACAGCAGTTGTGAATATGCTGTGCAAAATAATCCGCATCATGAAAGTGAATCAACCCTTCTTCGTGAGCATCCCATACTTTTTGTGGAAGAAGAAAGCGCTTTGTAATATCTTTGCTGACTTCTCCCGCCATATAATCCCTTTGGGTAGAAGCCAAAAGGGGATTTTTGTTGGAATTTTCCTGTTTTGTTTCTTCATTCTGACTCTCAATAATGGTCATAATCTGAGCGTCTGTCGTATTTGACTGACGAACCAGCTGACGCTTATAACGATATGTAATGTACACCCTTGCAACCTGATATGCCCCTTCCTGCATAATCTGATCTTCCACTTCATCCTGAATTTCTTCTACATTCATGGATCGAATGGATTTTTTGCAGATTTCCTCCACATTTTGAGAAATTTTCTGTATTTGTTCTGTTTTCAGCCGTTTGGACGGCTCCACTTCTCTATTTGCCTTATGAACGGCAGCGATGATTTTTGTAATATCGAACCCGGCCTCTTCACCGGAACGTTTTATAATTTTCAATGAATATCCTCCCACTTATAAATGGCACAATGCCTTTCATTATTCCTCCCTATTTAGTCAAGTCTTTTTTCCTTATTTTTCAAGGATTTTTTAGTTAT
>CAJUEY010000049.1 GCA_910585825.1 uncultured Lachnospiraceae bacterium | reverse complement strand
CTGTACTGGCCTGTGACCGTGCAGCGCAGTGCACGGTCCAGAAGTGAACAGTAACAGCCATGCAGCCTTCGCCCTCATAGCTGCCGGAATTCGCCCATTTAAAGTTTGCCTGTAGCAAAGGGTAAATTCTTGAAATTTTTAAAATTCCGGTTCGATTAATCCGTATGTATTTCCTTTTCTTTTATAAACTACGTTTACGCGTTCTGTTTCGGCATTACAAAACACAAAAAAGTCATGTCCCAGTAATTCCATTTGCACGCATGCATCCTCCGGATACATAGGTTTCATGTCAAATTTCTTGGTACGGATAATGCGGATTTCATCATCTGCATCCGATTCTTTCTCGATAAATTCTTTTTTGAAATTTGCCGCGTTCTGTTGTTTGCTAATAATTTTCTTTTTATATTTTTTCAACTGTCTTTCAATTACTTCTTCTACCAGATCAATGGATACATACATATCATTGCTGACCTGCTCTGAACGGATGATATTTCCTTTCACCGGTATGGTAACTTCAATCTTCTGTCTTTCTTTTTCTACGCTCAGCGTTACAAATATATCTGTTTCCGGTGTAAAATATTTCTCTAATTTCCCCAACTTGTCCTCTACGGCACTTTTTAATCCCTCTGTTAAGTCCAGATTCTTTCCTGATATTGTAATACGCATAATAGTTCGCCCCTTTCTTTGTTCACAGATGTCATCTGCGTATAGGACAATTATATCATATTTATATACGATTACAAGGAATTTTCTGATTCTTGACGAGCAATTTAAAACTATTCAGTTACTTTTGCCCTCTGGCAATCACACTCCAGTTCTCCGCATCCCGGGCCAGCACCGCCTTGTCATCAATATAATAATCACAGCTGATCTTTCTGCTGTTTGTTCCATACAAATCTATCGTTTCCGGCAGGTTGTCATTTACAGCATCAAAAGTCAGCCCCTGCTGCCTGCACCATTCCACTGCCAACGTCAATTCCTTTCCGACTCTGCAGGTCCATAAGATCAGTTTATCTCCCAATCCCTGGCGGCTCTGTAAAAAACGAACCAGTTTATCATTGGCCGGCCCTACTTCCGGCCACTGCCCAAAGCTAAGAGTGCCGTCAAAATCAACTGCAATCACCTTGCCCCGTTCTGTCTCCTCTCCCATAAACATTCACCTCCTGCGGTTCTGCATCCTGATACTGCGCCATAAGTTTCTCAATACATGTTCTCGCTTGTTTAACTACTCTTTTGGGCCCAATGATCTTTGCACCGTCTCCCAATGCAAACACCCAGCAAAGGAAACGTCTGCTTACCCGTACATCTACATAAACGATAAAATGGTCTTCATCTGCCGGCATCATGACGATATCTTTGCCGAACCGGTCAATAATAACCCCCGCCAGATCATTGTGCATGAAAAGTTTCACATGTTCTTCTTCTCCGCCGAACATTCCAAAGCTTTTTTTGGTGTATACCGCCATGTCCAACTGCTTAAAATACTCTTTGCCTTCTCTTTTTTCATCGGACATATAAATATGAAGCATCTTATCTACCCGATAGTGCTTAATCATATCCGCCGCTGAATCATATCCCACCAGATAATAATTCTCATTATCCCAGGACAGCCCCCAGGGGCTAATGTGATAATAGGCGCCGTCGTGGCGCATTTTCATTTCTTTTTTTACGTTCCACTGATAATATTGAAAACAAATTTTTCTATTTTGTGCAATAGCATTATGAATTTCATCTACGTTGTAGTAGATACTTTCATTCATCGTCTTAATTCTCCCGGACACAAATACCTGTCTCTGGAGTTTTGCAGCTTCATATTGGCTGACTAACGTTTCCAGTTTCCGAATCAGCTCATTGGATTTCTTTACGGTAATAAATTTGGAGGACTGGATGGCATCCACAAGCAATTTCAGTTCCGGAAGTTCAAACCGCCTTCCTACCACATGATAATGATAACGGTTCCCAACGGTTTCGCCCTCCACTTCAATCCCAAGCTCCTCCAAATCTTTCAAATCCTTATATATGCTTTTACGGTCTGCCGTTATGCCTCGCCCTGCAAGAGCCTCTAAGATCTGCGGCATTGTAATATAATGTTCGTCGTCTGTCTTTTCTACCATAATCTTCGCCAGATAGTATAATTTAAACTTTTGATTTGTTCCTTTCGGCATATAAAACCCTCCATTTGTCACTTTAGCTCAACATGTAATCCATAATTCTGTCTCAACGGGCCGCTTGGAATGAACGTTTAAACACGTTTCAGTATAACACATATGGGAATTTTATAGTACGCCTAATAATATCCGGCATGACTGTTTGTTCAGAAAATGAAGAAGCTGTGCGTCCATACGCATTTCTACTCGTAAACAGCAGCCAGAAATTCATAATAATCTGTTTCGCTTGCAAAAAGCATATAATCTCCGTTTACATAACCCATATAGCCTTTTTCCGTATGATATCCCTTCATTTTTTTTCATTCCTTTCTTTTACTGTGCACTTTACAGCATATCGTGAAATACCAGAATGGCATCTCCTTTGCTATGATTCTGAATACAGCATACATCAACAGATGTCCCATAAAAATGCCACCTGTTTCTTTTCATGACAAAAAGACAGGCTGCAAACAGTACTGCTCTGTCTGTTGCAACCTGTCAGGGTTATTTCTTTATCATTTTTCTGTTTTGTTATGTTCGGCTGTTTTGCGCATCATATCCGGCTCCCTCCAGCTGACCGTCAATGTAGATCTTTATCATACCGTTATTTTCTTTTACGCCTGTAACCGTATGCGGTTTACCCATCCATTTTTCTTGCACAATATGCTATGATAGATAGAGACATTATAACATCTCACAGGAATAACCAGTTACATTTTCCAACTAATCATACAGACGATACTAATATTTAATATGTAAAAAACTTTTGACACCGCAAAATTCTGCAATGTCAAAGCCTTTTGACAGACAAAAACAGCAAAGTTGATTAGGATAGGGATGCAACAGAAGGGGTATCCCTTTATGCGCTGAAAAGACGCGCATAAAAAGAAAGGAGACAGTATTTGATGGAAATGGGAAAACAGATTAAAAGGTTGCGGACTGAGCAGGGAATTTCGCAGGAAACGCTGGCGGAAAAAGTATATGTTTCCAGACAAACGGTATCAAACTGGGAAAATGATAAGAATTATCCGGACATTAACAGTCTGCTCCGCATGAGTGAAATCTTTCATGTCTCCCTCGATATTTTAATCAAAGGAGATGTTGAGAAAATGAAAGAGAAAATCAGTCTGGGCGACAGAAAGGCATTTGAGAAGGAGAGCAATATCTTCGCGGCGTTGTTTGCGGCGGTTGTTCTTACACCGGTTCCTCTGGTGCATTTTTTAAGTTATGCGGGGATCGGCATATGGGTGATATTGTCCGCCGTAACATTCTGGTTTGCAGGCAAAGTGGAAAAAAGCAAGAAAGCGTTTGACATTCAGACCTATAAAGAGATCGTAGTGTTTACAGAGGGAAAATGCCTGGATGAGATCGAAAAAGCGAGAGAGGAAGGAAAGCGTCCCTATCAGAAAATTCTGCTTGCCGCAGCGTCAGCTTTGATCGCTCTGGCGGCAGCATCCCTGATGATGTGGATTTTAAAATAACGATTTTAATATTTCAGCATGACATTCGAGATAAACTCCGTTTTGTCTGCGGAAAACTGTGCGAAACCCTGATATTTTTCTGCAATTGCGCGGACAGAGGAAAGTCCGATGGCGCTTCCGCCTTCTTTGGTGGATAGAAAGCCGCCATTGGACTTTTTTATTTTGCCGTCAAAGCTGTTTGCCATAACGATAAATAACGCGCCGGGCGTATTGGTATCGGCGGTAAGATGAATATAACGCTTTGCGGGTTCTGCTGTCTTACAGGCAAAAACGGCATTTTCAAGCAGATTCCCCAGAAGGATGCTCAAATCAATATCCGAAACGGAAATATTTTCAGGGATTTGAATCTGAAATTGTATCGTTATTTTATGATCAGCGGCAATGGAGGCATAATAGGATAAAAGAGCATTGGCGCTGGCATGCTTACAGAAATGACAAACGGAAGGGGCGTCGGAAAAAGTACGGCAGTAGTCGTCGGCGTACTGCTTTAATTTATCGTACTGCTTTGTCTGGAGAAGCTCCCCTGTCGTTATCATAATATGGCGGAAATCATGGCGGATGCGGCTGGTCTGTTCCATATAATTTTTGAGGGAATGATATTGCGACATCTGCATCTGGTACATCAGAACCGTTTTTTCCGTCTGGTATTTTTCGGTAACCGCCCTGGCGATCAGATAAAACAGAATCAGAAAAATCAGGAAAAACGCAAGCAGGCACGTTTCAATGATCAGATAAAGCTCAAAAATCCTCCCGACAAACAACGTGTGATAATCGGCGGGCGACATGCTGAGATTGCAAAAAGAGACTAACGCGGGAACAATGCAGATCATGCGCCAGAGAAATGCGGAGTGAAAATTTTCAAACAGCCAGGTTAACTTCTTCCGAAAGATAAAAAAAACAATTAAAAATGCCAGACTGATCAGATACTGAACCATCAGTCCATAATAATAAAATCCGTGCATGTCTCTGTCGGGATTTATCATGGCTTCCGTAATGTCATTGGCAAGGCCGCCGAAAGTCAGAGCGGCTATGGTGCACAGAAACAGAAACAGAAGCTTGATCCGTTCCAGATTCACATAGCGGAAATATAATAAGAGACAAACCAGCATAGTAGGGTAAAAAAAGACCGAGGGATAATACCGAAAAAAGACAGAAACCGCTCCGGAAATGAAACAAAAAGCCAAAACGCCGGCTGTTACGGGAAGCCAGAGCTTTTTCAGAGGAACTTTGATCCATTTTGTTACGGGCATCAGGCAGATGAAAATCCCCGGCGTAATAATGGAAAATTCCATGGCTTTGTTTAATATCAGCAAATAATTCATAAGGAAGCTCCTTTTGAGACTTTTTTCGTTCGGATTGCGAATTGTCTTGTAATATAGGCCTGTTTCAGGGAAGCGGTTCTTCTTCTGCTGATCGGAAGCGCGGTCCGGTCCGTCAAACGACACGTCAGGTCATCCATGGAACGGATGTAATCCAGATTTACCAGAACACCCCGGTTGATGATAAAAAAACGCCCGTCGCTGCCGAGCAGGCCGGTCAGCTTTTTAAAAGACATGCGGCTTCGGTACTGTGTGTCCGCGTGGATTTCAATATAATTGGAATCCGCCACAACGTAACGGATGTCAGATAATAAAATAGAGACTGTCTGCCTGCCCACGGGAATTTCCAGGTAGGGCGGGCTTTGATCCAGCAGCTTTATGGCGTCATCCAGAATCCGCCGCAGAGCGGAAGGATCCAGAGGCTTTGACAGATAACCAAACGCATGAACGTCAAAAGCGTCCGCCATATGTTCCATACTGGAAGTAAGAAAAACCAGAAGAGCGTTCAGGTCTGTCCGGCGCAGAATGCGGGCGGTTTGAATGCCGTCGGGTTCCTCCATGAAAATGTCCAGAAATACAAGATCATACTGTCTGCCTTCCGCAGGAAAAAGAAACTCTTCGCCGCCTGCAAACAGATCACATTCCAGAGGAATGTCTTTTCCGGAAAAATAAGCTGTGACCTCTTCTCTTAGGTTGTCTCTGTCCTGCTTTTGGTCGTCTATAATTGCAATTTTCATGGGGGGAGACATCTCCTTTTTATAATAAATAGCTTTTTTATTATAATATATGGGAAGACAAATTTCCATAGAAAAGCGTTTCCTTTTATCCCTGAAATCTGCCTTTTATCCCTGAAATCTTGTTTCTGGCGGTTTTCTGTGAAATAATAGATTTCATCAAAATGAAATACTTGAGAGGAGAAACGAAGAAATGATAAGTAAAAGAATTGGAAAACGAACAGCCTTTTTTGTGGCGGCATGCGTCATTGTGCAGGCTTTGCCTTTTTCTCTTCAAATCACGGGAGAAACGGGTCTAAGCGGTAAAACCGCCGAAATCCTGCGGGAAGCAAATGTGTACGCTTCCGAAGAGCCGTCTTCCATATCTCCGGCGTCACCCGTCTTGGGGCAGCGGTTTGAGATCGACGGCGTCGGCTACCGGAAGGTAACGGAGAATACGGTGCAGCTGACAGACTGGGCGGACGCCTCCGGGGATATCGTCATCCCCGAAAAAGCCCCGGGAACCGGCCTTACAGTGACGTCCATCGGAGACAGCGTGTTCAGGGGGAAGGCGGGGATTGAAAGCATAACCCTGCCGGACACAGTTACCGATATCGGAAACTATGCGTTTTACAGCACGCTAGAGGCGCCGCTGCCGGCGGTTGAACTTCCTCCGAATCTGGTTTCAATCGGCGAATATGCTTTTGCCGCGGAAATAAACGGTGTTAATTCCGGAAGATGGGATCTGGTTATTCCGGATACGGTCAAAGTCATAGGGTGCCACGCATATGAACAACGGTCCGATATCCAAAGCGTAAAGCTGCCGGAAAACCTGACAAAAATAGAATACGGCACGTTCTATTTTTGTGCCAGGCTAACGCACGTAACATTGGGAAACCGACTGAAAATAATTGGACCGTACGCCTTTTATCAATGTGATCTTGAGGAGATAAATTTTCCGGAGACGCTTACGGAGATTGGAGCCTGTGCATTTCATTCCTGCTATAAGCTGACTGAAATTACGGTTCCGGACGGGGTTCATACGATAGGAGAATCTGCATTTTATGGTTGCTACATGCTTTCCAGGGTAACTCTGCCGGACAGCCTGTCTTCTGTCGGAGCAAGGGTTTTTTCATCCTGCAAATCCCTGCAGGCAGTCACAATTCCAGAGGGGGTGACAAGATTAAACGCTGCCTGGTTTGAATTGCTCCCGGATGCAACGACGGTGTCCATAAAAGGAGACGCTGCATATGTTGACCAGTTTTTTTGCGGAGAGGCGGATATCATTCGTTTAAGATGCAAGATAAAAATCATCTGCGAGAGCGAACAGACGGCGGCCAGGCTGTACAGCGTGGGACATACGAACATTGAATTAAACGGAGAGGCGTATGCGCCGGAGGAAACCGGCTTAAATTTCAGCGACGGAGTCTTTCGGTATACCGTAATCAATCCGCAGAAAAAGCAGGTCCGTCTGGAAGGAACCGCGGAGGGAGCTGCGGCGCCGGCAGGAAAAGTCGCCATTCCGGAAACCGTGACGGATGAAAACGGCGTTTCCTATACGGTGGCGGAAATCGGGCACCGTGCTTTTTACGAAAACAATGAAATTACGGGAATAGAATTGCCGGATTCCGTTATGTATATCGGGCAAGAGGCGTTTTATGAATGCACGCAGCTGGCGGAAATTTATCTGCCGGAAAATCTTGTCAGTCTTGGCAGGTACGCTTTTCATGGATGCATGAATCTGACGGGAACCCTCGCCGTACCGGACGGCTGCACGGATATCAGCTCTGGTCTGAGAAAAACCGGCTATTCTGAGATCATTCTGCCTGAGGGCATTAAGGAACTGGAATCAGGGGCATTTTCAGGCTGCGCAAATTTGGTTTCGGTCACGCTGCCGGAACATCTGGAGAAGATCGGGGATTCGATTTTTTCCGGCTGTGAAAACCTTCAGACTGTAACAATGCCCAAGCAGCTGAAGGAAATCGGAAACGCGGCATTTTATGGCTGCACGTCGCTGTCAGGACCGCTCGTCCTTCCGGATTCCGTGGAAGTGATTGAGGGAGACGCGTTTAAAGGCTGCAGCGGCCTGACCTGCATACGGGCAGGGGAGGGATTACAGTTTTTCGGACCGGACGCGGCGCCGGATTCGGCGAGGCTGACCGCCTACACCGACAGAACGCTGGAAATCCTGGTACGGAGCACGGACCGCATGGGAGAGTCGCTGCCGCTGCTTCTCTGGAACGGAAAGCGCGACGTCCCGGCGGGACGGCAGCTTCCGGTTGAGGGCGACACCGTCATTTCAGGCAGCGTTACGATCGGCGAAGGAGCCGTTATCACCGTATCGCCCGGCGCATCCTTAACAGTTGCGGAAGGCGCCCGGCTGACCATTGCAGACGGCGCGAAGATGCATATTTCGGACGACGCTCAACTGTCCGTTGCGGATGATGCGCAGCTGACAGTCGCGGACGGCGCGAAGATGCATATTTCACAGGGCGCGTCTGCGGTTATAGACGGGACGCTTGTCAATAACGGCATAACGGCGGCGGAAGGAGCGTTTACCAATAACGGGACGCTGGAGATCGGCGGCGGACTTACGGCGGAAGGAAGCTTTACAAACAACGGAACACTGAGCGGCGACGGAACGTTCGCGTCGGAAAAAACGCCGGAGGGAACCGGTTCGTTTGGCGAAGGGCTTAAGATCAGCCTTGCGCTGACAGAGGCGATGATCGCGGACGTGCCGGATCTGGTCTACAACGTAACGCCGCATGCGCCGGAGCCGGAAGTGTCCGTCGATTTGGGCAGCCGCAGAATCCAATTTGAAAAGGACGCCGATTTTACATACGAATATGCGGATAACCGCCTTCCCGGGCAGGCGTCCGTTATCGTCACGCCGAAAGAGGGAGGCAGGCTCTCGGGCAGTTCCGTCACAAAATATTTCACGATCGATAAAGCTTTGCAGGAGGCTAAGAAGGCGTGTATTTTAACGTTTGAAGAAGGAAAAGACGGAAAAACGTATACGGCTGTCATCTCTGAAACAGACGGCGCAGAGTACAGCTTTGACGGAGAAAACTTTTCGGATGAAAACAAAAAAAGCGGCTGTCTGCCGCAGACGGAGTATACAGCTTATATCCGGATAAAAGAGACCGAAACCCATTATGCCGGCCCGGTGACAGAAAATACGGCGTCATCGCCGAAATTAAAGGCGCCAGAGATTTCCACCCTGAAAGCGGAACTGGGAAAGACAGGCGTATATGTGGACGTTACGGCTGCTCCCGTTTTCGGCGCGGACAGATATGAAATTTACCGCGTCAGCAAAGGCGCGACCGTCCTTTTAGGAACCGTACCGTCCGGCGCGGCTGCGGTGCAGGATGCGAATCCGGCGCAGAGCGCGAGCTATTATGCGGTAGCGGTGTCAAAGGATGGAAAGGTGAAAAGCGCGGCGGGAAGCCCGAAAGAGCTTACGCTGGCGAAAGGTGCGAAAATCAAAAAAGCATCCGCCGTTTCCGGCGGCATTCGCATCACATGGAAAAAAGTGAAGAATGCGAAAAAATATGTGCTGTACCGTTCGACAAATAAAAATTCAGGCTATACAAAAATAAAAACGCTGGGTAAGAATAAATTAAGCTATACGGATAAAAAAGCAAAGAAGAATAAGAAATATTATTATAAGATCGCTGTCCTTACAAAAACGCAGCCGAGCCTTCTCAGCAAAGCGTCGAAAAAGGCAAAGCGGTAAGAAGCGTGATCTGACAAAATACAGGGAAATTCTTACTTTTGTGTAAATCATTTGAAAATAAGGGCACTAAAAACTCCCGCTTTTTGGCGGGAGTTTTTCAGTGCCCTTGATTTATAAGGATTCCGGCATCTTTACCTTCAGTCGATGCGACAGGATTTGAACCTGCGACCTCTGCGTCCCGAACGCTATATGGGACGGGTTTATATGAAATGATTTTGTTTTATCTGTGTCCGTTAATGCTGATAAAATAAGGTTTTGCAGAGGTTTTTGTTTTTTGCTTGCGTTGTGTGCGTATAAAATTGAAAAAGAATTTCTTTAGAACAGACTTTAGAACAAGAATTATGTACTTGCTATGCATTTTAATTAATCTGCGTCTCTATCCCAGTTCCTGTACATGATTCATCCGCATAATTGTCCGAAACAACTCACGGATTGTAACCCTGAGTAACTCTGTATAATCTCCATGCTCGTCTGCACGCTCTAAAGCCGTATAATATGACATCTTATCCGTCACTTTAAAATAAACAGGCGGCAATCCCTTTAATCTGAGCATCCAATTAAGCAACGCCCTGGAGCTTCTCCCATTTCCATCTCGAAAAGGGTGAATCTGTGTAATTCGATGATGAATTTTTATTACATGGAGCAAATACTCGCTTATTGACAACTCATCTACTTGTTCCACAAGGCTATCTACCGGTTCCTGCAGTCTTATAAGCTCTTGTGCAACCTCCCTCCAGTCTACAGTTTCAAATTTTGTTCCAAGCACCAAATTATTATCTGTTCTTGTTTTGCCGGATTCCTCTGGAAAAGGGGCATATTGAAAAAGCTTTTTGTTCAAATCCAAAATTTTATATATACTTAATTTGTCATTTGTCTCTATAATATAATCATATAATGCGGCATGGCCGACAACTTGTATTAAGTCCTCATAACTTTCTTTACAAAAAGCGCTTTTCTGTCGGTTTATTCTTAAATCTGTCACAATTTCTGCCACTTCTTCTTTATCTATATCTAAACCTTCCATACGGTTTTCATTATATATAAAATCATTTTTAAACCTATGCCACACAATATCCTTTTCAACTTGAAAATAAAACTGATATGAATCAACCGCCTGCCTAAGCAGTTCAATATTTTCCACATCTATTCCCAACTCAATCTTTTTCTTATCCGGCTTATATCTCGAAATTCGCTTATTCAGGTCAGAATATTCTCCATCCAAAAGATGAAATGTATATGCCAGGCGCAATACGCAGGAACGAAAGCTGACTCCAAAATATTCTGCCAAATGTAATGCCCCGTCTAACGAAACCTTGCCATTATTCATATATTCCCGCGCAACTGAACAAAAAGACTTTTTCGGCATTAATAATTCTGCCGCAAATTTCTCCGCAAATTTTTCTATTTCATCTTTTGAGCCAATAGGACACGCTTCATTCTGCCTGTCTTTCAAATGATGGCAAAGCTCATGCGCCGCCGTATAACGCTGTCTGGTAATATTACGCTTATAATTAATACCGACAACCGCCATATCCTCACTATCCTCAGGCACAAGATAAATGCCTTCCAGCTCCTGAAATCCCATAAACTGATAAACAATTCCATAACCACGCATCAGCTTAAAAGGATTAACGGGAATAGAAGGCATTTCCTCTCCATACTTATCCTCAAGGACTTTCTCCGCTAGTTTTTCGGGAGTCATCCCCAAACTATACAAATGATTCCACTTATCAGCCATTTAGACTCTCCTTATACCTACGTTTAAAATCAATTAAATTCATAATTTCTTTTTTGTCGATCTCTGACAATTCTGAAAAGGCTCGCGCAAACATCTCCGTTTCAATCGTTTTCGATTTTTTCCCATGCATCAGTTCTTCAGCGCTAACACCATATAATTTGGAAAAAGCGTCCAGTTCCTGAGCAGTGATCTTTCTCTGTCCGGATTCAATGGCGCTGATTGTAGGACGCGAAAGGTTCATCTGTTTCGCAACAAATTCCTGAGATAATTTTAAATATTTCCTCGCCGCCTTTAGTCTCTCATGCATAAAATCACCTCTCTTTCTCAAATAGTATATACAGAAATGGAAAAAATGTCAACATAAAATGTCAGAATTTCTGACATTTTAATTTTCTCTCCTCATATTGTTTTCTGTATATTTGTGGTATGCTATATAAAATAATATAAGCTATGTTCTGCTTTCAGTCTTTTTTCCCAACGCATGCCCTATAATCTTTCTACATTTTTCTATTCCTTCATTAACATATTTTTCATCTGTTATTTCTTTTATTTCTATGGGCATACAATGGATTTCATTTCTATCTACTTTAGCATAATAATCATTATTGTGATCAATTACACTCCATAACCCTTTGCAGCCTGCTATTGTAACACACACATATGCTACGCTTTGACGCTGCGTTGCGACATAAAGATTCATTGTGCCATATAACAATTCCGTCATTCTATCTACAATGCCGCGGCAATATAATCCTTTCTCTTCTTGCCTCTCACAAATTTCTACTCTATAAAAAAGCTCTGTTACTCCGTTATTATAGAGTTGCAAAAACAAGCCCGTATCATAGTTATATCCCGGAAAACAAATTCCGTCCACATTCGGAACCACGGTACCGAAACAGATTCTGTCAAATAATTCGTGACCGTTCAGTCTCTTTTCAACATAAACATCATACAAATCCACTTGTGCACTATCATTCAAAAAATCTCCCGGCATTACATGAATCATTGCGAAAGGCATCCCCGGATATTCTTCCTGATAGTATTTCAGCCTGTCTTTACGGAATTTTTTTATTTCGTCAGATAACATGCCGGATTGCAGAAAATAACTTTGTATTTCCATATAGCTCATCGCCCGCTTTCTATTTCCGTGACGTACGAAAAATTTAAAAACACCCTCATTCTCAAGGTTGATGTACGGTCTATGTAATCCTCTTGAAACTTTAATTATAACTATATAATTATCATTCTTCAAAAGAACAAAAGAAAAAGCCACATTAGGCACAATCGGTAATATGCCTGACAATTCATTTCTTCTATCCAATTCAAATTTATCTATATTATCAATCGAAATTCCAGATATATTTACCGGCACACCCGCTTCTTCCTTTATTCCAAAGAGTAGAAATCCACCATTGCTATTGGCAAACGAACAAATATCATGGCGGAATTCATCTTGCTTTTTCTTTTTTTGCATCTTATCCAAACACTCTAATGGCGCAAAGTTTTCTTTATAATCTATAAATTCATTTTCTTTATATGCCTCATTATGAATGATTGCAAACATATCTTCTTCTGTCCATTCCCCAAATTCCTTAGCATTTATTTGCATATCGGTTTTCTCCTAAATAAATCTATTTATTTTCTTGAAAGATAGCATACATATTTTCTCTGTTAGGATCATTATCCAATTCATATTGTATGATTCTATTCTTCCTGTCAATAATATTCTTTTCAGAGATTAATCTTATATCCGGATATGGCGCCTCAAAATCTAAATCCACCTCAACCATAATGTTATTATAATCCAATTCAATATATTGCCCATAGCCTTTATGATTTTTATTCGGAAAATTTTCTTTAAAATTATTATTATATTTTGGTTTAAAATAGTTTATTAAAGCTGCCTCGGAAATATTTATTATTTGATTCATTTGCGGAGAATTTGCAAAAATATTAAAAAAATGCATATCCTCTTCTATATTTTCAACATTTCCTCCATGTATGCCATCCATCACCGAATTTAAAATAGGATTAATTTCTAACAATAGTATATATATTCTCTTATCTGGAAAAGCTATATTACAATCCGAGAGGATCGTTTGTAATGTGCTATGTGCTTTTAACCTATCCTGAGCCAATCTTTGTCCCTCTTTTCCATAAGCTTGTCCTATATATAACACATCCAAATCCCATTTGCGGTTAAATGCGGCATAATTACTGATTGCTTGTGAATCTATAACGATAGGCTCATCATTTTCTATTACTATTTCTATATGTGTATATGGATATTTACAACTGGCTTTTAACCCTCTATGATCGAAATCCTTTGTTAAACTTATATTTACATTTTCAATTGCGTATTCTTCACCCTTAAAAAGTTTATATATTGTCAGATTAATGCATCTCTTTTCCAATTTAATACTGTCTGGCTTAATAAATATTTTAGGACAGGCAAGAATATAATAAATATGATAATTATGTTCATCTTTGATTTTCTGTAGTGATTCGATCGGAATTAATGTCTTAAACCCTGTTGAAACATTCAGTCCAAACTCTGCCATATACTTTCTCATGTCTGGTTCTCCTCGGCAAAATAAATCTTCTTCCGTTATGGAAATCTTACATAAATCTCTTTAATTTTCTTCCCGTAAATCTTTTCGTAGGTTTATACAAAAACGTAACTTTTCTATATGATCTAAATTGAAAATATGATTATATTAAACATCAAAAAATCAAAGTTAACTGCCATTCAAATCTATTAAAATTATTTTCAATTTTCAAAACAAGATTTATTGTCATTTTATGTAAATTTGATAAAACTTCTTCCGGAACATCAAATAATACAATATAGATCTATGATTTCTCTTTAAAATTTTTCCATTTGATTTTATCAACCTATTCTGATAATTCATTTTACACGGACAGACCTATACACTATTCAACAAAAAGTTATCTCTATTCATCATCTCTCTATAGTTGACATAATCTTAAAAATATTCCTGTATAAAATGATCTGTTCTGAAAAGATTAAAAGCCTA
Organism: uncultured Lachnospiraceae bacterium; assembly: GCA_910585825.1. Lineage (GTDB taxonomy): Bacteria > Bacillota > Clostridia > Lachnospirales > Lachnospiraceae > Roseburia_B. Next base: position 4,425 of record CAJUEY010000049.1, on the reverse strand, counting down.
TGTGATATAATTATCCATAGACTTTTTTGATCCATGATAGTTTCAAAATAATCTTTTAAAAATATCTTGCCGCCTCCCCTTCAGAAAGACCATACTCTTCTATAATAGTTTCTTTAATCTCTGAGTCTCCGTGCCCAAATTTCCGGAGCGCATCTATGGTTCCCTGAATTCCTTTCTGTAATCCTTTCTGCAATCCTTCATTTATCTTTTCTTCATCCCTTAATAATAACTGTGGTTCCATGATCTCCATTAACGCCTGGCACATACTAGCATCTCCCTTCCATTCTTCCACTGCCTGCCTGTTTGCCCCTATGCTGACTTCGAGAACCGAATCTGCCAGCTCCCGGTCATTTTTTCCTGTCAGCCTCCGGATTTTTTCCAGCAGTTCCGTTATGTCCTCTTTCTTCAGTTTTTCCGATAACGCCCCAAGCCATGTATGCTCCGCCTTATCCAGCTCGCCCGTGACAACAACCTGGACAGGAAACATATTTTTCCCTTTTATATAATATATCCCCTGGTACGGGTTGGATACCGTATATCCATGCCCCGCAAAATATTGGAAAAGCCCTTCCGGCCTTGCTTCCCGGAGCAGCGATACTGTAATGTCATCCTCTTTTCTTTCATCAACGGTTTCCCCGTAAGCTTTATAAAGCCCCGCATAGGCCAGAGACTTGTAAAAGGCGTCGATGTCCAGATGGTCTTCCGGCGATTTGTATTCCATAATGTTATGCCCCAAAAAGAAGGCCCCTATTTCATTTCCAATCCGCACGGATGGTTCTTTTTTTATCACCAGCAGGTCAATTTCCAACGGCTTGGTGTTTAAATTATATTCTTTCTCAAAGACCAGCGCATCCCGGTTCTCTGCAAGCTCCAAATCCATTGCTGCCACAAATCCCGGATGCCACTGCACTTTCCTGTCTTTCATAGTAATCTCCTTTGTATGGTTAAATTATAACATACCTTTCATAATTTCCGCAACCGCTCAAATCTCTGCATTAAATTACCTTAGCAGGTATATAAATTTTCCATGTATCGGAAACGGCTGCAGGATTTAGATTCCACAGCCGCTTCTGCTTCTTTTTCTTATTCCTCATTCCCATCCTTTGACAAAAGTGCGAGAACCGCCGTCAATATCCCCGCTACAACCGCCTTGATAATACGCTCCATAATTCCAACCGCCTTTCTGCGCTGCTTCATGCAATCCGTATCTCCCCGCTATTTCTGTCATAGAGGTACACACTGTCCGACAGCATGTCCAGCCGCTTTTCAACCGCCCATGTGGTAAAATCCTCTTCTTCCATGTCCTGCCTCCTGAAAATCCCCATGGGGATTTTGTCCCTCCATTATGCCGCTTCCTTCGGCTTTGTCTTCTTGAGGCTTCCCAGCGCCTTTTTGTAGATCTCCGGCGTCATCTCTCCTGCTTCTTTGATCTGGTATCTGTCTAAGACCGCTTCCATGGCGATCCCCGTCCGCTCCAGCTCCTTTTCCAGTATCTTCATCTGCCCTGCGGTCAGCGTTTTATCAGAAGCTGTTTTATTTTCCGGCTCCTGATTCAGCTCATACGCTTTCATTCCTTTCTGGTTCACAATCGTAAGCGACACAATCTCTTTCTGTACGCTGTAGGAAATGGACTGCACGGAAAAGCTGTCTTTCGTTATATAACGGTCTCCTTTTTTCTGGATGTCCGTTTTTGCAGCCGGAACCCAGATGAACGGGGCTGTATAGAGCTCGCGTCCGATACCCCAGTTGAAACACGCCCGCTTAAAAGAATCTGACGCCTGCCCTTTTTCTTTTTCCGAATAGCTCATGGCGCCCACGTCCTGTTTTGCGATCCACTGCTCCTTTTCACTGTCCCAGACTTCCACCGTGCAGTATAAATTCCCGTCAATGCTCTGGTGGCTCCTTTTCCAGCCGAAAGGCGAAAACGTCTCGTCCAGTATCTTCTGGTCCACCCGTGCGTCCTTAAACAGCAGGAGGCTTAAGCCGTTACCGTTTATCATGGATACCCTGCATTCGATTTCATCCGCCCGTAACAGACGGACCATATCCTGTTCCATATGCTTTTTCCTCTCTGTTTTTTATTTGCAGAAGTGTTTATTTCAAATCCTTCTTTATTTTTTATTTCTCTGGCTTTTTTGATGTTTTATCTTTCTTTATGCAACTGACAATCTCCGGTACCGGATCTTCCCGCAGTATTCGTCATAAATCTCCCGGCGTTCCTCTTTCAGCCGCTTCTTGTCAAAGGTTGTGGTGGTGACGGTCTTCCAGTCGATGCGCCGCCCGCCGACCGTGCCGCTCTCATTTTCTTTCAGGCAGGCTTTGATTTTGTTTGTTACGGCCTCCTTCTGCCCTTTCAGCTCATCAAGACGGCTGTTTAATTCATCATACCGTTCGCACAGCTGCAGGGCCTCTTCCGGCAGTTCTATGCATTTTCCGTTGGAAGCATTGTACTTTCCATTCAGGAAATCTGTGGTTGCTCCGGAGCCGTCTGCTTCCGGCTCTTCTCCTGCCAGCACGCAGTTTTTCCAGAATTCCTGTTCCATGCGGATAATGCTTCTGATCATCTCTTCCTCCCGGTATACTTCGTGATAGATGAACGTGTTCCCTCCGACCAGAACTGCAATGTATGTCTTTTCCGCTCCCGTGACTGCCATGTAGTGCTGGATCTGGTACTGGTATTCCAGCGGGACGCCCGCTTCCCAGATCTCCCGCTTGTAGGCGCTGGCTGTCTTTGCCTCAAAGATGCAGAGCTTTCCGTCTTCGTAAATGACGCCGTCTAAATCCGCAAGCATGAACGGGTATTCCCCGCTCTGCAAAATCGCCATCTTCCTGCGCACTTTTAATCCTGTGCGCCGCATGAACTCTTTCCGGACGACGGGTTCCAGCACGTTCCCGAAATGGATGTATTCGGATTCCTCTTCTCCCGGCTCTGTCTGCCCGGTCTTGTCCAGCCATAAATCAAATATGGAGCGGAACGGGTTCACCCCTGCGATTACAGAGGCGTCCGAACCGCCGATGCCCATGCGCCGCCATTCCAGCCATTCCTTCCGTTCCATGCCGTTTGTCTTTGCCAACACTTTCATTTTGTCTTTTCCTCCTGATAAATTTTCTTTTTATGTTATTTTCATAAATATTTCTTTTAAAATATTCCACAGGCTCCGTTACGCAACGCTCCTCACAAGGCCGTATGCCTTATCCAGCGCAGCGTTCCCGTCCATGACCCTTGAAAACAGGCTTTCCCTGCGGTTCCCGGATTCCCGCAGTTGCTTCCCGTGGGTGGTGAAGTCCGAGACGGCGTTCAGGAAGCGGTATGCGTTCTTTGGCATGTCTTTTAAATCCGGGGCGTCAAAGTAGCGCGCTTTCATATCCTCCCTGAGTTTTAAGATGTTGCTTTTTTGCACCCGTCCCATTCCCTCATCCAGTGGGAGAAGCGCGTTCATGCAGTCCTCTGCCTTGTGGTCTGTCAGCTTCATCCGGCTCAAAGCCTCAAACTCCCTGCCGAGCGCGTCCATGTAATGTTCCGCCATAAAAAGCGTATGCTCCGCCTCCCCGATCTTGTCCTGCACGCCTGCCGTGTGCATGGCGGACCAGCTTCTTGCAGCTGTGCCAAGCGCAAGGTTCAAAGTGTTGCTGCACACGACGCGCACGGGCGTCATCGCCACGCGGACTGCGCCGCTCCCATCATGGGTGTTGGAGAAGACCATGTAGGGGCTGACGCGGTCGCCAAGCATAATGTACTCCCTGGGCATCCGCGCCAGAACCCAGACTTTCCTTCCCCCATTTAAAGAGCCTGCCGTCTCGTAGCGCACGCCTTCGCCCAAAAGCCTGTCCGTAAATGCAAAAGCTTCCTCATTCTGCACCACCCGGTAGCGGTCTGAGACGATCCCCAGGACTTTTTCATCGGAATCCCTCACGTTTGCCTTAAAGCCCGGCACAGGCTCCCCGTCTTCCGTTAAGATTTCCTTCTGCACGACCTTCCAGCCCAGCCCGGACGCCGCCAGCGCCTCCGCGGAGCTTAACGCGTCCGCCACCTTCACCCCCAGCCCGTGCCAGGGTTTTTCCCTTGTGTAAAACATTGTTTCCACATCTGCTGCCATTTCTGCATTCCTCCTTTGATGTATTTTTTCTTGCTTTATAAAAAACGAGACCATGAATGCCATGCATTGTTTATGCATAACTTCCAAAGTCTCGCTTTCATCTCCCAAAAAACTCATCTTTTATCTATAAAATGTGAGTCTATGTTACATTGTCTCATGAATCTTTTTCTGTTCAATTACCTTATTGGAATTGCTTCATATTTGTAAATATAATTTTCCCATTTTACTTTATTCACCTCTTATCATGTTTATAATAAAACTTTTAATTTTATCCTAGTGTAGTGACATATTGATATTTAGCATTACAGCAACTTCCTATTCGGAAGCT
>CAJUEY010000048.1 GCA_910585825.1 uncultured Lachnospiraceae bacterium | reverse complement strand
CAGATTCATGGTACAGTTATCAGTTCAAATACTGTTCCGTGAATAATTCAGGTTTGATATTGACAATTCAAAGATTTCGATATAATATGTAGCTTGCTACATATATGGAATGGAAGATAGGAAAATGGATGACCTGAAACGCTATTTCAAAAAAATACACCATCAATTGGAAACCGCTTTTAACAAATCATACAAAAAATACGGACTTACCGACACGCAGCTTGATGTGCTGATATACCTTTCTCAGGAAAATAACACGAAAAACACCCTCACAGACATTGCCTTGCATTTTGGCGTCAAACACACCAGCGTCATTCATGTGCTGAAACTTCTGGAAAAAAAAGGGTTTATCTGCAAAAGCACAGTAAAAGGCTCCCGCACCAAGCCTATTCTTTTGACAGACAGCGGAAAACAGCTTGTTTTGAAAATAAGAAAAAACAACCCTCTGCTAAATGAAATTATGTTTCACGGGCTGTCAGAAACCGATCAGCAATTATTAGAAAAAATGCTCAGACAAATTTATACAAATCTGGAATCTGATGCATTTAAAAACCTCTCTTCCACGGACATGTCATTATGACGCCGCCCGGAAGAGCAAATCTCAAATTATACATGATTAAGACCTCTTCAAAGGAAGGCGTTATCATACCGGATGTCCGGAGGGGCACAAAATTTCAGAAAGGAAGTATGTATTATGCAAGACAAAACAACAGAAATATTCCGGGACGCCCCGGTACCAAAAGCAGTCATCAGTAATGTCGTTCCTTCCATCGTCAGTATGATCATGGTTCTGATTTACAATCTGGCTGACACTTTTTTCATAGGACAGACCAAAAATGCCTATATGGTCGCCGCTATTTCTGTAGCGACTCCCGCATTCCTTTTCTTTATGGCAATTGGAATGCTCTTTGGCATAGGAGGCACTTCCCTGATTTCCAGATCTCTTGGTGAAGGCAAAACAGAAAAAGCCAAAACCGCCTCTTCTTTCTGTTTCTGGACCGGACTTTGCATCGGCATTATTGCCGCCATCGTTATATTTATCTTCGCCGAACCGGTCAGCAGGGCCATTGGCGCAAGCGATGACACCATAAGTTACACCTCGCAATATCTGCGTATCGTTTCCACGTCCATTCCGTTTTTGATTATCGGCAATACATTCAGCAATATTATCCGCGCCGAGGGCAAGGCTAATGTCGCCATGATGGGAATGCTGATTGGAAATCTGATCAATATCATACTGGATCCCATTATGATCCTTGGTTTCGGCTGGAATGTAGCCGGAGCAGCAGTTGCAACTGTTCTTGGAAATATCTTTGCAGCTATTTTTTACATCTGCCATCTGCTTTCCAAAAATGCAATGCTTTCCATTCATCCGAACTATTACCATGCCGGAAACGGTATCGCTGTCGGGGTTCTTGCCATTGGTATTCCGGCATCCCTAAACAGCATGCTTATGAGTTTTTCAAATATTATTGTCAACAATATCATGCTCCGTTACGGCGATATGGCAGTTGCGGGACTGGGTGTGGCAATGAAAGTCAATATGATTGTAGTAATGCTTTTAATCGGTCTCGGCACCGGCATTCAGCCTGTCCTTGGCTACTGTTTCGGCGCCGGAAACAAAAAGCGTTATATGGCTGTCCTTAAATTCTCACTAATTCTTGCTTTTGGATTAAGCGCAGTCATGACGGTGATCTGCTACTGCGGCGCCGATCCGCTGGTTCATGCATTTTTGGAAGATCCCAATGCGTTTTCCTACGGCATGTCCTTTGCCCGCATCTATATCTATTCCGGGCCTGTCATGGGTTTGCTGTTTGTATTTATCAACGCCATCCAGTCTACCGGCGCCGCACTTCCGGCTCTGATTCTTTCCATAAGCCGCCAGGGCATCATCTATCTGCCGGTACTGTTTCTGTTCCGAAACATTTTCAACACCGCTACTATGCTTGCAGCAGCCCAGCCGCTTACCGACTATCTGGCTACCGCCCTTGCAGTGATACTGTTTATTTTAACCTGCCGGAAATATTTCCCGAAAGTGAATGATTAAAAAATAAAGCGTTGCGGGACGATCAATTACATTAGCCCCGCAACAGCCGTTTTCCAAATCTTTGTCTCATCAAATAATAATGCAGACCAATCCGCCGTTACTATCATTTACAATCTTCTGCATCGTATCCTGCAGTTTCATCTGGCACTCATCGTCCATCATGGAAATCTTGCTGCGGATTCCGTCTTCCATAAGTTCCCCGATTGATTTTCCAAAAATATTCGTATCCCAGATACCGCTCTCCGTATTCTGCCCCTCTTTGATATAAGCAATCAAATCCTTCGCCTGTTCCTCGCTCCCTACAATGGGAGCAATCTCCGTTTCAATATTAGCACGGATTAAATGTACGGAAGGCGACGTTGCCTTTAACTTTACGCCATATTTATTCCCATGGCGGATCAACTCCGGTTCATCCATAATAATATCGTTTAACTGGGGATGAATGACGCCATAGCCCTTCATCTGCACGGCGCTTACCGCATCCGACACTTTTTCAAAAGAACTTTTTTGCTCCGACAGCTCTTTGATCAGCGAAATCAGCTGATATTCGCCCTGAATCGGCACTCCCGTCAATTCACTGATATTTTCGTAATAGTATTTATCCTCCATTTCAATTTTGATCTTTAAAAGGCCCTTCGCCAAGTCTATTTTATCCAGATGAACATCTGCAATGTATTCGGAATTTTCCTGTTTCTTAATCATCTTAATATCTTTTGCTTTGGTCACTGCATTTAATATGCCTCTTGCATTTTCGATTACATTTTCTTTCATTCGATTGGAGGATGGAAGCATTTCCGCCCATTTGGGGATATAAAATTCCATTTTTACAATGGGAAATTCATATAATATGCTTTCCAGAATTTTATTAATATCATCCTTTCTCAATTGCTCGCAATTTGCTGCAACCACCGGCATCTGATATTTTTCCATCATCTGTTCTGCCAGCTCTACTGTTTCATCACTGTAAGGCCTCTCAGAATTTAATACAATGACAAATGGCTTGCCCAATGTTTTTAATTCCCCAATGGTCTTTTCCTCCGCTGCCAGATAATTATCCCGTTTCAATTCTCCAAATGAACCATCGGTTGTCACCACAATTCCAATGGTAGAATGCTCCTTGATTACCTTCTGGGTTCCAATGGAAGCTGCATCTACAAAGGGAATTTCATAATCAAACCACGGCGTTTTTACCATACGTTTATTATTTCCTTCCATATGGCCTGCGGCTCCCTCCACCATATATCCCACACAGTCAATCAAGCGCACATTTACCTCCACATCCCCGTCTAAATGAATGGATGCTGCATCCTTTGGAATAAATTTAGGTTCCGTGGTCATAATGGTTTTTCCCTGAGCGGACTGGGGAAGTTCATCCACCGTTCTGGCTTTGCTGTTTTCGTCTTCCATATTTGGAATCACCATAATATCCATAAAACGCTTAATAAATGTGGATTTACCTGTACGAACCGGCCCTACAATACCGATATAAATCTCTCCGCCGGTTCTTTTTTGTATATCCCTGTAAAGATTGAACTCTTTATCAGATGTCATTTCCATAAAAAATAACCCCTTTCCTACAACGTATATTTAGAAAAAACACTTTATACATTGTATGAAAGGAGTTTTTGATTATGACTGAAATAAACAAACTTATACAATCTGCACTTTTATCATATTTGTAGTTCCGGATACTCCAATAGGAACGCCCGAAGTAATCACCGTCATATCGCCCTTTTCCAGATATCCCTGTTCTTCCGCCACTTCTAAGGCATGGTCAAATAATTCAAATACATCTTTTTTCTTTTCCAAAATAATGGGCGCTGCGCCCCATACCAGATTCAGCTGCCGGGCTACCTTTTCATCCGTTGCGCCGCAGATAATTCCGCTGGCCGGATGATATTTTGCAATATTTCTTGCAGAATGGCCGCTCTGGGTAACGGTTACAATGGATTTTGCATTTAAATCAAGAGCTGTCGTACAGGTTGCATGACAAATAGCGTCTGTTACATCCGGGTTTGCTTTTCGATCCCTTGCAAAGAATCGTTTCCGGTAATCAATATCCTGCTCGGTGCGGTCGGCAATCCGAACCATTGTCTCTAAAGCCTCCACCGGATACAGGCCTGCCGCGGTTTCTCCGGAAAGCATAATGGCGCCGGTTCCATCGTAAATGGCGTTGGCAACGTCTGTCGTCTCTGCTCTGGTCGGCCTGGGATTTTTCATCATGGAATCTAACATCTGGGTTGCGGTAATCACCTGCCCGCCCGCCATAACACATTTTTTAATCATCATTTTCTGGATGACGGGAACTTCTTCACAGGGGATTTCCACGCCCATATCGCCTCTGGCTACCATAACGCCTTCCGCCGTTTCTATAATCTCGTCAATATTTTCCACGCCTTCCCGGTTCTCAATTTTGGCAATGATATGCACGTCGTATCCGCCGTGGTCATTTAAATATTTCCGCATTTTTCTGATATCATCGGCACGTCTCACAAAGGATGCGGCAACAAAATCCACATCGTTCTTGATTCCAAAGAGTATATCCTCTTTGTCCTTGTCGCTTAAGAAAGGCATGGATAATTTTACATTCGGTACATTGACGCCCTTACGGTCGGAAACCTTGCCGCCGTTTTTGATCTGGCAGACAATTTCTCCTTCTTTTAATTCCACAACGCTCATTTCCACTAATCCGTCGTCGATGAGTATCGTCGTACCGACCTCTACATCTTTGTACAAATCCGGATAGGTAATGGAAATTCCGTCCTGGTCTCCTTCCCGCTCTTCCGAATAGAGTACAAATTTCGCTCCTTCTTCCAGAATAATTTCATGATCCCGGAACAATCCCAGACGAATTTCCGGTCCTTTTGTATCTAACATAATGGCTGTGGGCATATGATGTTTCTCTCTCAGTTCCTTTACTTTATCAATTCTCGCTTTATGCTCATCATAGCTTCCATGGGAAAAATTGCATCTTGCCACATTCATTCCTTTTACGATCAGATTCTCCAGTACATCTTCTCTGTCAGTTGCCGGACCTAGCGTACATACTATTTTGGTTTTTCTCATACAATTCATCACTCCTGTTATTATTTTCCTCAAATCGCTACTATTCTATACTATCATTTGAGTCATTTCAAGAGATTTTTGGGATTTTCCACATTTCAAGGTTCTTTTCACGTTTCCACAGAGAGCGCTCCTTCTCGTCTTTCCTGTGTTCTTGTTCCCACATGAAAATCTCCTTCCCGGCAAGCAAAACGCCGAAAACACACAGCTTATTCCATACATCATATAGAGATTTTCCAACTAAAGCTGTCATTTCTTCTTCGTCAGGTATCGTATCAAGCATTTTTGCCCTCCTAATATAACTCCCGATTTCAGAGTGTGTTTGTATCGCAACGATATGATAATCACTGACTGTTACTTCAGATTTGATCTGAAAAAGCGCCTTATGTTATCGTACAGATCCGCATGAACAAGGGTTTTCCCCTGCCAATACACTCTCCTCTACCGCATTGCCAGGCTCACGTCCATACATCTTCATGTATGTTCGGATTCTTCCAGCCAGTTTCGGCGTAATCTGCTCCGCTTTTGCTCTCCATTTCCAATTACATCCCAGCGTAGAAGGCGTATTCATCCGCGCCTCATTTCCAAGCCCCAAAACATCCTGCATAGGCACGATTGCCAGATCACTGACGCTTGCCCAGGCACCGCGCATCATGCCCCAGTGATACCCTTCTTCTTTGGTCAGACTCAGATATTTCTTTGCAAAATTGACGCATGCTCTGGGAGCTGTTTTGAACCAGCCCGCCGTTGTTTCGTTGTCATGGGTTCCGGTATAGACCACGCTGTGGCTTGTATAATTGTGAGGAAGATAATCGCTTTCCTCCCTGGGATCAAAGGCAAACTGAAGCACCTTCATACCGGGGAATCCGGAATCTTTCACCAGTTTTAATACAGAAGGCGTTAAAAATCCCAGATCTTCTACAATGATATTTAACCTTCCAAGCTTTTTCTCCAATGTCCGGAACAAATCCATACCCGGCCCTTTTTTCCATTCGCCCTTTTTGGCTGTTTTTGCTCCGGCAGGAATTGCATAGTAGGAATCGAATCCCCGGAAATGATCAATTCTGACCACATCATACAGCTTTGACATTGCATGAATCCGTTTTGTCCAAAAATGATAGCCGTCTTTTTTCATCACATCCCAGCGAAACAACGGATTCCCCCACAGCTGTCCGTCTTCCGAAAATGCATCCGGCGGACATCCCGCCACTTCAATGGGATGCAGATCTTCATCCAGATAAAACTGATCCGGGTTTGCCCACACATCGGCGCTGTCCCCCGCAACATAAATCGGCACGTCGCCGATTATTTGAATTCCCTTCTGATTCGCATATTCTTTCAGGCTTCTCCACTGTTTAAAAAACAAATACTGCAGCATTTTATAAAAACAGATTTCTTCTGCGTATTTATCACGAACCTCTTCCATTGCCCCAGGCTCGCGGAATCTGAGCGCATCTTCCCACTCTTCCCAGGCTGCGCCGTCATGGGCGTCTTTTAAAGCCATAAATTCTGCATAGTCAGACAGCCATTCTTTCTCTTCGTCACAGAAAACAGAAAAATCCTCCGGCTCTTTTTTGATAAAACGCCGATGTACTTTCTTCAATAAATCATAGCGGTTCTGATAGAGAATGCCAAAATCCACTTCTGTATTCTTTTTTCCCCAGAAACAGGATTCACATTCTTCTTTTTTCAATAATTTCTCTCTGCAGAGCATAGTCAAATCAATAAAATAAGGATTGCCTGCAAAACTGGAAAAGGACTGATATGGAGAGTCCCCATAGCTGGTTGGACATACCGGAAGAATCTGCCAGTAAGTCTGCCCCGCCTTTACTAAAAAATCCACAAATTTTCTGGCTTCTCTGCCCATGGTTCCGATTCCGTACTCGGAAGGCAGGGAAGAAATGTGCATTAAAATACCACCTGATCTCATACTTTACTACCCCAATTTCTTTTCTATTTTACCGATACCTTCATGATTGCATATGAAATGATCTATTGTTATTATATCAGACTCTCCATCATTTTCAAGTTTCCGGGCAGTTTCCCTCCCATTTTAAGCCGACATTTTCACCAGATTTTCAAGTACCTTTGCCGCCTTTCCTGAATCAATGGATTCTTCTGCCATTTTGACGCCTTCTTTTATGGAATCGGCCATACCGGCAATATAAATGGCTGCTCCTGCATTTAACAATACAATATCCCGTTTTTTGCCTTTTTCTCCCTGCAGGATTTTCTTTGTAATCTCTGCATTTTCTTCTCCGTCGCCGCCTCTTAGATCCTTCAATTCTGATCTCTCAAATCCGAACTCTTCAGGAGTGATTTCATAAGTGGTTACTTTTCCGTCCTTGATCTCGGACATCACGGTCACATCTGTCGTTGTCAATTCATCCATATGATCTTTTCCGCTGACCACCAATGCCCTCTCTACTCCAAGCCTGCTCATAACGACTGCCATTTTTTCTGTCATTTCCGGTGTGTAAACGCCTACCAGCATGCCTTTCGCCCTGGAAGGATTCGCAAGAGGCCCTAAAATATTAAACACAGTCCGGATTCCCATTTCCTTTCTGGCCTGCCCTACAAACCGCATGGTTTTATTAAAAGAAGGTGCAAACATAAACCCGATTCCTGTTTCATCTACACACCGTTTCACTACGGCGGGCTCTGCCATAATATTAACGCCCAGCGCCTCTAATACATCTCCCGAGCCGCTTTTGGAAGAAATAGAACGATTTCCATGTTTGGCAATATGCACCCCCGCTCCGGCTGCCACAAAGGCTCCTGTTGTGGAAATATTAAACGTAAAAGTCCGATCCCCTCCGGTTCCTACAAAATCCACATAATTTTTGCATTTCGGAGAAATTGTATCTGCTTTTTCCTTCAGTACGGATGCAAATCCCGTCAATTCATCAACGGTTTCTCCTTTCATCCGAAGCGCCGTTAAAAAAGAACCGATCTGAGCCTGAGTTGCTCCACCACTCAGTAAAATTTCCATGACTCTTTTTGCCTCTGCCTCTGTTAAGTCTCTTCCTTCTGCTACTGTTTCAATTGCTGTCTGCATCATATAAATCCTCCTGATAATTTTTTTTGTTTATGGGTAATCCAAATCATTTATACCGGTATCGCGTATTCTGGCCAATCAATTATAAGAAGATCAGTCCATACATCAGCCAAGATTTACTTTAAAATCACGGCAGTATTTCTTTGCTGCATCTACACTGTAATGATGCTCTTCCAATAACTGCATAAAATAGGTTCCCACGATTGCTCCGTCTATCACATCTTTCATCGGTGCAATATCCTCCGGGGTACGAATGCCAAATCCCATCATAACCGGAATTTTGGAGATTTGCTTTACCTCGCTTAAATAAGCCAGTACTTCCTTGTGGAAGGAGCCTGCCTGACCGGTTACACCCATAGAGGATACGCAGTAAACAAATCCTCTTGCATCCTGTAAAATAGCCGGAATCCGCTCTTTTGACACCGGAGAAACCAGCTGAATCAAAATAGCTCCATCCTGTTTTGCAAGAGCCGCTTTTAATTCCTCCTGCTCCTCTAAGGGAAGATCCGGTACAATCAGTCCGTCTACGCCAGTCTCTTTGCATTTTGCTGCAAACGCCTGAATTCCATAATGCAAAATCGTATTATAATACATCATGAAAATAATCGGCAGATCAACGCCCTCCTGCCGGATCTCCTCCATCATCCGAAACACCTTTGTTATATTTGTACCAAGACAGATGGAACGATAGGACGCATCCTGAATCACAGGGCCGTCGGCAATGGGGTCCGAAAAAGGAATTCCCAGCTCAATCACATCCACGCCCGCCTCTTTTTGTGCTTTGATCAGCGCTTTTGTACCTTCCATATCCGGCAGTCCCGCCGTCATATAAGTAATAAATGCTTTTTCTTTTTTTTCTTGCAGCAAAGCCATTTTTTCTTCAATTCGATTCATCTTTTCTCCTCCCTAATTCAAATATCCTTTTCCCGTCAGATAATCCGCAATGGTGTGTACGTCTTTGTCTCCTCTTCCGGAAAGACATACAATCATGCTCTGCTCCATCGTCATAGTCTTGGCTTTTTTCATGGCGTAAGCAATGGCATGGGCGCTTTCAATCGCCGGTATAATCCCCTCCAGACTGCAGAGCTCCATTAAAGCATCCATGGCTTCCTTATCTGTTATGGAAACATATTCCGCTCTGCCGGAATCTTTCAAATAAGCATGCTCCGGTCCTACGCCGGGATAATCCAGCCCTGCGGAAATCGAATGCGCCAACTGAATATTCCCGTTTTCATCCTGCAGCAGATAGGATTTCATGCCGTGGAGCGTTCCAATCTCTCCCAAAGCCATAGCGGCTGCATGCTCGCCTGTTTCAATTCCTTTTCCGGCAGCCTCCACGCCGATCAACTCCACGTCCTTTTCCTCTATAAAGTCCGCAAACATTCCAATGGAATTGGAACCGCCGCCCACACAGGCCATAACCACATCCGGCAGTTTCTGCTCAGCCTCATAAAACTGCTTTTTCGCCTCACGGCTGATAACGCTTTGGAACTCTTTGACAATTTTGGGATAAGGATAAGGCCCTACCGCAGAACCGATCACATAAAAGGTATCTTCTGCCCGTTTTGCCCAGGTACGGATTGCCTCATTTGTGGCATCCTTTAAGGTATTGCTGCCGGAACGGACACAGACTACCTTTGCCCCCAGCATTTCCATGCGCATGACATTCAATGCCTGCCGTTTCATGTCCTCTTCGCCCATAAATACCGTACATTCCAGATTGAATAACGCCGCTCCTGTGGCAGTTGCCACACCATGCTGTCCCGCTCCTGTCTCTGCAATGACCTTCTTCTTTCCCATTCGCCTGGCCAGTAAAATCTGTCCGATTACGTTATTGATTTTGTGGGCTCCTGTATGATTCAAATCTTCTCGTTTTAAGTAAATTTTCGTTCCGTATTTTTCACTGAGCCGCTCTGCAAAATACAAGGGCGTCTCCCTGCCTACATACTGTTTCAGATAATAGTGATATTCCTTTTGAAATTCCGGATCTCTTACCGCCTCTTCAAATGCCTCATCCAATTCTTTCAGCGTATTCATCAAAGACTCTGCTACAAACTGACCTCCGAATTTCCCGTAGTATCCTTTATTGTTCATGTTCTCTCACCTTTCTTATAAACTTTATTATTTTTGCTCTGCTCTTCTTTCCTTCTTCTTCCACTCCGCTGCTGACGTCCACGATATCCGGCAGAAAGCAGCAAATTCCTTCTTTAACATTTTGCTCCGTGAGCCCTCCCGCAAGGATCAGCTGTTTTCCTTTCAGTTGCTTTCTCACATTTACACACAACCCCTTCCAGTCAAAAGGCCTGCCGCCGCCATATCCCATTCCGTCTGCCACATAGCCTATGATCCCTTCCATCCCCGCTTTTTCTTCTTCCTCAAAAAATGCATGAAGAGCGTCTGCATCGGTAATGTTAACCGCTCTCCAGATAGGAATCGGACTGTTTTCTCTCACTTTTTTTTCTATATTCCCATGCACCTGTAAAAGATCAAATCCCCTCTGTGCCGCCTCTTTGGCAAATTCCAAAGTAGGATTTACTGCAACCGCCACTTTGCCAATTTCTGCATCCAGACATCGGATCAGTTTCTCCGCCTGGATAAAACTGATGTTCCGTCTGCTTTTTTCGTAAAAAACCATTCCTGCATAATCCGCTTTTCCCTCGTTTAAAAACTCTGCTTCTCTTTCCTCTGTAATTCCGCAGATTTTTACCTTTGGTATTTTTATAATTTCTTCCATTGCGCTGCCAGCTCCTTTGGGTTTTCGGATTCCATAAAGGACCTTCCGATTAAAAACGCATCCACTCTGCATTCTTTTAAAAATTTCACATCTGCATCCTTTGTAATGCCGCTTTCCGAAACAAATACTTTTTCCTTCGGAACCATGGAAGATAGCCTTTTTGTTGTTTCCAGACGTATGGTAAAGTCCTTTAAATCCCGGTTATTGACGCCGATGATGTCTGCATCTATCTTCAATGCCCGTTCCATTTCATTCTCATCATGCACCTCCACCAATGCGTCCAGCCCCAGGAATCCGGCAAGCTGATAAAAATCTTTCAGCTGCCCATCATCTAAAATCGCCGCAATCAAAAGTACTGCATCCGCGCCGAATGCTTTTGCCTCATAAAACTGGTATGCATCAATCATAAAATCCTTCCGCAGTATGGGCAGTTCCGTTAGTTTCCGCACCTGTTCCAGATAGTCTATGCTTCCTGAAAAATGATCTTCTTCTGTCAGGCAGGATACGGCGTCGACAGAAACATTGTACTCCTCCATGCGTGTTGTCAGATTGATCTTACTGTCAATGTTTCCAAGACTGGGAGAAGCTTTTTTAAATTCTCCGATTATGGAGATGCCCTCTTTTTTCAACGCCTGATAAAAAAGATGTTCTTCCCTGTATACTTCCTCTGCCAGCCTTTTCATCTCCTCCAAAGAACTATGTTTTTTGTGCTCAATCAGGCGGATTTTTTTGTCCGCAACAATGGTATCTAAAATCATAGGAACCTCCCGTTAATTCACAAAATTTTCAATCATGCGTTTGCCGTGTTCGGTATATATGGATTCCGGATGAAACTGCAGTCCGTATACCGGGAATTTCGTATGCTCCATTGCCATAATCTCTCCGTCTTCCGTCACTGCCGTGACTTTTAAACACTCTGGCAAATCCTGCATCTGCACCGCCAGCGAATGATATCTGGCTGCTTTGATGGGGGAGTCAATGCCTTCAAATAATCCTTTTCCATCATGCTTGATCTGTGACTGCTTTCCGTGATAGAGTTCTTTGGCATAAGATACGGCGCCTCCAAAGGTTTCTCCAATGCACTGATGCCCAAGGCAAATACCAAGGATTGGAACCTTATCATAAAACTCTTTTACCACTTCCATGCAGATTCCCGCCTCTTTCGGACTCTTTGGCCCCGGAGATAAAACAATCCGCTCAGGCTTCATATTCTGAATATCTTCTATTGTAATCTTGTCATTCCGAACGACTTTGATATCAGGTTGAAACACTCCGATATACTGATACAGGTTATACGTAAACGAATCATAATTATCAATTAAGAGAATCATATTTTTTCCTCCTCCACTAATGTTTTGGCCAGAGCCATTACTTTGCTGCAGCATTCCTGATATTCCATTTCCGGCACGGAATCTGCCACAATTCCGGCTCCTGCCTGTAAATATACCCGGTTTCCTTTTTTCACCATAGTACGAATCGTGATGCAAAAATCCATATCGCCGCTAAAATCAATATATCCGGCAGCTCCTCCGTAAAGCCCTCTCCGGCTTGTTTCCAGTTCGTCAATAATTTCCATAGCTCTTATTTTGGGGGCTCCGCTTAGCGTTCCCGCCGGAAGAAAAGAGGCTGCAAGATCCAACGGATGAGATTTTTTGTTTTTTCTTCCTTCCACTGTGGATACGATATGCATGACATGAGAAAATTTCCGAACTTCCATAAATTCCGTCACTTTGACGGTTCCGAACTTTGCGATTCTGCCCATGTCATTTCTTGCCAGATCAACTAACATAACATGTTCCGCCCGTTCCTTTTCATCCGCCAGAAGTTCTTCTTTTAATACTGCGTCTTCCGCGTCGTCTTTCCCCCGTTTTCTGGTTCCCGCAATGGGACAGGTATACACTCTGTCATCCTGTTTTTTTACGATCATTTCCGGTGAGCTGCCGATCACTTCAAAATCACCGTAATTAAAATAATACAGATAGGGAGAAGGATTTAGTTCTCGCAGCTCCTTATAAAGTTCAAATCCATCCTGACCTGTTTCAATCGTCCATCTCTGGGATAATACGGTCTGAAAAACATGGCCCTCTTTAATATAATCTTTGATTTTCAAAACCTTGCTGCCATATTCCTCCAGAGTATCTGATTTTTTTATAATCTTTCCGTCCAGACAGAACTTACGGGGCGTTTCCTGTATTTTTCTTCTGGCCTTTGCAATCATCTCTGATGCTTTTTCCATGGCCCTTTGCTTTCCTTCCTCATTATCCTCTTCCAGTACAATTCCGGTTAATGTTTCTGCAATGTGATCCACCACAATAAATTCCTTCATCAGCATCATTTGAATTGTTTCAATGCCGATTTCGTCCGGATTTTCATCGGGAAGGGTTTCCGTATACCGTACAAAATCATATCCCAGATTTCCTACCAGACCTCCGGAAAAGCCAATCTCTCCTTCATTTCTTCGGATTTCAAATTCACTGTAGTATTCTTTTAAAAGTTCCAGGGGATTTCCCTCTTTTCTTGTAATATCGCCGTTTTCATGAAGAATTTCCAATGACTGCCCTTTTGACCGGATTATTTCCGCCGGATTTACGCCAAACAAGGTAAATCTGTCATAATTTTTATCATAGCTTTCCAGCAAAAAGCCTTTTTCCTTTCCCACCAGATTTTCATACATTCCGGTCGCTGTCTCATTGACAATACTGACTGTTTTTTTGTAAACACGGTATACTCTCTTCATATAGATCCTCCTGTTTTGCAATAGCTGCTTTTCTTTCCATGAAATTAAATACAATTTCACCAGCGTACGCCAATCAAATCTGCTGTCGGCAGCTTTTTGAATTCCTGACCGCAAAAATCCCGGACATTCTGGTTTATTTCCAGAATGTCCGGGACGATTTCCTCGTGGTGCCACCCGATATTCACTATGGATATGGCTTTTTATTTACCCACAAATCTGCCTCTGACAGCTTTCCTGCATACGAATGCATTAAAAAACGAGTATTTCCCGGATTCGGAAAATACTCGCCACCTATCACATAGTCTCATTTTGATACAGAATCTCTTCGATATCTCACCCCTGTAACGTGAGGAACACGGCATCCGCTACTCTGATTCGCTTCGCATCTCACAAACCCATTCCCATAAAACTTTCCTGTCATCTTCCACCAACCGATGACTCTCTGTGAGGAACCTTTCTATGGTACTCTCTTTGCTCACTGATTTTTCCTGTTCATTTTAAACTATAGACAGTTTAGCACAGCGATACGCTACTGTCAAGAATATATTTTTTCAATTTTGCTTTTTCAATTTACTCCTCTTAATTCATTTTACTGCCAGTTTCTTTTTATTTTATTTTCACTGCCTTTTTTGCCGCTTTCATCGGACTGTACTGTTTTTTCACAACGGCTACTATTTTATAAGAATAGCTCTTTCCTTTTTTTAGTTTTTTACTGTCCTCAAAAGTAACCTTTTTCTTTACCTTGCCTACTTTTTTGTAAGAACCGTTTTTGCCTTCCGCCCGATAAATCAAATACGATGAAGCGCCTTTTACTTTCTTCCATTTCAGAGTTACGGCTCTCTTTCCTTTGACCTGTGATACCGTCACTTTTTTGGTTGCCCCCGGCAGCTGAATGCTCTTTGCTACGCCTGCCGCACTGTCTTTGTATGCGTTCTGATTACCGGACAAAGCAACGACATGGTAGGTCATATTTTTTCCTCCTACCGGATTTTGATCCAAAGCCTGCGTACCGGAAACTACGCTGCCTACTTTTGTCACACTGCTGCCTACGGTACGATACAATTGATATGCAGAAGCATTGGCAACTGCGCTCCATGTTATTTTCACACCTGTTGCCTGACTCTTTACGACAGTGACAACCGGAGCTGCAAGCTGTTGTATCTGTTCCGAATTCTTTTGCAATTTAACAAGGCCGTCGATTGCCTCTGTCAGATCAGAAAGCAGGTCTTCATATTCTTCCGCCGATAAGTCTTCACCTGCATGATTTGCGGCATGATAAGCCGCCTCAAATTTGTTCCAGCTTGTTGTTTCATAATCCGCTTTCTTTGAAAGAAGATCTTCTGACTGTGCAAGTTTTTGGCTGATTTGATCTTTCAGATTCTGTATAACGCGCTCTGTCCAGTCAGAAAATAACTCCTCCAGCCCGGTTACCGCAGCCTTCACCTCTTCCTGTCCCGCCATTACATCCGCGTAAACAGCTTTTGCCTGTACGAGACCATCATAGAACTCCCGTTCCAAACCGGCGGATTCCCAGCCGATTCCTTTTTCTTCCATAATCTCTTCTGTTTCCCGGCATTTTTGCGCAAGAACTGTCTTGTCCGTGTTTCCATATACTTTCATTTCATAAATAGCATATTCGTTTGCGCCGGATTTGCGTGCAACTCCCTGCATTTTCACATAACGCGCCGTTGTTTCGTCAAAAGTATCTCTTGTCAACGGGTTGGTATTTCCTGTCACCGATTTTTTCGTCGTCCAGCTCTTGCCGTCCGTAGATACCATGATATCATAAGAAGCCGCATATCCGTTTGCTGCCCAGTCAATCACTACTTTTGAAATCTTTCTCTCCTGTCCCAGATCGATCATCAGAAAATCGTTATCATTGTTGGAAGAATACCAGCCGGATTCATAGGAAACGGAAGTCCCTTCAGCGCCTGTTACATGTCCGTCGCCGTCTGTTGCTTTCCATGCAGGGAACAATTTCATAGTGTCGTTATTGATACCCCTTCCGCTCTGGAAATAGGTTCTGTTCGTATTATCTGCATAAGCAAATCGATTCCTTGCCACATCTGTTTCGGTTACAGGCTGTAACTCTTCTGCTTCAAATTCCTCCGTTGAGAGAGCTTTATTGTATGCTCTGATATTCCCCAGATAGCCGGAAAAGTTTTCACCGATCACATTCAGAGGAAATACAAAGGTCGCAGTAAAATTATTGTCGTTATCTGTCCATGCTTCATTGCCAAGACTTCCCCCATGATCCGGATCTCTTCCCACTGCATAAAGAATCTCTTTAAATTCACCGTCTACATACAGTTTCGTCGCCTGATACGTTCCGACAATGCTGATTCGATGTTTCGCTTTCGTCTCGGCTGCATAGTTAAAAGCCTGCGTATAATGACTTCTGTTCAAACCAAGTTTATCGTTGAGTCCTTTTACCTGAAGTCTGCCGTCATAACCGCTAAACAGCGCAGAATCCTTATCATTGCTTTCCGTACCGTCCAGATAAAGATCAAAACTCATAGTATATGGATAACCAAGACTTGTCAGCGGCGTCTCTATTGTAGTATTGCCGTCAAATTTCAGCATGGTTTCTCCGTCTTTTATTTCAATTTCACCGCCTGTTACAGCTCCGTCATAGCCGTTTCCGCTGGCATCGTAAATTGTTTCTCCATCCTCTGAGATATTTTCAAAATTATAATCCAAAACAATATTTGTCTTACTGTCAATGTTATTTGCAATCTTTGTACCCGGCCCCTCTTTCAAACGGTCAAAGGTCTGCTCATAGGTAAGGAACGTATCATCTTCCCTGATTGAGCCCCAGGTTTTTTCACTCATCATAGCAATTGATCGAAGATACCGTTCATGCAAATCTGCCTCCGTCGTTCCGGAACGGCTTGCATCTCCCCAAAGGGCTGCCATTGCACCTAACAGCAACGGTTCTCCCTTATCCGCACTCTGGCCGTCCGCAAACTTTTCCGGCGTCCAATTATAATAAATATAATCTTCCCGGATCATATCTTTGTGATAACGTCCCGGTGTTGTGTAAAAATAGGGCTGGGGAATATTGACCAAACGAAATCCGTCATTCATCCTGGCTGTGGAATTATCTTCGCCGCCGCTCCACATATAAAGGACAATATCCCTGTTTACATTCTGGGAACCACCCATATACACCAGTCCTGCCCACATACGGACTTCTCTTTCTTCTTTGTCTTCTCCTGTTTGGGAAAGATGGTCGTACATCTCATTCATATAATCACGAAATGCATTTGGATTATTTCCGCTTCTGTCCCAATACTCATCTACACCGGCATGAATGGTATCTGTTGTAAACAAAGGCTCTATTCCGTCAATTTCACCCATATATTCATCAAACAGCGCTTTTATGAAAATTCTGGCATTGATGGCATTCTGTTTTATCTGTTCATTTGCACTCTCGTTATCAATAGAGAAGACTTCGTAATTTGACGGATTCTGTGTGTAGAATGTTACGCCGTCTTTTACATTTCCTTCATTATCCAGATAATCTTCCGAATTCAAATAGCCGTATTTTACCAGAGAAGTAATTACCTCTTCCTGATTGTTATAAACATATTTATTATAAGGCGTGGCATGACCCGGAGTATCCAGCTCTGCAATTAATTTTATACCGCGCTCACCGGCTGCAGACTGAAGCTGCCTGTACTCATCTTTTGTATAATAAAGCTCCGTTCCATTGCCGTTTTCATCTGTTTTGCCTGTGTATGTATCGTAATAGTAATCGTAGCGTCCTTCATTATCACCCTGATATTTATTGGAGATCTGCTCCCTTTCAACTTTTGCATTCTGAAGAGCAAGCGACGGAAACAATTCAGACTCCAGACGATGCGCCGCCTCTGCCGTATCATAATCATCCCAATTTGAAGAATTCCGGTTTGGTTCCGACCACTGAGTATCGTTCAAATGAAGCTGCATTTCATTCATTTTATACCATTTTAAGATTTTCGTATAATCCTGCAAAAACTGCATTCTGGTAGGAATGCGGGCAACATCAAACATCATGCCCCGTGCGCTGTACAAAGGATAATCACGAATCACGCCCTTTGGTACAATGACATGCATTGCATCCTGATAAAGAATCTGCTCTACTGTAACGGTTCCGTACAGCACGCCCGTCTTTGCGGCAGAATAAATCTCAATGCCGTTATCTCCGTTCACGAGAAAATATCCTTCTTCCCCTGTTCCGTATGTATCTTCTATCAGAGATTCCAGATATATATTTCCCTCACCGGCGGCGCTTCCCGTCTCAATCTTTAGCGTTCTGCCGCAGATTTCTTTCAGATCCTCCTGCATTTCCTCTGCAACCTCATACAATCCCTTGTTTGCTCTGTCGTTTACAATAATCTTCGTATTTTCCGTAAGACGGAATGCTCCCTCATATCCATACCATTCCTGAATCGCCGGCAATACATCCGGCATCGGATTCGGATTGCTCACAGAAGGAAATAATTCCGGATAGCTTTCCGTATTGTCTTTCACGGTAACTGTAATATTTTTTTTCGCTGTATCAGACGCATCATTCTTATTCTCTGCTTTTAAAATGACATTAAAGCTTCTGTCACCGATACGGTATGGTGAAACCGCTCCGTTTGCATCTTCACTTTCATCCACCAGTCTGTCAACTTCACTTCCGTATACTTTTATATCGTAATCATCGGAAACGGCCGGAATCGAAAGCGTGCTGTCATTTTTCTCTACGGTAATGCTGTCCGGAACTTTTGCTAAGGCCTCCGAGGCAGATGCAATGTCTTCGCTTACATCTGTCTGGGTTCCCATAATTTCAATTTCGCGTATGGATATTTTATTGCCTCCCGCCGAACCGTTCAATGAGCCGGCCTGAAAGAAAAATCTCACATATCTTTTCAGTCCGGCAACCTGACTGCCCGAAATAGTATCTATGGGATTTTGCTCGCTTCCCGCTCTCTGCTCCTCTGTTACCGTTACATTATAAAGATTTTCCCAGCTGTCTGCTGCCCCGGAATCACTGGTTTGAATGATATAATCCCTGCTCCATACCAGCTTATAAAAATAAACTTTTATAGATTCTACTGCCGTACTTGCTGCCTTTAAATCAATGGTTACCCACTGGTCTGCATTGTTTGCTGCTCCTGCTTTTAAGATTCCTCCGGACCATCTGCCGGTGGTATTGTCCGTATCTCCGATCACGCCGTCTGCTACCATGCTGCCTAGGCAATTCGGCGAATCGGCATCTTGCTCTGATACTGTAACCGGCTTTCCCAATACGACATTGTCTGCAGCATAAACCTGCAGCAGGCCCTCTTCCGCTCCCGGCATGCCTGTATAAAACAGACTGCCGCACAACATCGCAGCTGTCAAAATTCCTGACAGAAGACATTTTCCTATTCTCATTTTCGTATTCCTCCCTATCACGCCATACCTTCTGTTTATTTTTATTTTATTGTATCCTGTATCCCTCTTTTTGTCCAGAAAATAATCGGCTCAGCAGTTGAAGAATTACGGTCTTTAAACTATAATCCTGTCTTTGACAGTTAGTAGATTAAACAATCGCTGTATCCCTTGTATTTTCT
>CAJUEY010000047.1 GCA_910585825.1 uncultured Lachnospiraceae bacterium | reverse complement strand
TCACTATGATACTCATAAAATCAGGACCTTGTGGATAAAACTGCGGAAACTCAAGGAAATCATGGATTGACAATCATCCGTTCCTGTGTTAGTCTATAAAAGCAGTTTATTATGGTAAAGTGATACTATGTTATCACAGAAGAGGAGGAAAGGTTATTATGAAAAAAATAATTGCGACATTATTAATGGCAGGAATGGTGTGTTCCATGGCAGCCTGCGGAACAGAGAAAACAGAGGACAAGCAGACAGATGCCTCCGCCAATGCAGACGGCACAGAAGCCGAGGTAAATGAAGCAGGCGGCGATACATTCACAGTGGGATTTGACCAGGATTTTCCGCCGTTCGGTTATGTAGGGGATGACGGAGAATTTACAGGATTTGATATTGAAATGGCGACGGAATGCGCAAAGCGTATGGGCAAGGAAATCGTTCTGCAGCCGATTGACTGGGATGCAAAAGATATGGAACTGGAATCCGGCACGATTGACTGTATCTGGAACGGATTTACCATGAACGGAAGAGAAGATCAGTATACCTGGAGCGATTCCTATATGGATAATACCCAGGTAGTGATTACGAAGAAAGATTCCGGCATTGCGACGCTTGCAGATCTTGCCGGAAAGATTGTGGAAGTGCAGAAGGAATCTTCCGCACAGTCTGCGCTGGAAGATGAGGATCACACAGAGCTTTTGGCGTCCTTTGGAGATTTCCTGCAGGTTGCGGAATACAATACGGCATTTATGGATCTGGAATCCGGGGCAGTGGATGCGATTGCAATTGATATCGGCGTGGCCAATTTCCAGTTGGAAGGAAAAGAGGATGATTATGTTGTTCTGGATGAAGTGATTTCCTCCGAGCAGTATGCGATTGGATTTTTAAAGGGCAATGAAACGCTTCGGGATGAAGTGCAGAGCACATTAATGGAAATGGTGGAAGACGGCACATTTGCAGAAATTTCAGACAGATATTTTGGATATGATGTTTGTACATTAAAGGCAGAATAGGCGGTTTGTAAACAAATTAAAGATAAGAGGTAAGTATGAGTTTAGAGATTATGATGCGGCAGCTTGCGGGCGGGATGCTTACAACGATTCAGATTTTTGTACTGACGCTTTTGTTTTCCCTGCCTTTAGGTCTTGTTGTTTCCTTTGGAAGAATGTCAAAAAATAAGCTGCTGAGAGGAATTACCAAGCTGTATATTTCTATTATGAGAGGAACGCCTCTGATGCTGCAGCTATTGGTTGTATATTTTGGTCCATATTACATATTCGGTATCAGTATTTCTTCCAGTTACCGCGCTTATGCAGTTGTGATTGCATTTGCCATTAATTATGCGGCATATTTTGCAGAAATCTACCGGGGCGGCATTGAGTCTATGTCAAAGGGGCAGTATGAGGCGGCAAAGGTTTTGGGTTATACGAAGATGCAGACCTTTTTTAAGATTATTTTTCCCCAGGTGATCAAACGGATACTTCCCTCTGTTACAAACGAAGTAATTACACTGGTTAAGGATACGTCATTGGCTTTTTCCATTGCATATGTTGAGATGTTTACTACGGCGAAAGCAATTGCAGCTTCCCAAAAGAGCATGGTTCCGCTGGTTGCGGCAGGTATATTCTATTATGTATTTAACTTTGTCGTTGCGGCAGGAATGGAATTATGGGAAAAGAAACTGAGCTATTATAGTTAGGAGACATTGAAATGAAACTGCTTGAAATGAATCACGTGAAAAAAAGTTTTGACGACAATACCGTGTTGAAAAATATCAGCCTGTCGGTGGAAGAAGGGGAAGTTGTATCCATTATCGGACCTTCCGGTTCCGGGAAATCTACATTGCTGCGGTGCGCAACCCTTTTGGAGACAATGGATGACGGAGAATTGTACTATCTTGGAGAGGCAGCGGCAAAAAGCGACGGGGGCCGTGCCGTATATGCAGGCGCTGCACAATTAAAGAAAATTGAGCGTCAGTTTGGGCTGGTGTTCCAGAATTTCAATCTGTTTCCCCACTATTCCGTGATGAAGAATATTACGGATGCTCCGATTCATGTGCAGAAGAGAGACAAGACTGAGGTTTGTCAGGAGGCAAAACAGCTTCTTGTGAAAATGGGGCTTAGTGACAGGGCAGATTATTATCCCTGTCAGCTTTCCGGCGGACAGCAGCAGAGAGTTTCCATTGCGCGGGCATTGGCGATGAAACCGAAAATTTTGTTTTTTGACGAACCGACTTCGGCATTGGACCCGGAGCTGACAGGAGAGATTTTAAAGGTTATTACGGAGCTTGCAAAAGAGAAGATGACGATGGTGATTGTTACCCATGAGATGCATTTTGCAAAGGATGTATCGGATCGGATGATTTTTATGGATAAGGGCGTGATCGTGGAAGAGACGACGCCGGAGGAATTGTTTGCGTCGACGAATCAGCGTACCAGGGAATTTCTTGGAAAATATCATATACAGGGTAATTAGTGGATATCTTTATGACAAAAAGAGGGCGGATGAGCTCTCTTTTTTATGTATATATTTTTTTCAAGGAGAGGTAATAACATTTTTTGCTGAATATTTTATCTTCTTTTGGAAATCCTAAAAGATTAGGAATGAATTTTCAAACACCCTATAGAGTGAACTGTTGGTTACTGTTCACTTCTGGACCGTGCACTGCGCTGCACGGTCACAGGCCAGTACAGTACTGGGGTCGGAATCCGGCCTCTTGCCGTAAGGCAACTTTAACCAGGCTGGATTCGTTACTGTGAACACCATGGGTGTGAACAGTAACAGCTGTTGCAAGATAATCCTCGCTTTTATATTACAAGCTTGATTTACCTTTGTAAAAAGAGGTATAATCTAAAAGGACGCCCCCCTATGGAGTATAAAGAAAATCTAAATTCAAAACAGGAGGATGATTAGAATGGATCAGAACAAAGAAACACAGGTAAACTTAAGAAAAGTAGCAATGATCGGCTGCGGATTTGTAGGTTCGGCATCGGCATTTAGTTTGATGCAGAGCGGACTGTTTTCGGAAATGGTATTGATAGATGCAAATAAAGAGAGAGCAGAAGGAGAGGCTCTGGATATCGGTCATGGAATTCCTTTTGCAAGGCAGATGAAAATTTATGCGGGTGATTACGATGATATTGTAGATGCGGCTATCATTATTATTACAGCGGGAGCCAATCAGAAACCGGATGAGACAAGACTGGATCTGGTACACAAAAATGTTGCAATTTTCCGGTCCATTATTCCGGAAATTGCGAAGAGGAATTGTCAGGGAATTTTGCTTGTTGTATCCAATCCGGTGGATATTTTGACTTACGAGGCGATTAAACTTTCCGGTTTTACGGAAAATCGGGTGATTGGTTCCGGAACGGTACTGGATACAGCGAGACTGAAATGTGAACTGGGAGAGCATTTATCGGTAGACAGCAGAAGCGTGCATGCATTTATTATCGGCGAGCATGGAGACAGTGAAATTGCGGCATTCAGCAGTGCAAATGTGTCAGGAATTTCAGTCAGTGAATTTTGTGAACTGAGAGGACATTATGAGCATGACAAAAACAGCAGGCAGATTGCAGAGAACGTCAAAAACAGCGCATATGAGATTATTCAGAAAAAACATGCAACCTACTATGGAATCGCTATGGCGGTAAAGCGGATCTGCGAAGTGATTATCCGGGATGAAAAGTCGATTCTTCCGGTTTCTTCCATGATGCGCGGCGCATATGGAATTGAAGATGTAGTCCTTAGCATGCCTGCAATTGTGGGAAAACACGGTGTGGAGACACAGGTGCCGATTCCGTTAAATGAAGAAGAAACAGAAAAACTACGTGCTTCCGCCGAGACACTGAAGAAAATTATTAAGGAAGTCGAAGAAAAATGAAAAAATTAAAAAAAATTGGTTTTGCCGCTTTACTGGCGGCTTTTCTGTTCACTTGCACTGCCTGTACAGACAGTGTAAGTGATACAAAAGAGACGAGCCATTCCGAGGAGGGGAAAGAGCAAAATGCCGGCGAGGAGGATGCTCTTTTTGTACATTACATAGATGTGGGGCAGGGCGATGCGACATTAATTACCTGCGGCGAAGACGCTATGTTAATAGATGCCGGAAACAATGACAAGGGAACAGCAATACAGATGTATCTGGAAAGCCAGAATATTGATTCTCTGAAATATGTAATTGGAACCCATCCGGATGCAGATCATATCGGCGGCATGGATGTTATTCTGACAAAGTTTGATTGTGAAACGGTTCTTTTGACAGAAGAAGAAAAAGACACGGCAACATACCGGGATGTAGTGGATGCGATTCGCTACCGGAATTGTAAGAGAATTGCCCCCGGGGTTAAAGAGCAGTATATACTGGGAAACGCCAGTTTTACGATTTTAGGACCTGTGGAACTTTGTGATGATTCCAATGATAATTCCATTGCCATTTTGCTGGAGCATGGAGAAAACCGCTTTTATTTTGAGGGAGATGCATCAGAGAAGGAAGAAACCGAGATCCTTGAAACGGGAATTGACATACAGGCAGATGTATATAAAACAGGACATCACGGCAGTAAAACATCTACCAGTGATGAACTTCTTGCCAGTGTAAATCCGACCTATGCAGTGATCAGCGCCGGAGAAGGAAACAGTTACGGTCATCCTTCTGCAGAGGTTTTAAATAAATTGAGAGCTGGTCATATTCAGGTATTTCGGACAGATGAACAGGGTACGATTGTGGCAGAATCAGATCAGTCATCCATTACCTGGAGTTGTTCACCCAGTGAATCCTGGCAGGCGGGGGAACCGAAAGGCTCCGATTCAGAGGAAACGGGCGCCAATGAATCACAGACAGAGGAAGAACCGACAGCCAAATCACAACATCAGAATACAGACGAGCAGAGTGAGGAGGTGGTACATATTACGGAATCCGGCAGGAAATATCATCAGACGGGCTGTTCCTATTTAAAGGACAGTGACATTGAAATTACAAGAACAGAAGCAGAATCACGGGGATATGAACCTTGTAAGAAATGTCATTAAATAGCTTAAGCGGGTGATGTGGTCATTTGACTGCAGCAACAAATGCAGTGTGTAGTGATGAGTTATGAAAAAAGGAAGGAGGTTGGGGGATAAACAGGGACAGACGGATAAATATAGGAAGAACAGCGATGACAGATTGTAGATTACAAATGAAATAATAAGGGAACGAGGAAAAGAGTTATGGAAAAACAAGGTTTTACAAAAAAATCAGCAAGTCAAGGGGTTTTATTTATGCCATTATATTAGGCGTTGCATGCGTTGTATTATTAGCAGCAAATTTGGTGTATTCAAAAGTTAATTTTAATAGAGCGGCAGCATCCATTGCGGATATGGATGTGGAAAAGGGAGAAAAGTATCTGAAAAAATCAAAGACAGTATGGCTGAATTTGAATGATTATGAGCAGACAGATTCATTGTGTTTTGAGAATGGAGAGCAGTCTGCAGGCAGTAAAGATTATGGGAAAATGGCAAAATGGTTTATGCTGATACAGAATGCGGATTCTTATGCATTAGAAATAAAAGAAATGTGCATGGAGGAGATTATCGGTTTTCAGAATTGGAATGAAGAGTCAAAGCAGTTGTTTGAAAGTATGGATATTGTTTTGAATACAAGAAATAAATTAGGGTTTCCTGAAAAAGATAAGAACGATATGCTTAGTCAGTTTATTAGTAAAGCGGTAGAAAAGGGAAATCTTGAAAAAGCAAAGGATATGATATTGTATAAAATGGAGCTTGGTTTTGGGCCGCAGGAGAGCTTAAGTGAAGTTTATCAAGTAGCTGCAAAATATTTAAAGAATGACGATTCGGATTCATCGGCATTTGCTAAAATACGGGAATATCTTGGAGTGGAAAGTGCAGAGGAATATATTGATAACATATCCATGTGTGAAGAAGTGTGCAATGGTGCAATTTCCCTGGAATATATAGAGAAAGCAGTTTTATGGGAGGGATTTGGCTGGAATGAAGAACAGCAGAGGAATATTACAGCAGCAAAAGATTTTATAGAAAAATTACAAGGCTGTTATGCAGGCGGCAGACCATATTATATTTATGCGAATGGTTATAACATATATTGGGGAGATGAAACAGGAGTATTTGATTTTAAAAATGAAGCAGATTCTTGTAAATATGTTGTAAACCATGATCAGATTGAAATAGAAGGCGGAATGGGAGAGCAATATATATCAATAGAATCTGAGGATGTTATTTCCACAAATATTCGTGCCTATTACAGAGTGGGAGAAGTATATTTACCAGATTCGTTTAAAGACTATCAGTAGAAATAAAAGAGACAGTCGGGAATTAACAGCTTTGCTGTGGGAAACAATTCCGCTAAATTCTATATTAATTTATCAAAGATTTCATCCAATATTGATAAGCTTGTGTTTACGGCAAATATGGATGGAAATTTTAGAGCATTGTTCTTGGATCGCTAAGGAAATTATTCAGATATGGAAATGCCCTGATATACTCAATATGTGGCATATCCACATAAAATGTGAAAATATTGTAAACCAAAGTAATCAAAAAGCCTTAAAATGTTAAAGTGTTAACATTTTAAGGCTTTTTACAATGCAGGAAAAGGGACTTGAACCCTCACGACATTGCTGCCACAGGCACCTGAAGCCTGCGCGTCTGCCAATTCCGCCATTCCTGCACAAATGACAAAAATTATAATACACTTCATTTGAGAAAAAGTCAAGAAGAAATTGAAACTTTTTTTCAAAAAATTAAAACAATTTTATATTGACATCCATAAAATGATTTGGTATTATATAAGAGCTGTTAGGAACAGCAGATAATATGCGGAAGTGTCGGAACTGGCAGACGAGCAAGACTAAGGATCTTGTGATAGCAATATCGTGTGGGTTCAAGTCCCATCTTCCGCATTCGGTTTATAAGCCGGGAAGTTCTTAGAAAAGGGCTTCCCTGTTTTTTATCTCACGGAATATTTTGCAGTGATTCATCTCCGTGCAATTACTGGCCGGATGGAGGTTTGCCGGGGCATCTCTTTATGTATAATAAGAATATGCAGGAAAGAGAAATTCCCTTGGACATCTCTTTTGCATGGGAGAATATGCAGGAAAGAGGAAAATATGAGCGGAAATACAAAAGAACATAGGAATCATCTGAAAACACAGGCAAACAGATATATGATGGGGGCAGGTGTTCTTTTCTGTCTGTTGTCTGCCGTAGTTTTTGTAATAGGAAACAGAGCAAAAGAAGGAGTGGCCGGATATGCTGTGATGATTTTGGCAGAGGCGGCTTTTTTTCTGTTTACACTGGGTTTTTTACGGAAAATGATACAGAATATTACCGATTCTCTGATTTATCTGGAGCAGAAGTTTGAAAAATTTGCAAAAGGAGATTTTTCAGAGGAGATAAAGGAAACTGCCGATTTGGCAGAAGATTTTGGAAATCTGGCGGAATATGCCGAAATCATGCGTCAAAATGCCGATAGCCGACGAAAAGAATCAGAACGGGAAACGGCGTCTTTTTTAGAATCTGCAGAAAAGCTCTGCGGACAGATTGAAAGACTGCAGCATCAGATGACGAACACCTCTGAATCAGCGGGAGAGATCGCGGCTTTTATGGAAAAGATTACAGCGGCAGCGATGGAAATTGATCGGTTTTCCAAAGAAGTGCAAACGTCTGTCGTCCATACGGCTTCCCAGATGAAGGAGAGCGAAGAAAAGATTCAGGCAGTTTCTGTCCGGGCAGACGGCATCCGGGACGAGGCATTAAGGAGAAGGCAGATTGTCAGACACAGCCAGTTAGAGGTGAAAGACAGTCTTTCCAGATCACTGAAAGGAATTCAGGCGATAGAAGAAATATCCAATCTGGCGGAAACAGTTATGGAGATGACAGAGAAGACGAATATGCTGTCTTTAAATGCCAGTATTGAGGCGGCAAAGGCAGGTCAGGCGGGAAATGGCTTTTCTGTAGTTGCAGATGAAATTCGTAAAATTACAGATCAGTCGAAGAAAAAGGTAGAGGAGATTCGATGGATCGCCAGTGAAGCTCATTATGCAATAGACAGTTTAAAAACAGATTCCGGACAGCTGCTGGATTTTGTAGATTCCAAAATTATTTCTGATTTTGATTTTTTCCTTGATATGGCAGACGTTTATGGCAATGATGCGGAAAATATAAAGAATATTGCAGAAGAATTAAAAGAGATATATTTGAAATTATCATCTTCTATGGAAGGCATTTTAAAGGCTGCAGATCAAATCGATACAGCAGCAAAAGCCAGTTTTGAAAAAACATCAGATTTGACGGAGCGCGCGGCAGATATGGCGGAAAATGCAGATTTTGTGAAAGAAGATTTTAAACACGCAGAAATCAACATACAGAATTTAAAAAATTTGTAAAAAAAAAGGAAAAAAGAAATCAGTACAGAAAATATACATTATGAGACCAATCTGTAGAAGTGCGTCATATAAGGACTTGGGAGGTGACAGCGTGACAATCCGGGAAAATATCGAGAAGATGGAACAGGAAACGCTGAGTCCTTATGCGGCATTAAGCATTCATTCCAGAGGAAGAGAAAGGGAAGAAGAACCCTGCGATATCCGGCCTGTATTTCAGAGAGACAGGGACCGGATTCTTCACAGCAAGGCATTTCGCCGTCTTAAGAATAAAACGCAGGTGTTTCTGACGCCGAAGGGAGATCATTATCGTACCAGGCTTTCCCATACCCTTGAAGTATCCCAGAATGCCAGAACAATAGCAAAAGCTCTGCGTTTGAACGAAGATTTAGTAGAAGCCATTGCTTTGGGGCATGATCTTGGGCATACGCCTTTTGGACATGCAGGTGAATATGAACTGAATGATCTTTGTGAAGATGGATTTCGCCATAATGAGCAGAGCGTTCGGATTGTAGAGAAATTGGAAAAGAACGGAGAGGGTCTGAATCTGACGTGGGAAGTGCGGGACGGCATTCTGAATCATCAGACTAGGACGATGCCTCATACTTTAGAAGGAAAGATTGTCCGGCTTTCCGATAAGATTGCATATATTAATCATGATATTGACGATGCGATCCGGGCACAGATCATGGTAGAGGAAGATATTCCAAAAGAACTATGCGATATCTTAGGATATACGACCAAAGAACGTTTGAATACACTGATACATAATATTATTACGAACAGTATTGGCAAAGATGACATAATGATGTCAAAAAAAGTAGAAGAGGCTATGCACAGACTGCGTCGTTTTATGTTTGAACATGTCTATAAAAATCCCATTGCAAAAGGAGAAGAGAATAAAGCAAGAGAATTATTAAAGCAGCTCTATTATTATTATATGAATCATTTGGAACTGATTCCGGAGAAATATACCAGAATGTTGAAAGCGGGTGAGAAAAAGGACCGTATTGTTTGTGATTATATATCCGGAATGACAGATCAGTACGCAATTACAAAATTTGAAGAATATTTCCTGCCTCAGGCATGGCAGGTGGACGGTTATTAAAAAAGGGGGAATGCCGCATGCCCTTATATTCAGAAAATCTAATTGAGGACGTCCGTTCAAAAAGCAACATTGTAGATGTAGTTTCCGGTTATGTGAAACTACAGAAGAAAGGAAACGCTTATTTCGGCCTGTGTCCCTTTCACAATGAAAAGACGCCGTCATTTTCCGTGACGCCGGGGAAACAGATGTACTATTGTTTTGGATGCGGAGCAGGCGGAGATGTGTTTTCGTTTTTGATGAAATATGAGAATTTCACTTTTGGAGAGGCTATGGAGATGTTGGCTAAGCAGGTGGGAGTAGAACTTCCGGTACAGGAATATTCTCCCCGGATGAAAAGGGAAGCCGACAGAAAAGGACAGCTTTTGGAAGTAAATAAAGAGGCTGGCAAATACTACTACATGCTATTGCGCAGCGACCATGGCAAAATGGCACTGGAATATTTTAAAAAGAGGGGACTAAAGGATGAGACCATGCGCAAATTTGGTCTTGGCTATTCGGACAAGTTTAGCGATGATTTATACCGCTACTTAAAGAAAAAAGGATACGAAGATGAATTGCTGCATGAAAGCGGCCTGATCACTTATGATGAGCGGCGGGGCGGCCGGGATAAATTCTGGAACCGGGCTATGTTCCCGATTATGGATGTAAGAGGAAAGGTGATTGGTTTCGGAGGACGTGTCATGGGAGAGGGGGAGCCGAAATACTTAAACTCTCCTGAGACGAAAATTTTTGACAAAGGAAGGAATCTCTACGGGCTGAATTTTGCAAGAACGACGAAGAAACCGCAGCTTTTATTATGTGAAGGATACATGGATGTGATTGCTCTGCATCAGGCGGGGTTTGACAATGCCGTGGCATCTTTGGGAACTGCCTTTACCAGTGGGCATGCAAGCCTGATCAAGCGGTATACAAAGGAAGTATACCTGACTTATGACAGTGATGGAGCGGGAATTAAAGCGGCTCTTCGGACAATTCCGATTTTAAGGGAAGTAGGGATTATGACAAAGGTCATTAATATGAGTCCTTACAAAGATCCGGATGAGTTTATCAAAGCCCTGGGAGCGGAGGCTTATCAGGAGCGGATCGATCAGGCAGAAAACAGCTTTCTCTTTGAGATTCGCATCTTGGAGCGGGATTATGATATGAAAGATCCCGAAAGTAAAACTGCATTTTATAACGAAATTGCCAAAAGACTTTTGGAGTTTTCAGAAGAACTTGAGCGGGATAATTATATAGAGGCCGTTGCAGGAAAATACCAGATTGGATTTGAAAATCTGCGGAAACTGGTTTTTTCTATGGGAACCAAAAACGGGGCGGCGCCGCCGGGGCGTAAATTAAAATCCGGAATACATGAGAACAAGAAAAAAGAAGACGGTATGAAACAGTCTCAGAAACTGCTGCTGACGTGGCTTATCGAACATACGGAATTGTTTTTGGAGATCGGGGATTATATCAGACCGTCCGATTTTACGGAAGAGATTTATGCAAAAGCTGCAGCGATTCTCTATGAGCAATTTGAGACAACGAAAACAGTAAAGCCGGCAAAAATCGTCGGTATGTTTGAAGAAGAAGAGGACCAAAGAGAGATTGCATCTTTATTCAATGCATATATCCCTAATATTGAAACAAAAGCAGAACTGGAAAAAGCGGTGAAAGAAACGGTTGTGCGGATTAAGCGAAACAGCATTGATTATCACTCCGCACATCTGAAACCGACGGATTTATCCGGACTGCAAAAGCTTGTCGAAGACAGACGACAGCTGGAACAACTGGAAAAATTGCATATTTCTATCGAATAAGGACAGAATAGTAACGAACTATGAGAGGAAGGAAACATGGAAGAAAAGAAAAGTAAAGCTGCAGGAAATCCCAAGGAACAGGCTGCTGCAGACAATATGGCAAGAGCAGAAAAATTAAATGAAAAATTAAAAGAGCTTGTCGAATTTGCCAAGAAAAAGAAAAATATTCTGGAATATCAGGAGATCAATGACTTTTTCCAGAAAATGGAACTGAATGCAGAAGAATTTGAAAAGATTTTGGATTGTCTGGAATCGAATAATATTGATGTGCTTCGCATCAGTGATGATGATGATGATATTCTGATTACAGAAGAGGAAGAAATCGAAGTAGAAAAAATAGATCTTTCTGTTCCGGACGGTATCAGTATTGAAGATCCGGTGCGCATGTATTTAAAGGAAATCGGTAAAGTTCCCCTTTTAAATGCAGAAGAAGAGATTGATCTGGCAAAGCGAATGGAGCTTGGAGATCAGGAGGCGAAGAAACGCCTTGCTGAGGCGAATCTGCGTCTTGTTGTATCCATCGCAAAACGTTATGTAGGCCGGGGAATGTTGTTTTTGGATTTGATTCAAGAAGGAAATCTGGGTCTGATTAAAGCCGTAGAAAAATTCGATTATCGGAAGGGTTATAAGTTTTCCACTTATGCAACCTGGTGGATTCGTCAGGCGATTACAAGGGCGATTGCAGATCAGGCAAGAACCATTCGGATTCCGGTGCATATGGTAGAGACAATCAATAAATTGATCCGCGTCAGCAGACAGCTGCTGCAGGAATTAGGACGGGAGCCAACTCCGGAAGAAATTTCCGAAGAGATGAATATGCCGGTGGAACGTGTGCGTGAAATATTAAAAATTTCTCAGGAACCGGTTTCTCTGGAAACACCTATCGGGGAAGAAGAAGACAGTCATCTGGGCGATTTTATTCAGGATGATAATGTTCCGATTCCGGCAGATGCTGCGGCTTTTACATTGTTAAAAGAACAGCTTCAGGAGGTGCTTGGGACATTGACAGAGCGGGAGCAGAAGGTGCTTACGCTGCGTTTTGGTCTGGAAGATGGCCGGGCCAGGACTTTAGAGGAGGTTGGCAAGGAATTTAACGTTACCAGAGAGAGAATTCGTCAGATCGAAGCAAAAGCGCTGCGTAAACTGCGTCACCCAAGCAGAAGCCGTAAGCTGAAAGACTATTTAGAGTAGTGGAATGATCAAAATTTCAAAAAGGCTGCATGCTCTTGCAGATATGATAACAGAAGGGTCTGTCTTGGCAGATGTGGGAACGGATCATGGTTATATTCCGATTTATCTTCTGCAGACAGGTAAAATATCAAGAGCATTTGCAATGGATATCAGAAAAGGACCGCTGCTTAGAGCCAGAGAACATGTGGAAGCTTTTGGATTGGGTGATTACATAACGCTGCGGCTTTCAGATGGTGTTGCAGCTTTATCTAAGGGCGAGGCAGATTCCGTTTTGATTGCGGGAATGGGCGGCGGCGTCATACTTCATATTTTAGAAGAGGGAAAGAAAGTTATTGAATCGGCAAAAGAACTGATTTTGCAGCCCCAGTCTGAAATAGAAAAAGTGCGGGAGTATATTTATAAAAAGGGATATATGGTTGACCGGGAAGATATCATATTTGAAGACGGCAAATACTATCCTATGATGCATATTGTTATGGATGGGATCAAACAGGAGAAGCCTGACTATTCCTTTGAGGAATGGCAGGTGGTATACCGCTATGGAGAACGGCTGCTGCAGGAGAGGAATCCAACATTGGATCAGTATCTTTTTTATCGGATTGGACAATACGAAACGATTCTTGAAAATCTGCAGAACCAGCGGAAAGAGACAGCAGAAAAACGAAGAGAAGAAATCAAGACAGAACTGCGGTATGCAAAAGCGGCTTTAAAAGACAGCCAGGAGGTGTGATAGAGTGAATCTAAAAGACGTGATCGCTATATTGGAGGAACAGTCTCCGAAATCCTTTGCCTGTGATTGGGATAACGTGGGGCTATTAACGGGAAGAGAAGACAAAGAGGTCAAAAAGATCTATATTGCATTGGATGCTTCGGATGAGGCTGTAAAGGAAGCAGTGGAGGTAGAGGCAGATCTGCTTTTGACACATCATCCATTGATTTTTAAGGGCATGAAGCGGATTGTTGCGGAAGATTTTATCGGCAGGCGTCTGATCCAACTGATTCAAAACGACGTTGCTTATTACGCAATGCATACAAATTTTGACGTAAAAGGCATGGCAGATTTATCGGCGGCGATGATTGGACTGGAAGATTCCGAAGTTTTGGATGTAACGGCTGTTGTAGATGGGAAACAGGAAGGAATCGGCAGAGTTGGAAAGTTAATGGAACCTATGACAGTGGAAGAATGCGCTAAATTTATAAAAGCTGCTTTTTCTTTAAAGGAGATAAAAATATTCGGAGATCCGGAGTGGATTTTAACAAGGGCGGCGATTTCTCCGGGTTCCGGAAAAAGTGAGATTGATCATGCCATTGTTCGGAAAGCAGATGTATTGATTACAGGCGATATCGACCATCACGAGGGTATGGACGCAGCAGCCAGAGGTCTTTGTATTATGGATGCGGGACATTATGGACTGGAACATATTTTTATCCGGTATATGAAAGAATATCTGAAAGAGCGCTGCAGAGAACTGGAAATCATTACACAGGAAATCAAATTTCCATATTGGATTTGTTAGGGGATTGTTATGGATGAAGAGAAAATAATACTGAATATCTGCGGGGAAGAAAAAGCCTATGAGAAAGGCACACAGTATCTGGAAATTGTAAAAGAATATCAGAAGGACTATGGGGATGACATTGTTTTGGTGTCTTTCAATAATCGGCTGTTGGAATTGCATAAAAGGGCCAAAAAGAGCGGAGAGGTTTCTTTTATTACGACAGCAGATACTGCAGGAAGGAAAACATACCGCAGGAGCGTGACGCTTTTGATGCAGAAAGCGTTATATAATTTATTGGGGAAAGAAGAATCTGAAGTGCACGTATTGTACTGCATCAGTCAGGCATATTACTGCGAGCTGACGAAATACGGAAAGCCGGATGAATCCTTTCTTTTGAAACTGAAGAAGGAAATGCACAGATTGGCAGAGGCGGAGCTGCCGATATTAAAGAGCAGCATGAAGACAGATGAAGCGGTAAAGCTCTTTCGCGACTATGGAATGCCGGAAAAGGAATGTCTGTTTCATTACCGCAGAAGTTCCAGGGTAAATATCTATTCGCTGGATCATTACAAAGATTATTTTTACGGATATATGGCGGCGCATACCGGATATCTGAAATATTTTGATCTTAAGCCTTACGAAGACGGCTTTGTACTGATGTTTCCGGACAAACATACAAAAGAAGTGGCGGAATTTAAACCTTCTGTGAAATATTCCGATACTATTAGGCGTTCCAGAGAATGGGGACGCACCATGGGAGTCAATACCATCGGGGCATTGAATAATGCCATTGCCTCCGGGAAAATACAGGAGATCATTATGGTTCAGGAGGCTTTGATGGAACAGCGGATCGGACAGATGGCCCAGATGATTACCAGAAAGGATAACTGCAAATTTGTTATGATTGCAGGACCATCTTCTTCCGGCAAAACCACTTTTTCCCACAGGCTTTCCATACAGCTTATGGCTTTGGGATTGAATCCGTATCCTTTATCTTTGGACAATTATTATCTGGACAGGGAAAAAGCGCCGAGAGATGAGGAGGGCAATTTTGATTTTGAATGTCTGGAAGCGCTGGATGTAGAACTATTCCACCAGAATATGACGGCTCTTTTAAGGGGCGATACTGTGGATATGCCTTCCTTTAATTTTAAAACAGGCAAACGGGAATATAAAGGCAGAAAACAGAAATTGGGAAAGGGAGATATTCTGATTGTAGAGGGAATACATGGACTGAATGAAAAAATGACCTGTACATTGCCGGAGGAAAGCAAATTTAAGATTTTTATCAGTGCATTGACACAAATCAACATTGATGAACATAATTATATTCCCACAACAGACGGAAGACTGATACGCCGTATTGTACGGGATGCAAGAACCAGAAACACAACAGCGGCAGAGACGATTGCCATGTGGAATTCCGTAAGGCGCGGAGAGGAAAATTATATTTTTCCTTTTCAGGACAGTGCGGATATTATGTTTAATTCGGCTTTGATCTATGAGCTGGCTGTATTAAAATTGTACGCAGAGCCGTTGTTGTTTTCCATTGATAAAAGCGCTCCGGAATATAAAGAGGCGAAGCGTCTTTTAAAATTTCTGGATTATTTTCTGCCGGTACCCAGTGAAGAGATTGGCAAGAATTCTATTTTGAGGGAGTTTATCGGCGGAAGCGTATTTCATGTATAAAACAGTTGTTAAAACAAAATAATTAAGCAGGACAGGTGATCGCGGCTGCAGTCAGATTGCAGGTGAGGAAAGTCCGGGCTTCACAGGGCAGGATGCCGGATAACGTCCGGTGGAGGCGACTCCAAGGATAGTGCAACAGAAATATACCGCCGGTTTGACCGGTAAGGTTGGAAGGGCAGTGTAAGAGACTACCGCCTCTCTGGTAACAGGGAGGGCATATGTAAACCCCATCCGAAGCAAGACCAAACAAAAGCGTTGACGCGGCCCGCCAGCTTTAGGTAGGTCGCTTGAGGCGGCTGGCAACAGTCGTCCTAGATAGATGATCATCCACGACATAACCCGGCTTATCGTCCTGCTTATATTATGATGAAAACGTCAAAAGGTATAGTGATAGGAGTTAGTATGGAAATAGCAGAGATATTCAGGAAAGCATATGAAGAACAGGCATCGGATGTTCATTTTATGCCCGGTTGTCCTGTAATGGCCAGAATTGACGGAAAGCTGCAGGAATTTTCAGAAGAAAATATGCAGGAATCGGACATGGAAAAGCTGTTTGCTTTTTTACTTACAAAATCCCAGAGGAAGATATTAGAAACAGTCGAAGAGATTGATGAAGTGATTATGACATCAGAACAGTTTCGCCTTCACTTTAACATATACAGGCAGCAGGGTATCTATGCAGCTGTAGTCCGCATTCTGGCATCCGAAATTCCAGATCCTCTGGAACTTCATATTCCGCAGGCTGTGATTGATCTGACAAAAGAGCCGAGAGGGTTGATTTTAATCACTGGGGCGGCAGGCAGCGGAAAGACTACTACAATTGCAAGTCTTTTAAAGGATCTGGCAGCAAAATCGGTGAAAAGTATTGTAACAATCGAAGATCCTGTGGAATATCTGATTCCCAGAGGCAAAAGCATCATATCCCAAAGGGAAATTGGCGGAGATGCCCGAGGATATGCCCAGGCGGTTCGTTCCTCTATGCGTCAGGACCCGGATGTAATTTATATCGGTGAGATGAAAGACAGAGAGACGATTCTGGCTGCTATTACAGCTGCAGAAACAGGACGCCTGGTGATTACTTCTTTACATACGGACAGAATAGAAGATACGCTGCAGCGGCTGCTTGTATTGTTTGGAGCTGAGAGGAAACAGGAAATGCAGCGGCGGTTGGCCAATGTATTAAAAGGAGTTGTCACAAAACAGCGGCTTCTTGCATATCATGGGAAGGAACAAAAAGCAGTATATGAGGTTATGCTGGCGGTTCCGGAAATCAGAAAGATGATCTCAGAAGGCAGATTCGACCAGCT
Organism: uncultured Lachnospiraceae bacterium; assembly: GCA_910585825.1. Classification (GTDB taxonomy): domain Bacteria; phylum Bacillota; class Clostridia; order Lachnospirales; family Lachnospiraceae; genus Roseburia_B. Next base: position 2,652 of record CAJUEY010000047.1, on the reverse strand, counting down.
TACATCTGTTATGGAGCAGGGAAAAGAACTGGGGATGCAGACCATGGATCAGGCATTGTTATCTGCTTATATGAAATCTGAAATTTCACCTCAGACAGCGGTTGCTGCAGCATCCGATACAGAAAAAATGAAACAGAAAATGAGAATTTATTAATAACGTGGCTGCCAGTCGTTTAGGCTGGCGTCATATAAAAACCTGTTTATAATTATAAAATGTTTCTAAAAAAACAATAGGTCAGTTGACAGTCCGAAATTCAGATTGTACCATATGTTTTGTATCATAGTATATATAGAAAATGTTATGGTTCACGGAGTGAACAGTAATAAAAACGAATGAAGGTGCAGAAAATGAGAGGAAGAATACAGCAGTTTATGAGGGGACGATACGGATTTGACGAATTGTCCAGAATGTATCTGGTGATGACCATTGTGCTTATGATCCTGTCCATGTTTGTGAAGAATCGATGGATTTATTTGCTGGGACTTGTATTACTGGTCTATTGTTATTATCGGGCATTTTCTAAAAATCTGGAAAAGCGCAGGCAGGAGAATCAGAAATTCTGCAATATCCGCTATCAGTCGGCTGTGAAATGGAATACATGGAAACAGCATCAGGAACAGAAGAAGATCTATCGATTTTATAAATGTCCCCAGTGTAAACAGAAAGTAAGAGTTCCAAAAGGAAAGGGCAAGATCTGCATTACCTGTCCCAAATGTCGAACAGAATTTATTAAAAAAAGTTAGGATGAATTCTTATGTTTGGATATATTAATATAAACCGGAAGGAACTGACAGAGGAGGATGCGAAGGCCTATCAGTCATATTATTGTGGTCTTTGCCAGAAATTGAAGAGCAGCTGCGGTACAAAAGGACAGATGCTCTTGAATTATGATATGACCTTTTTGATTGTATTGCTCAGTGGGTTATATGAGCTGGAGCATGAAGAGACGGAATTTACCTGTCCTCTGCATCCGACGAAGAAACGGACTGCATGGATCAATGAGGCGACAGACTATGCCGCCGATATGAATATTATATTAGCTTATCATAATTTTGAAGACGACTGGAAGGATAACAAAGCATACACGAAAAAAGCGTTTGCAAAAGCTTTTTTAAAAGATTATGAAAGAATCCGTCAGAAGTATCCCAGACAGGTGCTGGCCGTGGAGAAATATATAGAAGAGCTTGCTGCAGCAGAGGCGGCGGAAGAAGAGAATATTGATCTGGTTGCCGGACTGACAGGAGAAATGATGGGAGAAATTTTCGACTGGAAAGAAGATGAGTGGTCAGAGGAACTTCGGTATTTTAGCTTTTATATGGGTAAATTTATTTATCTCATGGATGCATACGAAGATTTGAAGAAAGATAAGAAACGTCAGGAATACAATCCTTTTTTGAAAATGGTATGCCAGAAACAAGAAGATTTTGAAACATTTGTAAAACTGATTCTGACCAGCATGATATCAGAGTGCGCCAAATCTTTTGAACGGCTGCCGATTATCATGCATGCAGATATTTTACGGAATGTTTTGTATTCCGGTATATGGTCAAAATACGAATATATTCAGATTAAGAAGAGAAAACAGCAGGAAAAGAAAGCCAGAGGAAAACAGAATGTTAAATCCCTATGAGATTTTGGGTGTTGCGCCTACAGCCAGTGACGAGGAAATTAAAAAAGCATATCGCGCACTAAGCCGTAAGTATCATCCGGATGCAAATGTGAACAATCCGAACAAAGTTCAGGCAGAAGAGAAGTTCAAGCAAGTGCAGCAGGCATATAATCAGATCATGAAAGAGAAACAACAGGGATATAGCTATGGAGGAAACGGATACAGCTACGGGAATGCAGGCAGCGGAACATATGGTTATGGAGGAAACCGCACATATGGAGGATTTTCTTCCGGAAGAGGAAATGATTCCATAGAATTGCAGGCTGCGGCAAATTATATTGCAAACCGTCATTATGCAGAGGCGCGGAATGTGCTGAATTCCGTTTCAGAAACAGACAGAGGGGCGCGTTGGTATTATTACAGCGCTATCACAAACGCAGGAATGGGCAACAATGTAACTGCCCAGGAAGATATCAACCGAGCTGTTGCGTTGGAGCCGAGTAATATGGAATACCGTCAGTTTAAGCAGCATTTGGATTTTGGAGGGACCTGGTATCAAAGTATGGGCCGTACGTATGAAAGGCCTTATGCAGGCAACAGCTGGTGCATGAGTATGCTGCTTTTGAATTTGTTATGCAACTGTTGTTGTTTTAGACCGTGTTGATGATAGATATAATAGGTGGGAGATGTTATGAAGGGAGTATTTTGGAATTTATTTGACAGAGTTTTTTCTGTCGGTAAAAAAAATAAAATGTCTATGAAACAGGATGCAGAAAATAAGGTTACGAAAGAAGAAAAGCCGAAAAAATGGGAAAATCTGCAGAAAGTGGAAGTAGAGAAAAAAGAGATTGAAAAAGCAAAGATAGAGAAGGCGGAGAGTGAGAAAACAGAGCCAGAGAAGAATGAGTTAGAAAAAGCAGAGACTGTGAAGATAGAAGCAGAAAAGAGCGAGGCAGAAGAGGCAGAGACTGCGAAGACAGAAGCAGGAAAGAGCGAGGCAGAAGAGGCAGAGACTGCGAAGACAGAAACAGAAAAGAGCGAG
>CAJUEY010000046.1 GCA_910585825.1 uncultured Lachnospiraceae bacterium | reverse complement strand
TGGAAACGACTGGGGCATTTTTATTTTAGTGACGGTCGAAAATTAAGCGTTTACTATAAACCTGCTAATTCTTCTGCTGCAATCGTATCCGGAAGGTCTGTCACCAGTGCAAGTTCATTTCCGGAAGGAAGCGTTGATCTTGAGATTCTTACTGTCGTTTTTCCTTTCTTTTTCATATGTTCATACCGTTCCGGATGTTTTTTGCGTATTTTTTGCAGGCGGGCAGAGGAATGTTTTAGAATGACCTTATCATCTGCTGACTGCATCTGTTTACGCTCTGCCTTATAATCATTGGATGAAAGGCGCATTAAATAATGAATCCCCTCCGTCTCCAGAAAGTCAATAAATTCTAAAGAAGGATAACCTCGGTCAAAGACTGCGAGAACCGGCCTTCTGATTTCCATTCCTCTCAAATGTTTTAAATTTCGTTTTGCCAGTTCATTTTCACTGACAGAAATATGTTCTATTTCAATGTCCAGATAAAAGTGATTCAAAATATCATACATTCCGCTTACCAGCGCCCGTGCCTGGCCCGTTTTGGAATGCTGGTTGCCGCTGTTTCCAAACGTTTCCCTGTTTTCCTTTGAATTCGGAACTTCTGCCTTGCTTCCGTCAATTGCGATCAACAGATACCCGTTCCATAGTTTCGGCTCATCAGAATGGTAAAAATCCATAAGATAGTTACGGTTCAGATATGGAAAGATCTCTGGATTCAAACGCTTTCTCTGTTGTAAATGACCCTGTATGGACAACTGCATCGAAAAGTCTCCTTTTTCTTTAAAATAGTTTCTGAGTTCAAATGCTGCAGTAAGCCCTTTTTTAGAAAGACAGCATAGCAGCATGTCTTTTAAAGGCATTTTCCGCTTTCTTGAAAAAGTATTTTTTCCATTTTGTCTTGCATAATTTATAAGTTCCGGATCCGATAATGATTCGGAAAACTTTTGAAACCTTCTTTTATAAGATTTATCCATATGCACCCCTTGTCTGTATTCTAACATAAAGAATGGGGCAATCGGTTAATACTGTTTTTTAGCCTCTAAATCTTAAAATAAGAATCTCCCATAGAAATCAATATTTTAAACTTCTGATATGTTATGGGAGATTCTTATTTTTCTTTCTCCGTTTATATTTTAGGGCGCAAAAACCCCTTGACTGCATTCTTAAAGGTGCATTTTTTCTAAGCAGTCTTTTCCTCTGTTTTTCCTTCATATTTTTTGATCTCATCATGAAGAAAACGATGATATTTATTTATATTTCTTCCAATGGCATACAGCATGAACTCTTTATACACCTTCTCTGATGTGCGGTAGTTGAAACGTCGAAAGCTGTCGTTTTCTTTGATGTCTCCAAAATGTCCTTCCGTCTGTATGGAACGGATCTGGCGGTTCAATATCCCTTTCTCACTTTGGATATTGGCATGAGATTCTTCCTTCAACGTCTCCCACTGCTCATTGATCTTCATGACTTTGTTTTTCTCTGCATCTTTTTCAGCGTTATATTTATATAAACATTCGGCTTTGTGTTCACAGCCGCTGCAGTCTGCACATCCATACACCTCAAAAGTCTGTGTATAACCAGCCTGTTCTTTTGTCTCTGTGCGGATATGATGCAGTTCTCTTCCATCATGACAAATATAATACAGTTCATCCTCGAACACTTGTGTTTTCATGTTGTAATGCTTTCCGATATCTTCTGTATAAGCACGTGTTTTCCGCTTTTCATGATCCTGAAGTTTAATATAGCTGGATATCTGATTCGTTTTTAAATACAGGAGATTTTTTTCACTGCAGTAACCACTGTCTGCAGTAACCTCATTCAGGATATCCCAAAATGCTTTTTTATGCTTTTCCAAAACCGGGATCAGTGTATTGTAATCCGTCCGGTCATTACTTACATAAGCATGGACGATAAAATAATTCTCCACTGCAATCTGAACATTATACGCTGCCTTTAACTGTCCGTTGCGCATGTGGTCTTCTTTCATTCTCATAAAGGTGGATTCCAGATCTGTTTTGGAATAACTGTTCCGGTCTTTTCCCATGATCTCAAAGCATTCTTTATATCCCATAAGACGTTCCCCGCAGGCTTCTAATTCTTCATAAAGCTGCTGGATTTCCGGCTTTCTTTTTCCCTTTCCATATACAAACGCAATCTGTTCCTTCTCTGCAGTCTGTGCCAGATTTTTCTGAAGCTTCAGGATTTCCAGTGGAGAACAGTTGTCAATCTCGATGATCGTATTATTAGACAGTTTTTTATGTTTTGTCAGTTTTCGTTTACGGTTCTTATCAATGACCTCTCTTACTTTGTCCATTCCTTCGATCACAAACATCTGCGCATGGGGAATATCGTATTTAACGCCATATTCATTTTCGTCAATCAATGTGTTATACTTCTGATACAAAGAATCAATGGTATCCAGCAGCCCTGCAAGATGATAATTGATCGTCCCTCTCCATACAAAAGTATAGCGGTTCGCATTGGCTTCTATTTTTGTGCCATCGATAAAAAGCTTTTTCAGTGTAGCCAGACCTTCTTTTTGCAGGCGGCGAAGGAACTGATAATTCAGCTCATCCAATACATCAGCAGTCAGTTTGGTATTCTTGAACTCATAAAAAGCATCCCGTTTCGGTTTCTGACCGTTGGCAAGCCAGATAAAAGCGAGGTCTCTTTCACACAATTCCACAATACGGTCAACAGCTCTTATCCCCCGCATATTTACGTAAGTAACTACAGCATACATCATAATTGGGTTATACCCGTTTCTTCCCTTATCTGAACAATTGGCTAATAAGCCAGAAAAATCTAATTCCTCCATCACTTTTTTCAGGGTATAGACTGGATCGTCGTCAGGTAAACACAATTCAAAGAAGCTGAAGTTAATTTTCTGTTGCCCTAATTCAAAAAATTCGTTATAATAATCTTGTTTTTGCATAGTTGCATTATAACATGCAACGGAGAGAAGATGGTTGTCGTTAGCCATCTTTTTCTTTTTTGGGAAAAATTTCAGGGACAGAATGTGACTCATATGAGTCACATTCTGTCCCTGTTTAGGACTATCTATTTCCCGACAGCCCCTTAGATTTTTCTTAAGTTTATGATGTTGTGCATAGCAGGTGGTTTATTTGTTTTCAAAGTTTCGTTTTTCGGAACACGAAAAACGAAACTTTGAAAACAGGACCTTGCCCTAACAAACAAATCGAAGTCTCACTTAAGAAACTTCGATCTGTCATTTATACATGGGGTTTCTTTTTATGGAATCTGTTTGTCTTCTCTTTATTTATAACGAATCCCCGGGTTGAAGTCAATAAATGAATTCTAAATTTTTCATTAAAAAACGATATCCTATTTATAATAATCAAATTCATGTCCATACATACGGACTGTGTCCCCATCTACAATGCCCTGTTCTTCCAAATCCTTTAAAATCCCCTGCTCTCTTAAAAATTTCTGGAAAAACAAAAAACCCTTTTCCGAATCAATATTGGTATAGCCCAGCATTTTTTCAATCTTAGGCCCTTCCACAACAAAAGCTCCGTCCTCTGCCCGTTCCACAGTATAAGGCTCTTCTTTAAAAAACCGAAGAGCCGGATCAAATTCCTGCTCGTAAACAACCGGCGCCTGATCCATATGCAAAAGCATTTCATCAATATGATACAAAAGCTCTTTTAAACCTTTTCCGCTGACTGCAGAGATCGGAAAAACTTCCATTCCCTTTGGTTCAAATTCAGCCCTTAACTTTTCTAAGATTTCATTATTCTCTCCGTAAATTGCATCTATTTTGTTGGCTGCAATTACCTGAGGTTTTTTTAACAAATCCGGATTATAGGATTCCAGTTCTTTATTAATCGCATATATATCCGCAATGGGATCTCTGCCCTCTACAGATGCTGCATCCACCATATGAATCATCACTTTGGTACGCTCGATATGCCGGAGAAATTCATGGCCCAATCCCACGCCCTCCGATGCGCCTTCGATCAGTCCCGGAATGTCTGCGATGACAAATCCTTTTCCGCCGTCTAAATCTACAACGCCCAGATTGGGATTTAATGTCGTAAAATGATAATTTGCAATCTTGGGTTTTGCGTTTGTCACACGGGATAAAAGCGTGGATTTGCCTACATTGGGAAATCCTACAAGACCTACATCCGCAATCACCTTAAGTTCCAGCAATACCTCTATTTCAATGCCTTCCTGACCGGGTTTCGCATATTTGGGCGCCTGCATAGTCGCCGTGGCAAAATGCTGGTTTCCAAGGCCGCCTCTGCCTCCTTTTAAAACCACCTGCCTTTTCCTGTCTCCGGAAATATCTGCTATTACTTTGCCGGTCTGTGCATCTTTGACGACGGTTCCCTCCGGTACTTTTAAGATCAGATCTTCTCCGTTTTTTCCGTGACAGTTTTTCTTACCGCCTTCTTCGCCGTTCCCCGCAGAGAATTTACGCTTGTACCGATAATCGCTCAGGGTATTCACTCCCTCATCCGCCAAAAAGACAATATCTCCGCCCTTGCCGCCGTCGCCGCCGTCGGGACCTCCGTTTGGAACGTATTTTTCCCGGCGGAAACTGACATGTCCGTTGCCGCCGTTTCCGGATTTTATGATAATTTTTGCACGATCGGCAAACATAGTTTCACCTCTTTCTCATTCAGCAGGAAAATTTTCTTTCTAAGTCCCTGCATATAAAACAACAGGCCCGGCATAACGTCGGGCCTTTGAAATCTCCTTATTCGTTGCTTGCTACCGGATATACGGAAGCCTGCTTTTTGTCTCTTCCTTTTCTTTCAAAACGTAATACACCGTCAACCAATGCAAATAAGGTATCGTCTCCGCCGATTCCTACGTTATTGCCCGGATGAATTCTGGTACCGCGCTGTCTGTATAATATATTTCCGGCTTTTACAAACTGTCCGTCCGCTCTTTTTGCACCCAGTCTTTTCGATTCGGAGTCACGTCCGTTCTTGGTAGAACCAACTCCCTTTTTATGTGCAAAAAACTGAAGGTTCATGTTTAACATATTCTTACACCTCCTTGAAGTTAAGCTTCATATATCTGGCTCCGTACTGGCTGTATACGCCCTGCAGTCCCAATACAAGAGACTGCATCAAAAGCTGTGCGTCATGCCCCGCTGGTTTCTCAAAACGCAGGGTAATCTTTCCGGCATCCTCATCGGTATCTGTGGAAAAGATCTCATTGGTATACGAGCGAATGGAATTTACGGTATTAATCACAAGAACCGAAACCCCTGCGCATACAATATCTTCCCCCGACCCGGCATACCCTGCATGGCCAATACAATCAAAACCAATATATTTTCCATCTCTGTTTCTGATCATTGTTACCTGAATCATACTCATTCATTTCCGGCTAGGCATTGATCTTTTCAATCTTAACCTTGGTATACGCCTGTCTGTGGCCGTTCTTCTTGTGATAGCCGGTTTTTCTCTTGTACTTGTATACGATGATCTTCCTGCCTCTGCCTTCTTTGACTACAGAAGCCTCTACCGTTGCATTCGCTACATCATCGCCTACTTTTAATCCGTTGTCAGACACTGCGACAACCTGATCAAAAGTAACCTTTTCGCCGGCCTCCACGCCAAGCTTTTCAATGGTAATGATATCGCCTTCGGATACTTTGTACTGTTTTCCGCCTGTTGCTATAATTGCGTACATATGGCACCTCCTATTATCATTACTCGCCAGTTACGGCGCTGCAGTCTGTGCAGTCTTAAGCCTCACTGTGCGGCATACATTCATATACTAAAAGATAAGCTCCTGTTTGTCAAGAATTTTTTTCCTCCGCAGACCCGGCATCCTGAACTTTTGCCGTTTTATTTCTGAAAATCCTTCCTTTTATCTCCTGCCGGAGTTCCTGAAACGAAAGCCTCTTCCCATCTGTCCTGTTTTTCCGCTTCTCTTCTTTTTTTATGCGTCTGTTCTGCTTTTTCAGCTCCCTTTTCAGGCTCCTTTTATTTTTGCGCACTTCTTTTCTTGCGGATTTTTCAATATCTTCGATATGGTCTCTCGCATCCCTCGCCTTCTTCCCTGCGCCGCGGTATGGATTATACAAAAAGTAAGAGAGCGCTGCAAGAATCAGAATGCCGGCTGCAGCCATGACCATATAGGGCAGAACCCATTCATATTCCGGATATTTCAATTCGTAACATACAAACATTGCCAGCATAACCGGAAAGATCAAAAGATATAAAAGCCGAAAAAGAAAATCCAATACCCTCAGACGTTTCTTTTCCTGTGCCAAAAGCGCCCCTTCCATACCTGTAAAGGAAAGCAGAAACATGCAGATTTCCGACTGAAATCCATGCAGAGCGCCGCTGAAAACAACCAGCGCAGCGGACAGAAAAAACATCGCGCAGGCACAGCCCCGGTAATATGCATTCCTGTATTCCCGCATTCCCTCCAGTTTATCTTTGGATATTCCATGCAGCGCATAAATCTGAGTATTGATGTTTTCCTTTAATTCCTGATTGTACTTACTGCTCTCTTCCGTCTGCTCCAGATTTTCCCGTATTTCCTCCTGCAGACTGTCGATCACCCTCTGCTCTTCAATCAGTTTTAACAGCAGCGCGTCCTCCGCCTCCTTACGCTTTTTCATCTGCTGTCTGACGTATTCTGTTTTCTGTATCCGCATACTCTCTTTGACGTATTTCTCTTCCGGCAGATTTTTCCCCTCTGTCTCTCTTTTGGTATCTTCCATGATATGAATCCTTTTATCCGCATATTCTGATCACGGCCGGGGTCAGCCTCTGCCTTTACATTGACAGAAGGCCGAGCCAAATCACAGCCGATAATAGATTTTTTCTTTATTATTTTTTTACTTTTGCTTTTGCCGTCTTTGAGGCAGGACTATAAGCGCCGCCTTTCTGGGTGACTACCTTGTAGAAATTTTTGCCTTTCTTTGCTTTCTTATCTACAAAACTGGTTTGTTTTGCTTTTAGAACTTTTATCTTTTTATAAGGCCCGCTCTTCTTTGTCGCCCGCAAAATAATATATTTCTTTGCGCCTTTTACCTTCTTAAAGGTGATTTGCGCGCCGCCGCTCACTGCTTTCACTTTCAATTTGGAGACAGCCTTCGGCAGTGTTACGCTGGCCGCAGCGCTTGCTGCGCTGTCAGTATAATCCTTTTGTCCGGAAACCGCCACTACGGTATAATCTGATTTCGTTCCACCGGGAGCTTTTTCATCCAGATAAGACACGGTTTTTACAGAGGCGATTTTTGTAGATGCACTGCCCGATTTCCGGTAAATATCATAGGATGCTGCATTTGCCACCGGAGAGAATGTAACAGATACACCGCTTATTGTGCTGACGGCTTTTACGCCTGTGGGAGTGCTCAACGCTTTTACGGTCTGATTTTTCTGCAGTCCGTCTAAAGCCGCCTGCAGCTCTTCTGTAAGAATCTTTAACCGATTCCAGTCCGCACTGTCTTTTTCCGCTGCCGCAGCCTCATATTTTCTACTGAAATAATCCCATGCCTCTTTTCCGTAACTTCCCTGGCCGGCATCCAAAATTTTCTTCGCATTAAACAGCATTGTTTCCAGCGTTGCTGCCGCCAGATCACATCTCTGTACCCTAACTCTGCAGACCGCTGTCTTAGAACCGTCCTCTGTTGTTACGGTAATAACTGTCTGCCCGTTTTGACGGCTTATCACAAGACCGTCTTCTGTCACTTCTGCAACCTGAGGATTTGAACTGACAAATCTTACATTTTTATTTGAAGCGTTTTCCGGTAAAATGGTTACACACAACAGAGCATTTTTCTGATCATCGTTCAATGTAAGCTCAGACGCATCCAGCGCAATTCCTGTTACCGGCGTTGTCTCAACCGTCTTATCTAAAGGTTCCATTACAAATTTATCAATCACAGGTCCGCCTTTACTGGAGGCCGTAAATACCAGTTCTCCCGCTCCGGCTTGTGTTACTTCAATCGTAAATTCCGTTGTACGGAATTTCGCCACCTCAGCATCTGCACTTCCGTTTCCATATACGTCCTGACTGCCCGAAACAATATTTTGTCCGCTCCACTCAAAAGCATTCGGATTACTGTCTGCCGGCTTGCCGCTGCGATAGGTTGCCGTCACTTTATAAAGGCCTGCTTTCTCGGCAGTAAACGGAAGGACGATCCGATTGCCGTTTTCAAACCAATTGACTTCTTTGCCGTTGCTTGCGCCTTCATTTGTTGTAATACGCACATATCTCTCCGCATCTGCAGCATTTGACGCATCCAGCTGAAAACACTCTGCCTCTAATGTCTTTACTTTTTCACCGACAGGAAATACAAAAGGATCTTCTATTGTATAGCTTTCCCGCACTGTCAGTTTGGACTTTGCATCCCTAAGCTGTATGGCTGTTTTTATCACATCTTCCAACTCAATCCGTTCTCCTGCATTGATATAAGCATTTAACTGAGCCGTAAGCTTTTGGACTTCTGACTGGCCTTCGCCCGTATACAGACCAAAGTCAAGATTCTGGCTGTCTGAAAGAATCTGTTTTGCCTCTTCTAAACGTTCGGGATCATCCAAATCACGGATCGTAAAGCTCATGGATGTATAAAATCCCAATATAGCTCCGCCGCCCGCAGATTCCAGATCTACGGTAAAGGACAAATCCCCTGTCTCCCCTTTATAACGCGTTGTCCTGACTTTAAATGTCTTTTCTGTTTCACCATTTTCAAATGTAAGGGTTCCGCGGATACCGTCTACGTCATAATGTCCCTGCACTGCAGAACCGGGGTTATTTGTATAAACGGCAGTTATCCTTCCGGCGCTTCCTCCAACTCGTTTTACGACAACTTCCGTCTCTGAATCTTCTTCTGTTTCACATGATGTCCTGATAAACTGCAGCATTCCCTTTCCGTCGTTGTTGAGCGCTGCCGCCGCATCCAGGCCGATCGTCCCTTTATTTACAATCCGAAGGGTATGAGACCCGTGTTGCAGATCTTCTGATTCAAAGATCATCTGACCTGTTGCCCGTACATTTGATCTTGTATCAATAGTGGTCTTTTTTTCGCCGTCAATATAAATATCCGCTGTTCCGTGGCCGGAATCTTTTGTCCCGTACAGCCAGATCTTGCTGCCGACAAAGTTCAGCGTCGCTTCCTTACCGGAACCGGCATACATGCTGTTTTCTTCGACAAATCCACTTCCTGATTCTAAGGTCCAGTCGCCGGTTTCATAAGTAAAACCTGCCCCGTCTGACGTATCCCGATCTGTTACGGAAATAATTTCCAGACCTTCCGGAATGCCTGAGCCTTCTTCAAATGCCTCTGTCGCCTTATATATGCCCACTTCACTGATCAAAGGCACGGCTTTAGAGCCTGTAATGCTGATTTTTACGAATCTTGCCCTTACTTTTTTATTTTTACAGATTCTTTTTGCTCCGATCGTCGTTCCCTCTCCAAACAGCTGCCAAGGATTTTCCTCCTGATCACGATATTCCACCTTAAAACCGCTGATTCTCTGCCCAAGCTGTATGGCCTCCTCGATTGTCACAAGATCAAAAACTTTCGTTTTTCCCAGATCCAAAGTAATGCTTCCTGTTGTCGCGCTGTCATCCATCGTCCAATACGTGGCATCGTCTCCGTCCAATACGTTTTCCGGTGAAAAGGCGCTGTCATTTCCTCTTACTTCACTTGCCGTTATAACTGCGTCTTTCGCCAGATTATCTGCAAAACTTTCTTTTACATTACTGCCAAATTCCCTAATGCGCTCAAGAATTGCCTGATCCACTTTTCCCTCAGGATTCGGAGGAACGTTCAGCAAAAGCGTCGCATTATGTCCGACAGAATTAAAATACATATTTGACAATTCCTCCAGGGATTTCGGCATTTTTTTATTGTCGCCCCAAAACCATCCGCTCGTAATGCGGGCATCCGCCTCCGGCACGGTCCATTGATTTCCCGTGGGAGATCCCATCGTATAGTTCTTCCCACCGTTAGATGTGGAATAACTGTTAATCGTTCCGCCTTTGTCATTTGCGTCCTTATCCACTGTAACCTGCGCCCATGTTTCTTCATTTGCCAGTCCATCCTCATTTCCGATCCAGCGAACGGTGGTATAGGCCTGAGCCCCAAACAGCAGACATTCGTCGTCAAAGCCTGCCTCTTTTCCTTCATATTTCTGAATCGTCTGAAACCAGCGCACAAAATCATATTCCTGATATTTGGATCTATCTCCTTTTGCCCCATCCATCCATACTTCTACAAAATGTCCGTCATTTCCGTATTTCGGGCTGCTAAGAATCTCTCTGAGCTGATTATCATAGTATTCATTATAATCTTTTGCATCCCGCTCTTCCATCTCCTCCCATGTCATCCCGTTTTTGGGGATGCCGGTTCCTGTTCCGTTCCAGTCGCACAGTGAGTTTCCTTCTGAATCAAAATATCCGTAACTCGGTTCGGCAACATCCCAGGGAGATAAATACAGTCCCATATCCATATCATACTTTGTACAGGCAGCGGAAATCTCCGCAAGAACATCTCCTTTTCCCTCTTTGTAATTGGAACTTGCAACGTCATAGTCTGTATGCTCACTGTTCCAGATGCAGAAACCGTCGTGATGTTTTGCCGTTACAATGAGCTTTTTAAATCCGGCCTCCTTCAGCGTCGTTACCAGCGTTTCCGCATCGAAATCCTCGGAAAGAGGAAAGATCTGGGCAGGCGTCCTCCCCTCATACAGCCAGGTTTGCGAACCCTGATCAAAGCCCCATTCATATCCGCTGTATGTATTCGGTCCAAAATGGCAAAATGCCGCCAGTTCATCTTTCTGGTACCGATACTGATTCGGACTCGGAACCACTCCCCACGGTTCAGGCTCGGCTGTGCCTTTGTCTGATAAATCCGCTGTGCTGACAGAACTCTCTTCTGCCTGTACCCGCACATTTTCACTGACGCACATTCCCAATATCATGGAAACGGCCAGTGCGCCTCCCAAAAGCTTTTGCATTCGTTTTCTCATAAAAATACCTCCTGTTTCAGAATATAAAATTTGTCAATATGTCTCCCGACATATTTTGTAAGATTTATCTCATCATCCATAAATGGATGGAATAATTGATAACTGCCGATGTATATCCATACACTTACCCCATCAGTTCTTGCCGGGTCTGTGCCCTCGCATTCCTTCATTCTGTTTTATAGATAAAGGCACGCGGCAGACTTGTGCTTGATTGCTGCCTCAACGGGCTGATGGAGGTTTCCTCCTTGTCCCCATGCCGTTACCGGCTTATTCTATTCTCATGCAGCCGCTTTCAGCTGCTCCCCGCGGACATGTCCGAAGACCTTCCCCGGATCGTAATTTTCTTTCACATGGTTTATATTGATTTGCGCCCTCTTTAACGTTTCATATTCCGCAGCATCTCTTTATCCTCCGGACTGACGCGAAAGGACTCCCTCATTTTTTGTATCGCCTTATTGTAAGTCCAGTCATCCAACCCATTGTCTAAAAGAAATGCATAGGTCTCTTTCGGAAATTTCGCATAAGCAGTCGCAACGCACCAGGCGACGCCCATTTTTGTATAGTACGCATCACAGGAAAGTTGGTTCAGGACCTCTAACACCGGATCAATATACTCATCCGTCAGAAAATGGCTCATCAGAAGAACCGCCGCCATACGCTGGGAATACTCTTTTTGTTCTTTTACATAAGGCAAAAGCCATGCGAATACTGTCTCCCGGTGTTTTCTGGCAACGGAAAACGTCTGGCAGAAACCGTCGTTTACACACCAGTCCTGAATGCCAGGAACAAACCTGTCTGCATATGAGAGCAGCGTCTCAATATCATCTCTGGCATATCCAAGCACAAATGCCTTTAACATCTGCTCCTCAAAATAATTTTCTTTGCACTGTTCTAAAAATTCCCTGTAATTTTCCTTTGCAATTTGTTTTGCCAGCTTTCTAAGCGCCGGAACTCTGGCGCCTAAAATCGGCTTTGCTCCGGGAATAATCGTGCCGCTTCGCTTTGCGTTCTTTTCTTCAGCCAGCTCCATAAGCCTTTTATTTACTTCTTCAATCGTCATACGCTCCTCCCGGCGCTTTCATCATTCACTCCGTAAACCGCTTTTTCTTTAATCGTCAAATCTGCCTTCTGCAAAAGATCCGGTCTGTATTTCTTCGTGCGCAGGATGGACTGCTCTCTACGCCAGATCTCAATCTTTCGGTGGTCTCCTGACAGCAGTATCTCCGGCGCTTTTTTTCCGTTCCATTCAAAAGGTCTGGAATACTGGGGATATTCCAGAAGATTCCCCTCAAAAGACTCCGCCATGCCGGACGCCTCATTTGTCAAAACCCCGGGAATCATTCGGGAAACAGCATCGATCATAACCATTGCAGGCAGTTCCCCTCCTGTCAGAACGTAATCTCCGATAGAAACATAATCCGTTACAATTTCCTCTAACACGCGCTCATCCACGCCCTCATAATGACCGCAGAGAAATACCAGATCCTTCTCTGCCGCCAGTTCTTTTGCTTTGGATTGTGTAAAGGTCGGCCCCTGAGGCGTCAGATAAACCGTTCTCGGACGATAGCCGATTTCTTCTGTTACCGCAAGATATGCGTCATAAATCGGCTGTGCCTGCATAACCATGCCTGCGCCGCCGCCATATGGATAGTCATCGGTTTTCTGATGCCTGTCTTTCGTGTAATCTCTGATATTGACCGCCTGAATTTTAATCAGGCCTTTTTCTTCCGCCTTTCCAAGAATGCTGGTGTGTAAAGTCTGCTCCATCATTTCCGGAAATAATGTAAGTATATAATAATTCATCTCAATTCTCCTGCCGTACAATCCCTTCTTCTGTTACAACAATCCCCGGAGCGGAATGTTTCTGCATAAACGCAAAAACACGCTGTTTTTCTGTTTCCTCCGTAATCAGCTCTGTTCTGAGATTCTTCTGAATGCAGGGAATAAAATCAAGGGTTAGATCTCCGTATTCATCAATGGTCACTCTGGCAAGCCCTGTATCCAATGTACTGCTGCTGAACCAGAAATTGCCAAGACTGTAAATCACCGGCACGCCATCAATCATATCAAACCCCTGCAGGCAATGGGTATGCCCTCCGATAATCGCATCTGCGCCTGCCTCCGCAAATTCCTTTGCCAGATTAGACTGATCTCTGCCGTAATTGCTGTCTCCTTCCGTTCCCCAATGCACCACCGCTATGACAATGTCACTGTTTTTTTTGGCTTTTTTAATGACTTTCACAAACTTGTCCGCTACAAGGGTTTTTAATACGCCGGGTTCCTCTTCCGTCGCCTCTTTTGTGTAATTTAAGGAACGTTCAATCTGCGTTGCCGACACAATGGCTATTTTTCTTCCGTTGCAGATAAAATAACAGGGTTTGGAGGCCTCTTCCAGATTCTTTCCCGCACCGACATGAGGTATCTGTTCTTGGTCTAATGTGGCAATGGTATCCAACAGCGCGTCCGGACCAAAATCATATACATGATTGTTGGCCAGATTGACGATGTCCGTGCCAAAAACATGTAAAAGCTCCGCTCTCCTGGGATTCGCCCGAAAGGTATAGGCTTTTCCCCTTAATGCCTCTCCCCTTTCGCTGTATGTAAATTCATTGTTGACTACCATAACATCCATGTCATTCATCATTTTTAGCAAATCCTCGGAAAAACAGTCGTAAATGCCGTTGGCACAGGAATCCATATGTTTTGTCGTCACATATCCTTCTGCAAAATTCACATCTCCGGTGAACGCAAATGTAGTTTCTTTGGGAGAGGCGCATGTCTGCCATATTACATTTTCCAGCTGATACTGCTGAAAACCTGCCTGTTCACAATACAAAAGCCAAAGAACGTGGATCGTATTGCCTGTCAGCTCATACCAGAGATTCGCATCCGGTTCATCCTGTTCTACTTCCTCTGCAATTTTTTGAATGCATGTATCTCCATATTCTGAAGAAAGCCATGCCAGAAATGTGCGGTCCAGCACATGATATCCGATAAATTCCTTGGTACAGGACTCTAAAATAATATCATACTCTTCCTCTAAATCCGCTTTTTCCTCTGTCTCCATATCTTTCTCTTCATTCTTCTGCTCTGTAGCTGTCTGCTGTATTTCTTCTTTTTGAATTTCCACTATCTCATTTTTGCCCACCTGCTGTACAGAATCTATAAATTCTTCCATTTCCCTGCCGGTGCATCCGCCCAGGCAAAATGACAGATATAAACAAATTGCCAGGATAAAAATCCCGGCATCGTATTTTCGCCGCATATAGTACTTCCTCATCTTTAGTTTTTAACAGTATATCATTTTTTTCTTATTTAATCCAGCAATAAAGTGATTTTGGGCAGCTTTTTGAATATATTTGGCTGTAAAAGCTCCGGCATGCCTGTTTTAAAGCATTCCGGAGCCAAATATCTGTTATTCGGACTCTTTTTCCTGTTGTTGACAGGACATATTTTCACCTGGCTTCGCTTTCAAAATCGTATCATTTTGATTCGCAGAACAACATAATCATTCCAAACCACATACTTATCATCCGTCTTAAAACTCACACGCTTAGACAAATCTGCCCCTGCCATTTTTAGCAACACTGCAATAATCAACGAAATATTTTACAGCATATTCTTTTCCTCCGGTGTAAACTTTATTTTTTGGACATGAAAAATACCTCCCAAGCAACAGATTTTTATATTTAATCTATCTACTTTAGAGGTATCAAAATCTATTTTTGCATAAAACCCCACTCCTGCTTTTGGTGTAACCGTTTTTCCTGTTAGAGTGAACACAAATTTTTGCTGATTCATTGCAGTAGGCGCCAGCAACGCAGCTTGTATCCCGTTTTGAAACCAATTGGGTATAGGTGATTCTGCCTTCATAACGGCTTCTAATGGTTTTTGTTTGTGTTCTACCCCTTTTGTTTCACCGTAACCAATAGCAATGACCAAGTACAGCTTTTCGCCTTTGTTAATTTGAAATGCCGCCTTGTTTTTGCTATATGTTGTTGCAACCCAACAGGTCTTCAATACAAGCTGCATGTGCAAATCACTTTCTTTGTTACATTGCTCAATAAAAGAACATAATTCCATTTTTGTTACCTCCATTCTGTTTAAGCACTTGAACAAATTGAATTATATCACAAAAAAGACAATAGACTATCTGTAAAGAAAATCAAGACAAGAGTGATTAGAAAAAAGACGGTACAGCCCTTGTAATCGGAGCAATACCGCCTAATCTGAAACTACTTCTTCATAATTGAAAAGCCTTGATTTTTTTCTTTGATATACCCGATGAATTTATTTTGATAAAGAATCTGTATATATTTCACCAGACGCTCCACTACCGGCTCCGCCTCTTTACCAAACTCGGCAGATACCAATTTGGCAATCTCATATACATTTCGCTTTCCGTCCATCTGCCGCCATACAAAGCTCCCATACTTATCCAGTGCAATATGACTGACAGGCGGCCGCTTAAATACTTTCTGGGCAATCCGGTTATAAAAACCTTTATTAACTACATGAACGGTAACGCTGCCTTTCTGATCTTCATCCCAGGTATACTCCGGATTGCAGACCGGAATAAAATCCATAAAATTCTTTTTCTTCTTACTCACAGGCTCACCTTATTTCGCCTTCCCTTTGCGGAAACAGAATTTCCAAAGAGAAAGCGTCAGCAGTGCAAAGGCAGTCAAACCAATGATATTTCCCACATTCACATCTGCAAGCGCAGGAATCATTCCCGGAAGGAATCCTCCCACAACATCTCCTACTGTCCCTTCTTTTCCCGCCGGAATGACCGCAAGGAACGCCAGAATAATTCCGACCATTCCTTCTCCGGCAATTAGTCCGGAAGAATATAAGATTCCGTTTTCATCTACGTCTTTTCTCTCTTTTTCACTTAAACTCTTCTTCTTTTCAATGATCATCTTCACAATACCGCCCACCATCATAGGTGTGCTTAAGTGAATCGGAAGATATAAGCCAATTGCAACCGGAAGCACCGGAATACCCAGTATTTCAATAATAATTGCAATAAATGCGCCAATACCTACCAATGTCCAGGGCAGATTGCCTCCCATAACGCCTTCTACAATCATCTTCATCAACGTCGCCTGAGGCGCCGGCAGCTGTGTCTTGCCATATCCCCATGCCATATCCAGAAGATACAAAACGCCTCCGATAGCAAGGGAGGATGCCAGAACACCGATAATCTCTCCAATCTGCTGTCTCTTTGGCGTTGCGCCTAAAATATAACCGGTTTTTAAATCCTGTGAAGTATCTCCCGCAATTGCTGCAATAATACAGATGACGCCTCCAATGGTAATCGCCGCCGTCATACCTGCCTGTCCAATTATTCCCGTTGCTTTTAATACAAAAGAGGACACAAGCAAGGTTGCAATCGTCATACCGGAAACCGGATTGTTGCTGCTGCCTACCAGTCCTACCATTCTGGAAGAAACAGTCGCAAAGAAGAAACCAAATAGAACAACCAAAAGCGCTCCAAAGAAATTAATGGGGATCACCGGAACAATCCAAAGGGCAAGCGCTAATATAACCACGCCGATCAGGATGACCTTCATATTCAGATCCTGATTGGTACGCTCATCCGTTAATTCTCCCTTTCCAAATCCTTTCATGGCCTCTTTGAAGGTTTTGATAATGAGAGGCAGCGACTTAACAAGACTGAGCACGCCGCCGCAGGCCACTGCACCTGCACCGATATATCTGATGTAATTTGACCAGATTGCACTGGAACCGCCCTCGGCATACAATTCCGCTACCGTTACATCCGCCGGAAACAGCACGATATTAGCACCAAACAATGCAATCAACGGCATAAGCACAAACCACCCCAAAATACCGCCGCAGAACAGATACGATGAAATCTTCGGTCCGCAGATGTAGCCTACGCCCAGCAATGCCGGAAGCACATCCATCCCCACACCGGAGCCTTTATACGCCGGAATCTCATAATGTACTTCGCTTGGGAATGCCAGAAGTCCGTCTGTGATAAACTTATATGCAGCGGAAATTCCCAGTCCCGCAAACACGACTGACGCTTTATCTCCGCCTTCTTCCCCTGCCATAAGCACTTCAGCACAAGCCTGTCCTTCCGGATAAGGAAGCGTGCCGTGTTCCTGTACGATCAATGCCTTCCGAAGAGGCACCATAAACAAAATACCCAATGTGCCTCCGATAAATGCAATGACTGCAATTTCTAATAAAGAAGGTTTACTTGTACCCCACTCAGTTGCCCAGAGGAATAATGCAGGCAATGTAAAAATCGCGCCTGCCGCTACGGATTCTCCAGCAGAACCAATGGTCTGAACCATGTTGTTCTCCAGAATAGAATCCTTCTTCAAAATCTTCCGAATAATTCCCATGGAAATAACCGCCGCCGGAATCGACGCTGATACTGTCATACCTACACGAAGTCCAAGGTATGCATTCGCCCCGCCAAATACAACAGCCAGAACAATACCAAGAATAATAGAAGTGGCTGTGAATTCCGGCAATGTTTTATTGGCGGGAACAAATGGTTTGAAATCTTTTTTCTCACTCATTTTGCCTTATCTCCTTTATTTTTTATTAAAAATATTTTAACAAATTTTTAAAAATATGTCTACTCTAAATCCACTTACAAAAAAAGCCTCCGGCTCACGCCGGAGACTTTTTGTTTTGGAATATTTATTTCTTTTTATTTTTTCACGGTCACTTTCTTTGCAGAAGACCATTTTCCTCTTACCTTTTGTCCTGTGGAATCCAGATTATATGCGCACACGCGGACATAATAGGTTTTTCCTTTTTTCAGCTTACTGATCGTCGCTTTTGTTTTCGAAGCGGTAATGGATGACGCTTTTTTAAACTTTTTGTTCATTGCATATGAGATTTCATATCCGTCAACGTTTTTTACTTTTTTATATTTTACGGCAATCTTTTTGGATTTGCTGTTTGACGCAGCTGTCAGCTTTGCTTTTCCCGGAGCTTGTACCTTCTGCCATTTTGCATATAATACATAATTTTGTTTTGCGCCCGCCGGAATCTGTGTGATCTTATTCTTATAAGCGCTGTCTGTATACCAGCCTTCAAATATGTACTGAGATCTGACAGGGTTTTTCAACACAACCGCCTCGCTGTTGAATACAGCCGGATTCGATGTCTGATTTGTTCCGCCGTTTAAGTTGTAGGTAATCGTATAGGAAACGCCTCCGCCGCTTAATGTACATGTAAAAGTTCCTACTTCTCCTACATCATACAATCTTACTAAATAGTAATAAGTCTTTCCGGCTTCCAGTCTGGTTGTCAGCGCAAAATTATTGTCTGTGCCTCCTTCATCATCGTCGGACAGATAATTTCCGTTTGCATCCAGTAATTCTACATATGTATCACATGTTCCGGCGCTGCTGATTTTGTATTCCCTTGTCTCCGATGGAACAAAACGGAATACTCTGTATTTATTATTTTCATCTAAAGAAATGGATACTGACTGTTCCGGCCGGATAGCCGCCGCATTTTTGATCAGGGATGCATATGTTTGTATCGCTGCCTGATAAAATGTTTCTTCACCTCCATACAGCAGACTAATCAAGCCCGTTTTTTCATCATCATCATCATATTCAAAAAATCCACTTAGCTCTAAACTATATTTTCCAATTCTTACATCTCTGCTATGTTTCGTTACGGTCACCACTTCAGAGAATCCATCCAAATAAATAATTTTAAGATTCAACCCAAACAAATCAACCCTATAATCATATATATCATAAAACATCTTTTCCAGATTTTTCATGATTGAAATACTCTGCACACTATTACTTTCTACTGTAACAGGCACTTCCACTTCAACTCCCAGATAGGAAAAAATGATTGCATTTGATCCAAGCGCCAAATTTTCCCCCTCATCATAAAATTTCCATCTATATTCCGGATAAACCCAATCAAAATCTTCCTCAATATACCATTCTTCACCATCTCCGACTGCAATCGCTGAATCACCATTCGTATAATTGATCTGAATTCTAAGTCCTGTCATATCATTTGCGAGATCATATTGACTTCTCTGCAATACTGTTGTCCATGGGCTTTCCAGAACTTCCATTGATGCAACCGGAGAAGGAACAAATGTAATCGGGATTTCTTCTGCATCTACTCCTCCCAGATTATAAATCAACGCATTGCTGCCCGACGACGTATCAGCAACACCTTCTTCTATTTCATTTTTAAATCTTACACTGACATACGCTCCATAAAGTTTCCATCTATATTTATTATACCCTTCAATAATCTGATCATCCATACATGTAATGCGGTAATTATATCCGACATCAAGATCATCTATATTATTTTGACATTCGTAAAATTCCGTTTTATCACAATGTGTAATTTCAAATTTCTTAATATCTGCGCTTTCCAGGAAAAACTCAGAACGCGTTGAACTGATCATGCAAAGAAAAGATCCAATTTCATCAGAGTAAAACATTTGCGCTGCACAGTAATAAACCTTACCGGCGGTCAATTTAGCCTTTATGGAAAAATTTTCATCTTATTCATAATCAATTTCGTCATCATATTCTTCAATCTGAGAACCATCTGCACTTTTTATCATCCCATGTGTAGCAAAATATCCTGTACTGAAAAATGTATATGTTTTTGTTTCTTCCGGAATAAATTTATATACCTGATAGCCTTCTTCTTCTGCTATATTAACATTCTGTATCCGATCTTCCTGAATCTCAACCGCATTTGCAACGCTGATATCATCCCAGTCAAGCCATCCGGTACTGTCGACTGCTTCGGCGCCTCTGCTTTCCCCGGCCTCTTTTTCTGCCTTTCCCTCAGTGATCACGCTTTCCTTTTTCACATCTTCCTCTGTCAATGCTGCAGCATAGAAAGTTTCTGGTATCACTGTGCATATCATTGCAAAGCTGAGAAGAAATGCAAACAACTTTTTACCCCACTCTACCTGTTTCATAACTCTTTCTCCTTTTCATAAATAATATTTAACCTGAATTATTCACGGAACAGTATTTGAACTGATAACTGTACCATGAATCTGA
>CAJUEY010000045.1 GCA_910585825.1 uncultured Lachnospiraceae bacterium | reverse complement strand
TTGGCGATCTGGTTTAAGTTGCCGCTGATTTTTCCGAGCGTGTAGTTGTATTCCCATAGGTCTGAATATTCAATGTCATAGACAAAGCTGTACAAAATCAGGCGGCGGCGGGAAATTGAGCGTATGCTGCTGTTGGGGAAAAGGCTGACCATGCATTATGTTATTGTTTACATATATTAAATTTTAATCTATAATATAAATGTATTATAAAATATTATATTTGTATAGTAAAAGAGGGAGGATAAGTGTATGGAAAGAAAATTAATTGCATTTTTTATGTCGGTGGTAATTGTTTTGCTGGTTCCAGCATCTGTTTTGGCAAATTGAAATAGAGTGATATTGGAGGACTGCATATGCTTAAAAAAATAGGAATGTATCTGTTGGTATTTTTATGTGTTTTTGTGTTTTCTATCACAGAAGCAAAGGCATCGGATGTCATAGGAAATAATCGACAAGGAATACCCGATAAAGATTTGTACCAATCGGTTTTAAGGGAATTGGGTAAGAGCTCAAAGGAGAAATTCACGAAACAGGAGGCGGCAGGTCTTCAGTCATTAGATGTTTATGGCAGAGTAAAAACTTTAAAAGGCATAAAATATCTGAACGGATTGAAGAAATTAGACCTGAGCGGACATGGATTAAAGCGTTTGAATGGAATTCAGGGGCTTGTAAAATTAGAAGAGCTCAATATATCTCATAATTCTATCAAAACTTTAAAGCCTTTAAAGAAAATGAAACATTTAAAAAAATTAGATGCCAGCTGGAATCAGCTGAAAAATACAAATGGGTTAGCAAAAATGAAAAGCTTAAAAAAGCTGAATCTGGAGCGTAATCAGCTGGAAAGCGTGAAAGAATTAAAAAACCTGACAAATTTAAAACAGGTAAATCTTTACTGTAATAATTTGAAAAGTTTGAAAGGCCTTGGAAAGCAGAAAAAACTGACATGGTTGGATGCAAGCTGGAACGAGTTAAAGGGGATAAGCGAGTTAAAAAATTTAAATAATCTGAAAAATTTGAATTTATCCAGAAATGAAATTACCAGTCTGAAGGGACTAAAAAAGCAGACAAAATTAGAAAAACTGTATATAAACCGAAATCTGCTGGTTTATATACCGGAAATTGCAAATTTAATAAATCTGCAGACATTAGAGATCCAGGAGAATCAATTAGTCAGCCTTCAGGGAGTAGGGAAATTAGGAAAATTAGACGAGTTGAATGTTTCTTCTAATCAGTTGGAAAGTCTGGACGGCATCCAAAACATGGAAAAATTAAGCAGCCTATATGTATCTGATAACCGGTTAAAAGGATTAAATGAAGTTACAACTATTAAAAATTTAGAGTGGTTAAAAGTAGATTATAATAGGATTACAGAGCTGCCGAATCTGATGATCCTTCCCAAATTAAGATTTGTACGGTTTGGTTTTAATTTTATAAACAGTACTTCCGATGAAGTGGCGACAAAGCTTCCGGTATCAAAATATGATGCCGTATTTATGGAGGATATGGAGCATCAGAATATAGAATATGCCATTAAATTTACTGAGCCTGCAAGTTTGGAACAGGTGAATGCTAATACAGGAAGGATTTCAGGGCGTATCCATATGCCGGCAGAAAAAATTCAGATTACCATAAATGAAAATTTAAATGATGATGATGATTTTATTACGTATCTTTATGCAGATGTAGGGGAAGATGGATCATTTGTTTTTGAAAATCTGGATTTAAAAAAATATGCAGGAAGGAAAGCTGATTTTCGCATAGGTATCTGTTATGAATATGATACAGAGCATGGGTTCTATCATGATTCGGCTTTGCGTAGGTATCCGATAAAATAGCATAGTAGATGATTCTGCTTTAAGGGGAAAGGAACGGAGAAGAGAGATTAGAGCAAAGCTATTTCTCAAAATGCTGATAATCTTTGACACTGTTCCAATTCCCTCCCCAGGTAAAACCCGCCTCTGTAAATAAGCGGTATGCCAGATCGTTTTCATCGATTTTATAAGCAAAATCTTTGGAACGGTCGGCATATTCCCTGCCGCTTTCCGGCTGGCAAGTGACGGAACCGTCAGATGCGGTTTTGACATAGGGATTGTATTTTGGATTTAAGTCAATGGCCATGCCGTAGCTGTGGTTAGAGAGTTTATCACTGCCGGAAATGGTTCTGTAATTAAAGGCGGAGGTATTGTTATCTTCCATAGATAACGTATCGCTGGCGTCATAATTATCAATCAAAACCATTTTTTCAATGGGATATTTGTTTTCATATAAGGTTCTGAAGATCTGAAGAATATCAGATTCTATTTTCTGATTGACAATCATTTCACCTACATAGGTGTTTCCGTCAAATCCATAGTAGAGCATTTTTAAATAAGAAAGATCAGAGCGTTTGACGTTCGGATTTTCCGTATAGGAAAGGCCGTTGATCCGCGTGAAGACAGCGTCGTTTAGTTCTTCTCCAAAAAAGAGGGATGATATCTGCTCGGGTGTAAGTATTTGGACTTCGGCAATTTCTCCGGCAGGTAGAGAACGGATTCTGTCTGTTTCCTGTATGAGCATTGTTTCTGTCGTAGGAGCCGGATTGTCAGCCGTGTCCGGTTTTGCATGCTCTGTGGCGGGTTCTTCCGGATATTCTGTTTTTGAGGCGGCAGATTCCGTGAAAACGGAAGATTCGGTTTCCGGAGGCTCCTTGAGCGTCCGGTCGGTACAAAACCAAAAGTAAATCAAGATTCCGGCGGCCATTATGGCAGCCGTTGAGAAAATCAGACGGTTTGTATGTGTTCTTTTCTTTTTCATATTTTTCCTCCAGGGCGTGGTTGTAAGCGACGGTCATTCATTTGTTTTTCCAGAGATATCTAATTTTTTTTGTTTGATAGTCCAAGAAGATAGTCCATAGAAACGTGGTAATATTTTGCAAGCGTAATGGCGTAGGAAATGGGAATCTCCCGGATTCCTTTTTCATATCTGCGGTAAACCTCCCGCTTGCAGTTTAGGATGTCTGCAACTTGCTGCTGTGTCAGGTCATGATCCTGGCGTAAGTCTGTAATTCTTTGAAAATACATGTTAGCCTCCAATTGTTTAATCCTCCCTACTTGACTATGCTATCAAATGGTGGTATTATTTATGCGGAAATACTACCATTTGGTAGCAAACATAAAATGGAGGAGGTGATGGGTGAGTTATAAGGATGTGAAAACAAGTTTTTAGAAATCATATGAATCTGTAAAGAAAAACGAATTGTAGAAAAGGGGGAATTTCATTGATGAGTCTGAGAAACAGGAAAAGAAGAATATTTGCTTTTTTACTTATGTTCATACTGGCTTTTTCTACTGTTTGTATGAATGTACAAACGGCACAAACAGTAGAAGCCGCAGGAAAAGCAAAACGAGTGTCGCTTAAAAAACGTTCCGAAAGTGTAGTGATCGGCGGTACAACAAAGATAAAAGTAAAAAATGCTGCAAAAGGCTCAAAAATTACGTACAAATCCAATAAAAAGGCGATTGCAAAAGTATCAAAAAAAGGAAAAGTAACAGGTATAAAAGCCGGAACGGCTAAAATTTCTGTTGTCGTAAAAAAAGGAGGAAACAAAAAAAGCTTACCTATAAAGTCACCGTAAAAAAACCAGAGCTTTCAACGGGAAATTTATCTATTGGCGTTGGGAAAAGCGCGGCGTTGTCAGTGCGAAACAGGCCGCAAAGTGCGAGCTATACATGGTCGTCCAGCAACAATAATGTTGCAGCAGTCAGAAATGGAACTGTGACCGGAAAAAGCGCCGGAACTGCTGTTATTCAGGTAAAAGTTGCAACAGGAAAAGCGTCTTATACGCTGTCTTGCAATGTCAGAGTATCAGCGGTCCCGAAGACAACCTACACGGTAAAATTTGAGACAAATGGAGGGAGTACTGTTGCAGATCAGATTATTATAGAAAATGGCAATGCGGTAAGGCCTTTGGATCCTGTCAAGGAGAACTGTGTATTTGAAGGCTGGTACGCAGATGAGTATTTTAATCAGTTCTACAATTTTAATACGCCCGTATCCAGAAATATAACCCTGTATGCAAGGTGGACAGATGTATCAAATCACTCAGTTACGTTTGTTTTAAATGATGGCAGCATGGGTGCATATGAAATGCAGGTAGTGGAGCATGGAGAAAAAGCGGTCAGACCGGCGCAGGATCCTGCCAGAGAATCTTATCAGTTTACAGGCTGGTATACGGAAGCGGAAATGATAGAAGAATATGATTTTTCATCGGATGTATTGGCTGACATGACTCTTTATGCAGGCTGGGCTTCTCCGGATGCTGATGATAAAAGCGTGTACAGTTCGGCGTCAGGCGGAGGGACCGATTATTCTGTCACGGACATTGAGGTAAATGGAAATCAGCTTCGGGCAACGGTAAATGCAGACGTTTCCAGTATTCTTGTGATAGATTTCTTAAGCAAAGAAGGTTTTTTCCAGGAAGAGGATTGGAACAGCGAAAGTGCAGAAGTATACGACACAGTTTCTGTCCAAACACCGGAATATTGTGAGCTGACGAATATTATTCTTCCAATAGATACAGAGGAAATACCGGATGAGTATATTGTCAGGGCTGTTTTATATGATGAGAATAAGGATGCAGTCAGCGAACCGTATTTGTGTATTGACCATACACAGGAATATGAACAGTTTGAGGAAAAAACAATTGCAGATGAAGAATTTGCAGAAAAAGAGATTATAAATTTTGATGAGGATGAATCAAATAACTTTGGCGTGCTGGCTGATGATATTATAGAAATCAGAAATGATGAGGCGGTAAATGTTCTTTCTGTATCTGATTCGTCAGAATCGGAAAGTGAAACAGATGCGGTTGTCATAGAAGAGAATGCGCAGGAAGGGGAAGATTCCAGCGGGATTACAGTAGAGCATAAGAAAATTTATACATTCCACAATCCGGATCAGACAGTGGAAACTTTACAGGAAGGACAAAAGATTTTATTTGCATCGGCGGATTCTGAACAGCAGTATCTTGTAAAAATCGGAAACATAGAAAAAAATGCGGATGGAAGTATTTCTGTAGCGGAAGCAGAAGATACGGTGTTGACGGATTTTTATCAGTTTTTGAAAGTGTCCATAGACACGGAAGAAACAAAAAAGAGTGAATCAGATGTAGACGCAACGGGAGTGGACATAATTGACGTGGATACTAAACTGAATTATTCTATCGGAGAATCCATTACATGGAAACCTACGGATCATGTTTCCGTATCCGGAGAGTTAAAGGGCAGTGGAAGCGTTGGTGTCCAGATGGCCTATGATGTGCATCTGTTCCGTGAAAATTATTTTGAATGCTCTATGACTTCTTCTGTGGAAGCGGAATTGAATTTGAAAGTAAGCGCCGCGGTGAATAATGACGAAAAGGTTGAGTCTGAATTCAAAGCCGGAAAAATACCGATACCAACCGGAATTCCGGGGTTGGAGATTTACAGTGCTGTTACGGTTCCGGTAAAATGGGAAATTTCCGGCGAAGCGTCTTTTACGGTAAGCACAAAAATGGAAGAAGGATTTTCCTATAATACAAATTCAGGAAGACAAACCATTGATAAAAAAGAATCCTCCATCAAACTTAATTTTGCGGGGAAGGCAGAGGTTTCGGCAGGTCCTAAAATTACGCTGGGAATTGGTCTGATCGGAGAAACGGTGCAGGCAGAAATCGGCGCCCAGGTGGGAGTAAAAGCGTCTGTATCCGTAGATAAATCCGGTATTGAGATAACGGATGCAGAATCTGTCCATGCCTGCAGTCTTTGTCTTGACGGCGAGGCAAAATGGTTTGTAAAAGTGAATGCGGAACTGAAATATAAGATTACGAAGAAATTATCGGGAAAAGCATTTTCAGCAGAACTGGTGAATTTCGAGGGCTGGATTGATTTTATGAAATCTAATCCCGGAAAATTCCACATATCCCTTGTAAACGATCCGGACAGCCTTTACAAAGGAAAGATTCATTTTGGAGGAGGAGAATGCGCCAATAAAAAATATAGGACGGTAGTAGAGGTTTATGATCCAGATGGCAATGTTTGCCGCGGAAATCAAATTACAGTCCAAAAACAGAACGGAGAACAGGCGGATGCCGGAACTGCCCCGCATGCGGCATATCTTTACAATGGAATATACCAGGCAAACAGTAATGTAAACAACAGGGATGTGAGAAAATCTTTTGTTGTGTCCGATGCTGCCCAGACAGTAAAACTGAATTCATCGGCATCAAAAGGAATTGTGCGCGGCAATGTCTGTGATGCAAAAACGGGCAGCCCTTTAGAAGGAGCCACAATTCAGTTTGCGCAGGGAGACGTTATTGTATCAACGCAAAAATCTCAGGCAGATGGATCTTTTTCAGCGCCATTGCCAGATGGATCATATAAAGTGGAAATAAGCCAGAACGGATATATTCCGATTGTTACCTATGAGAATTTTGAAAACAGCGGAACAAAATATATGGAGACATTCCGTATGGTTGCCGGTGACTGCAATGCAAGAGGAGGATTCAGCGGCCAGATTACAGACGCGCTGTCGGGCGATCCTGTTTCCGGCGTTACCCTTAAACTTCGTTCCGGCTGGAATGCACCGGATGAAATTGATGTAATTAAGACATTGACGACGAATGAGTATGGGGGATTTCTCTATGACACGACAAATGTTTTCGGCATAACATGGGGATTGAAAAGCGGTTGTTACAGCCTTACGGCATCAAAAGATGATTATGCAAAGATGCGCTTTAATATCATTGTGCTTCCAAATGAAGTAACAGAAGATCAAAATGCGACCATGTCTCCTGTTCTTTCAGATGATGAGTACCGAATCGTATTAAGATGGGGAGAAACTCCGCGTGATTTGGATTCGCATTATAATGCAATTACGACAAGCGGATACAGAGAACATGTATATTATTCCAATATGGAAGAGGAAACGGCAAATCTGGACTGGGATGACACGACCTCTTATGGACCGGAAACAATTACCGTTACTGGTTTTAATCAGCTAAAAAATGGATTTACATATTCGGTTCATGATTTTACAAATGAGGGATATGACTATTGCACAGAGCTGTCGTATTCAGGAGCATATGTAACATTGCTTCATGGCAGTGAAGAACCAAGAGTATACCATGTTCCTGTAGGCAGAGACGGAACTGTGTGGAATGTCTTTTCTATTAACAGAGATGGGACAATTACGGATTTGAATACTTTTGGATACGCCTATGATTATGAAGTGGGTTCGGATTATGTGAATGCATCAGTAAGAAGAGGAACGATGAAATTTGCCGGTATGAAAAAGGGCATTTCCAATAAGAAAAGCAATAAGAAATAATCATATTTTATAAAGTTTTTGTGGTTGGCATTGGCATTTTGCCGATGCCAACCGGGATATTGTTAAAAGAAATGTATTGAAATTGGGATAAAAAGAGAGCTGTTAATGATAGAAAAAAGGAAAAGATGGTTTACTGAAATATTATGCTTTTGCTGCACCGCCATCACAGCAGGTGATTTTCTGTTTCGCACATCTTCATTTCTCTGTTGGGAGAAACTCCGATGCACTCAACAGGCTAAAGCCTAACAATAAAAAAGGATAGAGAATATACATTTTTGGTCAAAATTCAGACAGCTGTTGTGGGTATTTATTTGGCAATCTTATATGCAGTCGCTACACCAAAAATAAAGGAAGAACTGACCATAGAGGCCGGCAGCCGCTTGCTGTTTCCCGCAATTCTGCTTGGCATAATCCTGTTTGGAGTTGGGTTTTTCGTCTGGAATTTAAAAAAGAGTGATCAAACATCTGCTTTTTAATAATTTGCTTATCTTTCTTCAAAAGGTATGGTATCTCCAATTCCGGAAGAACAGTGGAAGTTATAATCTTCCGTAATAAAAATACCTTCCGTATCCGGCAGGCTTTCAATCAATTCCATGCCTTTTTCCAGTCCAAGAGAAAAGCATGTCGTACTCAGCCCGTCGCCGTCTACAGAATCCTTACATATAATCGTAACGCCGAGAAGGGTATTTTCATAGGGATAACCGGTAGCCGGATTTATAATATGATGATATAATTTGTCATCCACAGTAATATAGCGTTCATAAACACCGGAGGAAACCACCGTTTCATCGGTCACTTCCACTACGGCAGCCGCGGCTCCCTGGCCGTCAAAAGGTTTCTGAATGCCGATGCGATAGGGAGAGCCGTCTTTTTTTGGTCCGATGCACAGCACATTTCCCCCCAGGTTAATGGTGCCTTCCATGATACCGTTTTGGTTCAGGTATTCTTTCATCCGGTCTGCAATATAGCCCTTGGCAATGCCCCCAAGGTCGATAGCAGTTTTTGGATTTTTCAGCCGCACTTCGTTATCTTCAATCACAATATTCTCATAATCCACGGTAGAAACAGCATCCGCAAGCTGGCCGGCATCCGGAAGAGTTCCCTCGTTTTCTGAAAAATTCCAAAGAGAAGAGACGTTTCCGATGGTAAGATCAAAACCGCCTTCACTTAATTTACAGTAGGTCAGACCTTTTTGGATGAGTTCAATGGTTTCGTCACTGACGGTAACAGGTGAACCCTTAGCCTGATTGATTCGGGCAATATCACTGGTGTCAATGGTTGCGCTGAATAATTTTTCATATTGGTCTGCAAGGGAAAAGCAGTCGTCTAACAGGGATTCCCCACTGCTGTCATAAATGGTGAGCGTAATGACTGTATCAAAGAAAAATCCGGTTTTTGTAAGGGGTTCTGATTTTTTTGCACAACCGGAAACTGTGTATAGCATACATAATGTGAAAAATAGAGACAGGAAACGATTTCTGACAGAAAAATTTGGATGCATGGCAATACCTTCCTTATATATTGATATCGTACATTTTTTCTTTATTTGGATTTAGTATAAACGTTCGGCAGGAGGAAGTCAATTTCCGCAGCCCTTGACAAATCAAATATTTTCGTGTATGCTGACTTCTAAACATGTAAAAATAAAAAGCACTTATGCGTGAGGAGGAAGTTTTATGAAATTCAAAAAAGTAGTGTCCGCTGCATTGATAGCAGCTATGGCAATGACTTTCATGGCAGGCTGTGGATCATCAAATTCCGGCGGCCAGGCAAGCTCCGGCGGCCAGGCAAGCTCCGGCGGCGGAGACGGCACAGTTTTTAAAATCGGCGGAATCGGCCCTGTGACCGGCGGCGCAGCAGTTTACGGCGAGGCTGTAAAGAACGGAGCTGAGCTTGCAGTAAAAGAAATCAACGAAGCAGGCGGAATCAACGGCGTTCAGATTGAATTCAATTATCAGGATGATGAGAACGATGCAGAGAAGGCAGTGAATGCTTATAACACCTTAAAGGACTGGAATATGCAGATGCTCCTCGGCACTGTAACTTCCGCTCCCTGTGTAGCAGTTGGAGAAGTGGCGCAGGAAGACAATATGTTCATGCTGACGCCTTCCGGAACGGCAGTGGACTGTGTGAAATATGACAATGCATTCCGTGTATGTTTCTCAGATCCCATGCAGGGGCTGGAGTCTGCAAAATACATCGCAGATAACAATCTTGCAACAAAAGTAGCGGCTATTTATGACAGTTCAGACGTATATTCCACAGGAATTTACAATGCCTTTGCGGAAGAGGCGGAGAATCAGAACTTTGAAATCGTTGCAGCGGAGGCGTTTACATCAGAGAGCAAATCAGACTTTTCCGTACAGCTCCAGAAAGCAAAAGACGCCGGCGCAGAGCTGGTATTCCTTCCGTTCTATTATTCAGAGGCATCTCTGGTATTAAAGCAGGCGGCGGGCATGAATTTTACTCCGATTTTCTTTGGATGCGACGGTATGGACGGAATTCTTGCAGTAGAAGGTTTTGACGCAAATCTGGCAAATGACCTGATCTTCTTAAGTCCTTTTACACCGACTTCCGAGGATGAGGTAATCCAGAAATTTGTTCAGGATTTTGAAGATACATACGGAGGCACGCCGAATCAGTTTGCAGCAGACGCTTATGACGGCATATATGCCATCAAAGCGGCGGCTGAGAAAGCGGGCGTTACAGCGGATATGTCTGCAAGCGATATATGCGAGGCGCTGAAAACTGCAATGACAGAAATTACAATTGACGGCGTAACAGCTAAGAGTCTTACTTGGGAGACAAGTGGAGAGCCCAGTAAAGAGCCTATGGTAGTAAAAATTGCCAACGGTGATTATGCAGTGGTAGAGTAAGAGCAGATGGGGGTTATCTTTTTAAGATAACCCTTCTCTTTTCATATTTAAGATGAAACCGAATGGGGGATGTGTATGAGCTTTATATCGTATTTAATTAACGGCATCAGTCTTGGCAGCGTCTATGCGATCATCGCTCTTGGCTATACCATGGTATATGGAATCGCCAAGATGCTGAATTTTGCACATGGCGACGTCATCATGATTGGCGCTTATGTAGTAATGGCTGCTGTTACGGGAGCGGGACTTCCGCCAATAGCGGCAATATTGGCAGCAATTATTTTCTGCACCGTTCTAGGAGTTTTGATTGAAACGGTGGCTTATGGACCGCTTTTGAATGCGGCGTCTTCATTGGCCGTTTTGATTACGGCAATCGGAGTCAGTTATCTTCTTCAGAATATTGCGCTTTTGATTTTCGGAGCGAATACCATATCTTTTCCAAAGGTTCTTTCGATTCCGGCAATTGTGCTTGCAGGAGGCAGCCTTACGATTACAGGAGAGGCCATTGTCACCATTGTTTCCTGCATTGTGATTATGACGGCATTGACGTTGTTTATCAAAAAATCCAAATCGGGCCAGGCAATGCTGGCTGTTTCAGAGGACAAAGGCGCGGCGCAGCTTATGGGAATTAATGTAAACGGAACCATTGCCCTTACCTTTGCCATTGGTTCTGCTCTTGCAGCAGTGGCGGGCGTATTGCTGTGTTCCGCTTATCCGACATTGACGCCCTATACAGGAGCTATGCCTGGAATCAAAGCATTTGTGGCGGCCGTATTCGGCGGCATCGGCTCCATTCCGGGGGCTTTGATTGGAGGAATTCTGTTAGGTGTGATTGAGATATTCGGAAAAGCCTACATTTCATCTCAAATGGCAGATGCCATTGTATTCGGCGTTCTGATCATTGTATTGATTGTGAAACCTACCGGTATTCTCGGTAAAAATATTCAGGAGAAAGTGTAGGTGAGCGGGATGAAAAAGATGACAAAAACAACAAGAAACAATCTGATTACATATGCAATGGTAATTCTTTTGTTTGTGATTATGCAGACTTTAGTATCAACAGGAAATGTTTCCAGTCTTCTGCAGGGGCTTTTGGTGCCGCTTTGCGCTTATATTATTCTGGCGGTTTCTTTGAATCTGACCGTTGGCATTTTAGGCGAGTTAAGCCTTGGTCATGCAGGATTTATGTGTGTGGGCGCATTTACCGGCGCGTTCTTTTCCAAATGTATGGCGGATGCGATTCCCGCTGCAGGGTTTCGTTATTTTCTTGCTCTTCTGATCGGCGCGGCTGCAGCCGGGATTTGCGGAATTTTGATCGGCATCCCGGTACTTCGCTTAAAGGGAGATTATCTTGCGATTGTAACGCTGGCGTTCGGCGAGATTATCAAAAATATCGTCAATATCCTCTTTATCGGAAGAGATGCCGACGGTTTTCATTTTTCCACAACGGATACCCGTTCACTGGGACTGCTGCCGGACGGAGAAGTGATTGTAAACGGTCCCCAGGGAATTACCGGGACACCGAAAGATTCTACGTTTTTTATCAGCGTAATTTTAATCTTGATCACATTGTTTATTGTATTGAACCTGATCCATTCCAGAAGCGGCCGTGCGATTATGTCCATTCGTGACAATCGGATTGCAGCGGAATCGGTAGGAATCAACATTACCAAATATAAATTAATGGCATTTTCCATTTCCGCCTCCTTAGCAGGCGTGGCGGGCGTTATTTATGCCCATAATCTGGCTACATTAACGGCTCAGCCGAAGAATTTCGGCTATAATATGTCGATTATGATTTTGGTATTTGTGGTGCTGGGAGGAATCGGAAATATCAGAGGTTCCATTATAGCGGCGATTATTCTTACTTTACTGCCGGAGCTGCTTAGGGGATTGAGCGATTATCGTATGTTAATTTATGCGGTAGTGCTGATTGCAATGATGCTGTTTAACTGGAGTCCGAAAGCAATTGAATGGCGGGAGAACTATACGGCGAAATTCAAACGCAATAAGAAGGAGGCGTAAGATATGGCATTATTAGAGGTAAATAATCTTGGAATCTCCTTTGGCGGTCTTAGAGCGGT
The DNA here is from genome assembly GCA_910585825.1 of uncultured Lachnospiraceae bacterium. GTDB lineage: Bacteria > Bacillota > Clostridia > Lachnospirales > Lachnospiraceae > Roseburia_B. Next base: position 7,750 of record CAJUEY010000045.1, on the reverse strand, counting down.
AAATGAATTTCATTTAAAAATAGAAAAGGGACGTCTCTATGGACTGATCGGACCAAACGGCGCGGGTAAAACAACGGTATTTAATCTTTTGACCGGAGTTTATAAGCCAAATGAAGGAGTCATACTGTTAGACGGAGAAAATATCGTAGGGAAAAAGACGATTGACATCAATAAAGCGGGAATTGCCAGAACGTTTCAGAATATCCGTTTATTTAAAGATCTTTCGGTGAAGGACAATGTAAAAGCCGGACTACATAATCACTACAAATATTCTACATTAGAGGGCATTTTCCGGCTGCCGAAATATTTTAAGACAGAGAAAGCTATGGATGAAAAAGCAATGGAATTGCTGTCCGTATTTGATTTGGACAAAGAGGCGGATCTGCTTGCGTCCAATCTTCCCTACGGAAAACAGAGAAAGTTAGAGATTACAAGGGCTTTGGCGACAGAACCGAAACTTTTGCTTTTAGATGAGCCGGCTGCCGGAATGAATCCAAATGAAACGCAGGAATTGATGGAAACGATTCGGTTCGTCAGAGATGAATTTCATATGACGATTCTTTTGATTGAACATGATATGAAACTGGTATCCGGAATCTGCGAGGAGCTGACCGTTTTGAATTTCGGGGAAGTGCTGGCGGAAGGAAAAGCGGCAGACGTATTAAATAATCCGGAAGTCATCAAAGCATATTTAGGAGAGTAAGGGGGACAGTAAAATGGCAATGCTTGAAATAAATGACATTGAAGTATTTTATGGAATGATTCAGGCGATCAAAGGCGTTTCCTTTGAGGTAAATGAAGGTGAAGTCATTGCGCTGATCGGTGCAAACGGGGCCGGGAAGACAACGATTCTGCATACGATTACCGGTCTTTTGTCTCCGAAAAAAGGCTCTGTTATTTTTGAAGGACAGGATATTACAAAAGCGCCCGCCCATAAAATCGTATCCTTAGGAATTGCCCATGTGCCGGAAGGCAGAAGGGTTTTTGCGGAACTGACGGTATTTGAAAATCTGAAAATGGGCGCGTATACCAGAAAAGACAAAAATGAGATCGCTCAGACGCTGGAAATGGTCTACAAACGTTTTCCGAGACTGGAGGAAAGGAAGAATCAGCTTGCCGGAACCTTAAGCGGCGGTGAACAGCAGATGCTTGCCATGGGAAGGGCGCTGATGTCCCATCCGAAGATTATTGTCATGGATGAACCTTCCATGGGACTTTCTCCGATTCTGGTGAATCAGATTTTTGACATAATCGAGGAAGTCAGCAAGAGTGGAACAACGGTGCTTTTGGTGGAGCAGAATGCGAAAAAAGCTCTTTCCATAGCAGACCGGGCTTATGTTCTGGAAACCGGCAAAATTGTTCTGGACGGAGATGCAAAGGAATTGCTGAATGACGATTCCATTAAGAAAGCGTATCTTGGAGAGTAGGGGGACAGTGATTATGGAAAATGTAGTAATTACGATTGCAAGGCAGTATGGCAGCGGCGGCAGAACCATCGGTAAAATGCTGGCAAAGGATCTGGGGATTTCCTGCTACGGCAGCAATCTTTTGAAAATGGCCTCAGAGGAAAGCGGAATTAACGAGCAGTTATTCCGGAAGGTGGACGAAAAATTAAAAAACAGTCCGTTTCTGCGTATGTCTACGGATATTTATACCGGAGATTTGATTCCTCCGGACAGCGGCGACTTTGTATCCGCCAAAAATCTGTTTAATTATCAGGCAAAGGTGATTAAACGCCTGGCGGAAACGGAAAGCTGTGTGATCATCGGACGTGCGGCGGATTTTGTTTTAAAAGATTACGCCAATGTAGTCAGTGTTTTCGTTCATGGATCTGCGGAATTTAATCTTGCAAGGGCAATGGAGCAGAACAGTATGACAGAAAGTGAAATGGAAAAATTCATTGCCAAAACCGATAAATACCGTGCAGAGTTTTATAAACACTACACAGGACGGGAGTGGACAGATGCGAGAAATTATGACCTTTGTTTAAACAGCAGCAAGCTTGGCTTTGAAAAATGCGTGGAAGAGATTAAAGCTTATATTAACGTGAGGTTTTAGAGAAATCAACAGGGCATTGATTATTGGAAGAGAATGGGAAATAATCAATGCCCTGTTACAATGCCCGGGCATGCAGAAAAAGCGCCGACGGCATGTGTTTGTAGATCTTAAAAAAGGAAGAAGAACATGAGAAAATTAGCATTAGATGATGAAATATTATTGACTGTTGAAAAGCCGGCCCGTTATATCGGCAATGAGGTAAATGCGGTAAGGAAGGACGCCGGTTTGGCAGACATTCGTTTTTGCATGTGTTTCCCGGATGTATATGAGATTGGTATGTCGCATCTGGGGATTCAGATTTTATATGATATGTTTAATAAGCGGGAAGATGTTTATTGTGAGCGTGTCTATTCGCCCTGGCCGGATCTGCATAAGATTTTAAAAGAAAGGCAGATTCCATTATTTGCCCTGGAATCCCAGGAGCCGGTTAAGGAGTTTGACTTCCTCGGCATTACCATACAGTATGAGATGTGTTATACCAATATACTGCAGATTTTAGATCTTTCCCGGATTCCTCTACTGGCCAAGGAGCGGACCAAAGGAGATCCTTTTGTCATCGGCGGCGGTCCCTGCGTTTATAATCCGGAGCCTCTGGCGGATTTTTTTGATCTTTTCTATATCGGAGAGGGAGAGACAAGCTATGACGCGCTTTTTGATCTCTATAAAGAATGGAAACCGTCAGGAGAAGAACGGAGTGCATTTCTCCGTCAGGCTGCCCGTATACCCGGCATTTACGTGCCGTCTCTGTATCAGGTGACGTATCACGAAGACGGGACAATTGCAAATTTTGCTCCGATGGAAGAGGGGATTCCCGCAAAGATAGAAAAGCAGGTGGTGATGAACCTGACCGATTCTGTTTATCCTAAGAAACCGATTGTTCCATTTATCAAGGCGACGCAGGATCGGGTTGTACTGGAAATTCAGAGAGGATGTATCCGCGGCTGCAGGTTTTGTCAGGCGGGTATGATTTATCGGCCTACCAGAGAAAAAGAAGTGGAAATTTTAAAAGAATATGCTTATACCATGTTAAAAAATACAGGACATGAAGAGATTTCTTTAAGCTCTTTAAGTTCCTCTGACTATTCCGGTTTAAAGGAATTGGTGACATATCTGATTGAAACCTTTAAAGGAAAAGGGGTGAATATTTCCCTTCCGTCTCTTCGGATTGACGCTTTTTCTCTGGATGTGATGGGAAAAGTGCAGGATATTAAGAAGAGCAGCTTAACCTTTGCGCCGGAGGCAGGCTCTCAAAGGCTCAGAGATGTGATTAACAAAGGACTGACCGAAGAGGTGATTTTGGAAGGCGCAGGAGAGGCATTTGAAGGGGGCTGGCAGAAGGTAAAGCTGTACTTTATGCTGGGGCTGCCCACGGAGACCGTAGAAGACCAGAAGGCAATTGCCGAGCTGGCCAATCAGATTGCAGTCCGTTATTATGAGATTCCCAAAGAAAAACGAAACGGGAAATGCCAGATTACCATAAGCACGTCCTTCTTTGTGCCAAAACCCTTTACGCCTTTTCAATGGGCAAACATGTACCCGAAGGAGCATTATATTGATTCCGCGAAGGTTGTGAATGAGGCTGTCAAAGAGCAGTTAAACCGAAAGAGCATACGATACAACTGGCATGAGGCGGATGTTACGGTTTTGGAAGGCGTTTTGGCAAGAGGAGACAGAAGACTGGGCAGAGTCATCCGCTGCGCTTATGAAAAAGGATGCCTGTTTGATTCCTGGAGTGATTTTTTCGACAATGAAAAATGGATGGAGGCTTTCGCACAGACGGGCGTTGATCCGGATTTTTATACCTTGCGGGAGCGTTCCTTGGATGAGATTTTCCCCTGGGATTTTATTGATGCAGGTGTGACAAAAGAATTTTTAAAACGGGAATACGCAAATGCGCTGGCAGAAAAAGTGACGAAAAACTGCAGACTGCAATGTAACGGTTGCGGTGCGGGAAAATATCAGGGAGGTGTATGCATTGAGAATCAGAATTAAGTTCAGAAAATCCGGTGTGATGAAGTTTATCGGACACTTAGATATTATGAGGTATTTTCAGAAATGCATGCGCAGGGGAGGCATTGATATTGCCTATTCGGAGGGCTTTAGCCCACATCAAATTATGTCTTTTGCGGCGCCTCTTGGAGTCGGCGTCACCAGTGACGGCGAATATCTGGATATTGAAGTGCATACAACGAAAAGCTCAGAAGAATCCATTCAGAATTTAAATGAAGTTATGGTAGAAGGAATTGAGATTACTTCTTACCGCAGGCTGGGCGATTCTGACAAAAAAGCCATGTCGGCGGTTGCGGCAGCAGATTATGAGATTCGGATCAAAGAAGGGTATGAACCCCCTAAAGTAGATTATCAGGATGTACTGGAACGGTTTTTTATAAAATCCAAAGAAGTTTTGATTTCAAAGAAGACAAAAAAAAGCGAGAAGATTATGGATTTAAAAAAGCTGATTTATGATTTTCAGATTTTTATGGAGCATGGACAGCCGGTGTTTTATCTGAAAGTATGTACCGGGAGTACAGACAATCTGAAACCGGAATTGGCGCTTTCAGCTTTTTATGAGTTTATGGGACAGACGTTTGATCCCTTTTCCATTCAGATTCACAGGATTGATGTGTACGGAGAAGTAGAGGGCGGACTGGTGTCTTTGGGAGAGATGGGAGAGATCATTGAATAATCGAGTCGTCATTACAAAACAGAATATAAGAAACAAAGATTATCTGATTACAGCATTGTTTGAAGAGCATCGCATGATAGAAGTCTCCTGCGAAAACGTACAGGAGGATGCGTTGTTAGGGAATGTTTATATCGGTAAAATTAAGCGGATACTGGAAAAAATCGGAGCTGCATTTGTAGAAATAGCTCCGGGAAAAATCACATACCTGCCTCTGCCTGAAGTAAAAGACGCCATGATGGCCAGGCAGTGCCGTCCCGGAAAATTGACCGAAGGGGATGAACTTGTCGTTCAGGTTGTAAAAGAAGGGGTTAAGACAAAAGATCCGACTGTTTCTACCAATATCAGCCTGAAAGGAAACGCGTTAATCTTATCGACGCAGAATAAAATTCTGGGTATTTCCAAAAAATTGGACAGCGCCTGGCGCAGTCATTTTCAGGAGCTGTTTTCAAAAAAGAAGAAAGAAGATTATGGACTGGTCGTCCGTACCAATGGGAAAAATTATTCCGACGAGCAGATGCTGACGGAATTTCAAATGCTTTTGGAGCAATTTGAATATTTAAAAAAACAGTGCAGGCATCGTACTTGCTACAGCCTTCTGCATCAGTCGCCGCCCGGCTATATTTCCGGTGTGAGGGATTATCTTTCCATGAATCCGCAAAAAATTGTGACAGATGATCCAAAGATTTATGAGGCTTTGTGCCGGGCTTTTGAAAAGGAGGCGTCCATTAAGAAGGAGCAGATTGTATTTTATGAAGATCCGATGCTTTCGCTTTCTGCTTTATACGGGTTAAAATCCAAGCTGGAGGCGGCCTTAAAGGAACGGGTGCATTTAAAGTCGGGCGCGTATCTTGTGATTCAGCCTACAGAAGCATTGACGGTGATTGATGTAAACAGCGGAAAATGCATCAAAGGAACGCAGAAGGATTTTTATTTAAAGATTAATTTAGAGGCGGCAAAAGAAATTGCGAGACAGCTCCGGCTTAGGAATATTTCCGGCATTTGTCTGGTAGACTTTATCAATATGGATACAAAAGAGGCAAGAGAAGAATTGATAGAGGCTTTAAAGCAGCATCTTGCAAAAGACATTGTTCCGGCAGTGTTTATTGATTTTACGGAATTGGGGCTGGCGGAGATCACCAGAAAGAAAGTGAGAAAGCCCTTGTGGGAACAGCTGCCGGGATAGAGCCGGAATAAGGAGGCAGATCCCAAGGTTCGGTTCAATGAGGATGTTTGTCCAATCGGCTCCGCTTGTCTGGCGTACTGAGCGGTCCGCTGGCTGGAAGAACATCCGTAGGGCAGGCAGGATGGATTGGCTATTTCATGTAATTGCGGGCAGTTCTATAAAATCTAAGATGTTTTCAAAAAAATCACAATTTTATAAAATTTCACATAAAAGTATGCTACAATAACATCATCTTATAAACAATCAGGCAGAGCCAAAGGAGAGGGGCTTATCCTGCCTGTTATCACGAAGAAGGGGTAAATCTATGAAAATCAAAGACATCAGAAAACTATGTGAGGAAAACCAGATCCGCATGATTGATTTTAAAATGACGGATATCGACGGACGCTGGAGACATATCACGATACCGGTGGAACGTTTCGGGGAAAATGTTTTTACGCAGGGCATCGGCTTTGACGGCTCCAATTACGGATATGCGCCCATTGAAAAAAGCGATATGGTATTTCTGCCGGATCCGGATACGGCATATATTGATCCGTTTGCAGAAGTTCCGACGCTGACGATGTGCGGAAATGTGTGCACCATAGGAAAAGGAGAGAATACACCCTTTGACCAGTATCCCAAAAATGTAAGCTTAAGGGCTGTCGAGCATATGAAGAACATCGGGATTGCAGACCGTATGATTATAGGGCCGGAATTTGAATTCTATCTCTTTGACAGCGCCCGTTTTGAAGTTTCGCCGAAACAGTGCGGTTATCGGATTGATGCGAAACAGGCGGACTGGAACTGCAGTCTGGATTCTTTGGGGAACAACGGTTACGAAGTGCATTACAAAGGCGGCTATCATATAGCGGCGCCGCAGGATGTAGGATATGATCTGCGCAGTAAAATGTGCATGATGATTGAAGACTGGGGCATTCCGGTGAAATACCACCACCATGAAGTAGGCGGTCCGGGCCAGATGGAGATTGAAGTGGAGCTTAACGATATGCCGGATATGGCGGATAATACGATGATCATCAAATATATCATCAAAAATATGGCGTCCAGAGAGGGAAAGACAGCTACGTTTTTGCCAAAACCCATTTATCAGGAGGCGGGGAACGGCCTGCATGTCCATATGATGCTGTTAAAGGACGGGCAGCCTTTGTTTTATGATAAAGACGGATATTCCGGCTTAAGCCGGACGGCGCATTATTTTATCGGCGGCTTGTTAAAGCACATCGCATCCCTGTGTGCATTTACCAATCCCTCCACGAATTCCTTTAAACGTCTTGTGCCGGGATATGAGGCTCCGGTTACGGTGGGTTATGCGACTTCCAACCGCAGCGCGGTAATCCGGATTCCCGCTTACGCCAAAACTCCGGAGACGAAACGGTTTGAGCTGCGCAATCCGGACGCAACGGCAAATCCATATTACGCTTATGCGGCGATTTTGATGGCAGGTCTTGACGGAATTGAAAATCAGATTGATCCGGCGGCAAACGGCTGGGGACCATATGATTGTAATTTATATACATTGTCAGAGGAAGAGCAGAAGAAGATCAAAGGACTGCCGAAGTCTCTGGGGGAGGCATTGGATGCATTAGAGGCGGACCATGACTATCTGACAAAAGGGAACGTATTCCCGCAGAGGTTGATTGACGTATGGATTGACCGGAAGAGGAAAGAATTAAAACAGCTGGAACAGATTCCCAATCCGGCGGAGTTTAAGATGTATTTTGATTTATAAGAAATTTTTGGTTTCTTGTGAAAAAGAGAAGAATATGATCCTGTCTTTGACAGTTAGTAGATTAAACAATCGCTGTATCCCTTGTATTTTC
>CAJUEY010000044.1:17404-20448 GCA_910585825.1 uncultured Lachnospiraceae bacterium | reverse complement strand
TACCACAGAAGAGCCATTCTGTGGTAAGTCAAAAATTAAGTAGGGATAGATAATCGCAATTGATTTTATTACAGAGGAAAATAAAAACATTGCTATCATTCGAAAGGAGTTATTATAAATGGAGCAGCAAAAAAGATATTCAGACTATGAAACTTTGTGGAACAAATCCAGCCAGAGAGTAAAGCATGAAATGCAGCTTGCACAAGGCTTTCATGTGGCAGACATCTATTTGAATCGAATGTATTTAGATAGTTTTTCAGCAGCTCCTATTGTTTCGGCAAATCGGAACATTATGGAGATATCAAAGCTGCGTGTAGTTGAGATATCAAAGCTGGTTTTTGATGAGAGTGAAAAATTTACAGATAAATTGATGAGTGTCTATTCCGCTTTACACAGCTTAAACAGTGCCGTAGCAGTAATTATAGATAGCGATGGTAACAAAGTAAGTTTTTATATTGGAGTAAGATCTGATCAGAATACATCCATTGCTGGAGACGTATTGGAATCTACATTAAAAGGAAATTTTCCTGGTATTGTATTTGATTCTATGGATGTAGAACACACGAGTTTTCTGATGGATTCTATAAAGCGCAATAGAAAAAAAAGTTTGGCCTCTGTGTCAATGGTTCCCTCTGCCCGCAAAAAGGATTTTGAAATAGAAGAGTTTGTACAGGGAATTGAGAAATTTATTGATACAATGAGTGGAAAAAATTATACAGTGGTTTTGCTGGCAACGCCATTAGATGTAGAAACAACACAAAAAAGGAAACATGGATATGAAGAGCTTTGTTCAGCATTATCGCCATATGCTAAATTGTCAGTAGCTTATGGCGAAAACGAAAGCAGAGCTGTAAATGAAAGTCTGTCTGCCAGTTTTTCGAAATCTGTAAATCGCAGCGTCAGCAATTCAAATACACAGAGTTCTTCTAAATCAAGTGGAACAAATTATAGCCAAAATAGTAACAGCAGTTTTGGGGGAGGCTTTTCTGAAGGTGGCTGGAGCGGAAATTGGGGTGGGAGTAATGGATATTCCAGCGGCTCCTTTGATTCTTATACGTCTGGAACTTCATTCACACAGTCATTTTCAGACAGTGAAGGATCAAGCGCTACAGATGGAAAAACAAAAGGGACGACAGATACAAAAGGCACATCAAAGACAATAACGCTTAATTATGAAAATAAAGGGGTAAATATTTTAATGGAGCGCGCACAGGCACAGCTTGAACGATTTAAGAAATGTGAGTCTTTTGGAATGTGGGAATTCAGCAGTTATTTTATGTCAAGGGATATACATACTACGGCATTAGCGGGCAATGCATATAAAGCTTTGATGACCGGCGATGAAACAAATGTAGAAAGCGCTCACTTAAATATTTGGTCCCTCAATCAAATGGATACTATTGAAAAAATAATGGAAAACATACTCTATTTTGCACATCCGCAGGCTGAAATGCCATCTTTTGAGGGAGGGTATGCCAAACAATTAGTTACTCCGACAAACCTTATCAGCGGACATGAACTACCGTTGGTTATGGGAATGCCAAAAAATCGGTATCCGGTCTGGCTGTAGTTGAAATGGCGGAATTTGGAAGAACGGTTGTTTATGAGAACAAACCTCCGGTTCGAGAAAATGAGGATGGAAGATATTTTGTTTTGAACATCAATGGAGACGTTCTTCTGGATATTTCTCATGTATACGGAGATAGGATATGGATTAGTGACCAGCCTTTGGAAGAAGAGGTTAGTTTCATATATCATTCTGCATATGATGAAGATGCGGAATATGGATGGGCTGAGGTATTAGCCTGTATAGACCGGGAAGGTAATGTGGTTTGGGACAAAAGAGATTATGACGAATAAAAACCAATAAATATTCTTTTGTTATTTATTATTTGTATGACAGTTGCTTGTCTGGGCAGTGACAAGTTTTTGCAAGGGCAGAGCAGGAAACGATGCTTGAATATTCAGATCAGATTGGCACGTCATAGAATGGCAAAATTGCAATTAGTTTTTCAGGCGGCGATGGTTCCGAGGCATTTCCTTATCAGATAGAAAGAGCTGAGGAACTGGCGTATTTGGCGCAATGCGTAAATATGGGGTTGGATTTTAAGGATGTCTGTTTTAGTTTGACAGATGACATTTATATAAAAAATAGAAAAAGGAGAATGTTTATGAAAGTTAAGAAATTATTGTGTTTGGGAATGGCAGCAGCATTAATGTGTTCTAATTTGTTGCAGACGAGTGTTAGTGCACAGGAATTAAATGTAGAAGATGCAGTTATGGAAAACGCAATTAGTGAAGAGGGCGCAGGAGTTACCAATGCAGAAAATGGGGATTATGAATATGTGGAGTTGGAAGATGGTACGCTGGAGATTCGTAGATATTCTGGAGATGATACGGAATTAGTGATTCCAACAGAAATAGATGGCAAGGAAGTAACGCGTATCGGAGATAATGCATTTTATGATTGTAGAGACTTGACAAGCATAACAATTCCAGACAGCGTGACGAGTATAGGGAAAGCTGCATTTAGTGCTTGTAGAGGCTTGATAAGCATAATAATTCCTAACAGCGTGACGAGCATAGGGGAAGGTGCAACGACGTTGTTTGAAGGTGCATTTAGCACTTGTAGTGGCTTAAGAAGCATAACGATTCCTGATGGCGTGATGAGCATAGGGAATTATGCATTTCTTGGTTGCAGTGGCTTAAGAAGCATAACGATTCCCGATAGCATGACGAGTATAGGGAAAGGTGTATTTAGGAGTTGCAGTGGCTTAACGAGCATAACGATTCCTGACGACGTGACGAGCATCGGGTCTGGTGCATTTAGTGGTTGTAGTGGCTTGACGAGCATAACGATTCCTGACGGTGTGACGAGCATCGGGTCTGGTGCATTTAGTGGTTGTAGTGGCTTGACGAGTATAACGATTCCTGACGGCGTGACGAGTATAGGGCAAGAGGTATTTTGGAGTTGCAGTGGCTTAAGAAACATAACGATTCCTGACGACGTGACGAGCATCGGGTCTGGTGCATTTAGTGGTTGT
>CAJUEY010000044.1:0-17304 GCA_910585825.1 uncultured Lachnospiraceae bacterium | reverse complement strand
AACGATTCCTGACGACGTGACGAGCATCGGGTCTGGTGCATTTAGTGGTTGTAGTGGCTTGACGAGCATAACGATTCCTGACGGTGTGACGAGCATCGGGTCTGGTGCATTTAGTGGTTGTAGTGGCTTGACGAGCATAACGATTCCTGACGGTGTGACGAGCATCGGGCCTGATGCATTTAGAGATTGTAGTGGCTTGACAAGCATAACAATTCCAAACAGAGTGACAAGCTTAGAAAATACTGCATTTGCTGGTTGCAGTGGTTTGATAAGTATAAAGGTAGAGGGTGAAAATTCAAAGTATGATAGCAGAGAGAATTGTAATGCGATAATAGAAACAGAAAGTAATATTCTCAAATGCGGTTGTAAGAATACGAATATTCCCGACAGCGTGACGAGCATCGGGTCTGGTGCATTTAGTGATTGCAGTGACTTGACGAGCATAACGATACCCGACGGCGTGACGAGCATAGGGGAAGGTGCATTTGGTGGTTGTAGTGGTTTAACGAGCATAACGATTCCTGATGGTGTAACGGGCATAGGCTATGCTGCATTTAGTGGTTGTAGTAGCTTGACGAGCATAACGATTCCTGATGGTGTGACAGGCATGGGAGATCATATATTTAGTAATTGCAGTGGTTTGATAAGTATAAAGGTGGCGAGTGAAAATCCAAAGTATGATAGCAGAGAGAATTGTAATGCGATAATAGAGACAGAAAGTAATAGTCTAATATACGGTTGTAAGAATACGAGTATCCCTGACAGCGTGACGGGGATAAGATACTATGCATTTTGGGGTTGCAGTGGCTTGACGAGCATAACGATTCCTGACAGCGTGACGGTGATAGGGAATCGAGCATTTAGTGGTTGTAGCAGCTTAACGAGCATAACAATTCCCGACAGCGTGACAAAAATAGTGTCTGATGCATTTAGAGGTTGCAATGATTTGACTATTTTCGGAAAAGACGGTTCTTATGCAAAGACCTATGCGGAAGAAAATGGAATTCCATTTTCTGAATTGAGAGATATTGCAAATTGTGAAATCACTCTTTCGGTAGATAGTTATATTTATGATGGCAGTGAGAAAGAACCTATAATTACTGTGAAAGACGGATCAACAAGGTTAGTTAATGGAAAAGATTATTCGGTTACATATTCTAATAACATTAATGCAGGAACGGCTACAGTTACAATTACGGGAATTGGAAATTATACCGGTACAGCCTCAAAAACATTTGCAATTTCTGCAAAATCAATCAGCGGAACAAACGTCACTTTGGGAACGACAAGCTACACTTATGACGGAACGGAAAAGCGGCCATCGGTAACTGTTAAAGATGGTTCTACAACACTCATAAGTGGGACTCATTATACAGTTTCATATTCTAATAATGTGGACATAGGGACAGCCACAGTGACTATCACAGGTAAGGGAAATTACGCTGGAACTGTAACAAAAACATTTACTATAAATGCCAAAGTAGTGAATGAAAAGTCGTTTGTATGGGGGAAAAATAATTGGAGATTTGACAATTCCAGCCGATATTTTTTGAATTATAATGTGAATAACGATGTTAAAAATAAAATGAAAAAAGATTTTAATCTCAGCAATTCTGATATTGCTGAATTGGACTGGAAAATAGCTAAGAATAATGAATCAGGGTTTAATGGTTCCTGTTTCGGAATGACTATTTCAGAAATCATGGCATATCAAGGTGATTTAAAATTGTCACGGTATGGCGGCTCTGATATAGTAAATCAAAATTCAAATACATCAAATATGACCTCAGTCATTAATTTTATTCAGGTGTTGCAATCAAATAGTGAAATGTGCCAGTCTATAAGACAAACGCCATTTCTGATAGGAGAGTATCCACAGGCAGATTTCATTTCAAAACTCAGCGATGTTGCAGAAAATTCGAACTACCTCGTAAAATTGTCATATAAAATTGTGACAAAAAATACGAATAGTGGATCAATCACCAATGGTGCACATGCTGTTTTGGTCTATGGAATAGAAAAATGCAATTATTATTCCTCTGTAACAGGAAAAACTTATGATAGAAAAGTATTGATAGCAGATCCAAACTATTCAAGCGGTAATGTTATCAATAATGATGCATGTTTATATTTTAGATCTTCAGACAGCAGTTGGATAGTGCCATATTGGAATAAGACATATTCTAATGGAAGGGTTCAAAGTTGTTATTGGAATGCTGAAAGTGGAACATCGACGAATAATGGAGGTATTCGAAATATTATGCGGTATGAATCGCTGAAAGAAGAAGTTGATTTAATGTCCGAATTCAGTGCCGGTCACTATATTGCAGGTTTAGAGATTGATAATAAGAGTCAAAACATGTCATCAGTTGAAAAAGTGAAAAACAGTGGAAATCCCAATGCTGATTATGCCGGGGATTTTTCAGATGAAATAGTAAGATATGATATGGATATGGATGACAGTATATATATGACAGAGAATGATGAGCTATATGCTTTATGGAATCCGACTTCTTCCTATACATTATCTTATTTAAAACCATCTGATTATAGTTTAAAAATGGATTATGAAACAGTGGATTATTATGCTGATGTTACAAATTCCACCTATACATTGTTTAAACCCAGCGGTTCAATTACATTGAAGGGATCGGACGCATCTTATGATATTACTATGGTTACTGATGACGTTGATTGTGTAACGGATTGGTATTCTGTTACCATATCTGGTACGGGGGTGGATAATCTTGTTTATACAAAAGTAAAAGATGGATATACGCTTTCGGCATCTAACCTGAGAAGTGTAAAAATATCTGCTGAGGGAGAAGATTTCACTGCAGAAACAATTTTTAGTACAAATTATGATGATGTATATATATATGAGATTGATAAAAATACAATAGGTGTAAAAGTTGACATAGATAAAAATGGAACATACGAAACACCTCTCATCACGGAAGACACACATCAATTTGGAAGCAAATGGAAAACAGATGACAAGAGCCATTGGAAAGAATGTGAGTGTGGAGAAAAGGCAGAATTATCTGATCATAAATTTAAATGGATAATTGACAAAAATGCAACAATACTTGAATCTGGTCTAAAGCATGAAGAGTGTATCGTTTGTGGATATAAGAGAAATGAAAATACGGTCATAGATAAGCAGATAGAAATTCCAACAAAAGGGAAGGAATTGACTGACTCTAAGACAGGTGCAGTTTATATGGTTACCGATGCGGAAACGAAAGGTGGAACTGTAGAATATATGAAACCCCTGAGCAATGGAATTTCAAATATTTCAATTCCGTCTACAGTTGAGATTGATGGTATTTCTTATAAGGTGACCAGCATCGCTGCAGATGCTTTTAAAAATAACAAAAAACTGAAAAAAATAAAAATTGGAAGTAATGTAACCATTATTGGTAAGAATTCATTTAGCGGATGCAGTAAGTTAGAAACTCTGACGATTGGAAATAATCTGGTTTCAATTGGAGATAATGCATTTTATAACTGTACTTCACTTAAAACTGTTACAATACCGGCAAAAGTGAAAAAAATAGGAAAGCAGGCATTTTATGGGTGTAAAAACCTTAAAACAATAAAAATAAAGACAAAGAAGTTGACAAGCAAAAATGTAGGAAAGAAAGCATTTGCAAAAATTCATCCAAAGGCAACAGCTAAAGCGCCATCATCTTGTTTGAAGTTTTATAAAAAATTACTTCAAAAAAAGGGACTTAATGGGAAGAAACAGAAAATCAAAAAATAATGTAGGATAATTTGGAGGATGATTTGATGGTTTTTATAGAGATTCCGTTGATTGTAATTTTGGCGCTCATCTTATTGTTGATTGGCGGATTATACCAAATCGTAACACATATTGGCATTATAATAATTTACATACTTTTTGCTGCAATTGATTTGGGATTATTTGCTCTTATGATGAAAGTTTATTATAAGGCTCATGATAAAGTTAGGGGAATATTTTTTGGAATTAATCTTATTTCAATTTGCATTTTTTGGTTTTATGGATTGTTTGTTTTTGTAACCATGAGGGATATAGATACTCAAGGTTTAAAAAAATATATGACTTTTTTAGGTACAAATGAGAATAGTGAAGCATTGAGATATCTGATTTTTCCTGTAGTGATTGTTTTGTGTTTCTATTTAGCGGCACTATTAGCAGCATATATTATGGACAATAAAAAACTGAAGTCTGTTTTCTGTATATTGCCGATTCTGCTAACACTTTTATTTTATAATGTGAGTAGTAATATTTGTACAGAGAGTTATTCGCAGGGTAAGGTAGAAGAATTTATGCAGATAGATAGTTTGGAAAAATATACGTTAAGTAATGATGTAAAAGTATATTATCCAGTATACGGGACTAGTAATGTTAAGCGTGTTTTGGTTTTTCCGGGATTTATACCTTTTAATTATTCTCGTATTTCTTTCACGCAAGGTGAAACTATATTTTTGAAAACGAATGTTAAACCAAATATCTGGGGAACAAAGCATTATGTAGAGGCATCAAATGGAAAAGAGGTCGGAATTATTAATATAGAGGATGTGAAAGGTTTTTCATTTCCCTAATATTCCATCTATTTGCGCTTGTGATAAAATTCTTTGTTTTAAAAGTAGTTATAGGCAATTTAATTATCAATATTTGGTTTCCGTGATAGAAATAGGCGACTTCAGATTTAAAAATGGACAAAGATACATTTAAGTTAATATATAGCGAATTGATTATGCCTGTTCAATATAGAGCAGGATTTGAAGTTGATATATATTATTGTTTAATAGGAGAATACGATGAAAAAGCAAAAAATAAAAGCAGTAAGGAAAATTGTGTCATTGCTGCTGGTAGCGGTAATGCTTTTTACTATGCAGGGATTTCCTGTATGGGCGGAGAACGCAGGGGAAACAGAAAATGCAGCAGAGGCGGTGGAACAAACCAGAGAGACAAGAGGAATGCCTGCAGATCCGGTGCATAACTGTACGAAAAAGAATGACGGTACGGATACCACGACATGGAGTTATGTGTATTTCGGCAGCTATCCCCAGACAGAGGTTACAGGAGATGCATTGACAGCGGCGATTATAGGGGCTTTCTATGATACAAATGGAGATGCATGGGTGAATGGACAAAAGTACCGCAGGATTAGTAAGAGTGATACCAATTATGACGGTTATTTTGGAGAAAGTGAATATCGTTATTTCAAATGGGAGCGGATTAAATGGCGTGTATTGAAAGTGAACAGCAGTACGATGTTTGTTGTCGCAGATAAAGGGCTGGATTGTAAGTGTTACAATGATACATATAAGTCTATCACATGGGAAAACTGCACATTGAGAAGTTGGCTGAACAATGATTTTTATGAAACGGCCTTCAGTAGCGGAGAACGGGGAGCGATTGTATCGCAGACCATGGTAAATGAAGATAATCCTTATTATAATACAGAAGGAGGAAATGATACCACAGATAGGGTATTTTTGCTCTCAATTTCGGAAGTGACTAATTTAGAGTATGGATTTTGCGAATATAGGGATGTGTTTTCCGAAAGCCGAAGCATGAGGCTAAGCGACTATGCTCATTCAAGAGGTGCGTTTATTACTCATGATGGCGATTACGATTATACAGAAGATTTTTATACTAGAGGAGATTCTTGGTGGTGGCTGAGAATACCGGGAAATTCTTCTGGTTATGCATCACAGATTGATCATCTTGAGAGTGTGAATTTATATGGAAATAAGGTCAATGATAGTCAAAATGCTGTCGTGCCCGCTTTGCATATTGATCTGTCATCTGATCTCTGGTCAGAAACTAAAAGTGTAATTCAAGGACAAATTAACCATCAATTGTCTGGCTATGGTGGTGGCAGTTCAGGAACTTCCAGGGAAGAAGAGGTAAGGTGCGCATTCCAGAGTTTTGCCTCTGCGATTGATGCCTATATGAATGTACTAAACGAAGCTGTAATAACAGAGGTCAGTACGAAAGAAGAAGTAGCGAGTTTGCGGGAAAAAGACCAGAAAAAATCTCAGCCGGCACTGACGGGTTTTTGTGATGACGATGGAGCGCTTAATGCAGCTTATGTCGGATTGGCAGAGTTTTATAATGAGTTTTATGATGATTGTCCAGGTCTAAAAAAAATTGATTTATCAAAAAGTATTACAGAAATTGAAGCACAAATTGTAAATGAAATAGCAAAATCATATAAAACTTATAAATTTTCAATTTCGTCTGGAGATTTCAATGTTGAAGTTAACGCATATAGCCAATGGAAAGCTTTTTCAGGAAGCATTACGGTGACAAGAAAAAAACGAGTTTCGGAGAAACCGAACTCTTATACCTTTATGCTGTCAAGTGATCTGGATACTAATAAAAATACAATGGCACAGTATTATAAAGTGTTAAGCGATACGGCGGAACAGGTAGTGAAAGATGGCCTGAAAGCTTATTTAAAAGATGTGGCAAAACTTGCTTATATCACACAAATTGCACAGGATGAATTCGAGAGCTATATCGGTGGTATTGTAGATTATATGAAGAGCAAAGGATATGGTAATCTCTTAAAATATGCAGTATCACTTTATGACGGTTATAATATTGCAAAAAGTATTTCATCTTTAACTAATAAAAAAAGACTGACGGAATCGCTGACAGATGCAGAAAGCTTATACAATCAGATTAAAGACTTAGATTTTTCCGATGGATCTGTAAAAAATAAAACTGCAGCAGCAGCGTTAAAACTGGTAAAAGAAAAGAAAGAAAATTTAGAGGATATTTTATACAACTATATTTACCACCCTGAAAAGGATTTGAACGCAAACGTAAACTGGTTTGAAAAAGTTTGGAATTCATGGTTCAATGGAGGAAAAAAAGCAACTGTTCAATGTCCAGTGACTCTCGCTGTTTTTGATGAAAAAGGCAATCAAATCGGTTATGCTGAAGATGGTTATTGTGAGTTTGACGACAGCATTTATATGGAAGTATCTGACGATGTTAAAACAGTATATATCCCTCAAAGCTTAAATGTAAGTATTAATTTTATTGGAACAGATGACGGTACAATGAATTATACATTGGAAGAGTTTGAAAATGGGTTGCCGACTGGACGTATGAATTATTATGATGTATCGCTTACAAATGGAGGCGAATACACACAAACAATTCCATCAGGTGTTATGCAAACCTCAATAGAAGCACTACCACTAAGTGCAAATAATGGAACACAAATAAATGCAGACGAATACATTTCAGTTGAGGATAGCGCTGTATGTGAAATTGACTGTGAAGTTACTGGTGATGGTACGGTTTATGGAATTGGTGATTATGCAAAAGGAGATGCAGTAACTTTAGTTGCTTATCCGGTAGATGGATACCAGTTTGATGGATGGTACGATGGAGATTTACTTATAGAAGTGTCTAACACATATCGTATGACGGCTTTAAACGATGTTACAGTAAAAGCATTATTTAAGCCAATTCTCAAAAAGCAAACAATTTCTTGTGAGAAAACTTTCGAAAAGTATGTTAGTGACAAAGCGTTTAGCTTAAATGCATCAACAAATGGCGATGGTAAGCTGTATTATCATTCTGAAGATGAAAGCATAGCAACTGTTTCGCCTGATGGTATCGTTACTGTAAATAAAGAAGGAACTGTTGAAATTTTTGTGGCGGCATCAAGAACAGATTCTTATGAGGACGCGATAGAAATAATCACTATTAAATGCTTGCCTAAGTCAGAGTCTTTTTATACCGTAACCTATAATGCCAACGGTGGTACAGGGGCTCCGGCAACCCAGGAAAAAACCCAAGGCACAGTCCTTACTTTGAGCACAGTAAAACCGACTCGGGCCGGCTATACATTCCTGGGATGGGCAACCAGCAAAACTGCGGCAGCAGTTGAATACATGGCCGGCGCATCCTTTGATAGAGATCAAAACACAACATTGTATGCTGTATGGAAAGCCAACACCTATACAATTACGTTCAATAAAAACGGCGGTTCGGGTTCTTTGAGTAAGGTGTCCTGCACCTATGGAAAATCTACGGATCTTCCGGCAAATAAATTCACCCGTTCCGGTCATAAATTCCTTGGCTGGAATACAAAAAAGGATGGATCTGGCACTGGCTATGCCAACAAAGCCAGCGTTAAGAATCTGGCTTCCACGAACGGAAAAACAGTTACACTATACGCGCAATGGGGTAAAGGCGTCACGGTGACGTACAATGCCAACAGCGGAAAAGTATCCAAAAAGTTGAAAAAAGTATATCATAAATCGACCTATGGTACGCTTGCAACACCAACGAGAAAAGGATACGCTTTCACTGGTTGGTACACAAAAAAGAACAGTGGATCAAAGATAACTTCTAAAACGAAAGTATCAAAAAAATCGAATCACACCCTTTATGCCCATTGGACTAATAAAAAAAATAAAATCACCTATTATCTAAACGGCGGAAAAAACAATGCGAAGAATCCATCCGGCTATTATGAAACAACTGCTACAATCACCCTGAAGAATCCGACAAAAACAGGATATACTTTCAAGGGTTGGTATTCTGACAGTAAATTTAAGAAAAAAGTAACGAAGATCAAAAAAGGCAGTACTGGAGCCAGGAAGTTTTATGCCAAATGGGTTGCAAACACCTACACCGTCCGTTATAACAGCAATGGCGGTACAGGCAGTATGGCAGATACCACTTCGATGAAATATGGAACTTCATACAAGTTGAGAACAAATACTTTTAAAAGAAGTGGATATATTTTTGCTGGGTGGGCTGCAGCCCCGGATGGTAAAGTGGTTTACTCTGACGGCGCTTCAGTAATGAATTTGGCCTCAGATAACGGGGCAGTGAAAACGTTATATGCGAAATGGACGCTTATTGCAGTGGAGAAAATAACTCTAAATGCAGCTTCTGTCAGTATCAACGTTGGTGAAACTTACAAATTACAGGCTGCTATCTCTCCTGCAGAAGCAACAGATAATCTTGTTTGGAGCAGCGGCAACACTGCGGTAGCAACTGTCTCTAATGGTGTTGTTACAGGAGAAACAGCAGGAATGACAACTATTACTGTAAAAAGCAGTAATGGAAAAACAGCAAGCTGTACTGTAACTGTAAAGACACCTGAAGTATTGCCTTCTGGGATCACATTAAGCGAAAAAACGGCAACGATTGAGGTTGGAAAAACGATTTCTTTAACTGCCACAGTAGCGCCTGGTAACGCAGCCAATAAGAGTGTTACATGGACTAGCAGCAATACGGGCGTGGCAACAGTAAGGGATGGAGTTGTTACAGGCAAATCTGCCGGTACAGCAACAATCACAGCTTCAACTGGCAATGGAAAAACAGCGAGTTGCACTGTAACCGTAAGTACACCGGAAGTTTTACCGTCAAGCATCACATTAAGCGAACAAACGGTAGCGATAGAGGTTGGAAAAACGGTTTCTTTAACTGCCACAGTAGAGCCCGGTAACGCAACCAATAAGAGCGTTACATGGACTAGCAGTAATACAGGCGTGGCAACAGTAAGTGATGGAGTTGTTACAGGCAAATCTGCCGGTACAGCAACAATCACAGCTTCAACTGGCAATGGAAAAACGGCGAGTTGTACTGTGACCGTTACTGATTCAGTGGTAATTGCTGAAAGTGTTTCTCTGAATAAGCATAGTTTGAATCTGGAAAAAGGAGAAACAGAACAGCTCCAGGCAACAATTAAGCCAGATAACGTTACGGATAATTTTGTTGTATGGTCAAGTGCGGATGTGTCGGTCGCAACAGTTGACCAAAACGGAAATGTAGAAGCGGTAAATGATGGAACAGTAGCAATTACGGTTTCTACTGCTAATGGAAAGAAAGCCACATGTTCTGTAACAGTTTATACATCAGTTCAAATTCGTACAGTTGCAGAATTAAAAGCGATGGAAGATGATTTGGATGGAAACTATAAATTAGCTGCAAATATCGATTTAGGTACAAGCGAATGGACACCAATCGGCAAAGATAAAAATATGCCGTTTACCGGAAGATTGTATGGTAATGGATATCAGATTACGGGACTATCTATCACAGACAACAGTCAAGTTTACAGTGGACTGTTTGGATGTTGCAAAGGGACTGTGGCGAATTTAACAGTATCTGGAACGATTTCAACAGATGGCAGTAATGGGGATTCTTATCGGTATGCGGGTGGAATTGCTGGCTTTGCTGAAAATGCAACGATTGAAAAATGCACTAATTTAGTTGAAATCAATGTATCAAACGAAAATGAGACAATTGGAACATACACGTATGCTGGCGGAATTGTTGGTGCAGCAGATAGTTCCACAAATATATTTGAATGCAAAAATGCAGCGGATATTACTGCTGTATCACCAAAGGGAACAAGAGCTGATGCGATGGCTGGTGGTATTGTTGGAGAAGCATTCAATGGTGGAAAAATTCAGGATTGCGAAAATACGGGAATTATTTCTTCCCATGCATCAAACGGAACAAAATATTGGGTATCGTCTTGTGCCGGTGGGATAGCAGGCGCGGCAGGCTTATCAAAAATTACTGACTGCATAAACCGAGGAAATGTTTTTGCAGAAGGCTCTATATCTATATCAAGCGATTATGATAGCATGGTATTAGCTGGCGGTATTGCTGGACATAGCAATAAGAGTGGAAATGTTTCGGGAGAGAATTTTGCAGATAACATTCAAGCTACTGGAAATGAATTGATAACAATCATTCAACAAGATCCTTTAGTTGCGTTCAGTATTGACTGAGTCATGCATTTTGCGGTGAAACAGTAAAAGGGGATTAACAGCGGGAATGTGGAACAGACTGGAAAGCTGTGGGAGAATGAGGACGAAAACGCAAGGATGAGTATACCGGTCTAAAATCATGGCGCGTTCCATACCCAAAAGACTGCGGACGCATCGGTAAAATACCTATGTGGCAAAACCGGATGCCAATCTTGCGTCTGACGTGCAGGGAGCATACGGCCTGTTAAACGAATTTATGGCGTATCAGAGGGGCATGAATACCATGGTTTTGCTCTTCCCTTATCTGAAAAAACAGGGTGCTGACTGGAGTGCGTAGCAGAGTTATGTTTCCAACGGTGAAAACGGAAGACAGACATATTCCGAGTTTAAATATTACATACTGCACTATTTATATTATGTGAAAAAGCATTATCCGGATGTTTATAGAGGAATTGTAAATAACAGGCAGTTCTGCAGAGCATACAGGACACTGGAAAAGAATTTCAGAAAATGTATCAAACAGTATGAAAAAGATTTGAATAAGTTAAAGCAGATTGTGGACGCAAATCCGGGATACTGGCTTGAGGTAACAGATGAGCGTATCATGCTGCACAATGATTACGGCGGAATCGGTATGGGAAGATTTACGAAAGATTACAGGAAGTTATGTAAAGAAATCAATAAAAAGAAATATAAATCCATACATAATTCATTGGTGAGGAAGGGCGCGTAAATTCCTGCGCTCTCTTTCATACAGATAGGGGAAGAGAAGATGATGAAAAAAATCAAAGATATTGTTTTATGGATTAGTAACCAGCCTTTGGAAAGAAAAGAGCAGTTGAAGTATATAAAAAAGGAGAGTCCTATGATAAAAGTGAATAAAAAGCCGATAAATATTCTTATAGTATTTCTATTTTGTATGACAGTTGCTTGTCTGGACAGTGACAAGTTTTTTGCAGGAGCAGAGCAGAAAACTATGATTGAATATTCAGATCAGATTGGCACGTCATGGAATGGCAAAATTGCAACCGGTTTTTCAGGCGGAGATGGTTCCGCGGCATCTCCTTATCAGATAGGAAACGCTGAGGAACTGGCATATTTGGCGCAATGCGTAAATATGGGGTTGGATTTTGAGGATGTCTGTTTTTGTTTGACAGATGACATTTATATAAATGATATAAACAATTTTGAAAATTGGGATAAAACAGCGCCGCAATATAGCTGGGTGCCAATCGGGATAAATGAAAGCAGATTTGAAGGAGTTCTGGATGGCAGAGAGCATACGGTTAATGGCATTTACATAAAAAATAATTTTGACAAGATCGGATTATTTGGAGAACTGTCTGAGAAATCATGCGTAAAAAATCTGAATATAAAAGATGTATATCTGGAAAATACAAACGCTGCAGAATTATCTTTTGTGGGAGGGATTGTTGCTGTCAGCTATGGAACAATCAGCGAATGCAGTTCTAAGGGAAGATTTTATAGTGTGATCGAAGCCAATGACGCGGTGCCGAATACGAATGCCGGAAACAGTTTGGGCACAATTGCCGGAATAAATTACGGAACGATAGAAGAATGCAATAATCAATGTGAGATTACGAATTATACAATAAATGACAGTTGTTATTGGGGATATGATGGAGGAGCAGGCGGAATTGTCGGAGTGACAGAGGGAAAGGTATGGAACTGCTGCAATCACAGCAGAATATCAGCTGTGATAACCGATGCGGCTTATTGCAGATGAAATGATATTGGAGGAATTGCAGGATCTGCGGAAGGAGAGATTGTTAATTGCGGAAACACAGCAGATATCCAGGGGATGATACATTATAATTATTCCAGTATGTTTCGAAATGAATATTACATTTCGATAGGTGGAATTTCCGGTTCATCTGTAAGTGATCTTGTTAATTGTTACAATACAGGAAATTTGGGAATCACAGATACAACAGAAGATAAAGAATGCAGGTTTGAAGGAGAACTGGGAGGGATTTCCGGAACTCTCTCTTCTGTTTGGTCATCAGATGAAGAAAGAATCGGAAACATATATAATTGTTACCATGTTGGGGATATGTCTAGTAGTGACCATGAAAATACAAAAATAGGGGGAATTGCAGGAGAGGCATATTCTGAGAACAGTATTCAATATTCTTATTGGGGAAATACCGATTTTGATTGCTGCGGAAGTAAAGACTGCAACAATATCAGCAACTGTTCAGCTTTTTTTGAGGGACAGAGACTGGAAACAGCGGTGTTAGGAGAGGAATTGCTGTGTGATGCGTTAAATAAGTGGTTCGAATCGGATAGTAACAGTATAAAATATCAGGAATATTGCACACTGTGGACGGTTCGGGAAAATGAAGAGCTGCCGGTATTGTCAGACAGAAAACCTGAAAAATATTTCAATAAAGATATAGATCAGGATAATACAACGGAAGAACAAAATCATAACATTGTTTATAATGCTGGAGTGTATTGTTTCAAAACGAAGAATAGCACACAGGCAATATTGACCGGACTAAATAACAGGAACTTAAAGAGCATAAAAATTCCTGCTGTAATTTCTTTAAACGGAAAAATATATCAAATTGTGGAAATTTCTGACTGTACATTTCAAAATGCAAATATTACAGATATAACAATCGGTTCAAATATACAAAGTATTGGCATGAAAGCATTTTTCAACTGTAAAAAACTGAAAAAAGTAATCATTCCTGCCAGCGTCAATGGAATCGGAAGTCAGGCATTTGGTAATTGTAAAAAACTGAAAAATATTACAGTTAAAACAACGAAACTCACAAAAAAGAGCGTAGGGAAAAAGGCATTCAAAGGAATTCATGCGAAAGCAGCGATTAAAGTCCCAAAGAAGAAATTAAAGGCGTATCAGAGATTATTTAAATCAAGGGGCGCTGGGAGCAAGGTAAAATACAAGTAAAAAGTATTAAAAAGTTTTCAGGAGGAATTTATGAGACAAATCAAACGAACCATATCCATGTTTGGGAAAAAGAATTTGAGAGGATATTTCCTGATAGTATTTTCTGTTGTAATTGTTTTTATGGTCTGCATCGGCGGAAGCGTTAAGGCGAATGCGGCGAATACGACGGAAATGACGCAGGATGGATTTGAATATTGGATTAGCGGCGAAGACGAGGAAGCGCATATTGTGATTTCAGGCTACGGCGGCGGCGCGGCCGAGGTAACGGTGCCGTCTGAAATAGAGGGCATCCCGGTTACAGAAGTCGGCGACAGGGCGTTTATGTATAGTCCGGAAATTGTAAAGCTTGTGCTGCCGGAGAGTGTAACGACAGTGCATGAGAGATGTTTTTGGTATTTGGACCAACTAGAAGACGTGACGTTAGGCGGAGTAAAATATTTTCGGAATTTCTCAGGACTTCTGGTCAGCAAAGTTACCCAAAATTTATTTGGTCATTGCGAACAGCTAAAAAGGGTTACGTTTGGCGATGCGTGCTGTTTTTATGAAGAAGAGAGAAATGACGGCAAGTTAAACCTGTTTCCGGATGATGTGTTAAACCATCTGGAATACCTTTATATCGGGAACGGGATGCCAAAGCTGCCGAAGTACCTTTTTTGGGGAAATTCTCTGAAAGAAATTGAGGTTGGACCAGATAATAAGCATTATGCAAGCGTAAACGGCGTATTGTTTGACAGCGAAAAGAAAACGCTTATAACCGCGCCGATTGCTTATGAAAAGGATACGTTTGTTGTTCCGTACGGAGTGGAGACGATTGCACGATATGGCTTTGACGCGTGTACAAACATCAAAAAAATTTATATTCCGCAGACGGTGGAGACATTTGAAAAGAGATTTACGATTTCGCCGACGCTCTACGTCGTGCAGGGAAGCGCGGGGGAGGCGTTTGCAAAAGAGAACGGATTTTCATTTCAATATTTTGGAGTATATTTTAACAAGTCTGCGTTAAGCGTTCCGGTCGGAGGGAGCGCATTGCTGCAGGTGACAAATGAGACAGAACATTCCCTGACGTGGAGCTCGTCCGATGCAAGCGTTGCCGATATGAACTCGAATGGAACGGTCACGGCGAAAAAGGCTGGGACGGCGGTCATTTCTGTATCGGACGGAAGGGAATTTACTGCAAAATGCACGGTGACAGTGACGGACGGGGGAGGCACGCCGGAAGTTCCGAATCCTCCGGAGGAAAAGCCGGACGTTTCCCCTGCCGAACAGTTAAACAACGCAAAACAGCAAAGCAAATACGAACTGGAATCTTATAAAAACCCATCCGATTACCGCGACGCGCAGAAAGCAGAGCTTGCTAATGCAATCCAATCCGGAAAAAATGAAATCGACAAGGCAGCAAACGAAGCCGAGGTAAGGCTTGCGCTGAATACAGCAAAAGCGGCGATCGACCGGATTAAGACAGACGCGCAGCTGACGGCAGAGGAACGGGGTGCAGACGGCGGACAGAAAAACAAAGCGCCTTCGCCCCAGCCAACGTCCTTCAAAGGGAAAATAAAAGCAAAAGCAAAATGGATCCAAATGAAATGGCAGAAAAAAAGCGGCGTTACCGGATATGAAATTCAGATTTCACGGAACAAAAAATTTAAAAAACAAACTTATACAAGAAAATTAGGTTCAAGTCAGTCTTCTATTCGAATAAAAGGCTTAAAGCCGAAAACAAAATATTACGTCAGGATACGAACCTATCAGACGGCAGGCGGGAAAGTCTACTATTCCAAATGGTCGAAAAAGAAGAGCGTAAAAACCAAAAAGTAAAAAGTGAGAATAAGGCAGTATAGATGAAGCGTATGATAAGTGAAAAAGAATATCAATTTTTAAACATAATATTCCTCTGTTCTTTCTTCGCCTTCGGCCTGTTTCATGAATATATGGCATGCATATTTAGTGGGATATTCGGATTGTTTTTCCTCTTTCTTTCCATAACAAAAAAGAATCTGCGCTTTTATATAAACACAGAAAGCGTTTCCATGGGCCTTCTGGTAATCTGCTATCTCCCCGCGGCTTTTTACGGAATCGATACGGGAATGGGCTGGATCGGGTTTTTAAAAATGCTGACAGTTCTCTTTTTCCTCTGCTGTGCCATGCAGCTGACAGAGGAGGAAAAAGAAAAACTGCTGGGGAAGGTTCCTCTGGCCGGATGCATCATGACGCTTGCAGGAATTCTTTCTTACCCGTTCAAACCGGCATATGAATTCTTTTTTACGGCGGATCGTCTGGGCGGATTTTTCCAATATGCAAACGTATTTGCATTGTTTTGTCTGACCGGCTGCATTCTTCTGGTGGGAAAGCTGGAAAAAACAGAGGATCGCGCGGTTAAAATCAGGTTATGTTTACAGATTTTCCTTCTGATTACAGGCATCTTATTATCAGGAAGCAGAAGCGTAGGTATATTGGCGGTTGTTTGCGGATGTTTGATCGCCATACGGAACCGGACGATCCGGATGCATGCGTTTGCAGTAATTGGAATTGCCATAGCAGCTGCATTCCTTTCAGCGTATCTGACTGGAAATATGCAGAACATCGGCCGTATTTTCACCGTTTCTTCTCATTCGAGCACCCTGCTTGGAAGGATTTTATATGCAAAGGACGGACTGCGTCAGATTCTGCTGCATCCATTTGGATTGGGATATCTGGGCTATTATTTTATAGAGTCTGCGGTGCAGACAGGCGTTTACAGTGTCCGATATATTCACAATGATTATTTACAGATGGCTCTGGATATCGGAATTGTTCCAGCATTGCTTTTTGTGCATCTGCTGGGAAAGAATATATTTGGTAAAGAAAGACATTTTGAAAGCCGTCTCATAATTGCAGTTATGGCGCTGCATTGTCTTGTGGATTTTGATCTGGAGTTTACCGGCATGTGGTTTTTATTGATATTGAATCTGGATCTGCATCATGGAAAAGAAATCCCTATCGCATCAGAAGGAAAGAGGTCTTATTATAAGCTGTTAGTTGGAATCACAGCGCTGGCGGAAATTTATACAGGAGCCGCTATGATGCCGAGATATTTCGGAAATGGGAAAATGTCCGCTGTCTTAATTCCCTTTTATACGGAAGTGCAAAAAGAGCTTTTGATACAGGAAACAGATGACAGCCGGGCAGAAAAGCTGGCGGAAAAGATCCTGAAACAAAATACATATGTGGCGGAGGCGTATGATGTATTGGCAATCAAGGCATATCAGAAGAACGATTATATAAAAATGGCAGAATATAAAGAAGAATCTTTAAAATTGCAGAAATATAATAAAAAGTCCTATGAGAGAAGTCTTATCCTTTTTGGCGGCGCAATCGAAAAAGCCAATGCAAATCAGGATAGTAAGACGGTAAAAAAACTTTTGAAGGATGTTTTGGATCTGGATAAACAGAGGAATCGCGTAAGAGAAACAACAGACAGACTGGCATATGAAATCCGGGATGTGCCTGATCTGACATTTTCAGAGGAAGCAGAAGATTATATTGTTCAGGTAAAGCAATTGCTTGGAAAATAGATGAAAATGATCTCTCGGAATTCTGATTGATCCTGCCAGCGAAACTCTGGCATTGGACTT
>CAJUEY010000043.1 GCA_910585825.1 uncultured Lachnospiraceae bacterium | reverse complement strand
AGCTTATTCAAGTGCGTCAATTTATGGTTTTCCTCTACTTTCTTTCACACTAAAACCTCCTTCTGCTTTTTAATTCTTTCCAAATTCCGACAATACCAGTCCCTGATTCCGGTCTAACGTCATGCCGACACTCCATTCATTGACAAAGATCAGCAATGGACTGCCTTTCAGATCCTGAATTTTTTTCATATCGGAAGTTCCCGTCAGTTTCTCTATATCTGTACCTTCACTCTCAATCCAGCGAATATATTCATGAGGCATATTTTCAAGACGAATCTCCACATTATATTCATTTAAAAGCCGGTATTTCAATACATCAAACTGAAGAACTCCTACGACGCCTACTATGATTTCTTCCATACCCATTCCGTATTCCTGAAAAATCTGAATGGCTCCTTCCTGGGCAATCTGGGTAATTCCTTTTACAAACTGTTTCCGCTTCATGGTGTCCAGCTGCCGCACCCTTGCAAAATGCTCCGGCGCAAAAGTAGGAATCCCTTCAAACTGATAGGGCTTTGCTGCCGTTGTAATGGTATCTCCAATAGAAAAAATCCCCGGATCAAATACACCGATAATATCTCCCGCATATGCCTCTTCAATAATTTTGCGGTCCTGCGCCATCATCTGCTGAGGCTGAGACAATTTGATCTTCTTATTGCCGCCCTGCACATGAATCACTTCCATGCCTGCTGTAAATTTTCCGGAACAGATACGCATAAAAGCGATCCTGTCTCTGTGATTTTTGTTCATGTTTGCCTGTATTTTAAAAACAAACGCTGAAAAATCTTCATCAAAAGGATTCTTTTCTCCTAAATTGGATTTTCTGGGCAGCGGCGAAAACGTCATCTGCAAAAAATGCTTTAAAAATGTCTCCACGCCGAAATTCGTCAGAGCCGATCCGAAAAATACAGGCGAAAGTTCGCCTTTTGACACCAGATCCAGATCAAATTCTGCACTGGCGCCGTCTAACAGTTCAATTTCCTCCATTAGTTTTTCGTAGTTTTCTTCTCCGATCTCTCCGGGAAGCGATGCATCCTCCAAAGAAAGATCTCTTTCCTCTCCTTCTTTTGTGCCTTTTTGAGTATCACTGTAAAGCATGACCTCTTTTTTATTTCTGTCATAAACGCCTTTAAAATTCTTACCGGAACCAATCGGCCAGTTGATCGGACATGTGGCAATTCCCAGCTCTTTTTCAATTTCATCCAACAAATCAAAGGTGTCGTTGGCATCCCGATCCATTTTGTTAATAAAGGTAAAAATCGGAATATGACGCATCACACATACCTTAAACAGTTTCCTTGTCTGCGCTTCCACTCCCTTGGAACCGTCAATAACCATAACGGCAGAATCCGCCGCCATCAGAGTACGGTACGTATCTTCGGAAAAATCCTGATGCCCCGGCGTATCCAGAATATTAATGCAGTATCCGCCGTAATTAAACTGAAGAACGGAAGAAGTAACAGAAATTCCTCTTTCCTTTTCAATTTCCATCCAATCTGATACCGCATGTCTTGCCGTCGCTTTTCCTTTTACAGAACCGGCCAGATTAATAGCGCCTCCGTAAAGCAGAAATTTCTCTGTCAGGGTAGTTTTTCCGGCATCCGGATGAGATATGATTGCAAATGTTCTTCTTTTTTCTATCTCTTTCTTTAAATCAGCCAAAGCAGTTCCTCCAAAATGATTATTTTTATTTTTCTTCTATCAAAAAATGCGTTGCCATAGAGCCTATGGAATTTCCTAAAATAATCACTGTAAACTTTCCGCAGTTTTCTATTGAAAAATTCAATATCAGATAAATAAAATCTGCAATGCAGTGTTCATATCCGGAAAGAATAAAGACCATAATACAGAAAATCGTAATAATTGTATCCTTTGAATAAACAGCGATAAACATCAGCACGCCGCACAATGCGCCATACAAAAACAGGGCCGCAAAAGAATTTCCAAACTTAGTTTCAGACGCTGCAGCGATTGTTTCATATACGGACTCCCTGCACAATGCTACGCTTAATGTGGGAATCAACGCTCCCGCCAGATTGCATACCAGCATTACAAATAAGTGTTTTGCTTTTTCTGTTTTGTAAAATCCGATTCTGCCGGTATATAATTTCAGACTGCACTTTATAATTGTCAAAAGCGCCAGGCTAAAGAGCATTGCACCTATGTATTTATTGGAGGATGTCGTATTGATAATCACTCCGATTCCAACTAATATTCCGGATAGTATTGACCGTTTGATTAAACTTTCCATAGAATCTCCTCTTTTGATCTGTAAAACCTCTTTCCCTTTATCAAAAACGCATAATGACCCATATAAAATTTTGCATCACTGATGTCAATCATATCATTATTTATCGCAAACTGCAACTGTCTCTATCCATTTACATAAAATGAATTTTCAAACACGCTCTAACAGTTAAAAAGCAGCAGACCCCTCAGCCTGCTGCTTTTATAAAAGGATTGTTTCATTTAATACATTTACTTATTCGATCGGAATAGGAGTTGCTCCCAATATATAATAATTGTCATCTGGTATCTGTGTGAAACGAATTCCATTCTTTCCATAGAAAAAGATACCTTTCTCTTTGATACTGCCAAAAAGATTTACCAAAAATGCCTGAGGATTGGAATCCGTCAGCGAGCCGCCCATAACAGCAAAAAGCGCCATGGCATGACCTTTCGTCTGCTCATTATTACCGCACCTGAGAAATATACTCTGCACATAGCCGTCTTCCATTTCAGCCATCAATAATTCTATTTCTTCATCGGAGTTAATGATTAGTGGAATTGAAAATGCAATACCGCCCTCTGCACGATCTGCCAATACTGTATTCTGCACATCAATTTCAACATCCATATTTAGTGTTGCGCTGCTCAAATAATCTTGAAAATATTCTATAAACTCCAGGGCTCCAAAGTTATAATGATCACTCTCCACTTCCGGAGTCTTCTTTCCCACATCAACTGAACCAAATGTTTCATGACATATTTCACATACTTTAGATTCATATCCGTTCTCAGTAAGTGTAGCTTCTACAGTAGTCTCCCAAGTTTCCTGATGTCCTAACGCTTCTCCCTCTGTCTTCTGACATCTAAAGCATGTTTTAGGCGCCTCACAAGTAGCTTCCTGCCAGCTATGATCTAACGGTTCGCCTTGTTCCAAACCACATCTTTCACAGGTTTCTACTTTTCCACATTCGCGCAGCCACTTATGATACAACTCATGGCCTTCTGTCTTTCTGCATAATCTGCAGGTTTTCGGTTCTGTACATGTCGCATCTGCATAGATATGTACTTGCGTATAAACGATCAAAAATACAAAGACCAGTATCGCACATGGAATTATATACAGTAATTTACGCGGAATTTTCCGAGGTGATTTGTTCTCATTCCCATCATTATTCATAGTCTGATATTCTGCATCTTTTTGCGGTTCATTGTCTGCTTTCTTATCACAGCACTTGCATATCTTGTTTTTCACCTCGCCAATATTATGCCCGCATTGACTGCATATTTCCGTATCCGGACTAATTGAACTGTTACACTCAGGACATTTTTCTAAAATCCCATTACAATCTTTGCAAAGTGATTCTTCTAATTTGCTTACATCTGTTCCACAGTGATTACACACTTTTTCACCCATCAGCTCTTCTCCGCACATCGGACATTTCATAATCCCCATTTTTCATCCCCCATAAATCGTCCTTTTTCATCATTATAGCCCCTTTTACAACCATAGTCAAGCTGATACTTTTGATAATCCGGTACAATTTATAACCAAAAATAAAGACAGATAAAAATGCCGCTCCATTTCTTGGAACGGCATTGCATTGATTTTTATTTAATTTTCACTTTCTTTGTGCGGAAACTGCCGGTATAGGTTTGCCCATTGTATTTTTTATATGCCTTAACGGTAAAATAATATGTTTTTCCAGATTTTAACTTTGTCTTTGTATAGCTGGTTTTCTTAAGGTTTTTCAATTTTTTCCAGGAGCCTTTGGCTTTGGTTTTATAATAAACCGTATAGCCGGTTGCTCCTTTCACCTTATTCCATTTTACAGTCGCTTTTTTCTTTCCGGCACTGACTTTAAAATTGACTGCTTTCGGCGTTGTCGCCGTATCCAGAGAAACATAAGTCTTACTGTAAACCGTCCCCCTGCCTTCCGGCTTTACAAATGCCCGGATTGCAAAACGGTATTCTTCTGCAGGAGTCAGTCCTTCCACCGTATAAGAAACTGCTGCCGCATCCAGCGCCGCTTTGATTTCCCATGCTTTCTTCGCATTGTCGTACTGGTAAATTTCATATCCTGCTGCGCCGGAAACCGGATTCCAGCTAAGTTTCACATTTTTTGCAGCGGAAACAGCCGAAAATCCGGACACATCCGAAACATTTATAACATTATCTTTCTTTGTAAATTTCTCGATTTCCTGAATGATTTCATCGGCTGATTTGTAGCCTAATGTAATTTTCCTTACTTTATTATATTTGTCAATCAATATAATAAACGGAAACTGTCCTCCCGTGTGATGATCCAGTCCAATATAAGTAAGGCCATGATTAAAATTAAGCCCGCTTTCGTCGTGGCAGAACAGAATCTTCCCGCTTGTATAATTCTTAGCAAATTCCTGTGTCTCAGACTGGGTCGCTCCATACATATCCGCATAAATCACCCGAATGTCTGAACGATGCACCCAGCTGCTGCTGTCAATTTCCTGCAGTGTAGCCGCAGTAATCGGACAGCCTGTATTGCCAAAAAGAAGAACCGTCGTTTCGTTCGGATTGGCTTTTGTGGAAATCGTAGCGCCTTGTATCGTTTTTAAGCCATATGCAAAATTTTCAAGTCCTTCTCCGGAACCTGAAGGCGTCGTTGTGCTGTCTTCAGCGTCAATATCTTCAAATTTTTTGATTTCGGTTAAAATTTCGTCCGCCGTCTTTGCGCCCATTGTCAAATTCCGCACTTTATTGTTCTTATCAATCCATACGATAACCGGATAGCTCCCGCCTGTGCCCTGGCCAGAGAGACCGGCATACTCAAACATAGCAGAAGGAATCACATCCTCCCATTCATCATAGCAAAATATCATTTCCTTACACTGATACCCCTCTTCGTAAGACACAACTTCTTCTTTTGAATGCCCCTGGGTATCTGCAAAAATCACCCGAATATCCGAACGATGCACCCAGTTACAGGAAGAAATGCTGTTGAGCGTTGATCTCGTCTTCCCACAACCTGTATAGCCAAAAACCAGAACGGTAGTTTGCCCCGGATTGGCCGTCGTGGAAACAGATGTATCTTTTGTAGAGGTAAATGTGTACGCAGGATTATTCCATTCCGCCGCCTGTACCTTTGTCTCCGGCGTCATACCGAAAAACAACAGCAGCAAAAAGACTGCAGCCGTATGCGGCATGAACCATTTCATAAATTTCTTTTCTTTCATTTAATATCCTCCATTTTCTCTGACGAATCGCAGCCTGCCATTCCTGCCGCGATTCTGCCCAAACAATATACCATATGCAGAAAAAATGTACAATATTTTCATTCCACTACAAACGTATCGCTCTTAAACGCGCAGAAACGCTTCGCGGTATTTTTCATGGTCAGGTATGCCAAATCTGCCGCATGCAAATTGTAAACCTCGTCAAACGCATAATAATGCTTGTACTTTTCACATTCCGAAAGTACCAGATAATTCTGGCTGATGCCGGCATAGATGTTAAATCTGGCTTTCTTGCCTTTCGTCACCTGAAGCACAGAGCCATTCACACGCGGAATCAGCGTCATATCCCATCGTAAACGCAGTCTCCAAAAAGCATCTTGATTTCTGTTTCAAGCCCTACGCTGTATACGCCTGATGTGAGCGTTTCCCCACACGGAAGATTTTTTCGCAACCCCTGTATCATATTTCTTTCATCTAATATCCCAAAATCTCCTTGTTTTTAAATACCCGGCAGCTGTTCATTAATGCCGTTCCCTTTACCTGCTCATCAATTTGGCTGGTCATGCCTTTTAGCTGATATGGCGCGCCAAGCTTCCCTGTTTCCCGGTCAAATGTTTCTGTAATGCCTTTCATCGTCTTATTTGATATACTTGCAATATATCTTTCGTCATTCACATCTGTAATAAAATAAAGCCTGCTTCCTCCTGGGAAGCCGATGCCTTGAAAACGGGCATCGTGTCAAATTCCAGTTTGACATATTGTCCCTCTTTTTCAGAACCGCCTGCAGCAAGCTCAGATAAATCTACAGCTTCTGTCTCATTATTCTCTGAAAAAACCTGATAGGCAGCAAAGCCAATCAACGCAGCTGCAATGCCAAGTAAAATCAAAAATCCGGCGTTATTTATCCACTGCAATCGTTTTCTCCATCTGCTTTGTCCTGCCTGTTTTTACCACCGTACAGGAGGAATACTCATCGCTGTTTGTCAGAAGCACGGCTGAGGTTGGACTGTATCCGGCTGCTTTGATTTTGGAAATATCAAATGTCATAAGCCTCTGACCAGCCTTAACCTTGTCGCCCTCCGATACCAAAACGGTAAATCCATCGCCCTTCATCTTTACCGTATCCACTCCGATATGAATCAGAAGCTCCATTCCTCCTGACCCGGTAATGCCAATGGCATGGCGCGTTTCGGCTACAGAAGAAATCTCGCCGTCAAAAGGAGCCACTACTTCCCCGGTTTCCGGTTCAATGCCAACGCCATCTCCCAAAACGCCGGACGCAAACGTCTCATCCGGAATGCTTTCTCTTGGAATCACATTTCCCTGAATCGGAGCATAAATTACTTTTTCCATATGTACCGGCTCAGACGCTCCTGCTGCCGGCTCCCCTGCAGCAATTGCATTCTCCGACTCTTTCTGCGCCTGCGGCTCTTCGTCCTTATATCCAAACATCCATGTCAGTACAAACGAAACGCCTATGGAAATTGCCATCATCAAAATATACTGAACCGGCATATTCAGACAGAGCAAAACACCAAACAAACCCGTTACACCTGTTCCGCTGGCGCCAAGCTGTACAACAGAAGCAAAGAGAGCGCCGCACGCGCCGCCGATGCAGCCGCAGATAAAGGGCTTAAAATACCGCAGATTCACACCAAAAATCGCAGGCTCCGTAATTCCCATAAATGCGCTGAACGCAGACGGAAGCGCCATGGATTTTGTTCTTGCATTCTTTGTTTTTACCGCAACTGCAAGCGTCGCCGCTCCCTGTGCGAGATTTGCCGCAGACGCCAAAGGCAGCCAATATGTAACCCCGTACTTTGCAAGCTGTCCAACATCAATGATGGTATACATGTGATGGATTCCCGCAACAACCGTCGGCGCATAAAACGCGCCCATAATAAAGCTGCCAATCCCAAGCGGAAGCGCAATCAGCCACTGAATGCCGTCAATAATGCCATTTTCAATCACAACAAACAAAGGTCCAATCATAGAATACGTCAGATAACCCGTTACAAATACGCTCACCAAAGGCGTCACGAATAAATCAAACATTTCCGGCACAATCTTATGCAGTTTCTTTTCAATAAAACACATCACCCATACGGCAATGATCACAGGAATGACATGACCCTGATAACCGATCAAATCGATCTCGTATAATCCAAACCACACACTCTGCCTGACTTGCACGCCCTCTGTTGCAACCGTCCATGCATTCTGCAGATTCGGGTGAATCATTAACATGCCGATAACCGCTCCCAGATACGGATTGCCTCCAAATGCCTTTGCCGCACTGTATGCAATTAAAATCGGCAGAAAAACATACGCCACATTGCTGAACAGACTTGCAAATACAAAAATAGAACTGTCGGTATTCAGCGACAAAAACCCATTATTTACCATAAAATTTAACGCTTCCATAATTCCCATCAGAAAGCCGCTGGCTACAATTGCCGGAATAATCGGCACAAAAATATCACCCAGCGTTTTGATGGCCCGCTTGAACACATTCTGCTGTGCGGCTGCCGCCTGCTTTACCTCGGCCTTTGTAGCGGCAGACAGCCCGGAAACCTTAAGAAATTCGTCATAAACCTTATTTACCGTTCCCGTTCCAAGAATAATCTGAAGCTGTCCCGATGCAAAAAAGACGCCTTTTACCCCCGCAATCTCTTCGACCGCCTTGCTGTCGCACTTGTCATTGTCCGCAATCACAAGACGCAGACGCGTCGCGCAGTGCGCCGCGGAAATCAGATTTTCCTTTTTCCCTACTTTTTCATAGATTTGTTCTGCAACTTTTCTGTAATCCATACCTTCCTCTCTTTCTGCGCCATACAAGGCGCTGATATTGTTATCCGCAGCCATACTCCTCTGCAAACTTATCCAACTGCCCATGTGTCATCCCGCCATTATAGGAAAAATGACGGATCACTTTCACCGTATCCTTTTGAAGGCAGCCCCATACTTTTATCATCGTTTCAAATGCAAATGTCATATTTTGTCACATGGATACAGGCGCATCCATCCGTATCAAACACAATTCCGTCAGACTCCATTGGGGTATAGAACACAGCAGACATCACCTTTTCCCCCTCATTTACAAATATTTCTGCAGAATAGCGGTCCAGCAGCAGCCTTAAATGCAGCGTTTCTTTCTGTGTCTCTTTCACATATGGCTCTGCCGCCATTTTTCTGCGGCATACCACATCGCGCACCAGACCGGAATACGTCCTGTCTATCGTCAGGCATTTTCTTTGATGATTGTATTGGAGAAGCATTTCATATTCTTCACTGCAGGCAAAGCGAATCGAAAAATAATGAAAATCAAACTCCGTAATATCCACCTCCAAATCAATTACCCTGCCGCAAACGCCGTCTAAGGCAGTTGCTCCAATAATCTTTCTGTCCCGGTATTCAATTTTATTTTTGCGGTACTTATTTAGCTCGCGAACCGGTCTTTGATAAATCTTTCCCTCTCTTAATTCCAGTTCTCTTGGCAAAGTCATCATGCCTGACCAGTTCATAGAACGGTTCGTCAATTTCGCATCCCATGACTGCATCCATCCAATCATAATCCGTCTGCTGTCCGCCGTCTGCAAAGTCTGCGGCGCATAGAAATCCAGCCCGTAGTCCACGGAAGCAACCTTCTCCCGTTTAAACCGATGCGCTGACGGATCATACTGTCCATAGATAAATATGGAATGATTGCCGTTATAAAATTCATATCCTTTCGCCCGCATATCCTGCGGGGAAACCAGCAAAATCTGTTTGTCCCCTAACGGGAAAAAATCCGGGCATTCCCACATATTTCCGTATTCGCCTCTGCTCTTGTCTAAAACGGCCAGAAATTTCCACTGTTCTAAATTTTCAGACTGATATAACAGAACCTGCCCGCCGTCCGCATCGCTTAAGCTGCCGACGACCAAATAATAATGCTCTCCCTCTTTCCAGATTTTCGGATCGCGAAAATCTTCCGTACTGCTTCCCTTCGGAAGTCCCTCTCCGGAAATAACAGGATTCCCCCTGTATTTCTGATAATCCATTCCATCGCCTTTTGCCATGCACTGTACCTGACGGTAATCATGCCGTCCATCCTCCAGATAGCGGTCAATTACGCCGGTATAAATCAGCACATGCTTTCCATCTGCTTCAATCGCGCTTCCCGAGTAGCATCCACCTTCATCATAACTCTCGTCCGGCGACATCGCGAGCGGCAGGTATTCCCATCGGACAAAATCCCAGCTCTTACAATGTCCCCAGTGCATAGGCCCCCACACATTGCTGAACGGATGATACTGGAAAAACAAATGATACTCATCCTGAAAAACAGAAAATCCATTTGGGTCATTCATCCATCCAACCGGGGACGACAGATGATAGACGGGCCTTTGTTCCACAGGAATTTCTAAAATTCCCTTTTTTTCAATTTTACGCGCCTTGTCTAACTGACTGCTTTGCAATTGATCCATACATTCCACCCTGCCTTTACTCATATTTTTCATCAAAAAAATTTTTTGGCATCGGTTTCGTTACTGGTTAAGTAACCGGTTACTTTATGAATTTAAAATATCATGTTTTTTCTCTTGTGTCAACAGGTTTTTCAAATAAAATTGTTGGGATTTGCGCACCCTTTAATCACTTTTTTACGAACTTTGCAGCAAGTGCAACGTCCTGTGTGAACAGCAACATAGAATTACCGGTTACTTAACCAGTTATGAT
Source organism: uncultured Lachnospiraceae bacterium (assembly GCA_910585825.1). GTDB lineage: Bacteria > Bacillota > Clostridia > Lachnospirales > Lachnospiraceae > Roseburia_B. The sequence continues at coordinate 10,791 of CAJUEY010000043.1, read as the reverse complement.
TTTGCATTGATTTTCTGAAATCATACTGCTATACTTAGAAACAGGAGAAAGTTTGTTTTTACTGCTGCAGCTAATTTCCGGAGGTTGATTTTTTTATGGACAGGAAAAAAAAAGTAACATTTGATGATATTGCAAAATATACCAATTTTTCAAAGACAACAATATCCCGGTATTTTAACAATCCGGATTCCCTTACCGTTAAAAACCAGGACATCATTACACAGGCGCTGATTGATTTGGACTATCAGGAAAACAAGCTTGCCAAAGTACTGGCAAATGGCAAAAGCGAATTCGTCGGAATCATCGTTCCGAATCTTTATCTGCATTATTATGCGGAAATGTTAAATCAGATTTTAAACACTTACGAAAAATTCGGATATAAATTTTTGGTATTTGTCAGCAAAAACAATGCACAAACAGAGCGGAGCTATATTCAGGAGCTGCTCGCATATAAAATCGAAGGCATGATTATACTAAGCCATACCATTTCTTCCAAAGAACTTGCTTCCTATGACATTCCCATCGTTGCCATTGAGCGGGAAGACAAGTATGTCAACAGCGTAAACACGGACAACTACATGGGAGCCGTGCAGGCAACCAGTCTGCTGCACAAAAATAACTGCGATATTTTGGTGCATATCAATTCCAATGTCAAAAAGGATATTCCCTCCTATGGACGTATCCAGGGATTTCAGGATACCTGCATGGAACATCGTCTCCGGCATGAATTAATTTTAAGGGACCTGGGACACTCCCATCAGGAAATCCATGCGTGTATGCTGGAAATATTTGAATTTCTGAAAGAAAAATATCCCCATCAGAAAAAAGGATTATTTATGTCAAACGATACCCATGCCAACAATATGCTCAATATCATTTTCCGGGAATACGGCTCTCTTCCGGACGAATTCCGCATCATTGGTTTCGATGATTCCCCAATCGCAGGCCAGGCAATTATCCCTACCAGCACCATAGGCCAGCAAATCGACAAAATCGCATACGAAGCAATGGAATTATTAGTATCGCAAATGAACGAGAGAAAGAAACGCCGTCCAAAACCACAGACGGAACTCATCCATAAAAGCGTAACTCCTATCTTAGTCCGGCGGGAAACAACCGATTGATCCGCTTGTCATTTCCCGCGGAAACCAGATTGAAAAAATCTCCCCAGGATGGTATAATTTCAGATGGAAGATTTTAACTTAACGGAGAAAAATTATGAAAAATAAAATCATTCAATTCATTCCGGTTCTTTTGTGTACCGTGCTTTTATCCGGATGCCAGAACAAAAGCCAGGCTCCCACAGAAGAAACGAAGGCTCCGGACTCCGGCACAGTCAGTCTGACCGTCTGGGGCGCCGAAGAAGACGAAGAGCTGCTCTCTCAGATAATAAACGAATTTCAGGCAAAATACCAGAACGATGCGGATTTTGAGATTTCCTATAAGCCGCAGAGCGAAAGCAATTGCACGGACGCATTGATGGCAGACCTGGAGCATGGTGCAGATGTATTTGCATTTGCCGACGACCAGCTAAACACGCTGGTGGCCGCCGGCGCGCTTGAGCCAATCGAACAGGAAGCAGAAATCAAAGAATCCAATCTCTCAGAGGCCGTCCTTGCGGCTTCCGTCAACGATACGCTTTACGCGTTTCCGCTGACGGCAGACAACGGATATTTTCTCTACTATAACAAGCAATACTTTTCCGAGCAGGACATCGCCTCCTTTGACCAGATGTTAAACGTCGCCGCTGCACAAAACAAGAAAGTCTCTATGGAATGGTCGTCCGGCTGGTATGTCTATTCCTTTTTCGGCAACACCGGCCTGACGGTTGGATTAAACGATGACGGCATCACCAATTACTGCACCTGGAACAGCACAGACGGAGCTATCCATGGAACCGACGTTGCAAAGTCCATGATGGACATTGCGAATCATCCGGGATTTATCAGCACAGACGACGCAGGATTTTTGGAAGGCATCAAAAACGGCACGATTATCGCCGGCATCAACGGCGTATGGAATGCAGTCGCCGTTGAAGAAGCATGGGGCAGCGGCTACGGAGCCGCGAAACTTCCCTCCTATGCCTGTGCCGGACAGCAAATCCAGATGGCTTCCTTTTCCGGCTATAAATTAATCGGCGTAAATGCCTATTCTAAGGAAAAAGAATGGGCCAAAAAACTGGCGGAATGGATTGCAAATGAAGACAATCAGAAACTGCGCTTTCTTATGCGCGGCCAGGGTCCTTCCAACAAAAACGCAGCCGCCTCAAAAGAAGTACAAAGCTCCCCTGCCATCGCCGCACTGCTAAAACAGTCAGAATTTTCCTGTTTACAGCGCATCGGCGGCAATTTCTGGGAACCGGTGACAGCTTTTACTTCCGACATCTTAAACGGCTCCATAAACAAAAAGAAACTTCAGGAACAGCTTGATAAAATGGTAGAGGGAATCGTCGCCCCATAATGATAAGAACATCTTAATTTAGACATAAAAGGAGAATCAGCCAGCATGAAAACAATGCGTTTAAAATATCGTTTACTGATACCGATTGCCCTTTTAGGCATTGTGGCGCTTTTATCCAACATTCTGTCCGTAATGAATATCCGAAACGTAAATGCAAGCGCTGCAAACATCGCAGACAATTATATGGACGGCAAAAGCCGTCTGGCAGAAATCTGCCAGTCTTCCATGAACATACATAAAATGGCGTTAAGCCACATCGTTGCCACGGATTACAACACCATGATTAAGCTTGTCGGCCAGATGAAAGAAGAAGAGGCTCTTCTGGACGAAATGCTTTCGGAATATGCCAGTCACGTTATGCCAGAAGAACAGGCGCAGTACGAATCGCTTCTTTCAAACTATGATTCTTTTAAACACGCATTGGTTCATCTGGTCTGCGCCAGCGCAAGCCACAAGACCCAGGACGCCTATGCGCTTGCAAATGGCGACGTAGCCGCTTATGCCGGGGCCATGGAAACGGATATTGACAATTTAAACGCATCCATCAGCGAGCAGACGCTCACTGCAAGAAAGCAGCTTACAAGGGCATATGCCGTATCCCTTGCCGTCGGCATCGCTGCTGCAGCCGCATGTATCCTTCTTGTATTTGGAGATATTAAGCTGATTACAAATTATGTACTTCTTCCTTTGAAAAGCATTTTAAAAACGATTCAGGACAGTTCCGGACAAATCGACAACATGACGGGAGAAGTCTTAAAAAGAACGAATGCTTCCAAAAAAAGCGCAGCCGGACTTTCTTCTCTCGCCGAACAGCTTTCCTCCACGATTCAGAAAGTGGCGGGCAATATCTCTTCTATCAACGGCAATGCCAAAAACGTCAGCTTAGACGTTCAAAACATTGCCAGAGAATGCAGCGCCATCACAGATTATGCCGTGCAAATGAACGACCGCGCAAACGCCATGCAGCAGTCCGCCAAAAACAGCGCAGAAATCACCGGGGCAAAAGCAGAAGAAATCCTGCATTCGCTCAACAACGCCATTGAAAAAAGCAAAAGCGTAGACCAAATCCAGAATTTAACCGGTGAAATTTTGGCCATCTCCCAGCAGACCAAGCTGATTTCTTTAAATGCTTCCGTGGAAGCAGCCAACGCAGGAACTGCCGGAGAGGGCTTTGCCGTCGTCGCAAAAGAGGTGCGCGATCTCGCCCATTCCAGCCAGGATGCCGCCAACCGCATTCAGGAGATCAACAGCGTCGTCACCGCCGCAGTCCACAACCTCTCCGAAAACGCGCAGCATTTAATTGACTATATGAGCCAGTCCGTCCTGACGGAATTTGAAGCATTTGTACAATCCGGCAGCCAGTACCGGGAAGATGCCGCCTACATCCGGCGCACCATGGATGAATTCCATGAACGGACGGAGCGGCTCAAAAATTCCATGTCTGATATTGCAGATTCCATCGGCACAATTACAAAAGCCATCGACGATGGCGCGGGGGAAATCACCGGTGTTGCCGAAAATTCCAAAAACCTCGCTTTGGATATGGAAGATATTACGCAGCGCATGGGCGTAAATCAGGAAGCCGTAGAAGATCTAAAAAAGGAGACGGTTGTGTTTGATAACCTGTAAGGTGACTCATGCCCTTTGGGTACAAATCGGGAAACGATTCATCAATTAGCACCGCAGCAAACGAAATAATCATTTCACTAACAGAGTGTAAAGCCTATTAAATTGTCAATAAGCTTTACACTTTTCCATTCAATTTATTACGCAAAAAAAATGCTACAAACCGCATACAATCAGGGTTTCTAGCATTTTCGGGTTGGGCTGTTTGTAATAAACAGAACAGTTCGTAGGGGAATCGAACCCCTGTTTCCGCCGTGAGAGGGCGGCGTCTTAACCGCTTGACCAACGAACCATGAACCGTTTATTACTATATCACATTATTTTTCATTTTGCAAGCTTTTTTTCATTTATTTTAAATTATTTTTTAAATTATTCGTCATATCCATTTGGATTGTTCTTCTGCCAGTTCCAGGAGTCTGCACACATCTCTTTGATTCCATACTGTGCAGTCCAGCCCAGCTCTTCTTTGGCTTTTGTCGCATCAGAATAACAGGTTGCAATATCGCCAGGTCTTCTGTCTTTGATTACATAAGGAATTTTCACTCCGGTAGCTTCTTCAAAATTCTTAACAATATCCAGCACGCTGTATCCTGTTCCTGTTCCAAGATTGTAAATTCCAAGTCCTACATTCTCTGTGATTTTCTTTAATGCTTTTACATGACCGTTTGCCAAGTCTACTACATGAATATAATCTCTGACGCCTGTTCCGTCCGGAGTATCATAATCATTGCCGAATACACCCAGTTCTTTCAGTTTGCCAACGGCAACCTGTGTAATATAAGGCATTAAGTTGTTTGGAATGCCATTTGGGTTCTCTCCCATCAAACCGCTCTTATGAGCGCCGATCGGATTGAAATAACGAAGCAGAATCACATTCCATTCCGGATCTGCCTTCTGCATATCACTCAAAATCTGCTCCAGCATAGATTTAGACCAGCCATAAGGATTCGTACAGGTTCCTTTCGGGCATTCTTCTGTAATCGGAATGATAGCCGGATCTCCGTAAACAGTTGCAGAAGATGAGAAGATAATATTCTTGCAGCCATGCTTACGCATCTCATCTACCAGGGTCAAAGTCCCGCCTATATTATTATTATAATATTCCCAGGGTTTTGCCACGGACTCACCGACTGCTTTTAAACCTGCAAAATGGATACAGCTTTCAATAGTCTCTGTTTCTAAGATTTTCTTTAAAATATCTCTGTCTAAAATATCTCCTTTATAGAATTTTACCTCTTTTCCTGTAATCTGCTTTACGCGTTCCAAGGATTTCTCGCTGGAATTGGAAAGATTATCCAGCACAACAACCTCATATCCTGCATCTAACAGTTCCACACATGTATGGCTGCCGATATATCCGGCGCCTCCAGTTACTAAAATTGCCATTGTATACTCCTCCTTCATGTTATCTTTATGTTTTTATCATACCACGTTTGCCTTCTATTTAAAACATTTATTTCCGAATTCAGGAAAAAAGAATCCCCAAACAGGGATTCTTTTCTTCTGTATCATTATGCTATGCTTTTCTTTGCCAATTCTGTTAATGCCGCAAAACCTTCCGCATCATTGACTGCCATTTCCGCTAACATCTTACGGTTAATATCCACACCTGCCACTTTCAAGCCATGCATAAACTGGCTGTAAGAAATGCCGTTGATTCTTGCCGCCGCATTGATACGCGCAATCCACAACTGACGGAACTGTCTTTTTCTTTCTTTTCTTCCGGCATAGGAACTTGCCAAAGCTCTCATCACTGACTGCTTTGCAACTCTGTACTGTTTGGATCTGGCTCCTCTGTATCCCTTTGCCAGTTTTAAAATCCGATTATGTTTTTTCTTAGCGTTTAAGCCGCCTTTCACTCTTGCCATCGTCTATTCCTCCTTAACTGATTCCTATAAATATGGTAAAATCTTCTTCATATTCTTAACATTCGCCTCATCTGTCATAGCGGGTTTTCTGAGATTTCTCTTGGTCTTAGCGCTTTTCTTGGTCAGAATATGTCTCTTATAAGCTTTGTTTCTCTTTAATTTTCCTGTTCCTGTAACTTTAAAACGTTTCGCTGCCGCTCTTTTGGTTTTCATTTTTGGCATAATATATTTCCTCCTTAAAATGCTATTTTTTCTCTGTAAGCACCATGCTGATGCTCCTTCCCTCTATCTTTGGCGCTTTTTCTATGACTGCCACATCTGCAAGGCTTTCCGCAAAATCATCTAAAATATGCTTGCTGCTCTGCATATGCGCCATTTCACGACCGCGAAACCGCAGTGTGACTTTCACTTTGTTACCTTTTTCAAGGAATTTCTTAGTCGCATTCATTTTGGTATTCAAATCATTCGATTCGATATTCGGTGACATGCGAATTTCCTTAACCTCAACAACCTTCTGCTTTTTCTTGGCTTCTTTTTCTTTTCTTGTCAGTTCATACCTGTATTTTCCGTAATCAATAATCTTACATACAGGCGGTTTCGCAGTAGGAGCAATTTTCACTAAATCCAGCTCTGCTTCTTCGGCCTTCTTCATTGCCTCTCTGGCTGACATGATGCCAAGCTGTTCTCCGTTTACACCGATCAGACGCACTTCTCTGTCCCTGATCTGTTCATTAATCATTAATTCGCTAATGGTTGTGCACCTCCAAAATAAAATATTATAAAAAAAGCGGATAGACAGACTATCCACAATCAATACAAGGCAAAGGCATAACCATTGTCTGAACTATGAACCATAAGTCGCCCAATTGCGCTTCGGTGAGAGTGGATACTCTACTTGCTTTCAACAACGTATATAAAATATCACATCTGATCCGGCCAGTCAAGGTTTTTTGTAAAATTTTCAGGAAACTGCAAATTCTGAGTTACTGTTCACTTCTGGACCGTGCACTGCGCTGCACGGTCACAGGTCAGTACAGTACTGGGGCCGGAATCCGGACTCTTGCCGTAAGGCAACTTTAAATAGGCCGGATTCGTTACTGTGAACACCGTGGGTGTGAACAGTAACAATTCTGACCTTAATGCCGCTTTACCTGCGTTATATTTCCACATCCTCAAGCAGCTCCTTTCCGTCTGCCGCCGCCGTAGCCAGCGCATCGCACCTTTCATTCTGGGGATGCCCGTCGTGCCCTTTCACCCAGTGAAACCGAATCATATGCGGCTCTTTCAGCGCAAGCAGCTTTTTCCAGAGATCCACATTCTTCACCGGCTTATTGTCCGACTTCCTCCAGCCCTTTTTCAGCCAGCTCTCCACCCATTTCTGGTTAAAAGCATCCACCACATATTTGGAATCCGAATACAAATCAATCTCACAGGGCCCGTTCAAACACTCCAAAGCCCGGATCAGCCCCATAAGCTCCATCCGGTTATTCGTCGTCTTTTTATAGCCTGCGGAAATTTCCTTTGTATGCAGCCCTCCTTTTGCATCCACATACTCAAGCACTGCCCCATAACCTCCCGGGCCGTTAGGGTTCCCTCTGGCTGCGCCGTCTGTATAAATCGTCACTTTTCTCATAATTCATATGCCTCGTTTTCTCCTGAAATATCTATCAGGCGCCTTGCAAACACTCCATTGGAAACTTTAGACTTAAACTTTGCAATATAACTGTAATCCTGCCACATATGCATGGGAAATACTGCTTTTACATCCACATGCTCCATAAAATAAAGCATTCCCTCAAACGCATATTTCCCCTGTCTCGAATCCAACGGCACAAATGCCGCGTCAATCTCATAATCCGCCAGCTTATTGATCTCACGTTTATATTCTCTGGCTTCCTTGCCGTTCACCAGTTCACCGGCGCCTTCCCATTTCCAGAGATTCAAATCACCGGCATGATAAATGCATTTTCCTTCCGTTGAAATCAAAAATGCAACGCCAGCGTCTGTGGAACGCAGTGTCCGAATCTTCATATCATCAATCTGATACTGTTTCCCATGGGTTACAAACGTAATCTTCTCCTTTACGGAAGGCGAAATGCCGTTTTTCTCCAAGTAACGGTTTGACAGTCTGATATCCTTTGATAAAACGTAATGAATCTTCGCATACCTGTCCGCCCACTTTAACACCGCGGGATCAAAATGATCCTGATGAAAATGACTGGCAAACACATACACCTGCTTATTCGGATCAAATTCCGGCAATACGCCTGTAAAATGATATCCCTTTACCTTTCCGTTTTCAAAATAATCAAAAATCAATACCTTCTCTTCCGTCTCTGCCACAAAACAACTGTGATGTACAAATGTAATGATCATTGCCGTATCCTCCTGATGATTTCATTGGCACGATGATAAACCTCGTCCGGATCTGCGCCAATGAAAAATTTCTGTTTTTCATATAAGATTTTTCCGTCTACCATAGTAAGCGCTACATTTTGTTTACTTCCGGAATACACAATATTTTTGACAAAATTATTTTCCGGCTGCATATTCGGCTGCTTTAAATCAATCATAATCAAATCCGCCAATTTCCCTTCCGCCAGACAATCACAGTCCTTAAGGCCCATAGCGTATGCGCCTGCCGCCGTCGCCATATAAAGCGCCTCCTCTGCCGGAACGCAGGCGGCGTCTTTCTCTTTTACTTTGGCCAGGCCGCTTACAAGAAACATCTCCCGAAACATATCCAGGCAATTATTGCTGGCGGGGCCGTCCGTTCCAATCGCCACCGGAATTCCTTCTTCTAAAAACCGTTTTAACGGCGCAATGCCGCTGGCCAGTTTCAGATTAGAAGCGGGATTCGTCACAGCCGTCAGTCCTCTGTTTCTAAAAATAGAAAAATCCTTTTCTTCCAGATAAATGCAGTGATAGCCTCCGCCGCCATATGCATACATCCCCAGATCATCTGCCAGTTCTGTCGGTGTTTTGCCCCAACGCCTTTTGCATTCCTCCACTTCAAGGGCCGTCTCCGCATTATGGAACCATACCGGAGATTTTACTTCCTGCGCCAATGCAGCCATTCCTTCCATTAATTCCATAGAAGTCGTATATTCCGCATGAAATCCCATTAGAAAGCTTGTCCTGCCGCTCATTTCTCCAATTTCATGATACAATTCCTTCACTTCGGGCAGAGATTGACAGAAATTATTCAATCCACTGGTAAATACAGTGCGAAAACCGCAGTCCACAGACGCCTTCGCTCCCGGAAGAGGTGCAAAATACATATCGAAATTAGAAGTGATTCCGCTTGTCAGATATTCCATAATCCCAAGTCTGCACAAATGATAAATGTCTTCATGGGTAATTTTCGCCTCCATAGGAAATACCTGTTTGTTCAGCCATTCCTGCAGAGGCAGGTCATCTGCATAGGAACGCAGAAAAGTCATCGCTGTATGGGTATGGGCATTTTTAAATCCCGGCATCAGCACATTTCCTCCGGCATCAATTTCCCGATCCCAGACAATGCCTGTTTCACCGATGTTTTCATAAATGCGGTCCGTATCTGTTCCATCCCCGATATAGAGAATCCGATTGCCTTTTACCCAGAGTTCGCCCTGAATCAAATCAAACCGATGCTCTCCGGCATCCTTTGCCCCCAAATCTCTATTCAAAAGCAATACGTTTGCATTATAAAACCGAAGATTCATTCTGATACCTCCGAATTCTGTTTCAGCCATTCTCCCATGCGCACAATGGATTCATATACCAGCTTTTGAAATTTCGGGGCCGCCGAATCTGCGGTCCGCTGGATTTCCTCATGTGTCAGAGGATTCGGGGAAATCCCTGCCGCCGCATTGGAAATGCAGGAAATTCCCGCGATCTTCATCCCCATATGATTTGCCGCAACCGCCTCGCACGCCGTGCTCATGCCGACGGCATCCGCCCCCAGAATACGGCACATGGCAACCTCCGCCGGAGATTCATACTGGGGCCCGCTCATCTGCAGATATACGCCCTGTTTTAAGTCAATCTCATAATCACAGGCTGTCTTCTTAATGATCCGCTGTAACTCTTCATCATAAATATGGCTCATGTCCGGAAATCTTGTTCCCAGTTCTTCGATATTGGCTCCAATCAGAGGCGAGGGCACAAAAGATGCAATCTGTCCCGTAATCAGCATAAAATCTCCGGCCTGCATTCCCTGTTGTATGCCGCCGGAGGCATTTGTTAAAAATAAAATTTTCGCCCCCATCCGTTTCATCAGGCGAATGGGCAGCACCACATCCTGCATGGAATACCCCTCGTAATAATGCACTCTTCCCTGCATACAGACAACCGGAACCTCCCCGATATATCCGAAAATAAATCTGCCCTTATGCCCGGGCACGGTGGACACCGGAAATCCGTCAATTTCATGATAAGAAAGCGTTGTTTCAATACGAATCTTTTCCCCGAAGTCTCCCAGCCCCGAGCCAAGCACCAAAGCAGTTTCTGGTTTAAAATCAATCTTGTCTCTTACACTTTCATAACAATTCTGTAATTTTTCATATACGCAATTCATCGTCTTCCTCTCAATTTCTTCTCTTAACTACTGTTTGTTTTCTATCTGTGCCATACTATGCTGCTTTTTGTCTATGCATTTTTTCCTTTATTTTGTCCTCCTGTTTCAAAATCTCCTGCTTTTCATTTGAAATGTATATTTTTCTCAAGATTACCATAACTAACTATTTCATACAACTGCAAAATTTTGTTTTCTGCTATTTTTGCAGGAAAAGATTATATTTGACCTAGATTATTCACGGCACAGCCGTGAAAGTGTCTGAAAGCCACATAGTTGCTG
>CAJUEY010000042.1 GCA_910585825.1 uncultured Lachnospiraceae bacterium | reverse complement strand
GTTTGTGGTGATTTTTGTAATTTACACTTGACAAAGGTCACTTCATAACAGGTAGTTGAAAATGGCAAGATTTACATTACCCCGTGATCTTTATCACGGCAAAGGAGCATTGGAGGCGCTGAAGTCTTTTCGGGGAAAGAAAGCGATGATATGTGTCGGCGGCGGTTCCATGAAACGGTTCGGATTTTTGGACCGGGCAATCGAATATTTAAAGGAAGCGGGCATGGAAGTCGAATTGTTTGAAGGCATTGAGCCTGATCCCTCGGTAGAGACGGTGATGAAGGGCGCAGAAGCCATGTTAAAATTTGAACCGGACTGGATTGTTGCAATGGGCGGCGGTTCCCCGATCGACGCGGCAAAAGCCATGTGGATCAAGTACGAGTATCCGGATATCACATTTGAAGATATGTGTAAAGTGTTCGGCATTCCAAGCTTAAGGAAGAAAGCGCATTTCTGTGCGATTTCCTCCACATCCGGAACGGCAACCGAAGTGACTGCCTTTTCGATCATTACCGATTATGAAAAGGGAATTAAATATCCCATTGCAGATTTTGAAATTACACCGGACGTAGCGATCGTAGATCCGGATCTCGCAGAGACGATGCCTCAGAAACTGGTGGCGCATACCGGAATGGACGCTATGACGCATGCAGTGGAAGCCTATGTGTCTACGGCAAATTGTGACTTTACCGATCCGTTGGCGCTTCATGCAATTAAGATGATCCAGAATGATCTGGTAGATTCTTACAACGGAGATATGGCAAAGAGAGATTCCATGCACAACGCACAGTGCCTTGCCGGAATGGCATTTTCCAATGCTCTTTTAGGCATTGTTCATTCTATGGCGCATAAGACGGGCGCTGCATTCGCAGATTACGGAGCACATATCATTCATGGGGCGGCAAATGCTATGTATCTTCCGAAAGTCATTGCATACAATGCGAAGGATGAAACGGCAAAAAAACGTTACGGCGATATTGCAGACTTTATGGGATTAGGCGGCGATACGCCGGATGAAAAGGTAGAGCTTTTGATCGCATATCTGCGCAAGATGAACGACGATCTGAATATCCCGCACTGCATTAAAAATTACGGACCGGACAGTTATCCGGCAGACCAGGGCTTTGTGCCGGAAGAAGTATTCTTAGAGAGACTGCCGGAGATTGCGGCAAATGCAATTTTGGATGCATGCACAGGCTCCAATCCAAGACAACCGAGTCAGGAAGAAATGGAAAAAATACTGAAATGCTGCTATTATGATACAGAAGTAGATTTCTAATTTTAATTGTGACAGTGAAATATAGGAGCCGGAAATCTTTGATTTCCGGCTCCTATAGAATTTTGGATCATTTTTCAGATAAGAGCACCCATGGGATTTTGATTATAAATGAAACGTCGCTGTTCACTCCCGCGGCGCTCACAGTAACGGAATTTGGCCCATTGGAAGTTTGCCTGCGGCAAAGGGCTGAATTCCCTTTTGGCTTAATATTCGCTTTCTTACGGAATTTGCAGTGAATGCAAAGTCCTGGTGTGAACAGTAATAACGAAACGTTTCATAGGGATGTTTTCTGCCAGAATAATTTGAAATATACAGAGTATTGTGGTATTATGAAGTATAATGTGTAAAAAAAGAGGAAAACACCCTTCGGGTATCCCTTAATGCGCTGAAAATCAGCACAATAATAAAGAAAGGATGTCACTATGAGACAATTAATGTTAGGCAATAAAGCCTTGGCAAGAGGATTGTATGAGGCCGGATGCGCTGTAGTATCCAGTTATCCGGGAACGCCGAGTACAGAAGTTACAGAAGAGGCCGCGAAGTATGATGAAATATACTGCGAATGGGCTCCGAATGAGAAAGTGGCAATGGAAGTTGCATTCGGCTCGTCTTTGGCGGGCAAGAGAAGTTTTTGCGGAATGAAACATGTCGGTTTAAACGTTGCGGCAGATCCTTTATTTACCTGTTCTTATACAGGAGTCAATGCAGGAATGGTAATCTGTGTGGCGGATGATGCCGGAATGCATTCTTCGCAGAATGAACAGGATTCCAGACACCATGCAATTGCATCAAAAATCCCGATGTTAGAGCCGTCGGATTCCAGAGAGGCATATGAATTTGCCAAAAAAGCATTTGAACTTTCCGAGGAATTTGACACGCCGGTCATTATCAAAATGTGCACCCGTGTTGCGCATTCCCAGAGCATTGTGGATACAGGAGAGCGGACAGAGCAAAAACCCGTTCCTTATGAAAAAAATATTGCCAAATATGTGATGATGCCTGGAAATGCAATCCGCCGTCATCCCATTGTAGAAGAGCGTACCCGTAAGCTGACGGAATACGCTGAAAATTGTGAATTTAACCGTGTGGAAATGGGAGATACAAAACTTGGCATTATCACTTCTTCTACAAGTTATCAATATGTAAAAGAAGTATTCGGAAAAAATGCCAGTATTTTAAAGCTGGGCTTAATTCATCCCCTTCCCCAAAAACTGATTCTTGATTTTGCCTCAAAAGTAGACAGGCTGGTAATTGTAGAAGAATTGGACCCGATTATTGAAAATCACTGTAAGGCGCTGGGACTTGCCGTAACAGGAAAAGACGTTCTTCCGCTGGAAGGAGAATATTCTCAGAACCTGATTGCAGCAAAGCTTGGAGAAAAAGTTCCGGCATTCAAAAGTCTTGGCGAGACCCTTCCGAACCGTCCGCCGGTGATGTGCGCCGGATGTCCTCACAGAGGGCTGTTTTACATATTATCCAAAAACAAATGCACGGTGCTCGGAGATATCGGCTGCTATACATTAGGTGCGGTGGCTCCGTTAAATGCTATGGAAATGACGCTGTGCATGGGCGCTTCTGTAAGTTCCGTTCACGGTTTTAATAAAGCCCTGGGGGAGGAGAGCGAAGGAAAGACGGTGGCAGTCATCGGGGATTCTACTTTTATGCATTCCGGTATGACCGGTCTTGCCAATATCGCTTATAATCAGAGTAATTCTACGGTAATTATTCTGGATAATTCCATTACAGGCATGACAGGACATCAGCAGAATCCAACGACAGGATACAATATCAAAGGAGATCCAGCGGGAAAAATTGATTTGGAAAGTCTGTGTCGTTCCATGGGATTTTCTCGTGTGGCAGTCGTAGATCCTTATCAGCTGGATGAATGCGACAGAGTCGTCAAAGAAGAACTTGCGGCAAAAGAGCCGTCTGTGATTATCAGCAGGCGTCCATGCGCGCTGTTGAAATATGTGAAACACAATGCGCCTCTGAAAGTAGAGGAGAAGAATTGCGTGGGCTGCAAGTCCTGCATGCGTCTTGGCTGTCCGGCAATCAGTATGAAGAATGGAAAAGCAGTCATTGACAGTACCCAGTGTGTAGGCTGCAGCGTCTGTCAGCAGTTATGCAGGTTTGATGCATTACAGTCAGAGGAGGTGCGGTAATGACAAAGAATATTATGATTGTCGGCGTAGGCGGTCAGGGCTCCCTGCTTGCCAGCAAACTTTTGGGACATCTGCTTTTATCTGAGGGCTATGATGTAAAAGTATCCGAAGTGCATGGAATGAGCCAGCGGGGCGGAAGCGTTGTGACATATGTAAGATTCGGGGAAGAAGTTTATTCACCGATTATTGATAAAGGGGAAGCAGATTTTATTGTTTCTTTTGAAAAATTAGAAGCTGCCCGTTATGTGGAGTATTTAAAAGAAGGCGGCAGAATTGTAGTCAATACACAGGAAATTGATCCCATGCCCGTGATTACGGGGGCGGCAGTCTATCCGGAAAATCTCATTGAGAAAATGCAGTCTCTTTCTATACAAGTTGACGCCATGGATTGTCTGACGCTTGCCGAAGAAGCGGGTTCCTCTAAAGCAGTGAATCTGGTGTTAATGGGGCGTTTGTCCAGATATTTTGATATTCCGCTGGAAAAATGGCAGAAAGCCATAGAAGCGTGTGTACCGGCTAAATTTGCAGATATGAACCAAAAAGCGTTTCTGTTAGGACGAGGGGATGCATAATTGCAGAAACCAATGAAAGAATAAAGGAAGGATAGAAAAAATGAAAAATTATTATCAGCCAGAAATCGAAACCATGCCGGTGAAAGAACTTCAGGCGCTCCAGAGTGAAAGACTGGTAAAACAGGTACAGTTTGTTTATGACAATGTAAAGTTTTACCATGACAAGATGGATGAAGCGGGTGTGAAACCGGAAGATGTCAAGGGAATTGAAGATCTGCGCAAGCTCCCGTTTATTACAAAGGATGACCTTCGCGACCAGTATCCGTATGGACTTTTGGCAGTACCCTTAGAAGACTGCGTACGTATCCAGTCTACCAGTGGAACAACAGGACGGCGCGTCGTTGCATTTTATACCCAGGAAGATATTGATTTGTGGGATGAGTGCTGTGCAAGGGCAATCGTTGCTGCAGGCGGAACCAAAGAAGATGTCTGCCATGTCTGCTACGGATACGGGCTTTTCACCGGAGGTCCGGGATTAAACGGCGGCTCCCATAAAGTCGGCTGTCTGACTCTCCCGATGTCTTCCGGAAATACAGAACGGCAGTTGCAGTTTATGACAGACTTAGGTTCTACGATTCTTTGCTGTACGCCTTCCTATGCTGCAAATCTGGGAGAAGCCGTAAACGAAAAAGGATTAAAAGACAAGATTAAATTAAAAGCGGGAATTTTCGGCGCAGAGCCATGGACAGAGGAGATGCGTCATAATATTGAAGAATCTTTGGGAATTAAGGCATATGATATTTACGGACTGACAGAAATTTCAGGCCCCGGCGTTTCCTTTGAATGTGAGGAGCAGGCTGGAATGCATATCCAGGAAGATCATTTTATAGCAGAAATCATCAATCCGGATACAGGGGAAGTACTTCCGGAGGGAGAAGTGGGCGAGCTGGTATTTACCTGTATTACCAAAAAAGCCTTTCCATTGATGCGTTACCGCACCCGTGATCTCTGCCGTCTGACCAGAAAGAAGTGCTCCTGCGGACGTACTCATGTGCGTATGATGAAGCCGAAGGGAAGAAGCGACGATATGATGATTGTTAAAGGCGTCAACGTATGGCCGTCTCAGATTGAAGCAGTTCTTTTGAATCAGGGATATCAGGCAAATTACCAGATTGTTGTGGACCGTGTGGGTAATAACGATACCATTGAAGTTCAGGTAGAGCTGACGCCGGAAATGGCGGAAAATCCCACAATGACAATCGAAGAAAGAGAAAAGAAGCTTGTGGCGGGATTAAAATCCATGCTGGGAATTAAAGTAGACGTCAAAGTTGTAGAGCCTAAGACAATCACAAGAAGCGAGGGCAAGGCAGTCCGGGTGGTAGATAAGAGGCATCTGTATTAAAAACAGGATAACGGATTTTATGAATGTTAGAATAAGCTGGCACAATTATTATCTGCCAGCTTATTTTTTATAACAAATCTATCAGAAATCGGAATCTTTTGCCGGAGATGTCCAACGCTCCATTTCTTCTCCTGCCCAGAAAACAAAGAAATGTATGGAAAATATGATCCAGAAAGATATATCTGTAAAATTTCTAAGGAAAGATTCAAGATAGAGGTTTTTCCATGTCACAATGTCATTGATCCATGAGCAGACCGGAAAAATTGTCCATAACAGCTTTTTCCAATGTATGCATGTTAAAATCTTATCACAAATACATGCAGAATGCCATGAAAGATTAATATTCTGCAGCAGCCTTTTCGGAAAAGTCCGGGTTCTGCGTAAGATTTTTTACCCAGCGGTATTCCTTATAATGCCGGTAGACTGCCGGCAGTTTTACAATTTCATCCAGATTTAATACAAAATAGACAGCAAGCACCGGCCAGTTGAAAACAAATGCGGCAATACATCCCATGGGAACCGTGACGCACCACAAAGTTACCGTATCACAGATGAGGCCGAATCGAGTATCGCCGCCCGCGCTGAAAATTCCTCCAATGGTAGTTGAGTTTATGGATTTTCCAATCAAATAATAGGAGCAGATGAAAAACATCCATTTTAAATATTCTTCTGCCTGGGCTCCCAGAGCTGCAAAATGAAGAATAAGTGGAGAAAACAGCAGTAAAAGTCCGCCGGACGCTATGCCTCCTGCAATGGACAGACGGCACAGCTTTCCGCCGTATTCCCTGGCGCGGTCAAGCCTTCCTGCTCCAAGTTCATTTCCCACAAGGATGCTGCCGCCGTTTGCAATTCCGAGACAAAAGCATATCATCAGATTTTTGGCAATGTTTGCAATGGAATTTGCTGCTACGGCGTCGCTTCCCATGTGTCCCATGACAACAGAATACATGGTAAATCCACAGCCCCATGCCAGTTCATTGCCGAGGATAGGCAGAGAATATTTCCAGTATATTTTTTCCAGACTTTTGTCTGCGTGAAAAAAGAAATTCAGGTTCAGACGGATTCTTCCTGCTTTTGCAGAATCCAAAACTGCCCAGATCATTTCCAACGCTCTGGCAATTACCGTTGCATAAGCAGCGCCGGCAATCCCAAGCGCCGGGAAATTTCCCAGACCGAAAATCAATGCAGCGTTGAGAGCGATATTTAAAATAACGGCAGTTGAGCTGATGAGGGTGCTTTTTACTGCATGGCCGCTGTTTTTCATAATGCACAGATAAATCTGGGATATGCCGCAGAGCAGGTAGGATATTGCCGACGCCTGTAAATAGACAACGCCTCCGTCAATCAAATTTCGCTCCGAGGTAAAAATGTACATAAGCTGTCGTGGGAAAAACAGCGTCCCTATAAAAAATACGAAAGAAACAGTCAGGGCGGTGCGAAGAACAAATGCCAGTATTTTTGACACTGTTTCTTTGTCGCCTTTTCCCCAGTATTGCGCAGCCATCATACTGGTTCCCATGGAAAATGACGTTAAAAATAAGTTGAAAACAAACATCACCTGTCCGGCAAGAGAAACTGCCGAGAGAGCGTCCTGACTGATAAACCCCAGCATCAGGGCGTCTGACGCACTGACTAAAGACAGCATAAACTGCTGAAAGGCAATGGGAAGTACAAGTGATAATAATTTTTTGTAAAATTCACGATTCATAGTATAGCCTCCTTCATATCAACAATCGGGGAAATGAACTATAGATTCAGACAGGATTATATCACCAAAACAACTTGATTTTTAGAATTATTCTGCCATATAATAGTACAAAACTATCAGAATTGAAAATATTGGGAAATTCAGACTTCTTCTGAGAAGGAAAAGGAGGCGGCAATGATTGCTTTATGTGACTGTATAACAGATGATCGTAAAAGGGAAGTGAAAGAGCATGGCTCTTTTGCTTTTCCTGTGGCATGTTATTCCAATGACAGACATACGATTCCGGTTCCCTGGCACTGGCATGATGAGCTGGAGATGATTATTATAGAAAAAGGAAGTGCATTGGTTCGGTTTTCTTCTGAAAAATACGAAGTAACAGAGGGAAACGGCTGTTTTATCAATGCAGGCGTTCTGCATGCAGTGGAAAAAACTTCCGATGCTTTTTTACAAGAGCGCTGTCTGGTGTTTCATCCCAGATTGATCGGCGGAAGTATTGACAGCGTTTTCTGGCAGAAATATGTTTTGCCGGTGATTTCGGATCGTTCTCTGCCGGGTGTTTTTCTGGATAAAGCCATTTCCTGGCAGCAGAAGATGATTGGGCATATCCGCACAGCCTGGGAAGTCTGCGCAGATGAAAAAGAAGCTTATGAAATGACCGCAAGAAATGAGCTTTCTTTGTGTATCGGCATTTTAAAACAGCAGCAGTCTGTGCGGGAGAAGGTGCTTCCTGAGAAGATACTGCGGCAAAACGAGCGTATGAAAATGATGCTGAAGTTTATTCAACAGCATTTTGATGAAACGATTGCGATCCGGCAGATTGCAGCCAGCGCATCCGTCAGCGAGAGTGAATGCATGCGCTGCTTTCGCCAGACCATTGGAATCGCGCCCATTGCTTATCTGAAAAACTACCGTCTGCAGTGTGCTGCGGAATTATTAAAAAATACAGATTTTCCGGTTGCGGCTGTGGGCGGGCAGTGCGGTTTTCAGGAAATGAGTTATTTTTCCAGAGCATTTCGGCAGATTTATGGGTGTACGCCGTCACAGTACCGGAAAAAACAGATGCAGTTTTGAGAAAATGATTGATAAGCAGCAGATATGGAAAATGATTGACTTATGCTCGTTAAGCCGATATAATTGAATCGTTGATGTGTAGGTAATCAGGGGGATGACCCCTGATATCATTTTTGTTCAGGAGGGAAATTTTTATGAAAGTAAAACGATACCTGTCGTTTGTTTTATCTGCAGTAATGGCATTTACTGCGGCGGCTTCCTGCCCTGTTTTGGCAGATGAAACAGATCAAAAAGAAATCGCGTATGCAGAAAATGAAGAATATACGGAATCTATGGAAGATGTTCTGGGGGAATTGCCGGAAAACGATGAACTGCTTGAGGGTTATTTGAATGAGCTGTTCTATGGCAGTTATGGAACCACGATATTAGGAGACTATGCGGAAGGAAATCTGGAAGGAAACGATGCGGCTGCATATCGGATCTTAAAAGACAAAATTGAAAAAATCGCATCGGGAGAAATATCCGATACAAAACTGCTGGTGCCGTTTGAAGCTTTGGGCGTGCCTTCGGATGGATATTCAGCGTCTGATCTGGGTGTATCTTCCATTATAGAAAATGGCGCGATATCTCAGGCGGCGCAAGAAGCTTTGATGGAGAAAGTTCATATAGATCTGAGAAAAGTTTTGAATTATTTGCTGGTGGATTGTCCCTATGCCTTTTATTGGTTTGATAAAACAGAAGGAGTAAGCGGAGAAGGATACCGCATGAGTGCTGCACACAACGGAACCGAGTATAAGCTGACATTGACGGGAGACGGCATTACATATTTTTTTCCTGTTGCGGAGGAATATCAGGATAAAGATGCGTCAGATTCCTTGTATACAGTAAAGAATACATTGGTGCAGACGGCTAAAACAGCTTCTGACAATGCAAAAGCCATAGTCAAAAAATACGAAGGATTCAGCGACTATGACAAATTAGACAACTACAGGAAAGAAATCTGTGAGATGGTTTCTTATAATACATCTGCCGCTGAGGAAGTCACAACACCCTATGGAAATCCATGGCAGTTGATCTGGGTATTCGATGGAGACGATGGAACAGATGTTGTCTGTGAAGGTTATTCCAAAGCATTTCAGTATCTCTGCGATATGTCTGATTTTTTTAATCCGGATATCAGATGTTATACGGTTACCGGAGATATGATCGGCGGAACAGGCGCCGGAGCCCATATGTGGAATATTGTTACAATGAGTGATAAAAAGAATTATATTGTTGATGTGACCAATTGTGACGGAGGCTCCATTGGCGCGCCTGACAAATTGTTTTTGGCCGGCGGCGAGTACAAAGCAATTACAGACGACAAAGGTGTCGGATACGGAAACGGATATGAAGTGGAGATTCCGGAACAAAAGCCGATCAAGTACGTGTATGATGAGCAGACATCGGACTTATATGCTGACAGCATCTTACAGATTGCCGATTCAAAATTTGCATTCAATTATAAAGCAAGCGGAAGATTTGATTCCGGTATAGCATGGACGCTGGATCAAGATGGATTCTTAAATATCAGGGGTACCGGCGATATGCCGGTGCCGGAAGATGTTACGGATACTAAAAATGCGCCATGGAGCGTTTATAATGCTGAAGTAGAACGGGTTGTTGTAGAAGAAGGAATTACAAGTGTTTCCAATTGGGCGTTTGCCTATTTTGATAAGATATCCGAAATATCTCTGCCGGAAGGATTGAGAGAGATTGGAATGACGGCATTTGCAGGCAGCCAGATTAAGAAACTGAAACTGCCGGAAAGCATTACAAGAATTGACCCGCTGGCATTTGCATATTGCAGAAGCCTGACAGAGATAGAGATTCCGAAAAATGTAACGATGATTGGACCAGGGGCATTTTTGGGCTGCAGCAGTCTGACAACGTTTACTGTAAATCCGGAGAATCAGTCTTTCGTATTTGAAAACGGTATTTTGTATAATAAAAATAAAACAGAGGTTATTTTCGGCTTGGAGAAAACAGGGGGAGAAATTATTCTTCCGGATACAGTAACAGTGATCAATCCATATGCATTTATGGACTGCAGCAATCTTGTCAGTGTTACGATACCGGATAGCGTTACGAATATCCAGGAGGAAGCATTTAAAGGCTGTACGTCACTGAGAGAAGTATCTTTCCTGGGAGACTGCCCTGATTTTACGGATACAGAAGCCGGAGAGGATTATGAGGCGAGCAGTGTGTTTGCCGGTGATGATTTAACCATATATTATTTAAGCTCCAAAGAAGCTTCCTGGGCGCAGCGGAAAGAAGCCGGATTTGCAGGAGCCAAAAATATTGTTTTCCGGGCGGCCTGTGACGTCCATGTATGGGCGGAGGAATATACAGTAGATAAAGAGGCGACCTGTACCGAACCCGGACTGAAATCCAAACACTGCACGGTTTGCGGAAAGAGCGGAGAGACTGAGACAATTCCGGCAGATCATAATTATGGCGGGTGGACGGTAGCAAAACAGCCAACCTGCACAGAATCCGGAACGGAAAAACGGATCTGCGGCACATGTCAGAAAGAGGATACAAGAGATATAGATCCCACAGGCCATAACTGGAACAGTGATGATACGATAGATTTGCAGCCTACCTGTACCAATCCGGGGAGCAAATCCAAACACTGCGCCGTATGCGGTGAAAAAGATCCGGCAACAGTGACAGCAGTTCCTGCTACGGGTCATACACTGAACAAACAGACTTCAGAAAACGGCAGCTATTACATCTGCAGCGTCTGCGGCAAAACTTTTAGCGATGGGGAAGGCAAAACGGAAATTACAGTTCAGGGAACAGAGAGCAAGACCTTGGTACAGAGCATTTCCATCTCTGCCATCTCTGTCAAAATTGCAGCGGGCAAGAAAGTGGCTTTGCAGACAGAAGTATTACCGGCAAATGCCAGCGACAAAAAACTTACATGGGAGTCCGGCAATTCAAGCTATGCTACGGTAGATGCAGCCGGAGTCGTGACTACAAAGAAAGCCGGGGCGGGAAAATCCGTAACCATTACGGCAAAAGCAGCAGACGGCAGCGGCAAGTCGGCGTCAATTACCATAAAGCTGATGAAGCACGTCGTAAAAAAAGTAAAGATTAAAAACGCGCAGAAACGCCTGAAAGCGGGCAGAAGCATGAAATTAAAAGCACAGGTGACAGGCAGCGGAAAGAAGATAAATAAGACGATCAAGTGGACTTCTTCCAATGAAAAATATGCAACGGTAAGTTCCAAAGGCGTTGTAAAGGCATTATCAGCAGGAAAAGGAAAAACCGTGAAGATTACGGCAATGGCAACTGACGGCAGCAACAAAAAAGCGACAGTAAAAATAAAGATTAATTAATCATGAAACTACCACAGGAATTTGAAAAGAGAATGTGCAGGATGCTCGAAGACGAGTATCCTGCATTTCAAATTAGTTACAGTCAGAAAAGTGAACAGGCGCTTAGGGTGAATCCTGCAAAAGCGGAACAGATTTTTTTTACAAATGCTCCCTTTTCTCTTTCTCCGGTACCCTGGATTAAGGAGGGATATTATTACACCGGGGAGGACGCACCGGGCAGACATCCCTATCATGAGGCCGGCGTCTATTATATTCAGGAACCCAGCGCCATGGCACCGGCAGAATATCTGGATGTGGAGCCGGGAGAGCGGATTTTGGATTTATGCGCTGCACCGGGTGGAAAGAGCACCCAGATTGGGTCTAAAATGCAGGGAAAAGGGATTTTCATCTGCAATGAGATTCATCCTGCCAGGGCGAAAATATTGTCAGAAAATGTAGAGCGTATGGGCATTTGCAATGCAATTGTGACCAATGAAACGCCGGAGCGTCTTTCGGAGATATTCGAGGCATATTTTGATAAAATTTTAGTGGATGCTCCCTGTTCCGGAGAAGGGATGTTCCGCAAAAACGAGACAGCCCTCACAGAGTGGAGCCTTGAAAATGTCAGACAGTGCGCGAACAGGCAGGATGATATTTTGGCTTGTGCAGCAAAGATGTTAAAACCCGGCGGAAGGCTTGTGTATTCTACCTGTACGTTTGCACCGGAAGAAAATGAAGGCAGCATCAGCCGTTTTTTAAAACGTTTTCCGGAGTTTGAGATTTTACCGGTAAAAAAAACAGACGGTATGGCGGGCGGCAATCCAAGCTGGTATGAAGGCTCCTCAGACCATATTGAGGATACGATTCGTCTGTTTCCTCATAAACTGAGAGGGGAAGGACATTATCTTGCCGTGCTGCAGAAGAAGGGAGCGGAGAATGCGGGCGCCTTTTCATGCAGGGAAGAAAAGAGTATTTCCAAAGAAGAATATAAAGAATTTCTGAAATTTGGCAGAGAAAATCTCAAGGAAATGCCGGAGGGAATCTATCTTGCTTTTGGGGATCAGCTATATCTGGCGCCAAAGGAGACGCCTTCTCTGAAGGGGCTGAAAGTTCTTCGTCCGGGACTGCATCTGGGTGCCAATAAGAAGAATCGCTTTGAACCATCCCATGCACTGGCTTTGTATCTGAATCGAAACAAGGTCTGCCGCAGTATGGATTTTTCATCAGAGAGCAGAGAAATTTTGGACTATCTGGGCGGACAGGCAATCCCTGCAGAAGGGGAAAAGGGCTGGTATCTGATTACCACAGATGGATACAGCATCGGCTGGGGGAAACTGGCGGGCGGAATGATGAAAAACCATTATCCCAAAGGTCTTCGGAAGATGTGGACGAGGCAGTAAGTATAGAACAGACAAATTTTGCGAATATCAGATGAGATGACGTTTTGCTATCTCCAGAAAATGCTCCAGATCCGGAGAAATCCATTTATCTTTGTGGATTAATATCTGGGTATAAATGGGAAAATCCATAGGATAATTGATTTTTTCAAGCATATGATAAATCAGCTCCTTTTGCACGGCAAATTCGGGCAGCAGACCCAGTCCGATGCCGCAAAGGGAGCTTTCTTTGATGACAGAAACAGAATCCGTTTCCAGTACTGGTTTGATGCGGATTCCTTCGGAAAGAAGTTTTTGTTCCAATAAAATGCGGTAGGGGCAGTTTGGAAGAGGAAGTAAAATGCCATAGGTCTCAAAATCCGAAGGGGAGAGCGTGGTTTTTCCGGAAAGTTCATGGGTGGAAGCGGCAGTCAGAAGAACAGGCTCTTTTTTGGACTGCAGAACCTGAATGGAATTTTGTTTCACAGGAAGATCTAATACAATAGCAAGGTCGATTTCTCCCTCATGCAGCATTTTACAGGAATCTTTTCCGTCCAGCATTTTCAGAAAAATTTCAGTATCCGGATAAAGAGCCAGAAATTCTTTTAGGAAATCTCCGGACAGATAGACGGCGATGGACTCTGTGACGCCTATGGTAAGCCTGCCGGGATGGTGATAAAGAGAAGAGATCTCTTCAGACAGGGAAAGCATTTTTTTTGCATAGGGAAGAAGGCGTTCTCCTTCCGGAGTAAGGGAAATGTGTCTTCCGATGCGTTCAAAAAGCAAGACGCCAAGCTCCGATTCTAAAAGCCGGATCTGGGTAGTGACATTAGATTGAGCGCAGCCTAAAAGAGCTGCTGTTTTTGTGAAATTTTTCTCTTTGCTTAATGTATAGAAAGTCTGTAAATGCTTGAAATTCATAGGATTCCCTCATATATCAAAAAAATAGATTAAATAGATTAAAACAATCAAAATATAATATGGAAAACATATCACAAAAAGTAAAAAAATGCAATTTTTTTTCTTTTTTTTACAGAATTTCTTTACTCTTTTTACAGAATTTCATATACTCATGTCTGGTAAAAAAGATATTTTATGCCGTTCGGCATGAAGGGAAATCCAATAGAATAAGGAGCGAAGGATGATGAAAGGATTAACTGAAATCAGATGGCACGGCAGAGGCGGACAGGGAGCGAAGACAGCGGCGCTTTTGCTTGCAGATGTGGCGTTTAGTATAGGAAAACATGTACAGGGATTTCCGGAATACGGTCCGGAAAGAATGGGTGCGCCGATTACTGCGTATGACAGAATCAGTGATTCTGATATCCGCGTACATTCTAATATTTATGATCCGGATTTTGTAGCTGTGGTGGATGATACTTTATTACACAGCGTAGATGTGACCAATGGATTAAAAAAAGACGGGGCGATTTTGATTAATACGGAAAAAAATAAAGAAGAGATTCTGCCCCTTTTAAAAGGATATGAGGGGGCGGTATACACCATTGATGCGAGAAAAGTATCTATGGAAACCCTTGGAAAATATTTTCCAAATACTCCGATGCTTGCAGCAGTCGTAAAAATATTAGCGATAATGGAAAAAGAAGTGTTTTTAAAAGAAATGGAAGATTCTCTGAAACATAAATTTGCAAAAAAACCGGAGGTTTTAGAGGGGAATATGAAAGCGCTGCGCATGGCGTTTGATGAAGTAAAGTTTCTTAACGCTTCGGATTTTAAAGCCCAGGCAGAATGCATTTATGCGAACAGAATGGACGAAAGAAACGCGATCAAACAGGCCGGTGTGGGCGCATAAGAAAAGGTTATGAAAAAGAGGAGGCTTATCTATGGCACTTTCTGCGAAAGAGATAAATGAAACAACAAAGTGGCGGGATTTAACCGAGGGATTACAGATTTACGAACCCGCTACATCAAAAGATTTTATAACGGGAGAATGGAGAACCAGCACTCCGTCAGTAGACTGGGATAAGTGCAGGCAGTGTCTGCTCTGTGTGCCTTATTGCCCGGACAGCTCCATTCCGGTAGAAAACGGAAAACGGCTGGACTTTGATTATGACCACTGCAAGGGATGCGGGATTTGTGAAAAGGCATGTCCCTTTGGAGCAATTACCTTTTCTGAGGGTGCGTTAAACAGTACAAAGGAGGGGAGATAACATGGCGGTTAAAGAGAGAATGTCCGGCAATGAGGCCGTGGCATATGCAATGAAACAGATCAATCCGGATGTGATGCCGGCGTTTCCCATTACACCTTCTACAGAACTGCCTCAGTTTGTATCTTCTTACATAGCAAACGGAGAGATGGATACCGAATTTATACCGGTGGAAAGCGAACACAGCGCCATGAGTGCGGCAATTGGGGCGCAGGCAGCGGGAGCAAGGACAATGACTGCCACTTCTTCTGCCGGTCTGGCTCTGATGTGGGAGATGCTGTATGTAGCGGCATCCAATCGCCTGCCTATCGCACTGGCGCTGGTAAACCGGGCATTGTCGGGGCCGCTGAATATCAACTGTGAACATTCGGACAGCATGGGAGCAAGGGATTCCGGCTGGATACAGATTTATGCGGAAGACAATCAGGAGGCATATGACAATTTTATACAGGCATACCGAATTGCAGAGCACAGAGATGTTATGCTGCCGATTATGATTTGCCAGGACGGATTTATTATCAGTCATGGCGTACAGAATATTGAATTGCTGGAAGACGACAAGGTAAAAGCTTTTGTAGGCGAATATGAGCCGGCGCATTATCTTTTGAAAAAGGATGAATCCATGGCAGTAGGCCCCTATGCGGTATCCTGCTACGGCATGGAGTCAAAACGGGCGCAGGCGCAGGGCATGATGAATGCAAAACAGGTTATTTTGGATGTGGCTGCAGAATATGAGAAAATATCCGGCAGGAAATACGGTTTTTATGAGGGATACTGCTTAGAAGATGCAGAGTATGCCATTGTGGCAATCGGTTCTGTCTGTGGAACGACAAAGGACGCTGTGGATGCATTGCGGGCAGAAGGAATGAAAGTAGGACTTTTGAAGGTGCGGGTTTTTCGGCCTTTCCCCGGAAGGGAATTTGCAGAGGCTTTGAAAAACTGTAAGGCGATTGCCATTATGGACCGGGCGGAAAGTTTTAGTGCAAACGGAGGCCCTCTGGCGGCAGAATTATCTGCAGCGCTGTTTCAGGCAAAAAGCAAGGCGGAAGTCCTTAAGATCATGTATGGGTTAAACGGCAGGGATTTTACGGTAGATGATGCCGAAAAACTCTTTGAAGATTTGAAAAATCTGGCCGAAAACGGCAGTCAGGAAACAGAAGAATACCGGTATATCGGTCTGAGAGAGTAGGAGGTGTCAGAAAATGAGTCAGAATAAGGAAAAAGCGCCGTTCGGCAGTTTTAAAGAGATTCAGGAAAGACAGGAACGTCTGGCGCCGGGGCACAGACTGTGTGCCGGCTGCGGCGGAACAATAGCTGTGAGGAATGTGTTAAAAGCGCTGCATCCGGGGGATAAAGCCGTAATTGGAAATGCAACCGGATGTCTGGAAGTTTCTTCTTTTACTTACCCGTATACAGCGTATGAAGACAGCTATATCCACAATGCTTTTGAAAATGCGGGAGCTACATTATCCGGCGTGGAGACGGCTTATCATGCTTTAAAGAAAAAAGGAAAGATTACAGATAACTATAAATTCATTACCTTCGGCGGCGACGGCGGAACCTATGATATCGGATTCCAGTCCTTGTCGGGAGCCATGGAGCGGGGGCATGACATGGTGTATGTCTGCTATGACAACGGAGCCTATATGAACACCGGAATCCAGCGGTCGTCAGCAACGCCTATGTATGCCGATACCACGACGACTCCTGTGGGAAAAGATTCCAACGGAAAGCCTCAGGGGAGAAAAGACCTTGCGGCAATTATGGCGGCTCACAATATTCCTTATGTGGCCCAGACTACATTTATAGGGAATATGATGGATTTGTATCAGAAATCTGAAAAAGCCATTTATACAGAAGGGCCGGCATTTTTGAATATTATGGCGCCCTGTCCAAGGGGATGGCGGTATGAATCTCCGGACATTATAAATATCTGTAAAATGGCGGTGGAGACTTGTTACTGGCCTTTATTTGAAGTGGTGGAAGGGAAATGGAGCCTGTCTTATAAACCGAAACAAAAGCTGCCTCTTGAGGAGTTTTTAAAACTCCAGGGCAGATTCAAACATCTTTTTAAACAGGGCAATGAATATTTGATTGAGGCATTTCAGGCTGAGGTGGACCGAAGGTGGGAGGAATTGCTGAAAAAGTGTGAGTAAGAGCTGCGGCACAGGGGATGCCGGAAAGGAGTTTTGGGGAAATAATATGGAGCAGATACAGACATACCGCATACTCTGGCAGGAACGAAAAGACGGCGGTGCAAGACTGCTGCGGATCTATGGGACATCTCCACAGGTTTTTATACCGGCTAAAATTACGGGGCATCCATGCGTGGAAATTGCCCCGTATTGTTTTGCGCCCAAAATGCAGCTGCCTCAAGGGGGATATCAGGAAGATATTGTATCGGCAGAAAAAGGTTTTGAGCCGTATCTGCAGGAGTTGTGTAAAAATGCAGTCGAAGAAGTGATATTGCCTGATACAGTGGAAGAGATTGGGAACTGTGCTTTTTATGACTGCAGGCAGCTGAAACAGCTGCATATGGGACCGGCAGTTCATGTAGTCGGCAGCGATGCATTTATGAATACATTGTCCCTGCAGAAGATTTTGCTGCGGTGTCCGGCAGATGAAAAAAGCGGAATACAGAAGATATTAAGTCAGATTTCCTCTTCTATAGAGGTTTGTTTTCAGAGTGGAAACAGAACAGAGGCCGTACTCCTTTATCCGGAATATTATGAATCTTATGATGAAATTGCTCCGGCGCATTTGTTTGGGAGAAGTATTACAGGGGAAGGTTTTCGGGCCAGACAGTGCTTTCAAGAGGGCAGAGTGGATTTTTCGGGATATGACGCTGTTTTTTTGCAGGCATGTGTAGAGGAATCTGAGAATACTCTTTTCAAAATGGCATTAAATCGGTTACAATACCCATATGGATTAGCAGACGGACAGAAAGAGCGTTATCAGGATTATCTGAAAGCGCACATAGCCCGGTGTGCGTCTGCTCTGGTTAGACAGAGAGATCTTGAGGCGCTGCGGTTTTTGTGCAAAGAAAAACTTTTGTATGGAGCAGCCCTTGCGGCATGTATCCGGGATGCAGCGGAGATGGAATGGACCGAAGGCGCGGCGGATTTGCTGCAGCTTGCTTCAACTGGAAAGGAAGAGAAAAAGAGCCGTTATGATTTTGATCTATAGCGGCCTGCGTCAGCTGTTTGGGAGTCAAAGAGCATGAGCAGAGGTAATTGTAAGGAGAACGGACATGGCTTTGAATGAAAGGGCAAAAGAAAATTTCATACAAAAGCGTAGGAAGGAAGCGCGGGATGAGGCTGATTTTCAGTGGTTAGATCCCATATCGGAGGAAGAGAGATTATCCGGAAAAATTCTCACCTTCATTCGTCATGAACTTTACATGGAACTCCGTTATATGGAGCCGGCATTATCGGTGCTTACTTACCGGAAAATGGAAGGACTGCTTACCTTTGCCACAGACGGAGTGTATCTGTATTATGCCCCGGAACCCCTGTTTCGGATTTTCCGGAAAAATGCTTTTTTTCTGGACAGAGCATATCTTCATGCTGTTTTCCACTGTATTTTCCGGCATCTCTGGCTTGCAGGCAGACGAGATCGAAGACTCTGGAATATTTCCTGTGACATTGCGGTGGAAATGGTCATCGATTCTATGGATAAGACCTGTACAAAGCGGATTTTAAGCTGGCTGCGGATACATACATATGATGCTTTGAAACAGGAAAAAAAGGGAATTTCTGCAGCGGTGATTTATCGTTTTCTGAAAGAAAAACCGGAAGAAGAAATCTGCGGTCTGGAAAAAGAATTTTATACAGACGATCACAGATTTTGGCCTATAGAAAAAGAAACGGATACGCCTGTCTGCATACAGACCATGCAGAACTGGGACAAGACAGCCAGGCAGGTGACGCTGGAGCAAAGCCGCAGAGGAGATGAACGGGAAGAGGGAGAAGAGTTTTTCAGAGCCCAGACGCAGGCGGCAAAAAACAGAAGAAATTACAGTGATTTTCTGAAGAAATTTACGGTTCTTTGGGAGGAGCCCCATTTGGATTTGGATGAGTTTGAAATGGGTTATTATGCCTATGGACTGCGGTTATATGGAAACCTGCCGCTGCTTGAGCCGGTGGAAACAAGAGAAATTACAAAGATCAGAGAATTTGTTATTGTAATCGACACCAGCTATTCTACCAGCGGCGAGCTGGTAAAAGGATTTTTAAAAGAGACCTGTTCCATACTATCTCAGAAAAATCGTTTTTTTGAGGCTTGCTCTATATGGATTTTACAATGTGATAATCAGGTGCAGAAAGCGACGCATGTCTGCAGTACAGGGGAGTTTGAACGGCTGATTAGGGAACTGCAGATTCTGGGAGGAGGCGGAACAGATTTTCGTCCGGCTTTTTCCTATGTAGAGATGCTGAGAAATCAGGGAGAAATGAAATGCCCCGGCGGTTTGTTGTATTTTACAGACGGGAAGGGGATTTATCCTGGGAAGAAACCGGATTATAAGACGGCTTTTTTGTTTTTGGAGGATTACGAGGAAACGGCAGTACCGCCATGGGCGATGCGCCTGAAATTAGAACCGGAGGAATGGATGCATGAATATCAAACAGGCAAAAGAAGAGATTAAAAATATGGTATTGACTTATCTGGCCAAGGACGCAGACGGGGAATACAGAATTCCCATTGTCAGACAGCGTCCGATTCTTATGATTGGGCCTCCGGGAATCGGTAAGACACAGGTTATGGAGCAGATTGCAAAGGAATGTGGAATCCTTTTGGTGTCTTATACGATCACGCATCATACCAGACAAAGCGCTGTGGGACTTCCTTTTATTCAGGAGAAAAATTTTCAGGGAAGATCCTATTCCGTTACGGAGTACACCATGAGTGAAATCATTGCCAGTGTTTATGAAAGGATGGAAGAAACGGGGCTTTCCGAAGGGATTTTATTTATTGATGAGATTAACTGCGTATCGGAGACACTGGCGCCTACGATGCTGCAGTTTTTACAGTGTAAAAGATTTGGAAATCAGAGCGTGCCAAAAGGCTGGCTGATTGTTGCAGCCGGAAATCCGCCGGAGTATAACAAGTCTGTGCGGGAATTTGATATGGTGACTTTAGACCGGGTGAGAAACATTTTTGTGGAGGCAGATTATAAAGTTTTCTGTGAATATGCCAGAAACCAGAAATTACACGGCGCATTGTTAAGCTATCTGAAACTCCGGCCGAAAAATTTTTACAGAGTAGAAGCGGATGTAGACGGGATGGAATATGTGACGGCAAGGGGGTGGGAGGATTTCAGCCATTTGCTCTGCAGTTATGAATCATTGCATCTTCCTGTTTCAAAAGAAATCGTATATGAGTATCTGCATCACAAAGATGTGGCGGAGGATGTGGCTGCCTATGTGGATTTATACCGGAAATATCAGGATGACTATGGCATTGATGAGATTTTGCAGGGCAGGGTAAAACCCGCTGTATTTGCAAGGATTTATGAGGCTGGGTTTGATGAACGGCTGAGCGTTGTAAATCTGCTGCTTGACGGACTGTTTGCGTATTTTCAAAATACATTTTTTGAAAAAAATATGACAGATGCATATTTTGATTTTCTGAAATCCTGGCGGAAGAGTATGGATTCAGAGAGTAATTTTAAGGAAGAGTATGAACGGCGCCTGAAAGTGATTTCGGAAGATTTTTTGAAAAAGGAAAAAGACGGTTTTGCAGATAAAGAGGAAAAAGAAAGGCATCAAAGACTGACGGAGCTGCTGAAAGAGGGCGGACCTTCCGGAGAGGAAAAGTCTTTGGAAGAGGCTTTTGTCCGGAGCAGGGGATTTTTTGATGAACAGAGAAGGCGGCTGGAGGAATCAGAAGAGGCGGCGGGAAAAGCGCTGGAATCTGCATTTGACTTTATGGAAGAGGCTTTTGAGGCGGGAGAAGAAATGGTGGTGTTTGTTACAGAGCTTACCGTCAGCAAAAAGGCAGCGGCTTTTTTGGCGGAATATAGCTGTGGGCGTTATTTGTCATATAGCAGTCAGCTTTTGATTGGGAGTCGGAAACGGGAATTGTTGCAGGAGATGAAGCATGTTTGAGAAGGTTGTTGATGTATTTTTATGCGCTGGAAGGATGCGCAATATAATAGAAACACCCTCCGGGTATCCCTCTATGCGCTGGAATGATGCGCAATATAATGATATTGGGGTCAAAAGCCCCGCTATAGTACCTTGAAAAGTTCATATATTT
>CAJUEY010000041.1 GCA_910585825.1 uncultured Lachnospiraceae bacterium | reverse complement strand
TTTTCTGAATACCAAGAGGAATTGAAATATCTTTTTGAAGTTTATACAGACAAAGAAATTGAAACTCTTTTTACCCTTTTATCAAGACTGTATGTCGGAATAGAAAATTTGGAAAAGAGAATTGCCAATGAAAAAAAGTAGAAAGGTGCTGTTAATAACGTTCCTTGTTGTCTTGTTTTTGCTTATTGGTGGAAAAATCATAATTGGGAATATGGTTGGAGATGTTCAGAATATTTCTGTATCTATGCCCGACCTATCAAATGTTCAAGACGGAAAATATATAGGTGAATATTTGATTACTCCCGTCCATGTGAAAGTTGAGGTATCAGTCAGCAATCATCGAATAACCAATATTGCAATTTTGCAACATGATAATGGTCTGGGAAGTGCGGCAGAAAGCATAGTCAATGATGTAGTAGAAGAACAGTCATTAGACATAGACGCAGTATCGGGAGCTGCGGTAAGTAGTAAATGTATCTTAAAAGCTGTCGAAAATGCAATAGAAAATGAAAGAGGGAGATTTGTGCTGATGAAAACAATCGTAATTTACAATTCAAAAACAGGATTTACAAAGCGGTATGCAGAATGGATAGCAGAAGCAACGGGAGCTGATTGCATTGAATTATCAGCCGCCAAAAAGCGAAATTTGTCTGCATATGAAGCCATTATTTTTGGAGGTTGGGCTTGTGCGGGAAGTATCAGTAAAATTAGTTGGTTTAAGGGCAATATGGATAAATGGGCAGATAAGAAACTGATTGCATTTTGTGTTGGAGGAAGCCCGATAGATAACCCGGAAATTGACATAGCCCTTAAACGGAATTTCAGCGAATCGGAACAGAAAAAAGTAAAGATCTTTTATTGTCCGGGAGGATTCAATTATGAAAAAATGTCTACGCCATCTAAACTGATGATGAAAATGTTTGTAAAAACACTTAAAGCAAAAAAAGATAAGACAGAAACAGAAGAAATAATGGTAAAAATGATTTCTTCGTCTTATGACATTTCAAACAAAAAGTATATTGAACCGATTTTGCAATATCTGAAAAAATAACTGCTGGTTGTTTAGTTTGTTTGATAGGTGATATTAAAGAGCGAAGTTCCGTTTTGATGAACAGATAGTATAAGAAATCGCTTTTATTTTTGGGAAAACGGATATATAATAATGCAGCAACAAATCGGGACTTTTGGAGGTGTATTAGTGGAGATTATAACTTTCAAATCTGATATGCAGCAATCGGTGGATGCTTTTTTTGAAAAATGTTTTACTGCCGTAGGCATACCATATTCGCCAATGGATAGACATGCTGATGTTGCTGATGTAGAACAATATTATATGCGAAATGGTTGCTTTTGGTGTCTATCTGATAATGGGGTTCTTATAGGAACAGTAGCAATACGCATAATTGATCATGAAAGTAAAGTGATTGAACTTAAGCGTATGTTTGTGCTGCCTGAATATCAGGGCAGAGGCTATGGAAGATTACTTTTAGTACATGCTATAAATTATGCAAGAGAACAGAAGTATAAAAAAATTTATTTAGATACTAGAAAGCAGTTTTCAGTAGCACAACACCTGTATCGAAGTAATGGATTTCAGACAACTGAAAAGTATAACGACAATGAACATGCTGAATTATATTTTGAACTGGTTTTAAGCTAAATATATAAATCGAAATTGTGCGCCCAGACGAAGGGCGGGTAGTCTGGCAGGTGAGAGGCCTGTCTGCGAAGGTCTAACCAACCAGCAGCAGCGAGTCCTGGGTGGGTTGCAGTAATGCTGCCTGCTAAGCGTAGACAGCGAGAAAACAGGGAAAGTGATTGAGCCTCGAAAACAGGCTTCCTGTTTTTGGCTTACCGTTGGTTGAATTGGATGGTTGTATTTCATTAGCCTGGAACTATTTATCAATCACTTTTCCCGTCAATGGCAGGGGATGTTTCAGTTACAATAGAAATAAATTTTTTCAGGAGAGGGCTTTGTGAGCTTCTCTTAAAAAAGACGCCATAGGACAATGGTTCGCTGTCTTTTAAAGGGATTGAACAAACATCAGAGTTTATAAAATTCATCTGCGGAAGGAAAGTTTCCATATTTCAGGAAAAGTCATGGCGAAAGTCAGCAGCCTGGGCATATCCAGTTTTATCACGCAGATTGCCATTGTGCTTGTTATGGCGGTTACTAATAATATACTGGTATCTTATGGCGCGCAGTCGAAATATGGGGCGGAAATTCCCCTGACGACCATAGGAATTACCATGAAGGTAAACCAGATTGTTTCTGCCGTCCTGCTTGGACTGGCAACAGGTGTGCAGCCTGTTTTTGGCTATAATTATGGCAGTGGGCAGAAGGACAGGGTAAAGAAGGCATACCGCATTATAGTAACTGTGTCGACTGTTATGTTGATTTTGGCATTTTTTGTGTTCCAGTTTGCGCCTATGAGCATTGTACGGCTGTTTGGTTCAGAATCGGAAATGTACAATGAGTTTGCGGTAAAGTGTTTCCGTATTTTTCTTCTTGCATGCCCCATTAACGGGCTGCAGATGGCAACGGGCATTTTCTTTCAGGCAATCGGAAAGCCTACACAGGCAACCGTTTTGTCACTGTCAAGGCAGATTGTTTATCTGCTCCCGGCAACCGTATTGCTGCCAATGGCATTAGGGGTAGAAGGTGCGTTGTGGGCAGGACCGTTGGCAGACGTACTGGCATTTATAACGACTTTGGTCATGCTGAAGTTATATTGGAAAAAAATTTAGGCGGTATCTGGCTATACAGGGGAAATTGTTACTATCAGCAGACAGTGCGGAAACGAAAATAAGGAAATCTATGACAATCTAATCTTTATTATGCCGTCTGCTACATTCGCGGAGGTATATTGTGAGATTGGAGAGCCGAAAAAGGAAGTAGAAAGGATAAAAGATTACAAAGAAACAATATTCTGGTCTTTCAGCAGGAAAGATTACCAAAAAACAAATTGGTGGTCTAAGACAGCAAGTGCAAATATCAGCAGCAAATTAACGATAAGAACGGCGAATACTGTTAGAAAGATAGTTGGTATGTAATTGTTTTTCAAACTTCAAATTTGTCGGGGAACTACATTCAAAATATGGAAACTGGAGGGTGGAAAAATGTTGTTGGAGTTGATTTTTTTGGGAATCATAGGTGTGGTTTTTGTGATAGTTGGCTGGCTTGTCTGGCAAAAGGAAAAAATAAATCTGATTCATAGTTATCATTATGAGAGAGTCACAGAAGAGGACAAAAAACCTTACACAGCAATTATGGGAAAAGGTACAATAGTTATTGGTCTTGGTATCATTTTTACAGGAACTATAGATTTTATTACACAAACCGGGTGGGGATGGATTGTATTCGGAATCTGCTTTGTGATTGGATTGGGATGCATGATTTATGCAGGACTGAAGTACAACCGCTGACAAATTCCCATTGTTGAATTGGCAGATGTGAGGATTTAAATGCATATGGATTAATCTGCAGAAGCAGACAGGATGCAGGGTTTATTCCGGCGGCATTGAAGCGGCTTTTACAAAATACTTGGTTTTGGAACCGTCCTTCATTTATGACGTGGGAGCTTATCTGGAGACGTTGGTTGAAAGATAACGGGAAGTTGTCGTCTGAATTTCAAGACGGTATGCTGCTCTGGCAGAGGCGATAGGAGTGGAAAAAAGAGCCGGAAAATATTGCTATTAACCGGCTCTTTATGCATGATGTGAATGTTTATATGTAAGAATGACGTATCACTTTCCAGAGTGTGTCTGCATGGTAGAAAATTAATTGTCTATCATTTTCAATATTGTCTCTAAATCAGCAATCAATTCCTGAGAATAGGCTGCAGCATCTTTGCAAAGCTGTTCTGCAGCAGCATAATCATCCTGATTTAAGGCGTCGATTACCTGCTCGCCATATTTATGGAACTTTTTATGCTTGTTGCCAAGGGCATTCCAGATAGGCCGGACTGTAGGAAGATTCGGTGTTATGGCATGATAAAAATGTCCGAAACCGCATTTGGTGGAATCTAATTGCAGGGGCATAATGCTGCGCTTTTGAACAATATTCTGCAGATTCCTCAGCCAGGTTCTGTGGGCCTTAATGGCACTGCGGATATGTTTTGCAAATTCTTTGTTTTTCAAATGGAAAAAACGATCTTCCGACATAAATCCCATCTGTTTCACAGAATCATCCAGAGTCTTTTCAATATCGACAACCGGTTCGGTAGCAGTTTTTAATTCCTGACTGACATTGCGCATAAAGTCGGTGCTGTCCTTTAACTGATTCTCCATCTGGGACATAGAATGACCGATTTCTTCACTGACAGTAGTAATGGAGCACATAGATTCATCAACCCTTGAAACATGAGACTGATTTTCGTCGTTCAAAGTCCATACGTTGTTGATCTTTTCTGTCATTGTTCCAAGAGCCGCTATTGTTTCTGTGGCGCTGTCGGCGCTTTTCTGGGATGCATCTTTGATGGCATTTACAAAAGATCCCATGTTGCCGTTGAGCTCCTGTGTTTTGGCAGCCAGTTCGCGGATTTCAGCAGCTACTACAGCAAAGCCCCTTCCTGCCATGCCGGCTCTTGCTGCTTCGATGGAAGCATTTAAAGAAAGCAGATTGGTCTGCATGGAAATAGAGTCAATTCCTGCGATGACCTCGCTCATGTTGCTGATTACATTTAACAGATTATCTAAATCTGTCTGCATTGCCTGGGAGATTTCTATTGTCTGAACAGAAAGATCTTTGATGTCAGTCAGTTCATTCTGGCAATCTTCTATTTTAGAATGGACTTCCTTGATTTCAGAAGAAACATCTACAATCGTGCTTGTGAGAGCTTCCTGTTGATTGTTTGAATTTGAGGAAGAACCCGGAGATGTTCCAAACAATGTTTCAGTGGCAGATTCTATATCCTGTGTGATTGTAAGTATTTTGTCTTTCTCATGCTGCATGGTTAAATCCAGAGAACTAATCTGCATCACGGCGTTGATGTTTTTTTCAAAAATAGCTACAAATTGTTCCCGTGCGTTTAAAAGTCGTTGATAGATGCTGTTTAGTTCGGGATCTTTGGAATAGTCGGCAGGTTTCAGTTGGGAAACTGCTTTAATAAGTTCTGAATTGTTCTTTCCAATCGGCATTTGGCAACCTCTCTTTTCTGGATATTTAGTAAATTGATTTATTAAATATAAAACTTATGTGCTATAAGACTAATATAATAAACTTCCGGCTTTTTTGCAACTGTTTTAGCTATTTTGTGTTGGTGGATTCTGGTAAAATAAAAATGCATTGACTTTTGGCGGATTTTATACCATACTGTCATAAAATCTGAAGATATATTAGAGTGTGTTTGAAAATACATTTCTGCCGCCTGCACACCCCGTCTTTCGTGGTATTTGCGTCAAATTCGGTTGACGAAGCCTTCATTTGGCACAAATCTCCCGCAAATTGTGAAGCACATCTGGCAGAAAGCATTTTCAAACATACTCTAGGAAACGATAAAAGCGTTTTTCTATATTTATGGAGGGATACCGTGAGAAAGAAATTTTATGAGGCGGCATTGTTTGATCTGGACGGTACGCTGATTGATTCCGGAGAGGGCATTACAAATTCTGCAGCATACTCGTTGAGGAAGTTTGGAATCGAAATAAAGGATAAAAGAGAATTATACCGATTTATTGGGCCGCCCCTGCATGAATCTTATGAAAATTTCTATGGATTTTCAAAAGAAAAGGTGAAAACAGCAGTAGAATATTATCGGGAATATTATCGTGAAAAAGGGATTTTTGAAAATCAGATTTACGAGGGCGTAGAGGATCTTTTAAAAACATTGTACGATGCCGGAAAAACTCTGATTGTGGCAACCTCTAAACCGAAACTGTTTGCGGAACAGATTTTGAACTATTTAGATCTTGCAAAATATTTTATCTGCATCGCAGGAGCCAATATGGACGGAACGATGACGAAAAAAGCAGAAGTGATTCAGTGCGGACTTACAACTGCCGATGTGTCTGATTTTTCAAAAGCAGTTATGATTGGGGACAGAGAGCATGATATCTTAGGAGCAAAGGCGGTAGGGATGGATTCTGTAGGCGTATTGTATGGTTATGGAGATTATGAAGAATTGAAAAATGCCGGTGCAGATTATATTGTGGAAAAAGCGCAGGATATTGCGGCTGTTTTCTGATAATATGGTTATAATTTTGCCTGTTTTTGCCGATATAAAAAACAATAGTATATATTTAGAGAACGGAATCATTTATAGTTTCAGGGAGGAACGAGTTATGAACGTAACGGCAAACAGCGGGGCTGGCGGAACCATAGGAAATGCGGCAGTTGTGACGACGCGCAGCAGTACAGTGAATAAAACAAGAAATAATCAGGCCAGAAAACCCAAAAAACAATTAAAGTATAATCCAAGAGAAATTTCTTCTCAGCTGGCATTGGCGAAGAAATCCAGAAATTCAGCTGTTGTTCTGGCAAGAGCCAGGATTAAGGTAGGAGTCTTACAGCAGGCGTATGCTTCCGGACAGTATAACCAGTCTGAGGTGCGGATTGCCATTGCCCACGCCAAAAGAATGGTAGAATGCGCCCGTGTTAAGACGAACAATTTAAAAGAAGAAGAAATACTCAAACGGCGTAATGACAGAGATCACAACAACGGAGAACAGAAGAAAAGAAACGAAATTAAGCGTCGTGTAAGGCAAAAAGAGCAGGGGTTGAAAGTAAAAGTATCCTTAGAGGAGAGTCAGCAGGTTCTGAAGGAAAAAGCAAGAAAACAGCAGCTGCTCCAGAAACGCCGGATGCATCGGAATGATGAACAGCGCAGAATTACAGAAGCGGATATGAAATATTTAGAAGATCAGATTAGAAACAACCAATCAGATAAATACGTCAGATATGAGGGGGTTTCTTTGGATTTGAGTTCAGCTGCAGCACAGATGGCGGAACTGCAGCAGTTAGAGCAGCAGATTGAGCGTGAGGTTGAAATGGAAGTCGAATTGGAATATGCGGCTGTGGATACCGGAAACACATCATCTGCCGCAGCATTAGACGGTGGAGCCGCCATGGCGGGCATGGAAACCGGAGGAGGCGAAGCGCCGGTTTCTCTTGACATTATGATATGATCCAATCAGATACAGGATATTGTAAAATAGGCTTGTGATTCAAAACAATATCCTGCATCTGTCATGGTGCATGATGCGTCTGCGTTGCAGGCGCGTTTGGATGCCCGAAAGGTATGAATTAGGCCATTGCGTTTGCTTTTTTATATTTATAGATCATTTCTGCATGTTCCTGCTCTTCTGTCTGAATGTGGTTTAAAAGTTTGCGGACTTCACTGTTGCCGAATTGGAAGACATTGGTGTTGTAGTCGGCAGATACCATTTTTTCATTTCCGATGCTGTCAGAGCAAAGAAGGGCGTCGTGCTGTTTGTCAGCTTGATTTGAGCCTGCGGCATAAGCTGCTTTCGGCTGATAGGAATCTGCTTTAGAAGCAGCAGAATTTGTGGATCTGTAGGAGGGCATCTGTCCTTCCATTAACTGACCGAGAAACTGATAATGTTCTTGTTCGTCTTTGGCAATTTCTGTAAACAAATCTTTTAAGCAGCCGTCTTTGGCAGTGCTGGCACATAGATTATAGTGTTCCATGCAGACTTTTTCCTGTGTTTGCAAATCTTTTAAAATCGTGTTTTCTTTTTCTGTCAGAATCATAATTATCTCCTTATTAATTTAAAATTTTAAGTTCAAAAACAGTATTGGTTATTTTTTCAAAAAATATGCATGGATATGGAGGATTGCTTTGGATAAATATCAGATTCTAAAAAAATATTTTGGTTATGATCTGTTTCGGGAGGGGCAGGAAGAGATCATAGATACTTTATTGGAGGGGCGGGACGTTTTTGGGATTATGCCCACTGGAGCGGGCAAATCTCTCTGCTATCAGGTGCCTGCGCTATTAATGAAAGGAATTACAATCGTAGTTTCGCCGCTGATTTCTCTGATGAAGGATCAGGTGGGAACTTTAAATCAGGCAGGCATTCATGCCGCATTTTTTAACAGCACCTTAAGTGCGGGACAGTATAAAAAAGCATTGGAGTTTGCGAAAAAAGGAACTTACAAAATTATTTATGTGGCGCCGGAGCGTCTTTTGTTGAAGGAATTTCTGGAATTTGCCCTGCAGTCTGATATTTCCATGGTAACTGTGGATGAGGCTCACTGCGTGTCCCAGTGGGGGCAGGATTTTCGACCGGGCTATCTGAAAATTGCTGAATTTATCCGGATGCTTCCGAAACGGCCGGTGGTCAGCGCTTTTACAGCAACGGCAACAAGGGAAGTCAAGGAAGATGTATTAGCGGCATTGGAGCTGCAGAAACCAAAGATGATTACGACGGGATTTGACAGGAAAAATCTGTTTTATCAGGTGATTTCCAAAGGAGATAAATTTACAGAGGTTATGCATTATCTGGTGGAGCATCCTACAGAGAGCGGGATCATATATTGTCTGACGAGAAAGATTGTAGAAGAGGTCTGTGAAAAACTTCTTCAAAAGGGCATACCGGCAACCAGATATCATGCCGGATTATCGGATTACGAACGGCAGAAAAATCAGGATGATTTTTTGTATGACGCATCCCCTGTCATGGTAGCGACAAATGCATTCGGAATGGGAATTGACAAGTCGAATGTGCGGTTTGTCATCCATTATAATATGCCGAAAAATATCGAGAGCTATTATCAGGAAGCGGGCAGGGCGGGAAGAGACGGAGAGGAAGCCAACTGTATTTTGCTGTATGCGCCGAAAGATGTAGTGCTGAATCAGTTTTTGATTGATCAGGAAACAGAGCATGACGTGCTGACCGAGGAGGAAATGAAACTGGTAAAGGAGAGGGACAGAGAGCGGTTGAAGCAGATGACCTTTTACTGCACCACAAACGGCTGCCTTAGAGAATTTATCCTGCGGTATTTTGGAGAATATACGACAAATTACTGTAAGAAGTGTTCCAACTGCCTGACAGAATTTGAGGAAATTGACATTACGCAAATCGCTCAGGCAATCATAAACTGTGTAAAAAGCAGCGGGCAGAGGTTTGGCATGACGGTGATTACAGACACCCTGCACGGCAGTCAGTCGTCTAAGCTGAAACAGAACGGCATGGCAGAAAATAAATATTTTGCCAGTCTTGCAAATGTCCCGGTTTACCGGATTCGTCAGGTGATGCAGTTTTTAAGTTATCAGGGATACATTTTTGTGACAAAAGACCAGTATCCGATTGTAAAACTGACAGAAGAATCAAAAGAGCTTTTCCGACAGATACCGGTTATGATGAAAGCAGCAAAAGAAGTGGAGAAAAAGCCTGCGGACGATAAAACAAGAAAATCAAGAAATCAAATGAAGAGCAATTCTGCAGGCACAGATTATGCGTTGTTTGAAGAACTGCGGAAAGTTCGGATGGAAATTGCAAAAGCGGAAAAGATTCCGCCATATATCGTGTTTAGCGACAAGTCGTTAAGGGATATGTCGGTAAGAAAGCCGAAAACAAAGGAGGCATTTTTAGCAGTCAATGGCGTCGGGGAACATAAATGTCAGAAATACGGGGAGAGGTTTCTTGGTGTAATCAAAAATTGGAAATAGAACAAAAATCCCTGCAGCCGGATAAATCCGGCCCAGGGGAGGAAAAAAGAGAAAAAGATAATATATATGAAAACCCTTTCGGGATTGTTTTTTGTCGGAGCCGACCGAGCCCCGCAAGACTTTACAACTCCTTTGTTTATGTATTATAGTATAAATGGTAAATATGTTTTTAGTTTGAATAAAAATGGAAAATTTCGTTAAGATTATAAAGATTCCATGAAGTTAGAGGAGAGAAAGGAGCTTTTATGTATCAGGCAAATACAAGACGGTATGATCAGATGGAATATAAGCGGTGCGGAAAGAGCGGCTTGCAGCTGCCGCTTTTGTCACTGGGATTATGGCACAATTTTGGAACCACCTCCAGTTTTGAAAATATGAAAAATATGTGTACGGCTGCGTTTGATGCGGGTATAACACATTTTGATCTGGCGGATAATTACGGACCGGTGAATGGAGCTGCAGAAGAGAATTTCGGAAGGATTTTAGAGTGGGGATTTCGGCCTTACCGGGATGAGATGGTGATTTCTACAAAGGCGGGACATGAAATGTGGCCGGGACCATATGGGGATTGGGGATCAAAAAAGCATCTGGTGGCTGGATTGGATCAAAGCTTAAAGCGTATGGGGCTTGAATATGTGGATATATTTTATCACCACAGACCAGATCCCGGGACGCCGTTAGAAGAGACTATGCTGGCATTGGATGGAATTGTAAAAAGCGGCAAGGCATTGTATATCGGACTTTCAAAATATGACAGTGAACAGACAGACCAGGCTGTTAAGATTCTTACAGAGCTGAAAACGCCTTTTATCATTCATCAGAGCAGATATTCTCTTTTTGAGCGGACAATTGAAAAAAATGGATTGAAACAGTATATTGCAGAAAACGGATATGGAATGATTGTTTTTTCACCATTGGCTCAGGGACTGCTGACGGATAAATATCTTCATGGAATACCGGAAGACAGCAGGATGAAGAAAGACGGAAGATTTTTAAAAGAAAGCGCTATCACCGAAGAGAGAAGGCGGCAGATAGAAGCTTTGAATGAAATTGCCGCAGATCGGGGACAGTCTCTGGCGCAAATGGCGCTATCCTGGGTTTTGCGGGATGGAGTAGCGACATCTGTTTTGATTGGAGCCTCCAGGCCGGAACAGATTTTGGAAAATGTAAAAATAGTAGGTAAAACAGATTTTGCGCCGGAGGAATTGGATAAGATTGAAAAAATCTGTGGATAAAAAGAGGAATAGAGATGAGGGATTCATGATAATGATGAATCCCTTTTTTATGTTGTATATATATGGAAGAAAAAAATAAAGAAAAAATTCATATGAAAAAAGTTCTTGACAACTAATGAATGTTAGCATATACTAACCTTGAAAAAGAAAAGTGAACAGCATCTAACATACAAGAGGGAGATGAGTATATGCCGTTATCAATGGTAAAACAAGGAGAAGCCAACGTCATAAGAAAAGTAGGCGGAAAAGAAGAAACTCGCAGATTTCTGGAGAATCTCGGATTTGTTACGGGTGGTTTGGTAACAGTGGTGTCTGAGATTGGCGGAAATATGATTGTAAATGTGAAGGATTCACGAGTTGCCATTGGAAAAGATATGGCAAATAAGATTATGGTATAAACACCCTTCGGGCATCCCTTTATGCGCTGAAGAGATGCGCAATTATAAGGAAACACCCTTCGGGTATCCCTTTATGCGCTGAAAAGATGCGCTATTATAAGGAAAGGAGAATATTATGAAGACGTTAAAAGAAGTTGCCTGCGGAGAAACCGTAAAAGTCAAAAAGCTTTCCGGTGAAGGTCCGGTGAAGAGACGCATTATGGATATGGGGATTACGAAAGGCGTAGATGTTTTCGTGCGAAAAGTAGCGCCGTTAGGTGATCCGGTAGAAGTGACGGTTCGGGGATATGAACTGTCCCTGCGGAAAGCAGATGCAGAAATGATTGAAGTAGAATAAATTTTTTTGATTGTGCGTTAGCTAAAACTAATTTTTGGTTGTTGCGGCGAACAAAGTAGGAGGAGTGAGGAAATGGCAATTAAGATAGCGT
The DNA here is from genome assembly GCA_910585825.1 of uncultured Lachnospiraceae bacterium. GTDB lineage: Bacteria > Bacillota > Clostridia > Lachnospirales > Lachnospiraceae > Roseburia_B. Next base: position 9,866 of record CAJUEY010000041.1, on the reverse strand, counting down.
TAGCAGGAAATCCAAACTGCGGTAAAACTACATTATTTAATGCGCTTACAGGTTCCAATCAGTTTGTAGGAAACTGGCCGGGAGTAACCGTAGAGAAAAAAGAAGGAAAGTTAAAGGGGCATAAAGACGTCGTCATTATGGATTTGCCGGGCATCTATTCATTGTCCCCATACACATTAGAAGAAGTAGTAGCAAGAAATTATCTGATTACGGAGCGGCCGGATGCCATTATCAATATTATAGACGGCACCAACATTGAGCGTAATCTGTATTTGTCCACACAGATTATGGAGCTTGGCATTCCCGTTGTTATGGCTGTCAATATGATAGACATTCTGGAAAAAAACGGCGATCAGATACATATTGATAAGCTGAGCAGAGAATTGGGCTGTGAGGCAGTGGAAATTTCTGCATTAAAAGGAACCGGAATTGAAAAAGCTGCAGAAAAGGCGGTTGCTTTGGCGCAGAAGAAAACGGTATCTGCACCGGTGCATAAATTTCATGAAGAAGTGGAGAAAGCGATCCATGCAGTAGAAGATAAGATTAATTCTGCTGTGGAACAAAGCCAGAAAAGATTTTTTGCAATTAAACTGTTGGAAAAGGATGATAAAATTGCCGGTCAGATGAAACAGGCGCCGGATGTATCTGCGGAAATCAAGGCATTGGAAGAAACGTTTGATGATGATACAGAAAGCATTATTACAAATGAACGATATGAGTATATATCGTCCATGATTGGCAGCTGCTGTACGAAAAATAAAAAGGAGACATTATCTGTTTCAGATAAAATCGATAGAATTGTTACAAATCGGATTTTTGCGCTTCCTATCTTTGCGGCAGTCATGTTTTTGGTGTATTATGTATCTGTAACTACGGTAGGAACATGGGCGACGGACTGGGCAAACGACGACGTGTTTGGAGAGGGCTGGAGTTTGTTCGGACTTGAAATTCCCGGTATTCCGGTAATTGTAGAGAGCGGATTGAATGCGATTGGATGTGCTGACTGGCTGCAGGGATTGATCTTAGACGGCATTATCGGCGGTGTGGGCGCTGTGCTTGGATTTGTGCCGCAGATGCTTGTACTGTTTATTTTCCTGGCGTTTTTAGAGGCATGCGGATATATGGCAAGAGTTGCATTTATTATGGATCGTATTTTCCGCAAATTCGGTCTTTCCGGAAAATCCTTTATTCCGATGCTGATCGGAACAGGATGCGGTGTTCCCGGTGTTATGGCGTCGAGAACCATTGAAAATGACAGAGACCGCAAAATGACAATTATGACCACCACATTTATTCCCTGTGGAGCAAAACTCCCGATTATTGCATTGATTGCAGGTGCATTTTTCGGAAATTCCGGCTGGGTGTCCTTTAGTGCCTTTTTTGTGGGAATTGCAGCAGTAATCTGCTCCGGTATTATTTTGAAAAAGACAAAAATGTTTGCGGGAGAGCCGGCGCCTTTCGTTATGGAGCTTCCGGCATACCACCTTCCCACGGTTGGAAACGTTTTGAGAAGTATGTGGGAGCGAGGCTGGTCCTTTATTAAAAAAGCGGGGACAATTATTCTTTTGTCGGCAATTGTGCTTTGGTTCTTACAGGGCTTTGGCTGGATCGACGGCAGCTTTAGCATGTTGGAGGCTGAAGAACTTGACAATAGTATTTTGGCGGCAATCGGCGGAGTGATCGCTCCAATTTTTGCTCCTCTTGGATGGGGAGACTGGAAAATGGCAGTTGCGGCAGTAACCGGACTGATTGCAAAAGAAAACGTTGTATCCACCTTCGGTATTCTCTTTGGATATGCAGAGGTAGCAGAAGACGGAGCGGAGATATGGGCAACGCTTGCAAGTGCGATGACGGCAGCTGCGGCATATTCCTTCCTCGTATTTAACCTTCTCTGCGCGCCTTGTTTTGCAGCAATGGGAGCTATTAAGCGAGAGATGAATAACCGGAAATGGTTCTGGTTTGCCATTGGTTATCAGACGATTTTGGCTTATGTCGTATCACTTTGTGTATATCAGATCGGAACATTTGTTGCGCTTGGAACATTTGGAATCGGAACAGTTGCGGCAGTGATTATCATAGCGGCATTTCTTTATCTGCTGTTCCGTCCTTATAAAGAGAGTCAGACATTGGATATGAATGTAAAGATAGCAAAGGCAAAATAAAGTCAGGAGGTATTTATGGGAACTTTTCTTGTCGGGTGCATCATACTGGGCTGTGTAGGGCTTGCGGTACACAGTTTGGTAAAAGATAAAAAAAGCGGAAAGGCATCCTGCGGCGGCGACTGCGGAAGTTGTAAGGGATGTCACTGATTACTGAATAAGAACGAAAGACGAAAACCCCTTTTGTTAAACAATATATAAGTTTAACAGAAGGGGTTTTTGACGGCAGTATTAAGGAAATCCTGAAGGATACCTTTATGCCTTCCGGCAAGATTAAGGAAATCCAGAAGGATACCTTTATGCCTTCCGGCAAGATTAAGGAAATCCAAAAGGATACCTCTATGCCTTCCGGCAGTATTAAGGAAATCTTAAAAGTATGTTTGTTGAACAGCGATTTGTTCTGTGATACAATTCCAAAAGACAGATCACACAAAATCAACAGGAGGAGTTATGAGGCTTGAATTAAAGAATATCCGAAAAAGTTTTGGAGAAAAAGAAGTATTAAAAGAGATTTCTTTTTCGGCGGAAAGCGGAAGGGCATTTGGTCTTTTGGGACGCAATGGAGCGGGAAAGACCACGACAATTCGTATTTTGATGGATGTATTTTCCGGAGACAAAGGAGAAATACAGATTGACGGAAATCCGATTGATTATACCCAAATCAGAATCGGATATCTGCCGGAAGAACGAGGGCTTTATCCAAAGAAAAAGATTATTGACCAGCTGATTTATTTTGCAAGACTGCATGGAATGAAGCGGCAGGAGGCGGTAAAAGCCATCGACTACTGGCTGGATCGTCTGGGAATGTCGGAATACCGAAACAAGCGGCTGGATACCCTTTCCAAAGGGAATCAGCAGAAGATACAGCTTGTGACGGCCCTTGCCCATGATCCTCAGATTGTGATTTTAGATGAACCGTTTTCCGGTCTTGATCCTGTCAATGCCATGCTTTTAAAAGATGTGGTAAAAGAGGAAATTGCAAAAGGAAAAATCGTTCTGTTTTCCAGTCACCAGATGAATTATATTGAAGAATTCTGCGACAGCATTGCTATATTAAACGGAGGAAAAATCGTATTGCAGGGGAATATCCATGACATCAAGCACAATTATGTAAGGGATAAACTGGTGGTGCGATCCGAAGAGGCAGATGCAATCAGGGAGAGATTCGGCAGCTGTTGTCTGAAAAGAACTGCCAATGAATTATTGATTCAGATGGCAGGAGCAGAGGAAAAACAAAGGATGATGAAACAATTGACAGAGGCTTATGATATTGATGAGATCAAAATATTTGAGCCGTCGCTCAATGATATATTTGTGGAATATGCAGGAGATCAGGATTAAGGAGACATGAGTATGAAACAGTTTGGGACTATTTTTCAGTTTGAATTGATCAGCTATTTTAAAAATAAAGTATTTGTGGGCGTCACTGTGTTTCTGGTTGTAGTTATCGCCGCCGTTATGTTTTTTCCGAATATCATGGATATCATAGACGGAGAAAAAACAGAAGTCGCAGAGGAGGCAGGATATTCAGGATCCGGAGATACTGCAGATGGGGCGGCCCATGGAGAGGATCGGGAAATCCAGGGAATAGCGCTGCTTTCTGTTCCCACAGAAGATTCACAGCGCGCCGAAGAGATTCAAAATGCTTTTCAGGCAGCCTTTTTGGAGTATGAAGTTCTGCTGACGGAGGAGGAGCCGGAACGAATCAAGGAGCAGGTGATTTCCGGGCAGGCGGAATGCGCATTTGTTCTTAACAGTATGACTTCTTATAAATATTATGTGGACAATCTTTCCATGTATGATATGAGTACCGAGACTGCTGATGAAGTTTTGCGGAACATAGGCAGGATGGAGGTTATGGTAAGCAGCGGTATGTCGGTAGAAGAGGCAAATGCAGCCCTCTCCGTAGTGATTGATCACGAGACAGAGAGTCTCGGCAAAGACCAGATGCAGAACTTCTTTTATACGTATATTATGATTTTTGCATTGTATATGGTGATTCTTTTATATGGACAAATGGTGGCGACAAATGTTGCCACAGAAAAAAGTTCAAGGGCAATGGAGCTGCTGATTACAAGCGCAAAGCCTGTTAGTATGATGTTCGGAAAAGTGGTAGCTTCCTGCCTGGCGGGATTTATCCAGCTTTTGGCAGTGTTTGGATCTGCTATTTTGTTTTATAGTATAAACAAGAATCAGTGGGAGGGTAATATAATCGTTGCATCAATCTTTGATATGCCTTTGGAGCTGTTCGTATATATGCTGATTTTCTTTGTGCTGGGATTTTTTATCTATGCATTTATGTTTGGAGCGATCGGCTCAACAGCGTCAAAAGTAGAAGATATCAATACCTCGGTTATGCCGGTGACGCTCTTGTTTGTGGCTGGATTTATCTTGGTTATCATGTCTATGTCGGACGGAAATGTAGACAGTCTTTTGATGCGGATCTGCTCTTATGTGCCCTTTGTTTCTCCAATGGCCATGTTTACACGCATTGCCATGAGCACGGTGCCGTTCTATGAGATTTTGATTTCTATTGTAGTTTTGATTGTGAGCGTGGTAGGCATTGGCGTGATTTCTGCCAAAATTTATCGTGTGGGCGTACTGCTCTATGGAACAACGCCAAAAATTGGCTCGATTATCAAAGCAGTCAGAAAAGCATAAAAAAATGGTATAAACTTCCTCTTTTTTGGAAATAGTAATAGGAAATAAAATAAAAGGAGGAACAGGTTATGCGTGCAGTAGTAGATAAAGATACCTGCATTGGCTGCGGTTTGTGTGCATCTACAGAGCCGGATGTGTTTCAAATGGATACAGACGGCAAGGCAGTCAGCGTTGCAGATACAACGGATGCAAATAAGGAATCCGTGGAAGCCTGCATTACCGGATGTCCGGTGAATGCCATTCATTCGGAAGATTAGTTTTGGTTTAGATATGTGTGGAAATGTATGCCTGTGGCAGCTGAAAAATATTGATTGGGCACTGTGTTCCCTTTGGGCGCAAGGCTTTCGTTCAATACGATTCGGTTGTCTGCAGGCTGCTTTTCTTATGGCGGAAAAAATGAATTTAAATTGCTTTCGGCAATGAGATTTTTGTTTATCGTATTTACATTTTGCAGATGAACGATTATGATAAGAAAGGTGTTATAGTCCAAACTCTGACATACATTTAAGAAAGAAATGGGGAATACATATGGGCGGCTTTTTTGGTGTGGCATCCGGACGGGATTGCGTATTTGATTTATTTTTTGGCATTGATTATCATTCTCACCTCGGAACAAAGCGGGGAGGAATGGTCGTATATGGAGAAAGCGGATTTGATCGTGCGATCCATAATATTGAGAATGCACCCTTTCGTACCAAGTTTGACAAAGATGTACAGGAAATGAGGGGAACAATAGGAATTGGCTGTATTTCCGATTATGAACCGCAGCCTCTTTTGGTTCGTTCTCACCACGGCACCTATGCGATCACAACCGTGAGTAAAATTAACAATGCAGATGCATTGGCGAAAATGCTGTTTGAAAACGGACGTTCACATTTTTTGGAGATGAGCGGCGGAGATATCAATGCGACAGAGCTGATTGCATCTTTGATCGACCAGAAAAAGAATCTGATTGAAGGAATCCGTTTTGCTCTGGACGCAGTAGACGGCTCCGTATCGATATTATTGATGAATGATAAAGGGATTTATGCAGCGAGAGATAAATACGGCCGCACTCCTGTTGTCGTTGGAAAAAAAGAAGATGCTCTTTGTGTTTCTTTTGAGAATTTTGCTTATAAAAATCTGGGATATGCGGATCACAAAGAACTGGGACCAGGGGAGATCGCGGTGATTACGGAACAGGAATGCGTAACGCTGTCCAATCCGGATAATGAAATGAAAATCTGCACATTTTTGTGGGTGTATTATGGGTATCCCTCCAGTTCCTATGAGGGAGTCAGTGTGGAGCAGATGCGTTATGAATGCGGTAAGAAAATGGCCGCACGGGACAATGTGCGTCCGGATATTGTGGCGGGAGTTCCGGATTCCGGTACTGCTCATGCAATCGGTTATGCAAATGAATCCGGAATTCCGTTTTCCAGACCGTTTATTAAATATACGCCTACCTGGCCCCGCTCTTTTATGCCCACCGTACAGAGCAAGCGGAATCTGATTGCCAAGATGAAGCTTCTGGCAGTGGATGAATTGATTCGGGACAAGAGCCTTTTGCTGATCGACGATTCCATTGTAAGGGGGACGCAGCTGAGGGAGACAACGGAATTTTTGTATCAGAGCGGCGCCAGAGAAGTGCATATCCGTCCGGCGTGTCCGCCCCTTTTGTTTGGATGCAAATATCTGAATTTTTCCAGATCTTCTTCGGAAATGGATCTGATCACCAGACGCATCATTGACCGTCTGGAGGAGGGCAATGTAACGGATGAGATTCTGAAAGAATATGCAGATCCGGAATCGCCAAAATATGAGAAAATGATAGAAGAGATGAAAAAAGAACTGAATTTTACTTCTTTGCGGTTTAACCGTTTGGATGATATGCTGGAGGCTGTGGGAATTGATAAGTGCAAGCTGTGTACTTATTGCTGGAACGGTGAGGAATAGGCCGGCATTTAACTTTTTATAAAAAATAGAATGAAACATAATTTGCCTCATAGAATAGAAGAAAAGGAAACCGGAAGGTGTATATGAACTATAAAAAAACACTGTTTCTTGCTATGCTTTTTCTGTTTATGTATGGGGCAGGCGCCGGAGCTGCTAAAATCGTGGATGTTTTTAGCAGCTCTGATTTTGTGAGAAACGAAACAGAAAACTGGGGATTGGGATTTGGCACAGAAGGAACCGCGCCCACAGGAAATGTCAGTGCAGAGGAGTTAAAAGAATATGACGCATATTATGTGGGAGATACGTCAAAGAAGACAATTTATTTGACCTTCGACTGTGGTTATGAAAACGGAAATACAGAGAAAATTCTGGATGCATTGAAAAAGCATAATGCTCACGGAACATTTTTTGTGGTAGGGAATTTTCTGGAGACGGCTCCTGAGATTGTAAAGCGGATGCAGGCAGAGGGGCATCTGGTGGGAAATCATACCTATCATCATCCGGATATGTCGAAAATCAGTGATCTTTCCTCTTTTCAGAAAGAAATGGACGATGTTGCAAATCTCTATCAGGAGATTACAGGAGAAGAGATGTCAAAATTGTACCGGCCGCCTCAGGGAAAATTCAGCGTGGAAAATCTGAAAATGGCAAAAGAGCTGGGATATCATACATTTTTCTGGAGTCTTGCTTATGTGGACTGGTATCAGGATCAGCAGCCTACAGCAGATGAGGCATACAGTAAGCTGCTGCCGCGGATTCACCCCGGGGCGATTGTGCTTTTGCATGCGACTTCGGCAACGAACGGAGAGATTCTGGATGAACTGCTTTCCAAGTGGGAGGAACTTGGGTATACATTTGGAGAGCTGGAGGAGTTTTTGGAATAGCGGCGATCAGACCGCGCTTTGTAATCGGACAATATAAAATAATGCTGTGAAGATCATGTTATGGGAGCGGGTAAAGTATATGGGTTGGGACTGTATTTTGACTGCTCCCATAGTGTTTGTATATGGAAACATCATTTTATAGCTGGAGTTATAAAATATAAAAGACTTCTTAATCAAAATAAATACAAAAGAGCCACAGCGTAGCATTTATGCGGTACTGGCGGAGAGGAGGGAATTGATTATGAGTCACGATTTAACAGCACTATACGAGAGGTTGAGCCACGATGATGAGTTACAGGGCGAGAGCAACAGCATATCCAACCAAAAAGCAATGTTGGAGAATTATGCGGAAAAGAACGGTTTTACGGGCATACGCCACTTTACCGATGACGGAATTTCTGGCACTACCTTTGAGCGTGAGGGATTGCAAGCCATGCTTGCAGAGGTTGAGAAAGGCAATATCAGAACTATCATTGTGAAAGATATGAGCCGATTAGGAAGAAATTATGTACAAATGGGAGTGTTGCGGGAGCAGTTGCGCAGGGCGAATGTAAGACTGATTGCAGTCAACGAGGGAGTTGACACAGGTTCGGGATTTGATGATGATTTCCTTCCGTTCCGAGATGTACTCAACGAATACTATGCAAAGGACATCAGCAAGAAAATCAAGTCCACATTTAAGGAAAAAGGCGAGAGCGGAAAGCACGTTGCGAGCAGTCCGCCATACGGTTATCTGAAGGATAGCGAGCACAAAAACCAATGGATAATTGATGAAGTGGCAGCACCCATTGTCAGGCGGATATTCAGAATGACTTTGGAGGGCTATGGTCCATATCAATTTGCAACGCAATTCACAGCCGAGCATATACCCGTTCCTGCCTACCATCAAGCACAGTTGGGCGTGGGATTATGGCAGAACAGGGAAATTAAAAACCCCTACAAATGGGGAAACTCCACGATAGCGCATATCTTACAGAAACATGAATATTTAGGGCATACGGTAAATTTCAAGACACGCAAGCATTTCAAGGACAAAAAGAGCCATTATGTGGAAAAAGACCAGTGGTTAATCTTTGAGGATACCCATGCGCCGATTATAGACCAAGAAACCTTTGACAACGTACAGCGCATCAGAGGACAGGTAAGACGCTATCCCGATGGTTGGGGCGAAGCGCACCCGCTAACAGGTTTAATGTATTGCGCTGATTGCGGCGGCAAAATGTATGTGAAAAGCGTATCGGGGAACTGGAAATGCTGATTGCAAAGATTTACGAGGACAACGCATTTGGGAAGCTGTCAGACAAGCGTTATACCATGCTCTACAACCAATATGAGGGCGAGCAGGAGCATTTACAGAGTGAGGTAGACAGTTATAAAACAGAACAGGCGCAGTATGAAAATGACCGCAAATCCGCCGCACGTTTCCTAAAATTAGTGGAACGGTACGGCAACGCAGAGGAAATGACAACGCTCATGCTGAATGAGTTTGTGGAGAAAATCGTTGTGCATGAACGTGACCGCAAAGGGAGCGCAGACACCACACGGAAGATAGAAACATAAGGACAGCTTATCGAAATACCCCGAATTAAAGGAACGTATGCAGAGCCTTTTACAGAATGGCGGGAAGATAACGCCGAAACAGTGGAAAGCCGAGACACAGTCTTTGCAATCCGAGTATGACAGTATCGGCAGGGAGCAGACCAAGACCGCCACAGAATTAGCGTATGCCGAGGTAATCAGCTACAACAAAAAGAACCTTGAAAGGGAGCTTCAGAACGAGAGCTTCAGAACGAGAGCCGACAGCAGAACAGACAACAAAACAAAACTAAGCGTAGGGGGAAGAAATTTAATGTGAATTTTATTGTAAAGACAAGCGTTTTTTTGTATAATTGAAGTGTAGCAGGAGCAGGATATATCGTATCTTGTGTCACAGATTTTTAGAAATCGAGGTGATAAGGTGTCGGAAGATACAAAACAGATAGAGGAAGTCATGGCAAAACGTACAGCAAAAAACAGCGTATTCCTTGACCTTTTTCAAAACAAGAGTTATCTGCTAAAGCTATATAAAACGCTCCATCCGGAGGACACCACAGCGACAGAGGACTCACTTACAGATGTGGCGATCACAAATGTGCTAACTGATAATCTGTATAACGATTTAGGTTTTTATTGTCAATAACTCAAACTTCCCACATCAATAAATGCCTGAAACCATTAAAAAATTAGG
>CAJUEY010000040.1 GCA_910585825.1 uncultured Lachnospiraceae bacterium | reverse complement strand
AGGTACTATAGGAATAGGGGCAAATTTATTTATGGTTTTGACCCCAACATCATATAATAGAAAGGAAGAGTGATGTTTGATGAAAAGAGCAGAAGATCTTAGGGAATTGTTGCAAAAAATAGACAGGCGGGGGTATCCTGCGTATAAGGAGACAGCGGGGGCCTATCGGTTTTCGGATTATATTTTATCCATTGATCATGTACAGGGAGATCCTTTTGCATCTCCGTCAAAGGTGAGCGTAATTGTTTCTGGAGAAGAAAGCGGATTTTTAAAAGAGTATTACTGTAATGTATGGAGAAGAGCAGCACTGCAGGATATGCTGATCCGTCGTTTTTATCAGAAGGCAGACGCCTTTTCTTTTCAGGCTAAAGGTTCCGGGAAGAGCGGTATGATTGCAGTCAGCCGTCCGGGGCAGAAGATTTTAGAGCGGAGCGCATGTCAGATTGATGAGAAAAGCGGAAGGATTGTATTCTGTCTGGAAATCGGTTTTCCCGCAAATGGAAGAACGGTCAATGCCAGAGAACTGGAGAAAATTCTTTTTTCTTTTCTGCCGGAGTGTATACGGGAATCTTTATATGCTAAGGCATATTCCAAAAAACAGGTCGGCGATGTGATTCATCTTTCCGATGATCAGCAGACGATCCGGGAGGAATTAAAAAAACAGGGATTGATTGCGTTTGTAGCAAACGGCGCTGTGCTGCCGAGAGCCACAGGGGTATCGGATAAGCCTATGAAGAATGCGGTGAAATTTGAAACTCCGGTATCTATGGAAGTGACAATGCAGCTTCCCCATGCAGGCAGCATAACCGGAATGGGAATAAAAAAAGGAATTACGCTTGTGGTAGGCGGCGGATATCACGGAAAATCTACATTGTTAAAAGCTCTTGAGGCGGGCGTTTACAATCACATTGCAGGAGATGGCAGAGAATTTGTCATTACAGATGAGACGGCGGTAAAGATTCGGGCAGAGGATGGACGCAGCGTGAAGACAACTGATATTTCCATGTTTATCGGAATGCTGCCAAACGGCAGAGACACCAAAGCATTTTCTACGGAAGATGCCAGCGGAAGCACCTCCCAGGCTGCAAATATGGTAGAGGCGATAGAGGCGGGGGCAGAGACGTTTTTTATTGATGAGGATACGTCGGCGACAAACTTTATGATTCGGGATGAGTTGATGCAGCGGGTAGTAAACCGGGACTGCGAGCCGATTACGCCTTTCATAGACCGGGTAGAGGAATTGTACAAAAGGTTTGGAATCTCTACGGTTTTGGTGGCGGGCAGCTGCGGTTCTTATTTTCATAAAGCAGACACTGTCATTCAGATGAACCGTTATGTACCGGTAGATGTCACAGACCTTGCAAAAAAAGAGGCTTCCCATTTTCCATTGGAGCTTGCAGCGTTAAAACCGGCGGAAAAACCGGATTTTCAAAGAATGCTGTTTACATCAAAAGCAGGCGGCAGGGACCGGATGAAAATAAAGACCATGGGCAGAGACGCCCTTTCCATAGACAGGGAAACCGTAGATCTTCGTTATGTGGAACAGCTGGCAGATACCGAGCAGGTGGTGATGCTTGGATATATTTTAAAATATGTCTTACAGAATATGTCCGGCGGAAAGAAAACGCTGCAGGAGATTGTGGAGGCTGTGTTTCATATAATCGGGCAGAAAGGAATGCAGGGGATCTATGGCGGGAAATATCTTGCAGCTGGACTGGCGATGCCGAGAAAGCAGGAGGTGTTTGCCTGTTTGAACCGGTATCGGAAGTAACAACGGGAATTGTTGCAGAAATGCTGAGAAAGCGTGGAGGTTATGGCGTATAGCAAAGTTATGTCGGATATGGCTTGACGAGGGAGAAATAAGATATCCTATCATGGGCGGCAGTATTTTATGCAGCTTTACGGAGAATACGGCAATGCAAGTCATGTTACATATCAGGACTTAATCCAGATTGGAATACGCATTGTCGCCCTTGCGAATTTGCTTAATACTGTGGGGTAGAGCCGTTTCTATGGATTTCCCTTATTTCTATCTATATCCAGTATATCTGATAATGGGATTTAAGCCTTTTTTTACTTCCTCTTCAGTATCTCTCATTACAAAAGTTCCTTAGAAATTACAATTTATAAGATCGGCAATTTGATTAGAGCGCACCCCTGCTGTAAAATTGCCTTATGTGGATAATTCTGGAAATATCAGGCAGCAGTATTGAAATAAACAGTGATAACATAAGACATAACAACGCGAACAATAGTTTGTAAAGAAAAAATACTTGACACTAGCTTCTAACTATGCTATGCTACCCAAGGTGTCAGGATGAAAGCAATTTAACAGGGCAGCTTGTCTGAACTGTTATGCACTGCCGGAGGTGGAAATGGAAACGAAACTAAAGCAGGCATATCTCTATGACTTTTATGGAGAACTGTTAAACGATCATCAGAGAAAAGTATACGAAGACTTTTATTTCAATGATTTATCTTTAAGCGAGATTGCAGCAGAAGAAGGCATAAGCCGCCAGGGTGTGCACGATCTGGTGAAACGTTCTGCAAGAGCATTGGAAGAATATGAGAAAAAGCTGCATCTGGTAGAGAAGTTTCTGCATGTAAAAGCAAAAGTAGAGAACATCCAGAAACTGGTGCAGGAAGAAGACCAGGAGACTGCAAGAACAGAAATCGCAATGATTTCAGGCGAAATATTAGAGTGTATTTAAAATAAATCAGAGGGTTTACAGCATGGCATTTGATAATCTGTCCGAAAAATTACAAAATATATTTAAAAATTTAAGAAGCAAAGGAAGGCTGACGGAAGATGATGTAAAAGCCGCCTTAAAAGAAGTCAAACTGGCATTGTTAGAGGCGGATGTCAATTTCCGGGTAGTGAAACAGTTTATAAAGACGGTTCAGGAACGGGCAATCGGTCAGGATGTAATGAATGGGTTAAATCCGGGCCAAATGGTCATTAAGATTGTAAACGAAGAAATGATCGGCCTTATGGGGTCCGAGACAACCGAAATCAAACTGAAACCGGGAAATGAAGTAACCGTTATTATGATGGCGGGACTTCAGGGCGCTGGTAAGACAACGACAACTGCCAAAATTGCAGGGAAGTTAAAACAGAAAGGCAGAAAGCCTCTTCTGGCAGCCTGTGATATATATCGGCCCGCCGCTATAGAACAGTTAAAGATCAACGGAGAGAAACAGGGCGTGGAAGTATTTTCCATGGGAGATAAAATCAATCCGGTAGACATTGCCAAAGGAGCAGTGGAACATGCAAGAAAACACAGTTTTAATGTTGTCATTATAGATACCGCCGGACGCCTTCATATTGACGAGGAAATGATGGAAGAGCTGTCCGCGATCAAAGAGGCTGTAGACGTGTCTCAGACAATTCTGGTAGTAGATTCCATGACTGGTCAGGATGCCGTGAATGTGGCTAAGATGTTTGATGAAAAGATCAGTGTGGACGGCGTAATTCTGACGAAGTTAGACGGCGATACAAGAGGCGGTGCGGCTCTTTCCATACGGGCAGTGACCGGCAGACCCATTCTTTACGTGGGTATGGGTGAAAAACTTTCCGATTTGGAGCAGTTTTATCCGGATCGTATGGCATCCCGTATTTTGGGTATGGGAGATGTGCTGACAATGATTGAGAAGGCACAGGAGGCCATTGATGAAGAGGAAGCCAGGAAGTTAGGGCAGAAGATGAAAAAAGCGGAGTTCGACTTCGAGGATTATCTAAGCTCCATGTCGCAGATGAAGAAAATGGGAGGGCTTTCCAGCATTCTGGGAATGATGCCCGGTATGGGCGGGATGAAAATGCCTGATATTGATGAGGCAGAGGCAGAGAAGGGAATGAAGAGGACGGAATCCATTATCTATTCCATGACGCCGGAAGAAAGACGAAATCCCGCACTGTTAAACCCAAGCCGCAAGCGGAGAATTGCAGATGGGGCAGGGGTAAATATTGCTGAGGTAAACCGCCTGGTGAAACAGTTTGAACAGGCGCGGAAGATGATGAAACAGATTCCGGGCATGATGGGAGGCAAACGAGGCAAAAAAGGAAGATTTCCGTTTCCATTTTAAAACGAGATGAAAGCAGATGTGCTTTGATCATAAATTAATAAAAATTCAGGAGGTGAAATGCAGATGGCAGTTAAAATCAGATTGAAAAGAATGGGAAAGAAAAAGGCTCCTTTCTATAGAATCATTGTGGCGGATTCCAGATCTCCAAGAGACGGAAGATTTATCGAGGAAATCGGTACTTATGATCCAACGAAAGATCCGACAGAATACCGTGTAAATGAAGAACTGGCAAAGAAATGGTTAGCAAACGGCGCACAGCCGACAGATACGGTAAGCAGAATTTTCAAAGCGGCAGGAATTGAGAAGTAAGAGGTGTTAGTGATGAAAGAATTAGTAGAAGTAATTGCAAAATCACTGGTGGATTACCCGGATGAAGTTGTCGTTACCGAAAAGGAAACGGACAGAGCCATTGTATTAGAACTGCGCGTGGCACAGTCTGATATGGGTAAGGTAATCGGAAAGCAGGGACGCATTGCGAAAGCGATCCGTTCCGTTGTAAAAGCAGCAGCCTCAAAGGAAGAGAAAAAAGTCACTGTTGATATTGTGCAGTAATGGTAACAGTTCAGTCAAAGGCTGAACTGTTATTAGTAATGGCATATGGAGGAATATTATGAGTAAAAAACCAACCGTATTGATGATTTTAGATGGTTTTGGATTAAATGACAAGACCGAAGGCAATGCCATGGCACAGGCAGATACACCTGTCATTGACAAATTAATGAAAGACTATCCTTTTGTAAAGGGATATGCCAGCGGTCTGGCGGTCGGCCTTCCGGACGGGCAAATGGGCAATTCCGAGGTAGGTCATTTAAATATGGGCGCCGGAAGAATTGTATACCAGGAGCTGACCAGAATTACAAAAGAGATTGAAGACGGAACCTTCTTCCGGAATCCGGAATTGTTGAATGCAGTAGCCAATGTAAAGAAAAACGGCTCTAAGCTGCATTTATACGGCCTTTTATCGGATGGCGGCGTTCACAGTCATAATACACATCTGTATGGACTTTTGGAGCTGGCCAAAAGAGAAGGCGTGGAAAATGTATATGTACACTGTTTCTTAGACGGAAGAGATACTTCTCCTACCTCCGGAAAAAGTTTTATCGCAGAACTGGAAGAGAAGATGAAGGAAATCGGCGTCGGAAAAATCGCATCTATTTGCGGCCGTTATTATGTCATGGACAGAGACAACCGCTGGGATCGAGTGGAAGCTGCTTATAAAGCCCTTACGCTTGGCGAAGGCGTTTGTGCAGACAGCGCGATCGAGGCAATCACTGCATCTTATGCAGCAGAAAAGACAGACGAATTTGTTCTGCCGACGGTGATCTGTGAGAACGGCGCACCGGTTGCAACGATTCAGGATAAGGACAGTATTATTTTCTTTAATTTCCGTCCTGACCGTGCAAGAGAGATCACAAGAACTTTCTGTGCAGATGAATTTACCGGTTTTGACAGAGGATCGAGAAAAGACGTTACCTATGTATGCTTTAGTGAATACGATGTAACGATTCCAAATAAACAAATTGCTTTCAAAAAAGTAGAGCTTCATAACACCTTTGGACAGTTTTTGGCAGATCACGGCAAAACACAGGCAAGAATCGCAGAAACAGAGAAATATGCACATGTTACATTTTTCTTTAACGGCGGCGTGGAAGAGCCGAATCCCGGTGAAGAACGGATTCTGGTAAATTCTCCAAAAGTTGCTACGTATGATCTGCAGCCTGAGATGAGCGCGCCTCTGGTATGCGATAAACTGGTAGAGGCGATTAAATCAGACAAATATGATGTAATCATTATCAATTTTGCGAATCCGGATATGGTAGGACATACGGGGGTATTGGATGCGGCAGTCAAGGCAGTGGAAACCGTAGATCACTGTGTAGGACGGGCAGTAGATGCTCTTATTGAAGTAGGCGGTCAGATGTTTATCTGTGCCGATCATGGAAATGTGGAGCAGCTGATTGATTATGAAACCGGCGGAAGCTTTACCGCTCATACGATCAATCCGGTTCCGTTTATCCTTGTCAACTATGATTCGGATTATACCTTAAAAGAGGGCGGATGTCTGGCGGATATCGTTCCGACCATGATTGAGATGATGGGAATGGAGCAGCCGAAGGAGATGACGGGAACGTCTTTGCTGATTAAGAAATAAAGAGCAGGAGAAATAGAATGAAACAGGGCATATAAAAGTATGCTCTGTTTTTTTAGTATAACGGGCATGTCCGTGTTCTTCGATGAAAGCCCCTTTAGGTGTAGCTGCCAATAAACTTTATAGCGATTCTAAAGGTTTGCACAGTGAGCTCTCACAGGCGATTTCATAAACTATAGTAAGTCGGTGAAAAAAAGACGGTGGTGGGCAGGATTTGAGTTGTGGTAGTATAGTGATCATAGGACAAATGAGAAGGAGAGGATTTACATGGTGAAAAAAGATAAGGGATTTCGGATGCTTTCGATGTATGACCGGCTCGTGGATGGACAGGTGTTGTTTAAATCGGAGGAAGCGGATCGTTTTGAAGTGAATGAAAAAAGCATCCAGAGAGATATTGAGGAAATCAGGGAATATCTGGATGAACAGGCAGTGCAGACAGGCGGCAGGAGACAGCTTATTTACGATCATAGGCAGCACGGCTACCGAATCGGGCAGTCGGAATGCGGCATGCTGTCCAACGAAGAAGTTCTGGCAGTCACGAAAATATTGTTAGACAGCAGGGCGTTTCCAAGGAAAGAAATGATGAGTATTTTAGACCGCCTGCTGTCCTGCTGTGTTCCGCAGGAAAATCAGAAACTGGCAGGTGAGTTGATTGCCAATGAAAAGCATCATTATATTGAACTGCGGCATAAAAAATCTTTTTTGAAGAATATGTGGGAAATCGGAATTGCAATTCAAAATAAGAGATACATTGAAATCGCATATGAGAGAGGCTCAGATTATAAAGTTGTCAACCGCAAGGTGCAGCCCCTTGCGATCATGTTTTCGGAATATTATTTTTATCTGGCGGCGCATATTGAAAATATTGACAGGGAAACGGAGTTTGAAAATGCAAATGATAAATTTCCAACAATATATCGAATCGACAGGATTCAGAAATTAGAGATGTTAAAAGAGCAATTTAAAATTCCCTACAGGAATCGTTTTGAAGAAGGAGAGTACCGCAAACGAATTCAGTTTATGCAGGGCGGACGTATGCAGCGGACAAAATTCTGGTATCACGGCATAAATGCGGAAGCAGTCCTGGACCGTTTGCCGACAGCGCAGATTTTGAAAGAAGAAGACGGAAAATTTTTGATTGTGGCGGAAACCTTTGGAAAAGGGATTGATATGTGGCTGAGGAGCCAGGGGGATCGCATAGAAATCGTGCAAAATTAGTTGAAAATTTCACGATGGACAAAATGTGTCTATCCTGTATGTTACTATAAAAGAAATGATAGCAGTTATGTGTCCTGCGGATTCTGCAGTAACTCATAAGGATTTCGAGATTCCGAGAGGACACAGAAACTGCGGGAGGTGCATGGCTTGGGGTGGAGGTTTCGGTTGCTTATCCCTGTTGTCAGGAAGGATATTCTTTAAAAAAAGATTCGATCGGTTTCCCGAGGATTTTGGATAGTCCATATAATTCCAAATCGGTAACGGTTCTGCTGCCGTCTTCAATGCGGGATATGGAGCCGCGGCAGATATAGACAGCCTCTGTCTCCAGGCGGTCGGAGAGTTCCTTTTGGCTTAGTTTTTGCTCCAGACGGAATTGTTTTAGTCTGGAGCCTATCATGTTGTGTTTTTGTGTGGTGGTAGTGGTTAAACGTTTCATGGAGTACCTCTTTTTGGCTTGTCATAAAATAATATTTATGGTAATATAAAAAACACATAAGAATGTCCTGTAATAGGACAAAATAAAAAGGAGGATTATTATGGGTTTATTTAGTTTTATTGCAGACAAAGGAAGAGAAATGCAGGAGGAGATTCTACAAGCGCAGATGAGAGCGGAAGAATGGGATAATTGGGACATTATGCGCGCGATAAAACGTACATCAAAGAAAACAGAGATAATGGGATTTGTACAAGCGTTAAAGGATAGAGCAAAGACAATGAGCAATTCTGAGTTAGAGAGACTCTATGATGAGGCATATGAAGGTCAAAATATAAGAGTTATTACTATGCTGGGTCCAATCTGGGAAGAGCATGGTGTGGCATATAAGGATGAAAATGGCTTTTATCGAAAAAAGCGATAATGGTTTTACGAAATGTCAATTTCAAAAATTTTGCGGAAAGTTTGATTAGGAGGGTCCTCAAATGGACAGAAGAGAAGAAATGACAAGAGTGGTCAAGTCGTTACAATTGGTTCCTGAAGAGTACAAGGTGTTTTATTACCCGGATATTCCCAATGAAAGAAAAACAAAAATATCCAGACATTTTGATTCCAATATAAATTATGAAGCAATCATTGTTTTTATTGACACTACAGTGATGAATAGCGCTAAAAATGGAATGGTTTTTACAGATTCGGGGATATATTGCAGACAGATGCTGGAAAAGACTTTTTATTTTAATTATGCTGATATTGTTGATATAAGGATAACGGCAGATAAAAAAGGAAGAATAACCAGTACGGATGCAAGTTTAGAAATTATATTGAAAAAAGGAGAAAATTATCAGATAGGATATGGTTATTATTACAAGTCTAATTTAAAAGAGATTCTTTTAAAATTGAAAGAGGAATATCTGAAAAATGAAGATCAAAGCTGCAGGAGAATATCTGGAGAAGTTGGAAAATTACAGTTAACGGAAGAACAAAAAGAAAAATGCGGTGAGATTATTCATACCGCGTCTGTTGCGGCAGGAGCCGCCGCTATTACGCCGCTGTCGCAAATTCCTCTTTCAGACAATGCGGTAATTATGCCAATACAGATCACAATGATCGTTTCACTAGGGAAGGTTTTTCGTATTGAAGTGACAGAGTCGCTGGCAAAAAGCATTATTGGAAGTGCGACGGCATCAATTGTGGGACGTTCTGCTTCACAAGTGTTAGTTGGATGGATCCCGTTTCTGGGTAATGCCGTTAATACCGCAACTGCTGCAGGTGTTACAGAGACAATTGGATGGCTTGCAGTTTCTAATTTTTTTGAGCGGCAGCAGTACGAAATGAATAAATATCGGGTAGAAAATAAAAATGAGGGTTATGTAGCGGCATCAAGAGAATATGAGATAAAATTGAGAAAGCAGGCAGAGATGTTTTTTAGGGAAAGGGAAACATTCAGAGTAATACTAAAAAAATCAAGACAAGAACAGGAACTTTATAAAAATTCTGTGGAAAACTATAAAAAGCTTTTACTTGATTATGAAAAATATATTAAAAAGCTGGAAATGGAATCGGGGGATAAAAATGCGAAAGTGGAAGCGTGGAAGAGAGAGTATCAGGAACTTCGCGATCTCGGTAATTGATAAATGGGAGGAGAGATAAATTCATATGAATCTTGAGGAGTTGCAACGAAGACGGCAAGAATTGCAAAGGGAGGAAGAAGAGGTTCAAAAAAGACAAAACCGGCTGTATGATGATGCGGAAAGCATATTGGCGAATATGGAGATGATCGGGAATGAGTCTGCAAGGGTTGCTGACGTAGCTCATAATGCAAAAGAAATATTAGATGATTTAGATCGGGAATTTGAATTGCAGACGGGGTTAAAGGGAGTGGATATCGCGTTTCTTTTTGTTGCTACTGCGCTTCAATGTGGCAGAATTTTTATTATGAATCATCTTACAAAAGTTGAAAAGGCCGGACAGGGAAACAGTAAGGAAGAATTTCTCCATGATATTCAAGATAAAGTTCTTCAGAAGTTTGATAACGGCGTTTCGGCGACGTCAACAAAATATTATGCGCCGTTAGATCAAATTATATCTGGCAGAGGAGTTCCTTACGATGCCACTGGGTATGTAGATGTGAGTTTAAAATTATTTAAAGGAGCAAATCACCGATTTTCAACTCTTGGGCACGATCCGATTTTAGGATTAATTTTTGGGACGGCAAATATCCTTACAAACACAATTACATGTGTGAGAACGCCCATTATTACTACAAATCATGTCATATATGATTTTAACTATAAGAATCCTAAAATTGGCATGGGTGCATCTACTTCGACTACACTGAAAAAATCGCTGGAAAGAGTGAATGAAGATGCCGGCGCTGTTGTGGCGGCTGTCATGAAACAGGTTATACATATTGGGACAGATATGTATACGCCATGCGGTATTCAGCTTCCAGGTGCAAATTTATTATTATCTAATACGAATGCAGAAAAAATCACACGGTATATCAGTACAGGAGATTTAATAAAAGCAGGCGCTTCTGCAGGATTAGCGGTTTTTATCAATACTATCATTAGTACATTGCATATGTTGATGTATGATGAGAATAACTATAGTTCAAGAGATGTTTATAGTGTCAAAACGAGAAAAATTATTCTCTATTCTAATCTGATTGCATCAACGAGTAACGTGATCTGGGTTGGAGCAAATATGGCTATGGGCAGAGAAAAAGCAATCAAGGACTTAGATATTGGAGGACTGATGATTACAATACAAAGACTAATGACGGATAGAAAATTTATTCATAAAGTGAAAGAAGAGTTTGTATTTGGCCAATTCCATAAAATGATTCAGGGAGATGAATTGAAACTTAAAGAAATACAATGGTAATACAAGTTTTTTAAAAAGTTTCATGATATGAACGTAGAGATTATATGATCTGAATTGTAGAGAAAAAATGACAGGGAGGATGTAGTTTACAGAAATATCTTCGTTAATAAAATAATAAAAAAATTGGAAACAGGGTATGCAATGGTATACTCTGTTTTTTAAATGTTCTTTAGCTGCTCATGGGGGCGGATGTTAGAAAAAATATACCATCAAAAAATAAAATTATTATATCTGTAATTCCGGAATAACTTGCTTAAATTGCCATTTTAAAATACAATAAATAATAACCGAATTTCTAATAGACACATTGAGAGAAGATATTCCTCGTTATAGCTGGAAATAATAAAAACATAAAATCTGAGTATCATAAAAATAGAGCAAGGAGGCGGCAAGATGACGATAGAAGAAATCATTTACGGTGAGTCGAAAAATATAGAATTTAAAGTAATGCTTCCTGAAAAATCAGAGAAATATATAAAGACGATCATCGCCTTTGCCAATACGCAGGGAGGCCGCCTGATCACAGCTGATCAATTGGCGGATTCTGCAGGAAGACGATGACGGAGGTGCAGATATTCTACATTGCCATCGTAATATGTCTGTTGCTTCCTGCATTCAGGTGGCGCTTTATGATGATCGTCTGGAGGTGACTTCTCCTGGAGGTCTTTATAACGGACTTACTTATGAGGAAATTATGAACGGTCATTCCAGACTTCGGAACAGATCAATTGCAAATGTATGAAATCAAATGGGTTTGGTTGAGTCTTGGGGAACCGGTATCAGAAGAATTATGGATGCTGCTGAGGATTATGCGCTTCCTATACCAGAGTTTCAGGTTTTTGACAATATGTTTCGGGTAATTCTTTTTCGTAAACCTTTATCAATGCAGAGTTTGGAAGATATGTTAGAAAGATTAGGGCAATATCAGAAAAAACTTGAGAAAGCATCGGAGAAATATGAGGAAAGCATCGGAGAAACATCAAAATATTGAGAAACCGGAACCAAATGATACCCAGCAGAAGATTCTGGAACTTCTTTCAAAAGATCCACAGCTTTCTGCAGCAAAGCTGGCAGAGCAGATTGGAATTGCAAGCAGAAATGTCGAATCAAATATCAAGAAGCTGAAAGAACAGGGAATTTTGATTCGTCACGGCTCGCCGAAGAGCGGATATTGGGAGATTGCCGTTTTCTTTCTCAATTAAAATTTTTTAGTTCCCAAATCAAAAAGAGTCTGATATAATAGATTATCATATCATTAGGAGGCATTCAAATGGCTGAAGATAGAAAAGGATTTAAGATCAAAGAAGATAAATTAGGCGAAGTCAAGATTGCAGATGAAGTCGTTGCGATCATTGCAGGACTTGCATCTACAGAAGTGGAAGGAGTCAGCTCCATGGCCGGAAATATCACCAATGAGCTGGTCAGCAAGCTTGGTATGAAGAATCTTTCCAAAGGTATCCGTGTGGACGTAACAGACGGAATTGTCCGGGTAGATGTGGCGTTGAATATTGCATATGGATATGCGATTCCCGATGTATCGGCGAAAGTGCAGGAGAAAGTGAAGACAGCGATTGAGAATATGACAGGATTGGAAGTGTCCTGTGTAAATGTCAGAATTGCCAGCGTTGACATGGGAAAAAGCAAGTAAAGGTGTCGAATGGCACCTTTACTTGTTTTTAAAGGACGTTTTCAAAAAGAGGAGAAAGTCATATGACAAGAAGAAAAATCAGAGAACAGATTTTTAGCATTTTGTTCCGTATTGAGTTTTACCCAAAAGAAGAACTGACCGAACAGCTGCAGTATATTTCAGAGGATTTGGATGCAGCAGATCCGGATGCAGTCTATATTCAAAATAAGATTTTAGCAGTTGCAGACAGGGTAGAAGAGATTGATGGGATGATCAATGCAGTGACGCGGGGCTGGAAGACCGCCCGAATGGGCAAGGTAGATCTGACTTTGCTGCGGCTTGCCGTTTACGAGATTAAATTTGAAGATGATATTCCTACAGGCGTAGCCATCAATGAGGCGGTAGAACTGGCCAAGAAATACGGGACGGACGATTCCTCTTCCTTTGTGAACGGAATTCTGGCGAAAATTCCATGAGAAGAACGGCATATTCTGTAAGTCAGGTGAATGCATACATTAAAAATATGTTTGCTCAGGATTTTATGCTGCATAGCATATGCATAAAAGGGGAAGTATCCAACTGTAAATATCATTCATCCGGGCACATTTATTTTACCATCAAAGACGAAAAAGCAGCGATTGCAGCAGTTATGTTTGCCGGCAGCCGAAGGGGCCTTTCATTTCATATGCAGGCCGGAGATAAAGTTATTGTTACCGGTTCTATAGAAGTGTATGAACGGGACGGACGTTATCAGCTGTATGCAAAGGAGATTCAAAAAGACGGGGAAGGAAGCCTTTATCTTCAGTTTGAGGCATTGAAACAGACTCTTTTGGAAATGGGAATGTTTGCAGAAGAGTATAAAAAGCCGATACCGAAATATATCAAAACCCTTGGAATTGTAACGGCGCCCACAGGGGCGGCCGTGCAGGATATCCGTAACATTGCAGGCAGAAGAAATCCCTATGTACAGCTTATTTTATATCCTGCCAGAGTGCAGGGAGAGGGAGCGGCAGAAAGCATTGTAAACGGTATCCGGGCATTGGATCAAATGGGAGTAGATACGATTATCGTAGGAAGAGGCGGTGGCTCTATAGAAGATTTGTGGGCTTTTAACGAAGAAATTGTCGCCAGAGCTATTTTTGACTGTCAGACGCCGTTAATTTCTGCGGTGGGGCATGAAACCGATACGACGATAGCGGATTTTGCGGCAGACCTTAGGGCGCCGACTCCTTCAGCGGGAGCAGAACTTGCCGTTTATGATATATTTGAGTTGTTTGATGAATTAGACAGCCTGCACTATCGGCTGCGGCATGAGATGGAATGGAAGGCGGAATCCGCAAGGAACCGTTATCAGAGGCTTTCCCAGTCCCTTGCCATGAAAAGTCCGAAGAATCAGTTGAATGACAGGAAACAGCGTGCGATGAATCTGGAAGAAAAGCTGGAACAGAAGATGCTTGACCAGATCAGGGAAATGCGTTATCGGCTTGGCGTACTGGCAGAGCGGATAGACGGCATATCACCGGCCAAGAAGCTAAGTCAGGGGCTGGCTTTTGTAACAGATCAGAAGGGAAAGCGGATTAGTCAGGTTTCTCATGTCAGGCCGGGGGATGAGATTCAAATCCGTCTGCAGGACGGAACGATCATAGCAGATGTCAGGGAAAGAAGGGAAACCATATGACGAAGGAAAAACAATCCTCTTTAGAGGAATTAATGATAGAGATAGAAGATATTCTGGAAAAAATGGACGAGCAGGACATTTCCTTGGAGGATTCTTTTCTTTTATATGAAAAAGGCATGAAGAAACTGAAAATGTGTAATGACAGAATTGATCAGGTAGAAAAGAAAATGCTCGTGATCAACGAGCAGGGAGAACTGGATGAATTTGAATAAGCGGAGGTACAGCGGATGGATATGCAGAAGGAATTGAAAAAAAGAGTCTCAGAAATCGAAGAAATTCTAAAGCAGTATCTTCCCAGAGAAGAAGGTTTTCAAAAGACAGTTCTGGAAGCAATGAATTACAGTATACTGGCAGGGGGAAAGAGGCTTCGGCCTATGCTGATGCAGGAGACGTACCGTCTGTTTGGAGGAGAGACAAAAGCAATAGAACCTTTTATGGCAGCAGTCGAAATGATTCATACCTATTCTCTGGTACATGATGATCTTCCGGCAATGGACAATGATGAATACCGCAGGGGCAGGAAAACGACACATGCCGTATACGGCGAAGCCATGGGGATTCTGGCAGGAGACGCACTTTTAAATTATGCCTATGAAACAGCGGCAAAAGCATTTTTTATGGAGCCGGGGAATGAGGCAGTGGCGCAGGCATTTGCGGTTCTGGCGGGAAAAGCAGGCATATATGGAATGGTAGGCGGACAGGCCGTTGATGTGGAATCGGAAGGAGATGTTTCGATATCCAAAGAAAAACTGGATTTTATCTACCGTCTGAAAACCGGCGCTTTGATCGAAGCTTCTATGCTGGCAGGAGCGATTTTGGCGGGAGCCTCAGAAGAAGAGCAGAGGACTGTGGAGGAGATTGCAGGGGAAGTAGGACTGGCTTTTCAGATACAGGATGATATTTTGGATGAAACAAGCTCTCTGGAAGTGTTGGGCAAACCCATAGGCAGCGACAAAAAGAACCAGAAAGCCACTTATGTGGCATGGGAGGGAATTGAAAAGGCCAGGGAAGAGGTAGAACGGCTTTCGGCGGACGCAGTGGAAAAGCTGCATTTCCTTTCTGAGAATCATTCGTTTTTGGAAGAATTATTACGATATTTGATACATCGGGAAAAATAGAGGTGCCGTTATGGTATTAGATAAGATAAAGCAGGAGAATGACATCCGGTTATTGAATCGGGAGGAGCTGCCTATTTTGGCAGATGAGATCCGGGAATTTCTGATTCAAAAAATATCTGTTTCCGGAGGTCATCTGGCGTCTAATTTAGGTGTAGTAGAGTTGACAATGGCTCTTCATCTTGCATTTGAATTACCCAAAGATAAAATTGTATGGGACGTGGGGCATCAGTCTTATACCCATAAAATTCTGACGGGACGCAAAGCCGGATTTGATGAATTGCGGAAATACGGGGGAATGAGCGGTTTTCCCAAAAGAAAAGAAAGTGACTGCGACTGTTTTGACACGGGCCACAGTTCTACGTCTATATCGGCGGGGCTTGGCTATGCTCTGGCAAGGCAGATTAAGGGAGAAAATTATAAAGTTGTCTCTGTGATCGGAGACGGAGCTTTGACCGGAGGAATGGCATATGAGGCTTTGAATAATGCATCCCGGATCAGATCTAATTTTATCATTGTTTTAAATGATAATAATATGTCCATTTCCGAAAATGTGGGCGGTCTTTCCAAATATTTGAATTATCTGCGCACTACAGAATCTTATCAGGAGATTAAGACAGGAGTAGCCAATTCCCTCAGTAAGATTCCGGTATACGGAGACAGAATTGTGGAGCGTATCCGTAAGACAAAAAGCGGAATTAAGCAGCTCCTTGTTTCCGGAATGCTGTTTGAGAATATGGGAATTATGTATTTAGGCCCTGTAGACGGTCACAATACGCTGGCAATGGTCAAAGTTTTAAAAGAGGCGGCCAAGTATCAGGGCCCTGTGCTTGTCCATGTAATTACCAAAAAAGGAAACGGCTATCTGCCCGCAGAACGTCATCCGGCCAGATTCCACGGAACAGAGCCTTTTGTAATTGAAACAGGACTTCCGGTGAAAAAACGTACAAAAGCGAATTATACGGATGTGTTTTCCACGATTATGCGTAAGCTGGGCGATCGGAATGAGCGTGTGGCGGCGGTGACGGCGGCAATGGCAGATGGAACCGGACTGAAGCGTTTCGGGAATATGTTTCCGGAGCGGTTTTTCGATGTAGGAATTGCAGAAGAACATGCAGTGACTTTTGCGGCTGGGCTGGCGGCGGCTGGATTGAAGCCGGTGGTAGCAGTCTACTCTTCTTTTTTACAAAGGGCATATGATCAGATTCTTCATGATGTCTGTATTCAAAATCTTCCTGTTATATTTGCCATTGACAGAGCGGGTTTGGTGGGCAGCGACGGAGAGACGCATCAGGGTATTTTTGATCTTTCCTATCTCTCCTGCATTCCGAATATGACCATTATGGCTCCGAAGAATAAATGGGAGCTTTCCGATATGATGAAGTTTGCAGTGGACTTTCCTTCTCCCATTGCAATCCGTTATCCAAGGGGAGAGGCGTATGACGGGCTCAAGGAATTTCGTGCGCCTGTGATATACGGTAAAAGCGAAGTTTTATATGAGGAAAGCCAGATTGCGCTGATTGCCCTTGGCAGCATGGTAAAAACAGCGGAAACCGTAAGAGAAAGGCTGAAAGAACAGGGATATCGGGTGACTCTTGTGAATGCCAGATTTGCAAAGCCATTAGATCAGGAGCTCTTAAAACGCCTGTCCCAGACGCATAAACTGCTGGTTACATTAGAAGAAAATGTAAAAATCGGCGGATTTGGAGAACATGTGACGGAGTTTTTTAATTCCCGGCAGACAAAGATTCCTATAATTAACATTGCAATTTCAGATGACTATGTAGAACACGGCAACGTAGATATTCTGCGGAAAGAATTAAAGATTGATGCAGATTCTATATTGGAACAGATTGTAGAAACATATGTGTAACAGCTGTGTATATTTTAAATAAGGGGACAAATGAAAGAACGTTTGGATATATTATTAGTGGAGCGAAAGCTGGCGCCTTCCAGAGAAAAAGCAAAGACAATGATTATGGAAGGCAATGTATTTGTAGACAATCAAAGAGAAGATAAGGCGGGCAGTATGTTTCCTACAGACTGCCGGATTGAAATTCACGGAAACACCTTAAAATATGTCAGCCGGGGCGGTTTGAAACTGGAAAAAGCAATGACTCATTTTGACATTTCCCTTGAGAATAAGATCTGTATGGATATCGGAGCCTCTACCGGCGGATTTACCGACTGTATGCTGCAAAACGGAGCTCAAAAAGTCTATGCTGTAGATGTGGGATATGGGCAGTTTGCATGGAAGCTGCGGTGCGATGAAAGGGTTGTCTGTATGGAAAAGACGAATATCCGCTATGTGACCCCTTCTGATATTGCAGACCGGCTGGATTTTGCATCGGTAGATGTTTCATTTATTTCTCTGACCAAGGTATTAGGCCCGGCAAGGGAACTTTTAAAGGATAACGGCGAAATCATCTGTCTGATTAAGCCCCAGTTTGAGGCGGGCAGAGAAAAAGTAGGGAAAAAAGGAGTTGTACGGGATCAGGCAGTCCACAGAGAAGTGATAGAAAAAGTGGCAGAATATGCCATGGAACTGGGATTTTCTATAAAAAATCTGGAATTTTCTCCGATCAAAGGACCGGAAGGAAACATCGAATATCTGATTTATATGAAAAAAGACGAAGAAGGGAGCATGGCAGAAACTGTAACGATTCAAAATACAGTGGAAGAAGCGCATGCCGCATTAGATAAAAAATCATGAGAAATTTTTGTATTATTACAAATCCCTATAAAGACAAGAACAAAAAGGTCACCAATGAGATGAAATCTTTTATTGAGTTAAAAGGCGGAGTCTGTCATGTGATCATGGAAGGGGAAGAGATTCCCGATTTTACGGAAGGAATCTTTGTACTGGGCGGCGACGGAACTTTAATTCGTGCGGCGGGAATTGCCTCCGAAAAAGACATTCCCCTGATCGGAGTGAATTTAGGGCATCTGGGCTATCTGTGTGAACTGGAAGAAAGTCATATCTGCACTGCAATTGAAGAAATGATGCGGGGCAATTACATCATAGAAGAGCGAATGATGTTAAGCGGGACGAAACTTTTCAAAAAGGCCTTAAATGATGTTGTGATCTGCAGAAAAGGAGCGCTGCAGCTGGTGGAGCTGATTGTTTCTGTCAATGGAGAGTATTTGAATACATATCGGGCAGACGGCATTATCGTTGCAACGCCCACCGGCTCCACCGGATACAGTATGTCGGCGGGCGGACCGATTGTGGACCCCAAAGCGCGGATGATACTGATTACTCCAATCAATGCCCATGACTTAAATGCCAAGAGCATTGTCATCGATGCAGATGATGAAGTAACCATTGAACTGCGGAGCAGACAACCCCAGGGGGAAGAACGGGTAGATGTGAATTTTGACGGAGAAGTGGCGGCAGAACTTTCTCCGGGAGATTCCATTACGATTTGCGCCTCCAGACAAAGAGCCAGAATTATTAAATTGAGCAAAATTAGTTTTTTGGAAATACTGAGAAGAAAGATGCAGGTTTATTAGATGAAATCAAAGAGACATGTAAAGATTTTAGAGTTAATCCAAAAAAATGATATTGAAACTCAGGAAGAACTTTTGGATTATTTGAACCGGGAAGGGTTCTGTGTTACCCAGGCTACTGTATCCAGGGATATCAGAGAGCTGAAACTGACCAAAGTTGCTATGAAAAGCGGCAGGCAGAAATATGCCGTACTGGCAGAAAACACCAAAGATCTGCTTGAAAAATATACCCGTATTTTTCAAAACGGATTTGTTTCCATGGATATGGCTCAGAACATTTTGGTGGTCAAGACAGTTCCCGGTATGGCAATGGCAGTTGCAGCGGCGTTAGATTCTATGGAGTGTCATGAAATTGTGGGCAGCATTGCGGGAGATGATACAGTTATGTGCGCCGTTCGGACAGTGGAGGACACCGTTACTTTAATGGAGCGGTTTAGAAAAATAATAGAGAATCAATCACTGTGAAGGTACTGAAAGTTATAAAAACCCATAAGGAGAATATATGTTACAAAACTTATATGTGAAAAATCTGGCGCTGATTGACGAGGCAGAAGTGGAATTTACGCCGGGACTTAACATTATGACGGGAGAAACAGGAGCGGGAAAGTCGATTATCATTGGCTCTGTGAATCTGGCATTGGGCGGAAAACTGCCGAAAGAAATGATCAGAGAAAACGCACCATTTGGACTGGTGGAACTGACTTTTTCGCTTGAAAATGAACGCATAAAACAGATATTGGAAGAAATGGATATTTCCATAGAAGAGGATTCTCTGATTTTAAGCAGGAAAATCGTGAATGGAAGAAGTGTTTCAAAGATCAACGGAGAAAGCGTTCCGGTTTCCAAAGTAAAAGAAGTAGCGGGGCTTTTGATTGATATTCATGGACAGCATGAACATCAGTCCCTGTTAGGCAAAAAAAATCATTTGCATATTTTAGATGCTTATGCCAAAAATCGTCTCCAGAAGGAAAAAGAAAAGTTAAAAGGCGTCTACAACGGATATCAAAAAATCAAAGCAGAATTGAAAGAAGCAAGCCTTGATACAGCGGAACGGGAACGGGAGCTTTCTTTTTTGGAGTATGAGATCAAAGAAATCGAAGAGGCGCAGCTGATTTCCGGAGAAGACGAACAGTTAGAGCAGGATTACAAACGTCTGTTAAACGGACAGAAGATTATGGAGGCTGTATCAAAAGTTTATGAAAAGACTTCCGAAGGCTTTGATTCCGCAACAGAGCAAATCAGCCATGCGCTGAGGGAATTGTCATCCGTGTCAGAATACGATGAACCATTGGCAGGATTTGAAAACCAGTTAATGGAAATTGACAATCTTTTGAATGATTTTAACCGGGAAATCGCAGAATATATATCAGATACGGTTTTTGACGAAGAGATGTTTTCGGAAGTAGAAAAACGCTTAGATCTCGTGAATCATTTGAAGTCAAAATACGGCAAAACCATCGAAGAAATTTTGACTTCCCTGGCAGAGAAAAAGGCAAGGGCAGAGAAACTTTCCGATTACGATGCCTATCTGGCAAATCTGAAACAGGAGTTTTCCATAAAAGAAAAAGAAGTGGAAAAATATTCCAAAGAACTGTCTGAAATCCGTCAGGAAGCCGCTGTAGAATTGACCGGGGCAATCAAAAAAGAGTTAAAGGATTTGAATTTTCCGCAGGTTTCTTTTTCTATGAAGTTTCAGAAAACAGATTTCTATACGGCAAACGGATACGACGATGCAGAATTTTTAATTTCCGCCAATCCGGGAGAGCCTGAGAAATCTCTGGAAAAAATTGCCTCCGGCGGTGAGCTTTCCAGGATTATGCTGGCAATTAAGACCGTGCTGGCAGATACAGATGCAGTGGGAACGCTGATTTTTGACGAGATTGACACCGGAATCAGTGGAAGAACGGCGCAGATGGTATCGGAGAAGATGAACGCATTAGGAAACAGTCATCAGATTATCTGCATTACACATCTTCCCCAGATTGCAGCTATGGCGGACAGTCATTATCTGATTGAAAAATCCGTGGCAAATGAAATGACCATATCTACCATACGTCCTTTGGAATGGAAAGAAAGCATTCATGAACTTGCCAGAATGCTGGGCGGCGTCAAGATTACGGATACCGTACTGGAAAATGCAAAAGAAATGAAAGAATTGGCAGCAAATACAAAAAAATCATTGGGTGAACAGTAAAAAACCGTACATACTAAGAGGGATATGTGAAAGCGTATCCTTCTTTTTTATGCAGGAGAATGTGAAAGCATCTTCTGTCAAAAAAGCCCTTCGGGAGGGATCGCAGAAAGGGGTTTTATCCAATGATCTATCATAAATTTCAAAAGTACAGAAAGCGGTTTTTTCTGGCAGCTTTTGTATATTTGCTGATATTTGCGGCAGAACTGCTGTATGATTCCATACCAGATGAAATATATGCCATACAGGGAAACGAGGAAGAGATTCATTTTTCCCTTCCTGTTACAGTGGAAAAAACAGAAAAGAGCCTGTCGGTTTTTCGGAATAATTCTGTAAAATTAAATCAAAACGTAAATTTAAATCAGGACTATCAGGTGTCCTGTAAATTTTTGAATTTAATTCCAGTGAAAGAGGTAGCCGTTCATGTTGTGGAAAAACGCTATGTGATGCCTTCCGGAATCCCCATAGGAATTTATACTAAGACAAAGGGAATTTTGATCATAGGAACCGGAAAAGTAACAGCGTCAGACGGACTGGTTTACGAACCGGCAGACCAGATTGTACAAAGCGGAGATTATATTCTTTCAGTAAACGGAAAAACAGTTTCCAGAAAAGAAGAACTGGTGGAGTTGGTCAATGCATCAGGAGGAAAAGCAGTAGTACTTAAAATTCTGAGGGAAGAAAAAACCATAGAATTAAAAATCAAGCCGGTATTACTGCAGGACAATTCCTATAAGCTGGGAATCTGGGTAAGAGACGACATGGCGGGAGTAGGGACGCTTACTTATATCTGTCAGGATCTAAAATATGGAGCTTTGGGGCATCCGGTGAGTGACGGAGATACCGGAACGATGATCCGCCTTGCAGAAGGAAAAGTTTATGATACTGATATTGTGGGAATCGTCAAAGGAAAAGACGGTTCTCCCGGAGAACTGACCGGCGTAATCAATTACAAAGAAGAAAACTGTCTTGGAAACATTGAAGAAAATACGCCTACCGGAATCAACGGAACCTTAAATAAAATGCCGGAAGAAATGGAAGATGCTTATGTGGAAGTGGGGATGAAACAGGATATTCACACAGGAGAGGCATACATTCTTTCTTCATTGGACGGCAGTCTGCAGCAGTATCGAATTGATATTGATGAGGTGGATTTAAACTGTAAAGAAGAAAATAAAGGAATATTATTTCATGTGACAGATGATCTGCTTTTATCCGAGACGGGAGGAATCGTACAGGGAATGAGCGGCAGCCCGATTCTGCAGGACGGAAAAATCATCGGCGCCGTAACCCATGTGTTTATATCGGATGCGACGAAAGGATACGGGGTGTTTATTGAAAAGATGCTGGAGCATTGACAAGGGTAGCATACGAGAAAAAGAAGAGTGAGCTTTTGGCAGTTTTATTTGCTGGAAGATCGCTCTTCTTTTGCTGCCCGGTATAGGGAGGAATAAAAATATTTGTAAATGAAAACTGTAGTTGCATTTGCAAACGGCAGTTGAGGAAAAAGTTGTGATTGTCGTTCATATCATGCCGGGCAGTCAGCGACCATACTATCTTACGGCAAAGGGTAAAGAAATGGGAACTTATATCCGCGTGTCAGGAAAGAGCCTGAGTTATTGGAAATTGCAGGGAGTTTTCGCATCAACTTGTTTTGATTCAGGATAAGACGAGAATTGAGTTTTTGCTTTATTTGAATACAGAACGGACAGGAAGTTTTATTACAACAGTGCAAATTAAAATTGAAAAATGCTCTTTTCATTATTTTTATATTTATTGGAAATATTTTTTCTGCGTTCTTTACTTGGCCGTTCTCTTTTTGACACAACACAGCGTTCCAGTTCTGCCTGCCGTTCGTTCAGTTTTTGGATGCGTTTCTTCTCTTCCCGTTCCAGAAGGATCTTCGGCACAGTCTCTTTGAAAAGACCAACCGCTGTATTTTCATTCGTATGCATGGGATATTTATTTCCCTGTCACGCTCTCAAATTTTATTTTTTAAGGTATGGTATTTCTTTTCAATTTCCCATCTCCGGTAATATAAACCTGCTAATTCTTCTGCTGCAATCGTATCCGGAAGGTCTGTCACCAGTGCAAGTTCATTTTCGGAAGGAAGCGTTGATCTTGAGATTCCTACTGTCGTTTTTCCTTTCTTTTTCATATGTTCATACCGTTCCGGATCCGATAATGATTCGGAAAACTTTTGAAATCTTCTTTTGTAAGATTTATCCATATGCACCCCCTGTCTGTATTCTAACATAAAGAAAGGAACCTGTTGACAGATTCCTTTAGATTTTTCTTAAGTTTATGATGTTGCGCTAAGCCGGTGGTACTGATTGACCGATATGGCTGTTGCTGCACTCGCATTTACCTGCCAATTCCTCCGCGAATGGCTTTGTTCCTGTCCATAATTGATCATCTGCCTTTCCTGTGCTAAAATGTAAATAAAATAGCAGGAGGAATGGTATGCCCAAAATTATGATAATCGAGGATGACCCAGCCATTCGGGAAGAGTTGGCGCTGCTCCTGGAAAACGAGGGGTATACAACTCTGGTAATTAAGAGGTTTACAGATATACCCGCGCAAGCAGCGCAGGAACACCCAAACCTTATCCTTTTGGATATTGGACTTCCCGGTAAAGATGGTTTCTCTCTGTGCGCCGCATTGCGGAAGGCCGTTCCTGCGCCAGTAATTTTTGTTACCAGCCGGGATGCGGGTGCGGATGAGGTACGGGCGCTGAGCCTGGGCGGGGACGACTACATCACCAAGCCATACAGTGTTCCCGTTCTGCTGGCCCGGATCAAGGCCGTTCTACGCCGGAGCGGCGGCGGACCGGAACAGGCTGATTTACTGGAGGCCGGTGAACTGCGACTGAGCCTGACAAAAGGGGTTGTGTCGTCCGGCGGAAAAGCCATAGAACTCAGCCGGAATGAACTGCAAATTTTGGCTTGCCTGATGGTTCATACCGGACAGATTGTTTCTCGGGCCGATCTGATTGACGCCCTGTGGGACAACCAGATTTACATTGATGACAACACCCTCAGCGTGAATATGACCCGGCTGCGGGGAAAGCTGGCGGAGATCGG
>CAJUEY010000039.1 GCA_910585825.1 uncultured Lachnospiraceae bacterium | reverse complement strand
TCAGATTCATGGTACAGTTATCAGTTCAAATACTGTTCCGTGAATAATTCAGGATAAGTTCTATCTAAAGAATATCTCCGGCCATGAAAATATGGTTGGAGATATTTTTATGCCCAATAGACGAACATTCTAAATGATAACGAAAAAGTTTTAAAATAAGTTTGATAAAACGGTCTTTTCATGAGATAATAGAGACATCACTAGAATAAGCAGATAAATTGAAAAGATTTGTTTCAAACGAGGAGGTAGAATTTTGAAAGTGCATGGGTTTAAAAAACTGTTTAGTGGACTTATGGCGTTTAGTATGGCGTTTACGGCGATGCCTGCTGCAGCATTGGCAACAGAACCGGCAGCAGGCATTCAGGAAACCCAGGTGGACGCAACAGGAGAGATGACGCTGTTAAGCGATGGAAAAGTCCTTGCGACAGATGAGATGACAGTGGAAGTCGGAAAGAATTTTCCATACATCATCCAGTATAATCTGGATGGGAAGGTTTTTTACGGGCAGACAGAAACGATCAATACGATCAGGGTCAACGGTCAGTCCATTGCAGTAGGCGAAGGAGAGGTGAAAACGTCTTTTTCGGATACGAGAGCTGTTTATGAAATGACTTTAAAAAGCGGAGAAGATGTGGATTGCGTCATCACAGCAGAGATTACTGTAGATAAGAATACAGCATCCTTTGACATCACAAAGGTGGATAACAAACTGACAGAGGTGGATGCAAATGGTTTTCCGGTGCATCCGGTTCAGACCATTGAAATTCCCAACCACAGTCTGATTTCCGTACGCAGCACTCAGACAAATGCGCACTTAAAAGGCGCTAAAATGTCCAGCAATACAAGGGTGAGCGGCGACAGGGATTTTGATGTAACAGATGGAATGCGACTTACAAACAATGCATCTTCCGAAGATTTTATCTACGGATTTATTTCTAATAATGAGCTGAGTGCGGGACTTTGGAGCAATTCCGAATATCAGGGAAGCCATGTGGCTTCTTATATTACAGCCGGAGGCGCCAGCAATACCCGCGTTATGGCAACGGCGTCTTCTTTGAGCAGCGGCGGCACCTCATTGGGACTGGCGAGCACCCAGTGGTATTATGACAGAAAAATTACGACTACCGTCAATAATGAGCCGAGGACTTATGTGGTAGAACACGAGATTATGCCCAGTGCAAAGGTAGTGATTGCCGCAGACGAAAACGGAGACGAAGACATAGACTGGCAGGACGGTGCGGTAGCGTTCCGTTCTATTATGCATGATCCGGTGGGGTCTGAGGTTGTGCCTGATCTGGTAAACTATCGAATTGCCATGAACTTCGGCAGCCAGGCAGCGAATCCGTTTTTGACCAATTTGGACGGTGTAAAAAGAGTTTATCTGAATACAGAAGGTCTGGGACAGGGCGTGCTGCTGAAAGGTTATGGTTCAGAAGGCCATGATTCCGGACATCCGGATTACGGCGATATCGGAAGGCGTATCGGCGGAGCAGACGATATGAATACGCTTTTGATAGAAGGTAAGAAGATGGGAGCGCTTTTTGGCATCCATGTAAACTGCAGCGAAATGTATACAGAGGCAAAAGCGTTTAGTGATGAACTTTCCAGAGGAAATTATGGCTGGAACTGGCTGGATCAGGGAATTGGCATCAATGCTTTATACGATCTTGCAAGTGGAGAGAGAGAAAGTCGTTTTCAGGAATTATATGATCAGGTAGGAAACAATCTGGATTTCATTTATGTAGACGTATGGGGCAACAACACTTCCGGTTCTGAGGATGCATGGGAGTCCAGAAATCTTGCCCGTGAGATCAACGGCTTTGGCTGGCGTTTTGCCACTGAGTGGGGGCCGACGCAGGAATATGACTCTACCTTACAGCACTGGGCGGCAGATCTTGCATACGGCGGATCTACTTCTAAAGGTGAGAACAGTGAAGTGATGCGGTTTTTGCGGAATCATCAGAAAGATTCCTGGATTGCAGATTATCCTTCTTACGGCGGAGCAGCGCAGATGCCTTTGCTGGGAGGTCTGAATATGACCGATTTTGAAGGATGGCAGGGACGGACGGACTACAATAATTACATAAAAGTAATGTTTCGCCATAATTTGATTACTAAATTTCTGCAGCATTATCAGGTGACCGATTGGGAAGATGGAGAGGAAGTTAGGCTGTCTACTGGCGAGAGTTGGAAACCGGAAATGGAAATTACGCTCGAAAATACGAAGAACGATGAAGATGATACCAGAATTGTAGTCACCAGAAAGTCTAATGATTACACAGATACAGCAAACTACAGAAACAGAACCATTACGGTAGATGGAGTGATAGTTTCTGAAGGAGCTCCTACAGGCGGCGATGGCAGCAATGCCGGAAGTGAAACATATCTGATTCCCTGGAACTGGGATTCTAACGGAGAAGATTTGACCGCAGCAGATCAGAAACTGTATCACTGGAATACAAGGGGCGGCAAGACAACCTGGACCCTGACAAAAGACTGGGAAGGACTTTCCAGCGTCGTAGTATACAAATTGACAGATCAGGGAAAAACAGAGAAACAGGAAGTTACTGTAGTAAATAATCAGATTACCTTAGATGCAGAGGCAGAAGTACCCTATGTAGTATACAAAGGAGAAAAAGCAGAACTGGCAGTTGACTGGCAGACTTCAAAATATGTCTATGATATGGGATTTAATGATACAGATATCAACAGCCACAGAACAGTAAACAGCAACGGCGGAACGGCCCGGATTGTAGATAATTACAGTTCTGCAAACCATATGCTGAAACTGGACGGTGAAGTATCTGTCAGCATGGATCTGACCAATCTGACAGCGGGGCAGAAGTATGCATTATATGTGGGCGTAGACAATAAGAGCGCCGCTCATGCACATGTAACCGTTTCAACCGGAAGCAAGGTGCTCGGGACAAATTATGCAGGACAATCTTTTGTTCGGAATCTTGTATCCTCTGACCAGCATCATACAGGCAGCGGCGGTACAGAAGATAGTATCAGCTGTTTCCAAAATATGTATGTCTTCTTTACAGCAGAAGGAGCGAATGCGACATTAACAATTAGCCGTGAGGCAGGAAGCGGAGCAACTTACTTTGACGATATCCGTGTAGTGCCCACCAAAATGGATGTGATCAGAGGACAGGATGAGAATGGGTATATTACATCACTGTACAATGATTTTGAAAACAATGAACAGGGAATCTGGCCCTTTGTTATTTCCGGACCTGGTACAGGTGTGACGGATAACCGGATTCACTTATCGGAATGGCATGGAAAATATACGCAGGCAGGTTTCATGACAAAACAAGTGGATGATGTCATTGACGGAGACTGGTCTGTAAAAATCAATGGATTGACAGAAAATGAATCTATGATCTATCAGACAATTCCGCAGAATTTCCATTTTGAACCGGGAAAGACCTACTATGTATCTTTTGATTATCAGATGGGCAGCGATAAGACATACGAAGTTCGTCTGGGCGACGGTACACAAAATAATGTGAAGAGCTGGTCGCTGGCAACATCCGCAGGGAAAACACAGAATTTTGGATTTAGTTTTACTGCAAGTGACAGCGGAAACAGCTGGGTTGGTATTTACTCTACCGGAAACAGCGCAGATACCAAAGGACTTACAGGCGGAGCTATTGATTTCAGCGGTTATAAAGATTTTATACTGGATAATTTAAAGATTGAAAAGACGAGTATGATACTGGAGGCTCCAGCTAATACAGAGGTTGCGACGGCAGAGCAGCCGTTGAAGTTTGGCGTAAGCTTTACAGAGGCTAAGGATGAAAATACAAAAGTAACATGGTCGTCTTCTGATCCGAAGGTTGCGCGTGTGGACGAGGAAGGAAACGTATATTTTGTAGGTTTCGGTTCTGCAACAATTTCCGCATCAGCGGTGATAGACGGGAAAGAAACCATATTAAGCAGCGGCGTATTGTTTCAAAACGAAGTGGTGGATGCAGCAGACATAACAAATGTATGGGCAAATACGACGTCGGCAGAACCTCCTCAGAATGCAATTGACCGGATACCTTCTACGAATTGGCATTCCGCATACGGTACGGCATTTCCGGTAAGTGAAAAAAATCCGGCTGTGATTACGGTTCAGACGACAAAGCCGATTTCTTCTTATAAGCGTGTTGCATTCCAGCAGAGGGCTTCAGGGAAAAACGGACTTGTCCATACTTATCAGTATATTGTGGGAACAGAATTTAACAGCGCCACTCATACGATTATGAATCCGACTTTTACATCAAAAGTAGTGAACCTTGAAGATAGTGCAGCAAACGGGACAGTTCTGTATCTGCCGGTAGATGCAGATGTAGAGGGAAATTATCTGCAGATTCGGGTTTTAAGAGGAGATACCAGTGAGCAGGGTAACGGACCTTTCGCAGCGATTGCGGATATTTTAATTGATTCGACAAATTCAAATGACACACCGGAGCAGCAGGGATTTATGGCTGCGAATCAGGCAATTTTTGCAGAGGCTGCGAAGACAGAACTGGATGATGCAGTCGTATCGGCAAACACAGTTCAAAATGAAGGCTATTCCGAAACAGCATGGAGGGAATTCCAGAATGCTCTTTCAGAAGCGCAGAATGTATCAAGCGAAGCATCTTATACACAATTGAATGCATTGAAAGAAAAACTGCAGAATGCACAGTTGAATCTGGAATTGGATAAAGCAAAGAATGCGCTGAAAACGGTTATTGCATCGGCAGCAGCTCGATATGCCCAGGGAAGGCAGGATTCTGAAGAAGAAAGATGGAAGGTATTTTCAACTGCATATCAAAAAGCGCTCAGTATGGATACAAATACAGCAGGAGTGAAAGATATAGCCAGAATAAATGCCCTCAGTGAAGAACTTTCAGCAGCACAGAATAATCTGACGTCTGGCTCAGAGGGACCCGGAGGGCCGGGCGAAGCGGGAAATGAACAAGTTGTGCAGGCGCAGCAGGCTTTGGCAGCAGTAATTGATGCAGCGGCAGCTGTTAAAAACAAAGGACAGCAGAATTACACAGATGCAAGCTGGACAGCATTTATTACCGCATACAATCATGCAGAAGCAGGCAGGAATTCCACAGATATGGCACAGCTTTCCAAGCTCCGAACGGATTTGGCAAATGCACAGAAGGCATTGAAAGAAGTAAAACTGGAAAACGGCAATACGGTTGTTGTCAATGATGTGCTTTATAAAGTAACCAATGCGGCTAAGAAAACAGTAACAGCGGTCAGCGGTACAAATAAGAACGGCAGCACATCCATTACGATTCAAAGTACAGTTGTTGTAAATAAAGAAACCTGTACCGTAACAGAGATTGATGCAGATGCATTCAAAAACTATAAGAAATTAAAGAAAGTGACAATCGGCAGCAACGTAACTAAAGTTGGAAAAGCAGCTTTTAGCGGATGTAAGAATCTGAAGAATATCAAAGTGCAGTCCAAGGTGCTTAAGACTTTTGGTAAGAAAGCTCTGAAAGGCACCAGTGCAAAACTGACAGTAAAGATACAAAAGAAAATGAGTTCGGCTAAGTTGAGAAATAAGCTGATCAAGCAGATTAAGAAAGCCGGCAACAAAAAAGTGAAAGTAAAATAAGATGTATGACAGATCTCCGATCACAAATACGTGGTCGGAGGTCTTTTTTAAAATATTTTATAAAAATTTTAGAAATACAGCAGCAAAGCCTGTAAGGCAAAGGCGAAACCAAGCATTGTGGAAGAAAACATGAAATAATAAAGTATAAATTATACAGTGACAGATGCAAAAACAAGCTGAAATTTAGGGATTTTGCTGGAAAATCAAAAATCGGCTTGACAAAAATGAAAAAAGAGAATAGTCTATATTTACTCAATAAAATCATAAAGCTATCTCAAGAAGTATACTTTTTGAGATAGCTTTAATTTGAGAAAATAATAATTTAGGAGGATAAGTATGAAGAAAGCAAAAGCATTTTTAGCAAGAGTGCTGACCGCGGCAGTTATGATTACATCGCTGCTGCCAGGCACCGGAATGACAGCGAATGCGGCAACAATTCAAACAACGGCAAACGGCTGGAAAGTCGAAAGAAACAACAGCAACTGGTCAGGAAGTTTTGACGATGCGCTGAATCTTGGCGGAGTTCAGACATGGAGACTGCGATCTGCTGACACAACTGGGAGTGCCAATGGTCATGGTGATCTTACAAGTTCAGATGCGGCTATGACAGTATATGCAAATGCGCTTGATATTACAGCGCCTGAACAGAACAATGAAGAGAATACTGCGAAACACAGGAAGATAAGTTTTGATATTTATCCAAAAGGTACTGCTTCTGCTATGCGCTTTGGCATTTTATTGAAGTATGTTGATGCAACACATTATGTATATTTAGGAAACCACTCAAATAATCACTGGTTTCTGGAGTGGGGGCCTGGCATTACGTATACTGTAGGTGAAGACAAACACCGTTATACAGATAAAATAGAGGCTTTAGAAGCTTTTTCACTGGAGGACTTTAAATTTCATCGTATTACAATCGAATATTTAAACAGCAGCGAGATTCAAATTACGATGCAGAAAATGAAGGAGCAGCCGATCGAGGGTTCAGACGAAGAAACCAAATGGGTTGTAGATGAAACTCAGGATGCAGTAACGACGACTTTAAACAATGCAGCGATTCACGAAGTAAAAGAATATGCAGTTTCAGGACAGAGTCCTGGCAACTATAAACCAATTCGTTTTGGATTTTTAGGAGGAACCTATAAGGGAACCAGGACAGACGTAGATATTGCAAATGTTCAGGCAAATATCGAGAATATTGATGAAATGACTTCCTGGCGTTATGGCTACTGTGACTGGACGTCACCAAGAACAGGCGATAATGTAGAAGAAATTCTGGAGGTTACGAGTGTCGGCGGCGTCAATTACCGCAGTATAAATGCCCTTACTTCTGAAACACCTAAGACTTTATATAATACGATGGATGAATTGCAGGATTTTAGTGAAGGAACGGTTTCAGCAGTTCTACGCCCCTATCTTGATCTGGAGACGCCGGGCAACGCAGAAAGAGAATTTTATCTCAATACAAGAGTTGTAACTGCGGAAAGCCCGAATCCTGCACCTATAAAGGTTGGATATAATGGAACCAGCTGGGGATATCAGATAGGCAGTGAGAGCTTTGTAGAAGTAGAGGGAGAAAAACCTCAAAGAAGGCATGATTATAAAGTGGATGTAACCTTTGAAGATAATAAATTCAGTGCAAAAGTTGTTGAAGTAGAAGGCGCAGGAGATGAAAACGACGAAGCAGCTGATTATTTGACGAACGATTATTCCAAGGTGGTAGGCGATGAAATTATAATTGCCGACAAGGCGGATTTATCAGGCAAAAGTGTAGCGGAATCAGGAAGTATTTCCATTACGGCGGGTGCTCAGTTGAATGTGCGTGTCAGAAATGTAAATTATTCTAAAGTAACAGGTGGTACGGAATTTGAAGACTGGGAGGATGCCTGCAAGACTATTTATAGTACGGTAATGGGACGGACAAATACAGATCCTGTTGTTTATTATAAAGACTCCTGGGAAGCATTCGACGCAGCAAGAGCTAGTCAGTCGGCAAAATTAACGGGAGAGGGCGTTATTACAGAACAGGGCGCAAGAAATATTGTTAATGAAATGAACGCTGCGTGGACCGAATTTGACGTGGCTGCGAATAAAATTGAGACTGGCAAGCAGGCGTTAGAGGCAGCAAGAGATGACTTAGCAGAAAAATCAGATCAGGATTATTATCAGGCAGACGATTGGACTGCAATTGCAGCAGCAAATACAGCAATTACAGATCTTCTTACAAAGATAAATGAGAATCCGGCGGATGTTACAAGCACAGAAGTAGAAAGCGCACTCAATGCTTATGATGCAGTGAAAGACAGTGTAACGCCGAAACCATCAGATGCAGCAGATCAAACAAAGATTGCAGCAGCATTGGCAAAAGAAATACCTTCCGGAGAATCGAAATATTATGATGAGGAAGCATGGGGCGCATATGCAGCAGCGATTCAGGCGGTAAAAGATTTAAATAAGGATTCTTCAAAAATAGCTGTAAAAAATGCATTGGATGCATTGGCTGCAGCAGCAGAGGAGCTTGCAAAATCAGAATCATTGAAAGCAGCTACAGCAGACGAAATCGCTGCGGCAGCAACAAAGATCAGCAATATTGAAAAAGCTGTAAACGGTAACTATACACCGGATCAGACATATACGAACGCTTTAGCAGCTGCAAAGAAACTGGTAGCCGCAGGCGCAGCGCCGACACTGAAAGATCTGGATAACGCAGTGGCAGCCTTAGAGACAGCGCAAAAGGCGTTGAAACCAATTAAGAAAGGACCAAGCGTTACTGCAGGGCAGGTAGTATCATCCGGTAAAATGGATTATACGGTAACCGATGTAGCGGCAAAGACAGTGGTCTTAAAAGAAGGTAAAGACGTAAAACAGAAAAAAGTAACAATTCCCGCTACAATTATGATAGGAACAGATTCCTATAAGGTCGTAGGCATTGCAGCGAATGCATTCAAAAATTATAAAAATATAAAGAATATCACAATTGGTGCAAATGTAGCATCCATTGAAAAGAAGGCATTCCCGAATTGTGCGAAACTGACAAAAGTTACTTTCAAAACTTCAAAAGTTACATTAAAGAAAAATGCGTTTGTAAAAGCTAAGAAGACAGTTAAGGTAAAAGTTCCAAAGAGCTTAAAGAAAGATAAAAAATTCGTTAAGAGCCTGAAAAAAGCGGGTCTGAAAAAATACAAACTGTAATAGATCATGCAAAGGCAACCTGTTTGCGAATTTGAAACGGATCAAATGATCATGGGTTAATGTTATAATGAGTGGGGCTGATATCCAAACAGAGAAATCTGTTCGGTATCAGCTCCCGTTTTTTGTTGCTATGTTTTTTACTTTAGGGTATGATAAATATAATCATTTACAAAAGGAATCCGGATTCATGAACGAAACAGAACGAAAAGAACAGTCAGAGTACGAACGAAGAAGGGCGGCCAGGCGTGCTGCCATAAGAAGAAAAAAACGAAAACGGGAAATGAGACTCCGGTTTCTGTTGATTTTATGTTGTATGATTATTCCGTTGATTGCAGGGAGTCAGGTTTTGCGTTTTCTAAAAAGCAGAAGGAGTCAGCCTGTAGTTAAAAAAACAGCGCCGCCAGAAAGGATTGTAGATACGCCTCCGGATTATGATGTACAGTTATTGAGTATAAATGAATATTCCAGGCCGGGCATAGAGTTGGAACAGGTGAATGGAATTGTAGTGCATTATACGGCAAATCCCGGTACGACGGCACAACAGAACAGGGATTATTTTGAAAGCTTAAGCCAGACGGGAGAG
The DNA here is from genome assembly GCA_910585825.1 of uncultured Lachnospiraceae bacterium. GTDB lineage: Bacteria > Bacillota > Clostridia > Lachnospirales > Lachnospiraceae > Roseburia_B. The sequence continues at coordinate 14,586 of CAJUEY010000039.1, read as the reverse complement.
ACATCTGCCAGCAGTCATTTCGTAATCGGAATTGATGGAGAATTGATTCAATGCATTCCGTGTCAGGAAATTGCCTATGCTTCCAATGAGAGAAATGGAGATACGATCGCGATTGAATGCTGCATTCCTGATGAAACTGGGAAATTTGCAGATGCAACCTATGATACGCTCATCCACCTGCTGGCATGGCTGGCGGGGCGTTATCATCTTGGAACAGAAGATATTATCCGCCATTATGATGTTACCGGAAAAGAATGTCCCAAATATTATGTGGAATATCCTTTAGAATGGGAAAGTTTGAAAGAAGACGTCCATAATTACATAGAATCCTATGGAGTATTGAAAACACCGGGAGAAACAGAAGAAACACAGCAAAAGACAGGGGAATAGAGAATTATGACAGAGTTATATTCGGCAGAAACCATGGCAGACGGCGGGATAGAGGAGCTTTGCCGTCAGATTGAACAAAAGGAGAATCTTCGCAAAGCGCTCAGCGAACTGCGGGCAGTGATCAAAGAGAAAGCTTTATATGAAGAGATCAGAAGGCGATTGAAAGAGGGAGAGGTGATTGCTCCCCTGCTTTTATCCGAAGATGCAAAAATTCGCAAAAATGCAGCAGCTTTACTGGGGGATCTTCAGATACAGGAGATGGCTTTGCAGTTGTATCTCGCATATCAGAAAGAAGAAACACTTTTTGTAAGAGGAACAATCTTAGGCGCTCTGGAAAAAACAGATCCTTATCCATATCTGAGTGAATTACAGGAGCAGTATGAATTCTTATGCAAAAAAGAGATACCTGAGCATGAAAAAAAGCATACCAGAGAAGAAATACGGATTTTGGAGCGGATTTTACGCAAAGAAGGGAAAGAGAACAGACATACCTTTACCGGCTGGGAGGAAAAGCTGTTGATACTGCTGACGACAAACGGCGGATATCAGAATCTGATAACAGAAAAGCTTTCGGCCGACCGCAAAAAAGAGACTTCTCTCGGCGTACAGGCGGTTGTGAATGATTTGAGAAAAGTAACAGCTATCCGTACTTTTCGGGAATTGCTTTTCCCTGTTCGATTAGACAGAACGGTTGTTTTTGAGGATGGACCGGAAATATTTGGCGAGGCTTTGGCGAATTCCAAATTACTGCCGTTGCTGGAACGCTGCCACAAAGAACCGGCTCCATTTTATTTCAGAATAGATTTAAGAGGCGGTTTTTCTCTGGAGGAAAGGAGCCGTTATATCAAACGGGCAGCATTTGCAATCGAAGAAAAAAGCGGCAGAAGGCTGATTAATACACCGGAAGATTATGAATTTGAAATTCGTCTGTTATTAGACAAGACGAAAAAAATTCATGTGTTTTTAAAAATGTTTACGATACCTATGGAGCGTTTTTCCTATCGGAAAGGAACGATAGCAGCATCCATGCATCCGTCAATGGCAGCGATGATCCTGGAGCTTGCCAGACCATGGATGAAGGAAAAAGCACAGGTTTTAGATCCCTGCTGCGGTGTAGGGACTATGCTGGTGGAACGGCATAAGCTGCTGGCTGCCAGAGAAATTTATGGAATTGATATTTTTGGCGAAGCAGTGGAAAAAGCAAGAATCAATACGGCAGAGGCGGGTATGCATGTGAATTTTATCCACAAAGACTACCTGGATTTTAAACATGAATATCTGTTTGATGAAATCATAGCCAATATGCCCATACGGGGGAAACGCACAAAAGAGGAGCAGGATTTATTTTACAGAGGGTTTTTTGACAAATCGGAAGAGCTATTAACTCCAGGAGGCATTTTGCTCTTATATTCCAATGAAAATGGATTTGTGAAAAAACAGATTCGGCTGCATCCGGCATTTAAACTTTATCAGGAGTTTTTGGTTCGGGAAAAAGAACAGTTTTATATGTATGTGATCGGCTGCAGGAAATAATCGGAATGATGTTTTCGAGAATGCGCAGTTTATGGCATTCCCCGGCCGTGAACAACAGTGAAATCACAGACAGCAGAAAGGGGTATTTTCTATGGAAGATACGTCTGAAAACAGAGAAGACAAAGGAAGCAAAAATTCGTTAAAGCATATTACGATAGGCATATTAGCTCATGTAGACGCCGGAAAGACAACGCTTTCGGAGGGGCTGCTGTATACCTGCGGCATGATTCGGAAAATGGGAAGAGTGGATAAGCGGGATGCTTATCTGGATACAGATATCATGGAGCGGGAGCGGGGCATTACGATTTTTTCCAAACAGGCTATTTTAAAATTGCCGGAACATGTCATCACTTTACTGGACACGCCGGGGCATGTGGATTTTTCAGCAGAAATGGAACGTACTCTGCAGGTGTTGGATTATGCGATTCTGGTCGTCAGCGGGGCGGACGGCATACAGGGACATACCAAAACATTGTGGAGGTTATTGGAAGAATATGAAATTCCGGTTTTTATATTTATCAATAAAATGGATCGGCCAAAGGCAGATCAGGATTTGCTGCTGGAGGAGCTAAAGAGCAGGCTTTCCGACAACTGTGTTTCCTTTGAAGATACAGATTCCAAAGATTTTATGGAAGAGGCGGCAATGTGCAGCGAAGAGGCGTTGGAACATTTTTTGGAAATGGGAAACTTAGAGGAGGAAATGATTTTCCGGTTAATTGCCCGCCGCAGGCTCTTTCCCTGTTATTTTGGTTCGGCTTTAAAAATGACAGGCGTGAAGGAGTTTTTGCAGGGAATCTGTCGGTTTGTGCGGCAGAAAGAGTATCCGGAAGAATTCGGAGCCAGAGTATTTAAAATTGCAAGAGATGAAGAAAACAGTCGATTGACGTATTTGAAAATCACTGGTGGAGCATTGGAAACTCGGACGCTGCTGCAGGATGCAGAAAAAAACTGGGAAGAAAAAGTGAATCAGATCCGGATTTATTCCGGAGCGAAATATGAGAAGGTACAGAAAGTCTGTGCGGGAGAAATCTGTGCAGTGACGGGACTGACGAAAACCTTTGCAGGAGAAGGACTTGGAATAGAGGCGCTTTTAAAAGAGCCGTTGCTGGAGCCGGTACTGACTTACCGGATTCTTTTGCCGGAAGGCTGGGACGCCGTGCAGATTCTGCCAAAACTGAGGCAGTTAGAAGAGGAAGATCCCAAACTGCATTTACTATGGGATGAGGTGCATCAGGAGATTCTGGTGCGGGTTATGGGAGAAGTACAGACAGAAATTTTAAAGAGGCAGATATGGGATCGGTTTGGAGTGGAAATTGGATTTGATACAGGCCGCATTCTTTATAAAGAGACGATTGCAGATACGGTGGAAGGGATAGGACATTTTGAACCGCTGCGCCACTATGCGGAGGTGCATCTTCTCTTGGAGCCGGGAGAACGGGGCAGCGGTCTTGTTTTTGAAACGGACTGCAGCGAAGATGTTTTGGAACGGAACTGGCAGCGGTTGATTTTGTCGCATTTAAAAGAAAAAGAGCATATCGGCGTATTGACTGGCTCTGCAATTACCGATCTGAAGATTACTCTGGTCTCCGGCAGGGCGCACCAGAAACATACGGAGGGAGGAGATTTCAGGCAGGCTGTTTACCGTGCAGTCAGACAGGGATTGAAACAGGCGAAATCTGTTCTTTTGGAACCTTACTATGAATATCGGCTGGAAATACCGGAGAACTTTATTGGCAGAGCTATGACAGATCTGGAAATAAGGAGCAAGGAAGCGGAAGAGCCGGACAAATTCCAGGGGCATACAGAAGCGCCATATTCTTTCGGAGCTGTTTTAGAAGGAATAGAATCCGGTATAGCGGTATTGACCGGCAGAGCGCCGGTATCTGTTTTACAGGAATATACAAAGGAAGTAACCGCTTATACGAAAGGAAGCGGGAAATTGTTTTTAAGTTACGGTGGATATGATGTTTGCCATAATGCAAAAGAAGTCATTGCAGAAACCGAATATGACTCCGAGGCAGATCTTGCCAATCCCACAGGTTCCGTATTTTGCGCCCATGGAGCGGGATTTCTTGTGGAATGGAATCTGGTGCCGGAATATATGCATCTGGAAAGCATTCTTCCCAAACAACGAAAAGAGAAGAAGGAAACAACAGTTACGGCGCAGAGTGTGGACAAAGAAGAATGGCTTGGAACAGAGGAAGTGGACGCTATACTGGCAAAGACTTTTTATGCCAATAAACGGGATAAGTCCTTGCCGAAAAAAGGATATAAGACGAGCAGACATATTACGGCTGACGGAACAGAATCTTTCGGATATCGGAAACCGCAAAAAGAAGATACGAGAGAATCCTATCTGCTGGTAGACGGCTATAATGTTATTCATGCATGGGAAGAATTACGGGAGCTGGCAGAACAGAACATGGATGGAGCAAGAGGCCGCCTTCTGGATATTCTCTGCAATTATCAGGGAATGAAAAAATGTCAGGTGATTGCTGTTTTTGACGCATATCGTGTGGAGGGGCATAAAACAGAAATTTTTGACTATCATAATATCCATGTCGTGTATACGAAAGAGGCGGAAACGGCAGATGCTTATATAGAGCGGTTTTCCCATGAAAACGGGAAGAAATACCGCATTACGGTGGCGACCTCAGACGGTCTGGAGCAGATCATCATACGAGGCGCCGGATGTCTGCTTTTGTCGGCGAAGGATCTTTTCGAGGAAATCAGGCAGATGAATGAAAATGTAATTCAGGAACATTTAAAGCCTTCTAAGGGGAGCAAGAATTATTTGCTGGATCATGTATCTGACGAAGTGGCAGACCGGATGAAACAGGCATTGGAAGAATAGAAATGCAGCAATAAAAGAGAGGAGAAAGCAACATGAAAAAAGGAATAAAAAAATCGGCAGTAGTCGTACTGGTATTGATTTTTCTGGGTATTTATTATTATGTTACGATTCCGGCCATAAATATTCATTCCGTCGGTTTCTGGCAGTGCCTGCTGTTTTTGATCGCGGCATTGACGATTGCCTATGCATTGATCAAAAGCGGAAAGGATGTCAAAAGCCGGGGAAGGGGATGGAGTCCAAAAGAATTATTTGCGGAATTGAAACTGGTGAAGGTGGGAATTGCTTTGTTTCTTCTGACGGCAGTGCTGTTTCTGGCAGGTTCTATTCTTTCTTCTCCGATTGTAAATGCGTCCAGATACCAGAAACTGCTGACAGTAGAAAACAGTGATTTTTCTAAAGATATCAAAGAAGTCAGCTACAATACGATACCTCTTTTGGATAAAAGTTCTGCGGAACTTTTGGGAAATCGGAAAATGGGAAGTATGGTGGACATGGTATCTCAGTTTGAGGTGAGCAGTGAATATACACAGATCAATTATCAGGATACGCCGGTGCGTGTGGCGCCCTTAGTATATGCCAGTCCTATTAAATGGCTGACAAATCAGAAAGAGGGAATCCCGGCATATATTCGGATTGATATGGCGACGCAGAATACGGAATGCGTGAAATTAAGCGCGGGCATTCGTTATTCCGAATCGGAATTTTTTAACCGGAATATTTACCGTCATCTGCGGTTTCATTATCCAACCTATATTTTTGACGATCAGATTTTTTTTGAAATTGATGATGAGGGTACGCCTTATTGGGTTTGTCCGGTAAAAAAATTTAATATTGGATTATTCGGAGGTCAGACCATAGGGGAAGTGGTGCTCTGCAATGCTATTACGGGAGCATGTCAGGAATATGATGTAGAGGATGTGCCGAACTGGATAGATAAAGTTTATTCCGCAGAGCTTTTGACGAGGCTTTATAATTATAACGGAACATTAAAACACGGCTATTTTAACAGTATTCTGGGACAGAAGGACTGTCTGCAGACTACAAACGGATACAATTATATTGCACTGGAGGACGATGTCTGGGTGTACACCGGTGTAACTTCGGTCAGCGGCGATCAGTCCAACGTAGGATTTGTGCTGATGAATCAGCGTACGATGGAAACGAAATTTTATACAGTGGAAGGAGCCATTGAAGATTCCGCCATGTCCTCTGCGGAAGGGCAGGTGCAAAACCTTGGCTACAGGGCAAGTTTTCCTCTGCTTTTAAATATTTCCGGTGAACCTACCTATTTTATGGCGTTAAAAGACGGCGCGGGGCTTGTAAAAAAATATGCCATGGTAAATGTGCAGAAATATCAGTGGGTTGCCATTGGAGACACTGTTCAGGAATGTGAAAAGGCATATGTCAAACTTTTGACCACAAACGGCATTACAAAGAGTGATTCAGCCGGCATTTATGAAAAAGCAAAAGGAAAAATTGCTTCCATTGCTCCTGTGGTAATTGAAGGAAATACGCATTATTATGTTTGTCTGGAAAATTCAGAAGAGATTTTTGATGTAAATGTGGCGGATTCCACGCTTGTGGAAATTGTGAGATTTACGGTGGGAGATCTGATTTCTTTTGAATATGAAATGGCGGGAAACGGCATTTGCACAGTAGTTTCGATTGAGTAGGAGTATACCCTCTAAGCATTCCGATATGACGCACCCAGGGGATCGTGTATAGTTTTTCCCGATATGGGGCATGCTAAGAAAAATGAAAGCAAAGGAGCTTAGTATGAGAGCATATCTGGAGATTGTAGAAGTACGTGGACGGGAAATCATGGATTCGAGAGGGAATCCGACCGTGGAAGCCGAGGTGATTGTGAAAAATCACGAAACAAAACGAAAAGCATGTGGGAGAGCGGCAGTTCCTTCCGGCGCATCAACAGGACAGTTTGAAGCAGTGGAGCTTCGGGATGGAGAGAAACGTTACGGCGGAGCCGGAGTGAAAAAAGCAGTGTCCCATATCAATGAAAAAATTGCAAAAGAGCTGGAAGGCAAAAATGCTCTGGATCAAAAAGGGATTGATGCCAGGTTAATTGAGCTGGACGGAACAGAAAATAAGAAAAAATTAGGCGCGAATGCAATGCTGGGGGTATCCATTGCTGTTGCAAAAGCAGCGGCAAATGCACTGCATCTGCCGCTGTATCGTTATTTCGGAGGGACAAATGCCCATGAGCTTCCCGTTCCGATGATGAATATTTTAAATGGCGGCAGACATGCCAAAAATACAGTGGATTTTCAGGAATTTATGATTATGCCTGTTGGAGCGAAATCCTTTCAGGAGGCGCTTTGTATGGGCGGGGAAGTTTATCATGCCCTGAAAAAGATTTTGGAAAAAGATCTGAAATCTACAGCGGTGGGTGACGAAGGCGGTTTTGCACCGGATTTAAAGGACGCCTTTGAAGTATTTGATTATTTGGCAAGAGCAGTGGAGGCGGCCGGTTACACCTGCGGCAGGGATGTTGTATTTGCGATGGATGCGGCAGCTTCCGAATTGTATGACGAAAAAGAAAAGATGTATGTGTTTGAAGGAGAAAGCGAGATTTTAAAACAAACACAGCCAAATGTTACAGCCGTTATGAGGACCGCAGAAGAAATGATCCTTTTGTACGAAGAACTTTGCAGCAAATATCCGATTTACTCCATTGAAGACGGCCTGGATGAAGAGGATTGGGAAGGCTTTGAAAAACTGACCAGGCGTCTGGGTTCTAAAGTACAGCTGGTAGGCGATGATTTGTTTGTGACGAATACGAAACGTCTGAAACAGGGAATTGCAAATGGCTGCGCCAATTCAATTTTGATTAAGCTGAATCAGATTGGAACGATATCTGAGACCATGGAGGCGATTCAGACAGCGCACCGTGCGGGATATACGGCAGTGGTTTCTCACCGTTCCGGAGAGACGGAGGATACGACGATTGCAGATCTTGCGGTTGCTTTAAACTGCGGACAGATTAAAACCGGAGCGCCCTGCCGGACAGACCGGGTAGCAAAATACAATCAGCTTTTGCGGATTGAAGAGGAGCTTTCAAGTTCAGCAGTATATGGTAAAAGCATAAATATTCGCCCTTTTTCCTCATAGCTGCCGTGGAGTCTGTGGTCAAAAATTAATAGTTGAAAACCAGACAGATATGTGATATACTATCAAAAGTTATGAGGATTGATAAACGAACGGATGACAGGAGGGATTACCCGTGGCAGTAGCAAAGACAGTTGTGACAGTGGTATTTATCGTAATATGTCTGGCAGTGACAGTGATTATTCTGATGCAGGAAGGCAAATCCGCAGGATTGGGAGCTATCGCAGGCGCCGCAGATACCTATTGGGGCAAGAATAAAGGACGTTCCATGGAGGGCATGCTTGTAAAGATTACCAGAGCGTTGGTGGTATTATTTATGGTAATTTCTGCAGTTCTGAATATCGGAAGCTTTTAAGAGCTTAAAACTGTCGTAACATCGGCAGTAGTGAAGTCTGCCGGATGCAGACTTCATTTGATTTATGCGGAAGCGTATTTCAAAGAATGCGCTGTGGGAATTGAACAGGAAAAGACGTAACAGAGACGGTGATACGGGATAGGCTCTCGTCCTTTGCAGGACGGGAGTTTTTCTCTTATGGGAGATTGCATACAGGCGCTTTTTGAAAACGGATCTGCCTATTTCTGTGTATCGAAAGGGAGTACAAAGAAAAATGGAAAAAAAACAATTGGAACAACGGAAAAAAATAATTTATGAACTGATTTGTGATGATCTGTATGTGCCCATGAAGATCAAAGAAATGGCGATGCTGCTTTCCGTTTCAAAAGAGCAGAGGCCGGAATTGGAAGAGGTTTTAAACGCACTGCTGGCAGAGGGCAAAATTGAAGTTTCCAAAAAAGGCAGATATATGAAATCTTCCGGTCATTTTGCAACAGGAATCTTTACCGCTCATATGAAAGGGTTTGGTTTTGTTACCATAGAAGGAGAAACAGAAGATATTTTTATTCCGTCAGATAACACTAACGGCGCTTTTCATCAGGACGTTGTGCAGGTAGAGGTCAGCCCGCTTCAGACAGGTAAGCGCAGAGAAGGAAACATTGTCAAAATTTTATCCCACGGTTTGACACAGGTTGTGGGAACTTATGATGCTGCGGCAAATTTCGGCTTTGTTGTTCCGGATGATGTAAAGATCAGGCAGGATATTTTTGTGCCAAAGGAATATTCCAAAGGTGCAGTAAGCGGACATAAGGTCATTGTGGAACTTACAGACTACGGAAAGAACGGGAAAAAACCAGAGGGAAAAATCATTGAAATTATTGGACATATCAATGATCCGGGAACAGACATTCTTTCCCTGATCAAAGCATATGATCTGCCAATGGAATTTCCCACAAGAGTGTTAAATCAGGCAGAACGGGTGGCAAAGGAAGTATCTTTGGCAGATATGGCAGGCCGTATGGACATTCGGGATTGGCAGACAGTAACGATTGACGGAGAAGACGCAAAGGATTTAGACGATGCAATTACGCTGACAAAGGAAGAAGGAATTTATATTCTCGGCGTACACATTGCAGATGTGACTAATTATGTGCAGGAACACAGCGCACTGGATGCATCGGCGCTTGAACGAGGTACGAGCGTTTATCTGGTAGACCGTGTGATACCTATGCTGCCCCACGCCCTTTCCAACGGCATCTGCTCTTTGAATCAGGGAGAGAACCGGCTGGCTTTAAGCTGTATCATGAAGATTGATCAAAAGGGAAAAGTGATTGACCACAAAATTGCAGAAACCGTCGTCCGGGTAGACCGCCGCATGAGTTATACCAATGTGAAAAAAATCTTAGAGGATCAGGATTCGGCGGTTATAGAAGAATATCAGGATTTTGTACCCATGTTTCTTCAGATGGAAGAGCTGGCGGGGATTCTCCGCCGTAAACGTAAAAAGAGAGGCTCCATTGATTTTGATTTTCCGGAAACAAAAATCAAACTGGATAAAGAAGGGCATCCTGTTGAGATTCAACCATATGAGAGAAATGTTGCAACTAAGATTATAGAAGATTTTATGCTGATTGCAAATGAGACAGTGGCAGAGGATTTTTTCTGGCAGCAGATGCCCTTTGTTTACCGCACCCATGACAATCCGGACAGCGAGAAAATTCAAAAACTGTCAGCCTTTATCAACAATTTCGGTTATTCCATTCATATTGGACAGGATGAAATTCATCCCAAAGAGCTGCAGAAACTTTTGCAGAAGATCGAAGGGACGCCGGAGGAGCTATTGATCAGCCGATTGACTTTACGTTCTATGAAACAGGCAAAATACGGGGTGATCAGCACGGGGCATTTCGGACTTGCAGCCCGGTATTATTGTCATTTTACTTCACCTATCCGAAGATATCCGGATCTGCAGATTCACAGAATTATCAAAGACTGTCTGAGGGGAAGGATGAAGGAAAGCCGGATCGCTCATTATGACAAGATTCTGCCCCAGGTGGCGAAACATTCCAGTGAAACGGAACGCCGTGCCGAGGAGGCAGAGAGAGAAACAGAAAAGCTGAAAAAAGCCGAATATATGTCAAAACGTATCGGAAAGGTATTTGAAGGCGTGATTTCCGGCGTTGCACAATATGGGTTTTATGTGGAGCTGCCAAATACTGTGGAGGGGCTTGTGCATATTACGTCTTTGACCGATGATTATTATGTATATCTGGAAAATACGTATGAGCTTATGGGAGAAGCTACGAACCGCCGGTACAAATTGGGACAGAAGGTAAAAGTGAAGGCGGTAAGGGCAGATACGCTGCTTCGGACAGTAGATTTTGAAATTGCAGAGTAATACATGTCTGCGGAAGTTTTTTCTTAAGAAAATTGATCGGCAGATAAAACATAAAGGAGGGAGGAGACGCATGGACAGTAAAAAACTGATTGCCAACAACAAAAAGGCAAGGCATGATTATTTTTTGGAAGAACTTTATGAGGCGGGGATCAGTCTGCACGGAACAGAGGTAAAATCCCTGCGCATGGGCAAGTGCAGTATCAAAGAAGCCTTTATACGAATTGAAAACGGAGAAGTGATTGTATACGGCATGCATATTTCTCCATATGAAAAGGGAAATATTTTCAACAAAGATCCTCTGCGGCCCAAAAAACTTTTGCTGCATAAGAAAGAAATTTTAAAGCTGCAGCAGAAAATAGCAGAGAGAGGGTATACCTTGGTTCCGGTGGAGGTATATTTGAAGGGAAGTCTTGTAAAAGTGCAGATTGCTCTTGCAAAAGGCAAAAAGCTCTATGACAAACGACAGGATATAGCAAAGAAAGACCAGAGAAGGGAATCGGAGAGAGAATTTAAAGTGAAGAATCTGTACTAGGCGGTTGACCGCTTATGCATTTTTGGATATAATAATTCAGAATAAGGGCCAGTAAAGGTTTCGACAGGGATTATGAAGCTGGAGAAGCGAGCCGCACGGAATGCGTTAAATGCCAAAATTAAAATTAAACGCTAACGATAATTTAGCTTACGCTGCCTAAGGGCAGCAGTCTGACCTAGAGCACCCACGCTTTAGGAGCCAGGCTTCGACTACGTGGGAAACGACGCATATTAAGCTTTGCGTATGTGGGCGTATCATGAAGCTACTGAAACGGGAATTGTGTTTATTCAAGTTCCGCGGAGGGAATGTAAAATAATAAACTACGCTCGTAGAAGAACAGGGGATTGATTTTTGGACACGGGTTCGATTCCCGTCTGGTCCATTTTGGCGAAAGAGCCGGAAAACGAATTTTCATTTGAGTAATCAACGCTTTCCGGCTCTTTTTTTACATAAATATTTTGTAAATCAAAACTGTATTTTTCTGCAAAAAACAGATTTTTTGTCATAAAATTTGTCATGAGTATTCTCATTCTTTCGTCAGCTCTGTAATATATTGGGCTGCAAATTCTTGCATTTCTTCTTTTTTTGAATCCATTGCATGGCGGTAAACAGATTTTAGAGTATTATCAGATTTCCAACCTCCTGCTTGCATGATATAACTATCAGGTATGCCAAGGGAATGCGAAATTGAAGCATAGTAATGTCTGAGCGCATGGAGCTTAAAATGTGGTATGCCAAGTTCTTCCTGATATTTACACAGGTTTTCATATATTTGGTTAGGGGATTTGTTGTATATTTTTCCATTTTTTCTGATTAGCTCCGCTAAATAATCTGAAATGAAAAGTTCTCTGGTTCCTGCAGTTGTTTTTGTGGACTTTGTAACGAAATTTCCATTTTCATTTACTACAAGGGCTTTATTGATTGTCAGTTTATTTCCGTTCAAATCTTCTGGTGTAAGAGCGCAGATTTCAGATCGGCGTAATCCAAAGGTTGCCAACAATAAGGGAATTTCGTATATGGTTCCTTTGGCTCTTTTCAATATTCGCTTTACATCATCATCAGAGGGGATATATTCGTCTTTTTTTTGCTTTTGCGGAAGGGTTGTATAAATATTAAGCTCCGGGCGAAACATTCCCAAAACAGCGGATATAAAGCCGTGGGCATTTCGTACAGTTTTAGGAGAACGGCCTGTGGAGTAATCATTTATTTCTTTTTGTATATCAGAAGTGGATATATCATTGATATTCATATTGCCAAATTGATCTGACAGGTTTCGCAGGATCCCTTTATATCCATTAATAGTGGAAGGGCTAAGAACGTTTGATTTAACATCTATGTATTTATTTGCAGCTTCAGAAAATGACATTCTTAGCCCATTTGATTTTTCCTTATCCAACTCACCTGCAAGGAGCTTTAAAGCTTCTTTTTGTGTAGGTTTGTAATCTGTGACAATTGCATAAGTTTTGCCTTTATACATTTCTCTTATTCTGTAGCTCCCAGACGGTAGTTTTTCGATTTTCATAGCGTCATCCCCCTAAAAAAGTGTATAAAAATAACAGCCAGCCGGAACAAAGGTTACGCTTGCAAGCTGTTCCCGAAGATGATACAATAAATATGCGTTGTAGGTATCATATTCAGGTATCTGTGAAAAGCCGTTCGGTGTTAGTTGCACTGAGCGGTTTTTTATATCTTGTTGAAATAAATGTTTTTGTGTTATAATACTTGCGTTGTCATACCCAATCCGGCAACGGAGAGGGGGTGAACAAATGGAAATGTTACTCTCAATTTTAGTTGCTGTTGTGGGTGGCGTAATTTGCCATTACGTCATCAAATGGTTAGACAGTGACAATGATGACAACTAGCCAAAAGAAAACCCCGGAGATTGCCGCTCCGGGGTTTTTGCTTTGTGAACAAATGAATGTCACTCTCAAAATTGCCTATTGGCATTATAGCATATGCAGATTTTGTTTGCAATATGCTCCCCAGAGATTTTCTATTTTCTTATAGTGTTTACTTTAATGTTCCTGTTGGCGCAGGAGCGGTTTTTAGTTTATTCTGATTTTGTAAGACGCATTGTCGTGGTTGTTCCCATTGCAGATGTTTCGTATGTTAATTCTTCGTTTTTATAGGAGAATTCTTTGGTATCATCTGTAGATGCCAATAATGCGCTGTCTGTTTGTTCTTTGTCCCTTTCGGAAGTCCAATTATATTCATCTGTGTATTCTGTCGGAGCATTATATGTACCTATCCAGTAGATTGATTTTGTATCTCCATTGTCAGATACCCAGTTAATTGTAATTACTGAATCTTTAATTTCAGCTTCCATCCAACTTCCATCATTGTCTTTTGATTTCCATGTTCCAGAAAGATCTAAAGGTTCTTTTTCTTCTTCTGACTGTGCAGAATCCGTGTTGTCGGTGGTTGAACTGTTTCCGCAGGCTATAAAACTCAGGCTAAGGCTCAATGCCAGCACAGTTGCTAATAGTTTCTTTTTCATCACTTTTCCTCCTAAGAAAATTATTTTATTAAATCGTTATAGTGATTTAATAATAATTTATTTTGTCCAGTAAGTAATGCTGGGCAGTTTTATTACTAATTTAATATCCTACAGCCGTTACACCATATTCAGCTTGTTCATCTGTAAAACCTTCAAATTTTAATTGATCAATTAATCCTGATCTGGAAAATGAAGAAACATCCAAATACTCCTGAGCTTTTTTTGCAGCCTGTTCATTCCAGTTAGCACCACAATTATCTGCGGCGCATGTTGCTTCTTCTGTTGAAAAACCTTCAAACTCCAATTGTTTGATTAATCCTTCATATGAGAAACCAGAAATGCTTAGATAATCTCCGGCCTTTGATAATGCGTTTTTTTGCCCCATGGTTAATGAAGAATCCGAATCGGATGAATCGGGTGTATCGCTTGACTGCTCTTCATATATATATCCGTTGTCATTTTTTGTTAAAAATCCAATGGTTTTTGTCAAGGCTTTTGTTTCATCCAGTTCTCCATATATTGGCATTAAAATATCACATCCAGTAAAAACAATTCCGGTTCCATCGCAAAAGTCAATTGTAAACCACATATATTTATCTTTTAGTGTATCAATTTTGTCACATAGTTTTTCAAAATCGGCAGTTTCTCCATAGCTGATGTCGTACCCGGAAGCCTCTATGTAACCGCTTTTTCCAAGTACCGTGTCACCAGTTCCGTTCAAAACGTCGTTTTCTATGATTTCTGCATCAGACAGAAAATCATCTTTCGATTCAGAATTGTTTTCTGTTTCTTCTGTAGAGATGTTGTCAGAAGATGCAATGGAAGAATCTGGCTTATCATCATCCCCTCCAAATATTGCTCCAATAATACCTAGGGAAACGCTGATTAATTAGCCTTACACTCAGCATTATCCCCGTTTGCTAAA
>CAJUEY010000038.1 GCA_910585825.1 uncultured Lachnospiraceae bacterium | reverse complement strand
AAAATTTGTCCTTATATTTCACGAAATTTTTACTGACAATGGGCTCTTCCTCCATACATTCCATGCCTGTCCGAAATACCCTGTGTGCTGTTTTCATATTCCCATATCCATGATCCACACCGATAATAATTCTTGTGTTGTTGTTAAATTTCTGCATATTATATGCCCTCCTGATTTCATGTTTATCTCTAAAATTTCTTTTCATCAAGACAAGCCTCTGCTATAATAAATTTGCAAGATTTTCATAGAAGGGCTTGTCCTTTTTATGTCACGGATTAAATTGTTCCACCAATTCAATCTGTACCTGAAATGTCCCTGTTACCAGCAGGGGCATTTTCACTTGATGCTTCATTCCGCTTTCGGTTCAGCATATCCGCAACTTTTTTCTGTTCGTTAGGATATAAATGCCCATATGTATTCAAGGTAATCTTAATATCCTTATGTCCCATGCGTTCCTTAATAACCATAGGCGCCACTCCCTGATGCGCAAGATACGCACATGCCGAATGTCTCAAATCATGCACTCTAATCCTTTTTACTCCTGACTTCTGAATATGCCTTACCATTTTATGCTGCACTGCTTCGCATACAATGGGGAAAAGCCTTTCACTGTCGGGAAATTCATACAGCTTATCACAATACGCCTTGATTTCCTGCGTCAAAAATTCTGGAATATCTATTGTCCTGACTGACTGTTCCGTCTTAGGCGTTGTGATGACATCCTTTCTCCCTGTACGGTAATAAGTTTTTGAAATGGATATTTTGTTCTCCTGAAAATTTACGTCACTTTTTAATAACGCAAGCAATTCTCCAATACGCATACCCGTCCAGAATAAAATCTCAAACAGCACATAATATCTGCTTCCCGCTTCAATCGTATTAATGAATTGCTGGTACTCCTCATAAGTCCAGAAATCCATTTTATCCGCATCTGACTTCCCCATTTTCTTTACTTTCTTGCAGGGATTATTTGTCAGATTGTAAATGTTAGAAGCATGGGTAAACAGCGCCGTCATCTGATTCTGAAACATCCGCAGGTATGTCTGCGAATATCCATTCTCCCGCATTTTGTTCTGCCACTGGATAATATCTGCCGGTGTAATTTCATTCATGGATTTATTTTCAAAGTATGGAATGATATGCCGTTCAATCATATATCTCTTATTCTTGATAGACCGTTCCTTCAATTCACCCTGCTTATCCCTGAAATAAGTCTCAACAAAAGCTCCAACCTTCATATTCATGTCTGCTTCTGTTGTCTGCATAAATTGTTCCTCATACTCTTTTGCTTCTCTTTTTGTTTTGAAACCTCTTTTGCACTTTTGTTTCTGTCTGCCCGTCCAATCGTTGTAACGGAACATACAATACCATGTTCCCCTCTGCTCATCCTTATAGACCGACATATAATCTCCTTTCTTCTTAGGGCAGTCTGTGGTCTGCCATAAAATCAGTCTCGCAGAACTGCCCTTAACTTTTCTTTTCATTTCAGCCACACATCCTGTATATCTGAATGATATGCCGACCGTCTGTTACATTGTTGTCACTACGCTTTGATAGCCGTAAAACTTCTTGTCCCAATATGCTCTGGGAATCTTGCCTGACACGACAATATAGCCGTTATCTTCCAGTTCCTTGTTCAACTGCCTGATAATCTTATATGCGTGTCCTTTAGAAACGCCAAGCATATCAACGACATCCAGTGCCGTTACCATATAATTGTTATTCATCTACCTCCCTCCTCCTGCACTGACGCTGTATATTGTCAAGTTTTTATTTTTAACATTTTATTTGTCTTGACTTGTTTCCTATGATAAATCAATGCAGAATGTTTGTCAAGATAATTTTGTTGAATTTATTTTTATCTTGTGATAATATTGTATTTATAACAAAAGAAATGCATTTAAGAGAGGCTATTTTACACCATTCATCTGATAGAAAGGAATTTTAAGTATGAATTTATATTCGTCGGACATCATCAAAAATGATTTTCACTTTAGTGTTGCATTCTACAGCATTAACCGCCGCACCCACGAAGAAACGTTTTCTTCCATTTTTAATGACGATAATACATACAAAAGCAGTACCGCCTATTTTATAAAAAAAGCGGCTATCCATACCAACATTATGGAAATCCTTGATTATGATATGCCTGAAAAGGAATCTGCTCTTGTAGCATTTGAGAAATTGAAGTCTGTTTTGCCATTGCTCGGCATCGACTGCCCCTTTGACAAAGAAACCTTCAATTTATATTGCTGCGAACACATACCAAAAGATATCGAGACTTCTGCCGGACAAATCATGCCGATATTGCAGTCCTGCTTTGAAGAACATCCGGCACTGTCTTATCTGTATCCTTTATTTCATATGGTAATGCGTTCCTGCTATCAGCAAGCCGGAAAATCAGCCGATGCAGAGCTACTTCAAACTGCCAAACTATTATCCGAAGAAGTAAACAATCTTGAAACTTTATATACAGAAGCAAGAGATTATTTAGATGAAGTAATCGTAGCGCCGTCAAAACAAGGCTTACAGTTGCCTAGCAGTGCAATAGCTGAAATATACCATTCTTATTGCCTGTATGCTAGTAAACAGGATTTTCAATCGAATGCTTTATCCGCTATGGAACTGAAAAATAATTTTCTATCTGACATCCGTGCCCAAAAAGACAGTTGCAATACGCAAAATTGGACAGAATATCTAAATCATGCCTCCAATCTTATTACAGATAACGCAATCGGGAAATACCCTGTTACATCATTCAAACAGTTCTTATGTATAGGCATCCGACTACTGCTTGAAGACGAACTCGTTATCAAAAAATGCAGACTCTGCAATGGATATTTTCGTGTGAAGTACACTTCCAACCAAGAATACTGCACAAGAATATACAGAGACACTTCCACTACCTGTAATGAGTACGCCAGCCGGAAATCCTATAAGGAAAAGTTATTCAGCCACCCGATTCATACGGAATTTACTAAATCATACAACAGACTGTATGCCCGCATCCGCAGAGGGAAACTCCCTGCTGACACACCACTCATGGATCAGTTAAAGGCACTTCATGACGAATATACCGAAAAATATGAGAACACACACCAGAAAGACCGCGAAGCTGTATGGAAAGAATACATTGAAAAGAATAAAGAATTGCTCAGGTTAGATTCTTCAAAGAATTAATGCGCAAAACAAATAGTGAGTTATCGTATACGGTCAAAGATTTATCTGCTAGAATCTGATAACTATTGCGCTACACTCGTTTCTTCAAAATTAGCGAACTTTTGTTATCATTCTGTTATCACGGCTTACCAATCCCACCACACTACGAAAAAAGGACTTTCCGAGAAACCTCGGAAAGTCCCATAAATTCAATGAATTTTCGATTACTCAACAATCGTAGCCACACGTCCAGAACCTACTGTTCTACCACCCTCACGAATAGCAAACGTAAGCCCCTGCTCCATAGCTACCGGATGAATCAATTCAATTGTCATCTCTACATTATCGCCAGGCATACACATCTCTGTACCAGCTGGCAACTGGCAAACGCCTGTTACGTCTGTTGTTCTGAAATAGAACTGTGGACGATAGTTATTGAAGAACGGTGTATGACGTCCACCTTCGTCTTTTGTTAAAACGTAAACCTGAGCTGTGAACTTGTTGTGGCAAGTAACAGAACCTGGTTTTGCAAGAACCTGTCCACGAACGATCTGATCACGGTTGATACCACGAAGTAATGCACCAATGTTATCACCAGCCTGAGCTTCGTCTAACATCTTACGGAACATCTCGATACCGGTTACAACAGTTGTCTGAACATCTTCTTTTACACCTAAAATCTCAAGCGCATCATTTAAGTGAAGTGTTCCTCTTTCTACTCTACCTGTAGCAACAGTACCACGACCTGTGATTGTGAATACGTCTTCGACTGGCATTAAGAAAGGTTTGTCTGTGTCACGTTCCGGATCTGGAATATACTCGTCAACTGTCGCCATTAATTCCATAACTTTGTCAGCCCATTCGCAGTTCGGATCTTCAAGAGCCTTCAAAGCAGAACCCTGAATGATCGGGCAGTCATTGAAACCATATTCTTCTAACTGCTCTGTAATTTCCATTTCTACTAACTCTAATAATTCAGGATCGTCAACCATATCGCATTTGTTCATGAATACTACGATATAAGGTACGCCTACCTGACGGGATAATAAGATATGCTCTTTTGTCTGAGCCATAACACCGTCTGTAGCAGCTACAACAAGGATTGCGCCGTCCATCTGAGCAGCACCTGTGATCATGTTCTTAACGTAGTCAGCATGACCCGGGCAGTCAACGTGTGCATAATGTCTCTTATCTGTCTCATACTCAACGTGAGCAGTGGAAATCGTAATACCTCTTTCTCTTTCTTCCGGAGCTTTATCAATGTTCTCGAAATCTGTAGCCGTATTTCCGGCAACTCTCTCAGAAAGTACCTTTGTAATAGCAGCTGTTAAAGTTGTTTTACCATGATCTACGTGACCAATGGTTCCGATGTTACAATGTGGTTTTGTTCTTTCAAATTTAGCCTTAGCCATTTTAAAACGTCCTCCTTAATATTATGCCCGATATCCGGACAATTTCTTTGTTTCTATTCATCACTGTCTGTTACTCGGCTAACTCTGATTATATCTGAATTTACCAAGATTTTCAACTGTTTTATATTTTATTTCTTTATTACGGTTCGCCTGTGGCCGATAACCATTATTTTTCTTTGGAAGCAAGCAGTTTCTCTTGAACATTCTTCGGTACCTGCTCATATTTTTCAAAGAACATGGAATAATTACCGCGTCCCTGTGTTCTGGAACGTAAGTCTGTGGAATAACCAAACATTTCAGCAAGGGGTACAAATGCGCGTACAATCTTGCCGCCGCCAAGGTCGTCCATACCTTCGATTCGTCCACGGCGAGAGTTAATATCACCGATAACGTCTCCCATATATTCTTCCGGCATAGTTACTTCTACCTTCATGATCGGCTCAAGAAGTACCGGAGATGCTTTCTTCATAGCCTCTTTGAATGCCATGGAACCTGCAATGTGGAATGCCATTTCAGAGGAATCGACTTCATGGTAAGAACCGTCGTATACAACTGCATGGATTCCAACTACCGGATAACCCCCAAGGGTACCTGCTTTTGTTGCCTCTTCAATACCTGCGCCAACAGCCGGTATATATTCTTTTGGAATGGTACCGCCGACAACTTCGGATTCAAACTTGAACAGTTCTTCTCCGTTTGCGTCCATCGGCTCAAACCGAACTTTACAATGTCCGTACTGTCCACGTCCACCGGACTGTTTTGCATATTTGTATTCCTGATCCAC
Organism: uncultured Lachnospiraceae bacterium; assembly: GCA_910585825.1. Lineage (GTDB taxonomy): Bacteria > Bacillota > Clostridia > Lachnospirales > Lachnospiraceae > Roseburia_B. The sequence goes on along the minus strand of CAJUEY010000038.1, from coordinate 22,567 downwards.
CGGTTTGGTAAATGTCTCTTTGTAAGCAACCTGCGGAGCGCCTACGTTTGCCTCTACTTTGTATTCACGAAGAAGACGGTCTACGATAATCTCCAGATGAAGCTCGCCCATTCCGGCAATAATGGTCTGACCCGTTTCCTGATCTGTATGTGCACGGAATGTAGGATCTTCTTCTGCAAGTTTTGCCAGCGCCTCGCCCATTTTACCCTGTCCTGCCTTTGTCTTAGGCTCAATTGCCAATTCAATAACCGGCTCCGGGAATTCCATGGACTCTAAGATTACCGGATTCTGCTCGTCACAAATGGTATCGCCTGTTGTGGTAAATTTGAAACCAACAGCTGCTGCAATATCTCCGGAATATACAATATCCAGCTCCTGACGTTTGTTGGCATGCATCTGAAGAATACGTCCGACACGCTCTTTTTTACCTTTTGTAGCATTTAATACATAGGAACCGGATTTCATTGTTCCGGAATAAACACGGAAGAATGCCAGTTTACCTACGAAAGGATCTGCCATAATCTTAAATGCCAGTGCGGAAAACGGTTCATCATCAGAAGAATGACGCTCCATTTCATTGCCTTCCATATCGGTGCCTTTGATTGACGCGATATCTGTAGGCGCCGGCATATATTCTAATACCGCATCCAGTAATTTCTGAACGCCTTTGTTACGGTATGCAGAACCACAGCAAACCGGAACAGCTGTACATTCACAGGTTCCTTTCCGAAGAGCTTTCTTCATATCTTCGACTGACGGTTCTTCTCCTTCTAAATACTGCATCATCAGATCATCGTCTAATTCACAGATTTTTTCTACTAATTCTGTATGATAAAGTTCTGCATCATCTTTCATGTCGTCTGGAACGTCAACGATGGATACATCTTCTCCTTTATCATCATTATAAATATAAGCTTTCATTTCGAACAAGTCGATGATTCCTTTGAACTCATCTTCTTTTCCGATGGGAAGCTGAAGAATAATTGCATTTTTGCCTAATCTTGTACGGATCTGATCTACCGCTCCGTAGAAGTTTGCACCTAAGATATCCATTTTGTTGATAAATGCCATCCTGGGTACGTTATATGTGTCAGCCTGACGCCATACATTTTCTGACTGAGGCTCCACTCCGCCTTTTGCACAGAAGACGCCGACAGCGCCGTCCAATACACGAAGGGAACGCTCAACTTCTACCGTAAAATCAACGTGTCCCGGAGTATCAATGATATTGATACGATGCTCTAACGCACCATCTTTTGGCTTGCAGTTTTCCTGCAATGTCCAGTGACATGTTGTTGCGGCTGAAGTAATTGTGATTCCTCTTTCCTGTTCCTGCTCCATCCAGTCCATGGTTGCAGTTCCCTCATGAGTATCACCGATCTTATAATTTACACCGGTATAAAAAAGAATACGCTCTGTCAATGTAGTCTTACCTGCATCAATATGAGCCATAATACCAATGTTTCTGGTTCTCTCTAATGGATATTCTCTTCCAGCCAAGGGATTTTCCTCCTTATTTAATTGCCCACGTCAGCACGGCATAAACGCGCACCATGGGTGCCTCCTTATTTTTGTCAAATGAGGCAGTCTTTCTACAGACAGATTAGAATCTGTAGTGAGCAAACGCTTTGTTTGCCTCTGCCATCTTATGCATATCTTCTTTTTTCTTTACAGATGCGCCTGTATTGTTTGCTGCATCCATAATCTCATTTGCGAGACGGTCTTTCATTGTCTTCTCGCCTCTTTTACGAGAATAAGCAACCAACCAGCGAAGCGCTAAAGCCTGACGTCTGTCCGGTCTTACTTCGATCGGCACCTGATAAGTTGCGCCGCCGATACGTCTTGCCTTTACTTCCAGAACCGGCATTACGTTATTCATGCACTGCTCGAATACTTCAAGAGCTGGTTTTTCTGTTTTTTCTTCTACTTTTGCAAAAGCGCCGTATACAATTTTCTGTGCTACGCCTTTCTTACCATCTAACATAACATTATTGATGAGTTTGGTAACCACTTTATTATTGTATAACGGATCTGCTAAAATATCTCTTTTCTGCGTATGTCCTTTACGTGGCACGGTACTTCCCTCCTTAATCATACTATTTTATTATTTTCACTTTGATTAATTCAACGGTACTCACATGTGTCCTCTAATGTGTTTCGTGCGGAAATCTATACTCTTGGGACCTCCCAAAGAGCAATCTTCAAATGTGAAGCATAATCCCAACACTAACCTTTAGATCTGTTTGTGATACTATTGGTCGCCGTTCCTATTTCTTAGCGTCTTTTGGTCTCTTTGCGCCATATTTGGAACGAGCCTGTTTTCTGTTAGCGACTCCCGCTGTATCAAGAGTACCTCTGATTACGTGGTATCTTGTACCAGGCAAGTCTTTTACCCTGCCGCCGCGGATAAGAACAACGCTATGCTCCTGTAAGTTATGTCCCTCACCCGGGATATAGCTTGTTACTTCGATTCCGTTGGAAAGACGAACTCTGGCAATTTTTCTGAGCGCTGAGTTAGGCTTCTTAGGAGTTGCTGTCTTAACTGCAGTACAAACCCCTCTCTTCTGCGGTGATGCAGTATCGATCGGTTTCTTCTTCAAGGAGTTGTATCCTTTCAAAAGAGCTGGTGCTGTAGACTTCTTTACAGATGTCTGACGTCCTTTTCTTACTAACTGGTTAAATGTTGGCATTTGTTTCACCTCCTGTGATATTATTCGTGATTTATGCGCTTGTATGCACGCTAAATTATTATAAAAGGGAAAAACGGCTTTGTCAAGCCGTTTTTTGCGTTTTACAATTCTGCTGCAGCGTCCGTAAGAATGTACATATTCTGACAGATGGGAATCCGGTTCTTTTACAAAGTCAAACTCCGGCACACTCATCCACTGTAAAAAACTTTCTAAATCGGTTCATTTATGCATTGCACACAAAAACCGCCGCTTTACACTTTTGTAAAACAGCGGTTTTCAAACACGATATCATGATTCCATGATTTCGTCTATTTCGTATTCATCATACTCATCGTCAAAGTCAAAATAATCTTCTTCCACAATTTCGGAATCCAATGTCAAATCCCGGTATCTCTTCATTCCGGTACCTGCCGGAATCAATTTACCAATGATGACGTTTTCCTTCAGGCCAATCAGCGGATCTACTTTTCCTTTGATCGCTGCCTCTGTGAGAACTTTTGTCGTCTCCTGGAAAGATGCTGCGGATAAGAAAGAGTTTGTTGCCAGAGACGCTTTGGTAATTCCCAGCAGCACCTGTTTTCCTTCTGCCGGCTCTTTGCCCTCTTCCGCCAGTTTTTCATTGACATCATCAAAATCCAAAATGTCGACCAGTGTTCCCGGCAGGAAATCGGAGTCTCCGTTGGTTTCAATACGAACCTTTTTCAACATCTGACGAACGATTACTTCTATATGCTTATCATTGATATCCACACCCTGCAGACGATATACACGCTGCACTTCCTGCAGCATATAATCCTGAACGGCCCGGACGCCTTTGATTTTTAAGATATCATGTGGATTTACAGAACCTTCTGTCAGCTCATCACCGGCCTCTAATACAGCTCCATCCATAATCTTAATACGTGATCCGTAGGGAATCAGATACGTCTTCGTCTCACCCGTTTCGTGGTTTGTTACAATGACTTCACGTTTCTTCTTCGTATCGCGAATTTCTGCAACTCCCGCAAATTCGGTGATAATCGCAAGTCCCTTGGGTTTTCTTGCTTCAAAAATTTCCTCTACACGAGGAAGACCCTGAGTAATATCATCGCCCGCAACACCGCCGGTATGGAAGGTACGCATGGTAAGCTGAGTACCCGGCTCACCGATAGACTGTGCTGCAATAATACCTACTGCCTCTCCAATCTGCACTGCCTGCCCGGTAGCCATATTTGCACCGTAACATTTTGCGCAGACGCCCAAATGAGAACGGCAGGTAAGAATCGTACGAATCTTAATCTTGTCAATAGGCTTTCCTTCTTCATCCACGCCTTTGCTCATAATCTCAGCAGCCCGGCGCGGTGTAATCATGTGATTAGCTTTTACCAGTACATTTCCATCTTTATCGCAAATCGTATTGCAGGAAAATCTTCCCGTAATTCTTTCCTGAAGGCTTTCCACTTCTTCTTTTCCATCCATAAATGCAGTAACCCACATACCTGGAATTTCTTTTCCGCTGCTGCTTGCACAGTCAGATTCATGCACAATCAATTCCTGAGATACATCTACAAGACGTCTTGTCAGATAACCGGAATCGGCAGTACGCAAAGCTGTATCGGAAAGTCCTTTTCTTGCTCCGTGGGCGGACATGAAATATTCCAGTACATCCAAACCTTCACGGAAATTAGATTTGATCGGCAGCTCTATGGTACGTCCCGTTGTATCTGCCATAAGTCCACGCATACCGGCAAGCTGTTTGATCTGCTTATCGGAACCACGGGCTCCGGAATCAGCCATCATAAAGATGTTGTTGTATTTATCCAAACCGCCCAGAAGAGCCGATGTCAATTCGTCATCTGTTTCCTTCCAGGTTTCAATTACTTCTTTATACCGCTCTTCATCGGTAATAAAACCTCTCTTATACTGACGCATGATTTTATCAACAGTATTCTGCGCCTCTTCAATCATCTGCGGTTTCTGAGGCGGAACAGTCATATCGGAAATGGATACCGTCATGGCAGCCCTGGTGGAATATTTATAACCAATCGATTTAATGTCGTCCAGCACTTCCGCCGTCTTTGTTGCGCCATGTACGTTAATGACTTTCTCCAGAATTTGTTTTAACTGTTTCTTTCCCACATGGAAATCCACTTCCGGTTTCAATTCATTTTCCGAATTGCTGCGATCTACAAAGCCCAGATCCTGAGGAATAATTTCATTAAATATAAATCTTCCCAATGTAGATTCTATCATCCCCGCAGCCTTTGTTCCGTCAGCTCTGTTCTTGGAAACGCGTACCTTAATACGGGAATGCAGCGTCAAAGCTTTATTTTCATAAGCTAAAATTGCTTCGTTTACATTCTTGAACACCTTTCCCTCACCCAAAGCGCCTGGCCTTTCCTGCGTCAGATAATAGATGCCGAGTACCATATCCTGGGAGGGCACCGCCACAGGTCCGCCATCCGAAGGTTTCAAAAGGTTGTTGGGAGAAAGGAGCATAAAACGGCATTCTGCCTGTGCCTCAACAGACAATGGAAGATGCACCGCCATCTGGTCTCCGTCAAAGTCTGCATTATACGCTGTACAAACCAGAGGATGCAGTTTGATTGCCTTGCCTTCTACCAGAATCGGCTCAAATGCCTGTATACCAAGCCTGTGAAGTGTAGGAGCACGGTTTAACATAACCGGATGCTCTTTGATAACTTCTTCCAAAACATCCCATACTTCCGGCTGAAGACGCTCTACCATTTTCTTGGCGCTCTTTATATTATGAGCTTTTCCGTTGGATACCAGTTCTTTCATAACGAAAGGCTTAAACAATTCGATAGCCATTTCCTTTGGAAGACCGCACTGATAAATTTTAAGCTCCGGCCCCACGACGATAACAGAACGGCCTGAATAGTCAACACGTTTTCCAAGAAGGTTCTGACGGAAACGCCCGCCCTTTCCTTTTAACATATCTGAAAGAGATTTTAAGGCGCGGTTTCCAGGACCTGTAACAGGCCTCCCCCTTCTTCCGTTATCAATCAATGCATCTACCGCCTCCTGAAGCATTCTCTTTTCATTACGCACGATAATATCCGGCGCTCCCAGTTCCAGAAGCCTTCTCAAACGATTATTTCGATTGATAATTCTACGGTATAAATCATTCAGATCGGACGTGGCAAAACGTCCGCCGTCTAACTGTACCATCGGCCGAAGATCCGGCGGAATCACAGGTATCACCGTCATAATCATCCATTCCGGCCGATTGCCGGATTCCCGGAATGCCTCTACCACTTCCAGACGTTTGATAATTCTTGCCCGTTTCTGCCCTGTTGCATCTTTTAACTCTGCCTTTAATTCGCCAGCATCTTTTTCCAGATCAATTGCCTCTAACAATTCCAAAATAGATTCTGCACCCATTCCAACCCGGAATGCACTGCCATACTGCTCTCTTGCCTCCTGATATTCCTGCTCAGACAACACTTGCTTATAAGTCAGATTGGTATTGCCGGATTCCAACACAATATAAGATGCAAAATAAAGCACTTTCTCCAAAGTTCTGGGAGAGAGATCCAGAATCAGCCCCATACGGCTTGGAATGCCCTTAAAGTACCAGATATGAGAAACAGGGGCTGCAAGCTCTATATGGCCCATTCTCTCTCTTCTGACACTTGCTTTTGTAATTTCTACTCCGCATCGGTCGCAGACCACGCCCTTATAACGGATCTTTTTGTATTTACCGCAATGACACTCCCAATCCTTGCTGGGTCCAAAAATCTTCTCACAGAACAAACCGTCTTTTTCCGGCTTCAGGGTTCTGTAATTAATGGTTTCCGGTTTTTTTACCTCCCCCCGGGACCATTCCCTGATTTTCTCAGGAGAAGCCAACCCAATCTTGATCGCATCAAAAGCGATTGGCTGGTAAGTGTCTTTCTTTGTTGTTTCTGGCATTTCTGACGCTCCCTTCTATCTATTCTTCCTCAAGAACTTCTTCCTCGAAATCGATTACATCGAAATCATCCTCGTCTTCCTCAACATCGTCTTCAATGTTTACCAATTCTTCATTCTCCGTATCGAATTCCTGTTTGGTAAAGCCCATTTTATCGAAGGATTCACTATCTTCAAAAGCAAAATCTTTATCACCGGCAATAATTGCATTCAGATCTGTATTGCCGTATTCACTTGTTTCCATCAACTCTACTTCTTCTCTGTCTTCGTCTAATACTTTTACATCCAGGCCCAAAGATTGAAGTTCTTTCAGCAACACCTTGAAGGATTCCGGTATTCCCGGCTCCGGAATGTTGTCGCCCTTGATAATTGCTTCGTACGTCTTAACACGTCCTACCACATCATCGGATTTTACTGTCAAAATCTCCTGCAGCGTATAGGATGCGCCGTATGCCTCTAACGCCCATACTTCCATCTCACCGAAACGCTGGCCGCCGAACTGAGCCTTACCGCCTAACGGCTGCTGTGTTACTAAGGAATACGGACCGGTAGACCGGGCATGGATCTTATCATCCACCAGATGATGCAGTTTCAGATAATGCATATGTCCAATGGTAACCGGACTGTCAAAGAATTCCCCTGTTCTTCCGTCGCGCAGCCTTACTTTTCCGTCACGGGACAACGGAACTCCTTTCCACAGTTTCCTATGCCCTCTGTTATCATATAAATACTGCAATACCTCCGGCAGTAATACCTGTTTATACTTCGCCTCAAACTCTTCCCACTCCAGATTTACATAGTCATTGGCAAGATCTAAGGTATCCATAATATCATTTTCTTTCGCACCGTCAAATACCGGTGTTTCAATATTAAACCCAAGGGCTTTTGCCGCAAGGCTCAAATGAATCTCAAGCACCTGCCCGATATTCATACGGGACGGCACGCCAAGGGGATTCAACACAATGTCAAGAGGTCGCCCGTTGGGTAAAAACGGCATATCTTCTACCGGCAGCACACGAGAAACGACACCCTTGTTTCCGTGACGTCCCGCCATTTTATCTCCCACGGAAATTTTTCTTTTCTGGGCAATGTAAATACGGACTGCCTGATTTACACCAGGAGACAGCTCGTCGCCGTTATCTCTGGTAAATACTTTGGCGTCTACAATAATGCCATATTCTCCATGCGGCACTTTCAAAGAAGTATCTCTGACCTCTCTTGCCTTCTCGCCAAAAATTGCGCGGAGAAGCCTCTCTTCTGCCGTCAGCTCTGTTTCTCCCTTAGGAGTTACTTTTCCTACCAGAATATCTCCGGCACGAACTTCTGCGCCGATACGGATGATTCCTCTTTCATCCAGATCCTTTAAAGCATCGTCACCGACGCCCGGAACATCTCTTGTAATTTCTTCCGGCCCCAGCTTTGTATCTCTGGCCTCCGCCTCATATTCCTCAATATGAACCGATGTATATACATCATCCTGTACTAATCTTTCACTCAATAATACGGCATCTTCGTAGTTATAACCTTCCCAGGTCATAAATCCGATCAGCGGATTTTTGCCAAGAGCCAGCTCGCCGTTTGCTGTGGAAGGTCCGTCTGCAATCACTTCCCCTGCCTCCACATGATCGCCTTTGAATACAATAGGCTTCTGATTATAGCAGTTCGACTGGTTGCTTCTGGAGAATTTGGTAAGACGGTAAGTCTCTCTTGTTCCGTCATCGTTTTTGATTACGATTTCATTGGAGACAGCGCTTTCCACCGTGCCGGATTTCTTCGCAACCATGCAGACGCCGGAGTCTACGGCAGCTTTTGTCTCCATTCCCGTTCCCACAACAGGCGCTTCCGTAGTCAAAAGCGGCACTGCCTGACGCTGCATGTTAGATCCCATTAATGCACGGTTGGCATCATCGTTCTGCAGGAAGGGAATCAATGCCGTCGCTACAGAGAATACCATTTTCGGTGATACATCCATGTAATCAAACATAGTTTTTTCATATTCCTGGGTCTCATCCAGGTAACGGCCGGATACCAGATTACGAACAAAATGCCCGTCTTCATCCAATGCCTCATTCGCCTGCGCCACATGGAAATTGTCTTCTTCATCCGCTGTCATATAGATAAATTCATCGGTGACTCTCGGATTCTTAGGATCTGATTTGTCTATAATACGATAAGGCGCCTCTACAAAGCCATACTCATTGATCCTTGCATAACACGCCAGAGAGTTAATCAGTCCGATGTTCGGACCTTCCGGCGTCTCAATCGGGCACATTCTTCCATAATGAGAATAATGAACGTCTCGAACCTCAAATCCGGCACGATCACGAGAAAGCCCTCCAGGACCAAGTGCGGATAAACGCCTCTTATGCGTAAGTTCTCCCAACGGATTATTTTGATCCATAAACTGGGACAGCTGGGAAGATCCAAAAAATTCTTTTACCGCCGCTGTCACCGGTTTAATATTAATCAGACTCTGAGGTGAAATTCCTTCCAGATCCTGTGTCGTCATACGCTCGCGAACAACACGCTCCAATCTGGAAAGGCCGATTCTGTACTGATTCTGCAGCAGCTCTCCCACCGCACGAATACGGCGGTTTCCAAGATGATCGATATCATCTTTGTTGCCAATGGCATATTCCAGATGCATATTATAATTAATGGATGCAAAAATATCATCCTTTGTAATATGTTTCGGAATCAAATCATGTACATTCTTGCGGATTGCCTCTTTGATCTCTTCCAAATCGCTGTTTTCTTCCAAAATCCGGGAAAGAACCGGATAATATACCAGTTCGGTAATGCCTACTTCTTTGGGATCTACATCTACATAGTTCCGCAAATCTACCATCATATTAGAAAGGACTTTGACATTTCTGGTTTCACTCTGAATCCATACATATGGAACGGCTGCATTCTGAATACGCTCTGCTAAATCACGGCTTACTTCCGTTCCTTTCTCTGCAAGGATTTCTCCTGTTGTCATATCCACTACATCTTCCGCCAGAACATGTCCGTTGATCCGGTTCTTAAAAGCCAGTTTTTTGTTGAATTTATAACGGCCTACTTTGGCCAAATCATATCTTCTCGGATCAAAAAACATCGCAGAAATAAGGCTTTCCGCACTTTCTACAGTAAGCGGCTCGCCTGGACGGATTTTCTTATATAATTCCAAAAGACCTTCTTCATAATTGGTCGCAACATCCTTGCCGAAACTGGCTAAAATCTTCGGCTCTTCACCGAAAAGATCCACTATCTCCTGATTGCTGCCAATGCCTAATGCACGAATCAATACGGTAATCGGTACTTTTCTGGTCCGGTCTACACGTACATAAAAAACGTCATTGGAATCGGTTTCATATTCTAACCATGCACCACGATTGGGAATTACGGTGCATGAGTATAATTTTTTACCTACTTTATCGTGTGAAATTGCATAATAAATGCCTGGAGAACGAACTAACTGGCTTACGATAACACGCTCTGCGCCATTAATTACAAATGTTCCTGTTTCTGTCATAAGAGGAAGATCGCCCATGAAGATCTCATGTTCATTGATCTCGTCTGTCTCTTTGTTGTAAAGTCTGACCTTTACTTTTAAAGGAGCTGCATAAGTAGCATCTCTGTCTTTACATTCCGGAATGGAATATTTCACGTCGTCTTTGCACAACGTAAAATCAGTAAATTCCAAGCTCAAATGTCCACTATAATCAGCTATCGGCGAAATATCTGCAAATACTTCTCTCAAGCCCTCGTCCAAAAACCACTGGTACGAGTCTTTCTGGACTTCGATCAGATTTGGTATTTCCAGAACTTCCTTCTGCCGTGAGTAACTCATACGTAAACCTTTTCCAGCCTGCACCGGACGTATTCTGTTTTTCTCCATTGACGTTTCACCTCTCGTTTTCATTCTTTGCAGACATCGGTCTGCACATGCCTCTACTGTAACCCCCTGCGAAAGGGCATAGTAAGTCTATCTCACCACAATAGTGCATTTTCTATTGTATAACAAGCCATGTTGGTATGTCAAGGAAAAATATGTTATATTCCAGTGAATATTTCCAGAAACTTATTTCCACTTTCTGACAGGTTTTTACAAAACTATTGCGTTCTTTTAAGCACGCTGAAAGCCAGAAGCAAAACACCCCCCCTTTGCAATCCATATAATAGGGATATCCAAATGCCGGTGTTTATTCAAATAAATTTTAAGATCTCCCCAGTCAAAATCCTCTCTGTATATTTCCACCTCCTGTTCTTTTAAAATTTCTTCCTCTATCCCCACTGTGGGCATTTTCATCCCAACGGCATCCCAAAACAGCCAAAGGCACAACGCTCCCACAACAAAACATTTCCGTACATCCTGTCTCATCCTGCATTTCCTCTTGTCGTAAATTGATGCCGTCTGATTTTCCACGGCTCTCTTTCTCATGATAATTCTATTGTTTTATTGTGTCAATTGTTTTTTCGCTTTTAGCGAATTTTATCAAACTTTAATTAATTTTTTTCATTTAGGAATACTGTTAAAATAATGAAAACGGCTGGAGGAGCTTATGGAAGAAATTCTTGATAAATCGAAAATCGGACAGAGAATACGGCATCTGCGAATAATAAACGACTATACACAGGCCAAATTTGCGGAATTGATTGATATTTCTATTAATTTTTTATCTGAAATTGAAAACGGAAAAAAGGGATTATCCCAGGATACCCTTGCCAAAATCTGTAAACAGCTGAACACTTCTGCTGATTATATTCTTTTCGGCGTAAAGACAAAACAAAATTCGATCATTGATACAGCGAATTCTCTTTCTATTAAAGAACTCGAAACGCTCATCCGCTATTTGGATTCTCTGATCGCAATGAAAAAGCTGCAATCAAAGACAGAAAAAAATGACTGTTTCTGACAAAAAATACGGGAACTGCATGCTATCCTGCAGTTCCCGTATCTCATTATTCTGATGGTTTAAAATTATTTTAATGTAACTTTAGCGCCTTCTGCTTCAAGTTTAGCTTTGATATCATCAGCTGTTGCTTTGTCTGCAGCTTCTTTTACTACTTTAGGAGCTCCATCAACAACGTCTTTTGCTTCTTTTAAGCCTAAGCCTGTTACTTCACGAACAACCTTGATAACCTTTACTTTGTTCGGGCCGACTTCTGTCAGCTCTACGTCAAACTCTGTCTTCTCTTCTGCTGCTGCAGCGTCGCCGCCTGCTGCTGCAACTACAACGCCTGCTGCTGCAGATACACCAAATTCTTCTTCACATGCTTTTACTAAATCGTTTAATTCTAATACGCTCAACTCTTTGATCGCTTCGATAAATTCTTCTGTTGTTAACTTAGCCATTTTCATTTACCTCCATAAATATTATTCTATTACTGGTTGCTTTCGGTTTCTGCTGCCGGAGCTTCCTCTGCTGCCGGAGCCTCTGCTGCTTCTGCTGCAGCTGCTGGGCCGCCCTGCTCAGCAATCTGATTAAGCACACGGGCAAGGTTCGCAATCGGAGACTGAATGCTTCCAAGGAATTTGGAAAGCAATTCTTCTCTTGACGGAACGGCTGCAATTGCCTTCATACCCTCTGCATCATAGAATGTTCCTTCTACAACACCTGCTTTGATCTCCAATGCCGGAGCTGTTTTTGCAAATTTTGCTAATACTCTGGCTGGAGCTGTTGCATCTGTCGTGGAAACCGCAAGTGCGCTTGGTCCTTCCAATGCCGGAGAAAGGCTCTCGAAATCCGTTCCCTTAAATGCAAAGTTCATCATGGTGTTCTTATATACTTTATAAGAAACATCTGCATCTCTAAGCTGTTTCCGCAGCTGAGTATCTTCTGCGACAGTAAGCCCGCGGTAATCTACTAATACTGCAGACTGCGCGTCCTTGATCACTTCAGAAATCTCCTGTACGATTGGTTGTTTCAGTTCTACTTTTGCCACGAATCGTGCACCTCCTTTATTATTTTATCCAGCATATGGCACGTTCTAAGAAAAACCTCCCTGTCCAAAGACAGAGAGGCGCCGATTCATTTTAACTGTAAATCTTTTCCTCGGCAGGCTCTTTCGATTACGCCACAAGGCGCCTGCTGTCTTCGGCAATATGCTTTTTGACTATGAAAAACGTTTTTTGTTTTTCATAGTATGCTTTTTGATTATGAAAAACAACTTTTGTATTTCATAATATGCTTTTATTACTTTATAACACGCCATGCATTATAGCATGATCTATATCTGATGTCAATCAGCAAAATTTAACCGATAACTTTCATGGCATTTACTTTTACGCCGGGTCCCATAGAAGGAGCCATTGTAATGCTCTTAATATACTGTCCCTTCAAGCCGCTTGGTTTCGCTTTGTTGATTGCATCCATAAGGGTTTGGAAGTTGTCCGCTAATTGTTCATCTGTAAAAGATGCTTTTCCAATTGGCACATGAATAATATTGCTCTTGTCTAATCTATACTCAATTTTACCGGCCTTGATATCATTGATCGCTTTGGTAACATCCATAGTAACGGTTCCCGCTTTGGGGTTTGGCATTAAACCTTTTGGTCCGAGCACACGTCCCAGACGACCAACAACGCCCATCATATCCGGTGTGGCAACGACTACGTCAAAGTCAAGCCAGCCCTCGTTCTGAATTTTCGGAATCAGCTCCTCGCCGCCGACAAAATCTGCTCCTGCAGCCTGCGCCTCGTCTACTTTGGTTCCTTTTGCAAAAACAAGCACACGAACTGTTTTACCTGTACCATGAGGCAGTACAACTGCACCACGAATCTGCTGTTCTGCGTGACGTCCGTCACAACCTGTTCTGATGTGAACTTCAATTGTTTCATCAAACTTTGCAACCGCTACTTTTTTTGCCAAAGCAACTGCTGTCTCTTTATCGTATAAAGCTGTCGAATCAATTGCCTTTGCAGCTTCTAAATATCTCTTTCCTCGTTTCATGATTATATAACCTCCTGTGGTATTAGCGGGGGACTTTCTCCCTTCCACTGTAACGATGTTTCGGCTGCCGCAGGATCGCTGCATCCTACAGCAGAATTTTTACTCTTCTACGGTTACACCCATGGACCTTGCCGTTCCGGCAATCATGCTCATGGCTGCCTCTAATGACGCTGCATTTAAATCCGGCATTTTCATTTCTGCAATTTCCTGAACCTTTGCTTTGGAAATAGTTGCAACCTTTGTTCTGTTTGGTTCTGCGGAACCGGATTTGATATTGCAGGCTTTTTTGATCAGTACCGGAGCAGGCGGCGTCTTTGTTACAAAACTAAAACTTCTGTCTGCATATACTGTGATCACAACAGGGATAATCAAATCTCCCTGATCTGCAGTTCTTGCATTAAACTGCTTGGTAAATTCAACGATGTTGACGCCATGCTGTCCTAATGCAGGTCCGACTGGAGGAGCAGGTGTCGCCTTTCCAGCAGGAATCTGTAACTTAATATATCCTTCAACTTTCTTTGCCATTTGGAATTAACCTCCTTAGTTCATTTTTTTAACTTCTGCGAAACTAATTTCCACCGGCGTTTCGCGGCCGAATAATTCAACATTGATCGTGACAATCTGCTTTCCGTGATTCATCGTCTGAATAACCCCAATGGTATCTTTCCAGACGCCTCCGGTTACTACGATCGTATCTCCTTCATCAAAATCAACCACAATGTTTTCTTTCTTGATTCCCAGCGGCATCATTTCTTCGTCTGTCAATGGCACCGGTTTCGATCCCGGTCCGACAAACCCCGTAACGCCTCTCGTGTTTCTGACAACATACCAGGTATCATCATTCATAACCATATTAATGAGTACATACCCCGGAAACATTTTTTTAGAAACCTGCTTTTTTGCACCGTTCTTCATCTCAAAAACATCCTGCATCGGAACTCTTACTTCCAGAATCTGATCCTCTAAATGTCTGTTTTCAATTGTTTTGTCAATGTTCGCTTTTACCTTATTCTCATAACCGGAATAGGTATGAACAACATACCAGTGTGCTTCTGCCATAAAACGCCTCCATTATAAATTTACCAGGAAATCAATACCATACTGAATAAAGGTATCCAGTATTGTGATAATCAGACCTACGACAACTGATACAGCGATTACAGCTGCGGTCTGCTTTGCAAGTGGCTCTTTTGCCGGCCAGACAATTTTGCCGAACTCGGCTTTTAAACCTTCGAACCAGCTCGTCTTAGGAGCTTTGTCTACTTTCGCGTTATCTGCCATAATTCCACTCCTTTACCCTTTCCGGATTATTTGGTTTCTTTGTGTAAAGTATGCTTTCTGCAGAATCTGCAATACTTTTTCAGTTCCATTCTGTCCGGATGAGTTTTCTTGTCCTTTTTTGTGTTGTAATTACGCTGTTTGCATTCTGTGCATGCCAATGTAATCCTCGTGCGCACAACTTCCACCTCCATAAATTCATTGTGTGTTTTCTATGCCCCGAAATTTAGGCATAAAAAAAAGACCTACTTCCAAGCTGTTCTATCATAGCACAATCTTGTATAGCCGTCAATTCTTTTTTTCAAACTTATATAAGGATAAAAATAATCATTTCCAGCCCGGAAATACGCATAAACTGTACATTCTGCGAGAAGCAAAAAGTGTAAAGCCTTCCTCCTTCCATAAAGACTTTACACTTTAGTTTGTCAGTTATTCAGCTATTTAAATAATAGCGGTTCTCGGTATAGCCTGCGATTGACCTATCTTTTTTCAATCAGTCTGCCTGAAAACATTTATCGGCACATACTTTACCATCCTATTACATGAATCCTGTCTTTAGCTTTTAAAAAACTGAAGAACTTTTCCATTTTCATTTTCCAGCCTCTTCCGCTCCATCATCATATTAAATGTCTGCAAAAGCTGCTTTTTTTTCAATTCGGAAACTGCCATGGGATAATCCAGATCTTCTATCCGGCTTCTGGACGACGTCAAATTATACGATGCATTGGCATTATATGCCATAACATGATCCAGGCGATTGGAAGACGCTCCAAGATCGCTTCTGGCTGAAAGCACTTTGTCTAATGCATCATCAATTACCGATATGTCAAAATTACCGGACGATACATCGTAATCTTCTATTCCCAAAGCCTTCAGTGTGGCGTTCGGCATCTGAAGCTCCATTCCGTCGCCATTTGGCCCTGCTGCAACATGAGAACTTCCCATGGTGCCGTCCAAAAGATTCTTTGTATTAAACTGTGTCCAGGACGCAGTATCTGAAATAGACTGTTTCAACTGGTCAATCTCTGCCTGAATTGCACCTCTGTCAGCGTCCGTATACAGACCATTATAAGCCTGAACGCTAAGTTCACGGATTCTCTGAAGACTGTCTGTAATAGAACCTAATGCTCCGTCTGCGATTTTAAGCATATCCTGAGACGTTCCGACATTGCGGTTTGCAACGTCATATCCATTCTCCTGGCTCTGAAGCTTCTGTGCAATCGCCGCGCCTGCCGCATCATCTGCTGCAGAGTTAATCCGTCTTCCACTGGAAAGGGACTGATAATCCCGATACATATATTGGCTGCTCATCGAAGAAACTGTCATATTACACCCTCCTTCTCATTCATTTTCTATGTAAGATATTTTTTTAAACATAACATATTTTTCTGCTTTTCACAAGGATTTTAGTAAATTTTCAAAAAATTTTCATTTTTTTACGATTCCTTCTAATATTATAGAACTTCTGTTACGATATAATTCATAAGACAGTGTATTTTATGACAAAAACGGATTTATGTCATCCCGGTGCATCTGCACAATTTCACGGAAGAAAGGAGAGGGATTCATGGCTTTTATTGACAGCGCTTACCATTATTATCTAAGAGTGTATGGTAATTCTGCAACTTCGCGTTATGATACGCACAAAAAAAGCGAATTACGCAGCGTCTGCAACAACATACAAAAAATCAACAAAGAGTCTCCTCTGTACAAAATCAGAAATGACAGGCAGGTGCCTATGTTTTTAATCGACATCAAGGAACATGCCCGTCAAATCAAGAACATCGTATCCTCTTTATCTGACAGCGGAGAAGGTCTGAAAAATGCCTTCCAGAAAAAAGTAGCTATTTCGTCAGATGAGGATATCGTCACTGCGTCTTACATAGGCGGCTCTTCAGATGAAGACATTTCTCAAAATTTTGACATTGAGGTTCGAAGCCTTGCAGCTCCCCAGACAAATCTGGGTAATTTTTTAGACAGCTCTGATCTGGATTTTCCACCTGGCGACTATTCATTTGATCTTGCCACAACTACTAATTCTTACGAATTTCAATATACGGTAAATCCGGAAGATACGAACCGCTCTATTCAGGAAAAGCTGGCACGGCTGTTTAACTCTTCCGGCGTCGGTCTTACAGCTGAGGTAATGACAGACGAAAAGGGGCGCAGCGCGTTAAAACTCACTTCCAAACAAACGGGTCTTAGCGAAAACGAAACAGCTTTGTTTGACATCAAACCAAAAGCGACATTGGACTCCATTGACTCCATGAATACTCTTGGAATCCACCAGATTACATCTCCGGCGCAGAATTCTTCTTTTGTTTTTAACGGAGAAGAACACTCTGCCTATACAAATACTTTTACCTTTAACAAAGTTTTTGAATTAACACTCCATGGAATCAGTCCTGAAGATACACCCGCGCAGATTGGTTTTAAAACCAGCGTAGACGCTGTGGCAGATAATCTGCAGGAACTGGTAGATGCTTACAATGGTTTTATTGAAACCGGAGAGCATTATTCAGACGGACCTCTGGGAAATCGTCTTCTTCACGATTTAAGAAACATCTCTTTTTCCCACAGGCACGATTTGGAATCTATTGGTATGCTTGTGGAAGAAAACGGCGCCATCTCTATCGACCGCGATCTGTTGTCAGAAACAATTGATACCGACGAGTTAAATGGTGTTTTTTCCGTACTGGATTCTTTTAAGAGTTCTTTGTCAGCCAGGGCAAACAATGTCTCCATTGATCCGATCCAGTATGTCAACAAAACTATCGTAACTTACAAAAAACCGGGTGAGAATTTCCCCTCCCCCTATCATTCCTCTTTATATTCCGGAATGATGCTGGATCGCTTTTGTTAAATTGAATCAAAAAAGGCGGCATACCTGTAAAGACAATCAGGCATGCCGCTTTTTTGACCATTGTATATCCAAAAATGCCTTTGATGGGTTTTTCCTCAATTTCTATAAATACTGTTTGTAAATATACTCTGCCCTCTGTTTCCATGTATGATGTTTTTTTGCATATTGATAGCCCTTTTCCGCTATTTCTGTCATCCTTTGGGAATTCTGCAGCAGATCTGCCGTCATCTCCGGCAATTCCTGCATTTTAAGCAGAGAAAACATCTCCAGTTTCTCCCCGCTTTTTCCAAAGTTCTCATTTAAATACTCGGATTCGTCTGTAATAACCAGAGATTTTGCCAGCATTCCATTGATGATGCGGTCATGGATTCCATTTTTGTACCATGTCATCGTATTTAATACAATTTTACTGTGATTCATCAATTCCAGCACCTGGGGCGCTAAAATCTTCCCCCCATATATAAAATTAGGATTTTCCGTCCAGTCGCATCTGTCCCAGCCTCCGCCAAATACAGTCACTTTTATGCCGCTTTCTACCAGACAGCGCACCGCCTCTTCCCGATAAAAGGAAACGGCATAGGAATCTATAAACCGCAGTTCCGTAATCCAGTGATTTAATTCTTTCTCTTCGTACTGTTTTCCTATGGACAGCAGATACTCTTCCAGCGCTGATTCTGTTGTTTTATAGGGATGACGAATCAAATCAGAAAGAATTTCTCTGGTCGCCGTGAATGCATCAAATTCTGTAATCTCTCCCAAATCCGGGATCAGTCCTTCCGCCACATATTTGGAAAGCCCTCCCGCATAAAGGACATCTATGGAACGCTCTTCCATCAATGGATGATATGCGTTTCCCTGCAGGCACAAATGACAGGTTCCCGCACTGGCGTATTCACTGATGTCCGCCTCCATACCTGCATGAGGCATAAAATCAACCTGTTTTAAATCAGGATAAAAACGCTTTAAAAACGCAACATGATTTCGGTCTGTGCAAAATACGACAGACGTCTCAGGCGCATGTTTCAGAGGATTGGCATAATGAAAGGGATGATCCATTAATATATTAAAATAGGGAATCTGTTTTTCTTCCCAGATATTTTTCCCTTCCGCAAAAGACAAATCATAACCAATATTGTTAAATGTGACTACTCCATCAATTCCAACGTCTTCCAACAGACGCTTTAACTTAAGCATCGCATTTTCTTTGTCCCGGATATCAATCACATGACAGACACAGCCCAGGCAGCGGAAAGCATCTGCAAATGCTGTTATGAACAAATCTATGGTATCATAAATGCCCTGAATAAACAGCAGATTTTTTATCACGATTTCACCTCATTCTATCTTTCAGCCCAGAGTTCTGCGCTGTTACAAAGTCCACAGGAAATATAAGCTTAGCCAGCCTCATATTTTACACAGGCTCTGTCAATTTGTACTTTTAAAAAATAATTTCCTTTTATTTTTTCTTTTACATTTTCTTCCAGCAGTGCGATTACCTCTTCATCACTGTGTTTATATTCAAAAGGCACCACTACGTCAAAAATCAGATTTGTATGCGTTTTCCCCGGAACCATGCGAAAATCATGCATGGAAAACCCGTCTCCCAGCTGATGCACCATTTCTCTTAGAAGGCTGCGCATATTCTCCGTCTGCTCATCTGCGACCACAGGGTCCATATGTATCACAGCTTCACAATAGAGCGTCTGTTTCAGCTCAATTTCAATTCTGTCAATCAAATCATGAATCTCCAATATATCTTCATCCGCGGCCACTTCTGCATGAAGAGAAATCATCTGTCGCCCCGGCCCATAATCATGTACAATCAAATCATGAATTCCAAGTACGCCCTCATGCGCCATTACAAGCCGGTAAATATCATTTACAAATTCCTCTCCCGGCTGCTGTCCCAACAATGGATTTAAAGTGTCTCTCCCCGCGGAAATTCCGGCATAGAAAATGAATAGCCCTACCAGCACGCCGCAGTATCCATCTATATGAATCTTCCAAAAATGTCCAATAACCGTCGCCGTTAACACAACCGTTGTTGCCAGGGCGTCGCTTAAGCTGTCTGTTGCCGCTGCTTTCATTGCCGCTGAATCCAGTTTGGCTCCAATCCGGCGGTTATAAGACGCCATATATAATTTTACCAGTATGGAAATCACCAAAATCACAACTGCAATCCGGGAAAATTCTGTTTCTGCAGGATGCAGAACTTTAATAACAGAATCTCTAATCAGTTCAAATGCCATGATCAGTATCGCCGCGGAAACAATGAGTCCTGCAAGATATTCGATTCTTCCATGTCCAAAGGGATGCTCGGTATCCGGCCTTGAGCCGGCCATTTTAAAACCGACAAGCGTCACAGCAGAAGAGCCTGCATCCGATAGGTTATTAAATGCATCTGCCGTAATGGCAATGGAACTGCTGATACTGCCCGCCATAAACTTGCCCGCAAACAACAGGATATTGAAAAGAATCCCCACTGTTCCACAGAGCATTCCATAAGACTGCCGCTGTTTCGCGGGGGATTCATTTTCTTTTATAAAAAACTTTTCCAAAAATCTTACCATATCAATATAAAGAACCCGCCTCCTTAATGGGATAATAACGAAATACCGCTTTGCCCAGTATTTCATCTTTTGTCACATAAGGATGTTCCCAATATCTTGCATCCCAGGAATTGTTTCGATTGTCTCCCAAAACCAGATAGGAATCCTGCGGCACCTCAAAATGATACGGTCCTGTAGCTGTTGTCCATTCTTCTTTCAAATAATCTTCTTCCAGAGGAACCTGCGAACCATTGATATAAATTTGGGCATCACGAATCTCTACCGTTTCTCCCGGAAGGCCGATGACGCGTTTTACATAATTCTCTGTTTCGTCATCGGGAAACTTAAATATCATAATATCTCCCCTCGCCGGAGATTTTCTAACATATGCCAGACGGTTTCCAAAGAGGCGATCCCCTGTCATAATTGTATTTTCCATAGATCCTGAAGGGATATTGGCATTGATAATCACATAATTCTTAATAAACAGCGCCGCTACTACGGCAAGCGCAATTGTAATAACCCAGCTGAGCACTTCTTTTACTGCAGACTCCTCTTCTCGTCTTTTTTCTATTGCACTTTCTTTTGACATATTTTTATCCTTTCCCGATTATTGTGCATCTTTCTATTTTGCATCGTTCTTTTTAGTATAACGCTAAAACAAATGATCCGCCACCTTTTTTTAAATGTTCACACTTTATTCATCTGCTATTTCATATCCGTTCCAAAACGCCTCTATCATCTCTCCTGTCAGGCTGATTTCAGCCTCAGAATGTTCTGTGGGAAGATGTTTTCTGTCAAACCATTCTGCAGCGGACAATTCCTCTTCATCCATCGTAATCCCGGTATCACCGTCCACCTCACAGAAAAACCCCACCAGCAGGGCGTCTGTAAAAGACCACGGCTGGCTTTTGTAATAGCGGATATTTTTCACATGCAGGCCGACTTCTTCCATAACTTCCCGACGCACTGCATCCTCTAAACTTTCTCCGGTTTCCACATAGCCTGCCACAAGGGCATATTTTCTGTAACGGCTGTGGCTGTCGGCATATTTTGTCATTAAAATCTTATCTCCGTTGATAATCCCCACAATAACGCTTGGGCAGATTACAGGATAGATTCTCTTTTTGCAATTCAGGCATTCAAGGGCGCGTTCTTTCTCCGTCTCCTGCATTCTGCTTCCGCAATGACCGCAAAATCGGTGTTCTATATACCATTTGTGCAGCTGGAATCCTGTAATTCCTGCAAATACTTTCCAAATAGGGCGTACATTACGAAGCTTCTCTCTGGAAATGTAGCGCCATTTTCCAAATTCCGACAATTCTGCCTGCGCCAGTTCAAAATAATTTTGTTCATCTATACAAAAGAGAAATCTGGCTTTTATATATACGTCCGGAAATGTTTCTGCGATTTCTTTTACAGACGGATATGTAATTTTATTGTCCTCCATGCAGCACAATAAGCTGTCGTTTTGGTAAATCAGCAGAATATCCGTTTCCTTTGCGTCTGCTGTCTGATATGTCACATCATATTTATGGGGTGTAATGTCCTGAATCATATGACCTCCTGTCCGGCGCCGTTTCACATCATTCTTTCTTTGTGTTTCGTTCCGTTTCTATTGCCTTTGTGGCTTTAGATATTTTCCTGTACTACAAAACAATTTCAAAAAGGACATCCTTCCGCATATCTGGCGAAAATGTCCCATCTACCATAAAAAATTCGTTTATAAAATTCTCTGTTTCTCACTGCAGCATCATTTTATCACAAATCCATGCTTTTTGCACTGGTTTTATTTTCTTTTTAGAACAGAAACACCACCCTTTCACTCGCTAAAGTTTCACAATACGATTGTCATGTCGTATTTTGTCATATTTTCTTACGTTCTACAGTTTTTATTTCTTATGTGTCTTTCCAGTTATCTGCCAAACCTTAGAGATCTTTTCACACTTAATGCTCCTGCTGCCAGTTACATAATTTATGAATCCATTTTTGAGATATATGATTTTAAAACACAAGAAAATCCCAGAAACAAATTGTTTCCGGGGTATGCCTCTCTTTTGCAATATTGTCTTGAACTATCTCTTGGAGAACTGCGTACCATTGAAAATAAAGGCTTTCC
Source organism: uncultured Lachnospiraceae bacterium (assembly GCA_910585825.1). GTDB lineage: Bacteria > Bacillota > Clostridia > Lachnospirales > Lachnospiraceae > Roseburia_B. The sequence continues at coordinate 218 of CAJUEY010000038.1, read as the reverse complement.
GGCTCTACATGGTGTTACAACAGAGTTACAATTTACATTTAACCGCTATTTACAGACGCGCTTTCTCTGTTCAAGCATAATTTCCACCTGTCTTTTATGCTTTTCATACTCTGCTTGTAATTCTGCCCGGCGTAAAGCAATATACTCCACTGCAGAAGCAAAACCATGCTCATTAAATTTATTCATGCTGTTTCTGTATGCTCCGGCTTCCACAATAT
>CAJUEY010000037.1 GCA_910585825.1 uncultured Lachnospiraceae bacterium | reverse complement strand
AGTATTTGAAGGACATATCATATTTGGAACGTTCTACAACGTCAATATCAGATAAGTCATAAATAGATTTCAGGAGCAGGTATTTGAACATCCTGACAGGCGGAACTGCATTCCGTCCATTATCAAGACAGTATTTATCAATAAGCTCTTCATAAATAAACCCAAAATCCACCAGTTCTTTCATCTGCCGGAGCAGGTTGTCTTTGGGAATGACTAATTCATATATGTCCATATATGGACTCAATACTAACTTCTGCTGTTGCTCAACCATGATACCACCGCCTGTATTTGATAATTACATTATACCAAATATAAGCGGTGGTATCTACTTTTTCAGCGGTCTCATCTCGCTCTGGGGGGATATTGAAGGGATATTCTTTCTTCCCTATAGTTCCTATATCTGCGGTAGCCGTTGTTGAAGACAGGATATAATTGTCCTTGTCCTCTCCAATAATCTCTATATCTTCTGCAATGATGGATTTATTCGTGCCGATTTCTGAATCCGCATATCTGATCTTACCATCAGCGGATACCTTGTCACTCTCTATGGCGCCATCCAGCCGGATGGAAAGTGTGCTGTTCCCGCCTTCTATGGAATCAGAACCGTCATAGGTTTTTGATATGTTTCCTTCTATATACGGAGTAATTGTCTTTGGCGTAATCGTAAAAGGACCGTTTACCACACTGGAGGCCTGCCGTTCTTCTGTTTCAGATATGTCCGCTTTCAGATAATAAGTCCTCACATCCTTCGGGGCTTCCTGTATCCGTTTTTCTCCATTCACGCCGTCCTTATACCAGCTAAATTCTATATCTTCATAGCGGGCGTTCATAATATTCAGGCTTTCCTCTCCCGGAATTGCAAGCGGCTCACCGGAATAAACAACCGGTCCCGGAGCAGACCGGAACATGACATCCGTCTTATCCCTGCTGTCAACCTCAATTCCAATATCCGCCGTATTGCTTACGACAGATCCGGCAGGAGTTTTCGAGTCCCCATCCATTTTCTTCTCATACAGCATATCCTCAGCAAATATCTTGAGCGTATATTTTCAACTTTTTAGATCCGTTGGAATCTGCGTCACGAACAGCGACTGTTCTATGCTTCCTATCTTTCCGTAAGCGGCAACGGTTCCGGATTCATCCACCAGCATTGCAGAAATGCGGTCATATTGGACGCCTTCGCCTGCGTTTCCTTTATCCGTAACCCGGATATAAACATATTCTCCCGGCTTTACCGTCCCAAAAAAGCCATTGCGCTCTGCACGGAAGTCTTCATTGCCGTCAAATACAGAAACCGTCCATTCATTGCAGTCCCCTTTTTCCTCTGTCCTGCGGAAATGTTCCTTCACCTCAAGGTTCGTATCTGCCGGGACATCATCTTCCTTATAAGCTGTATAGAAAACAGAAGCAATCCTGATGTTGCATGCCGGGTAAACCACTCCTGCATTGTCCCGCACATCCCAGGTTGTCACGTCACTTTTCAAATTATCTGACGCATTGGCCCGCATAATCCCTGTTTTCATGTCATCAGCAAGCGAGGGGGGGAACGGAGGCACGCCCCTCCATTGCGGAAAAACTAGCTTTTAGAGCCTTCGTGCGTATGGCTGAACCCATATCCTTCATGCTCAATTTCCCTCGCATCCAGCAGGAACAGTTTCTCCCCGTCCAGCCTCGCATATCCCAGTTCGCCGGATGTTTCTTCCCATTCTTTATGGCTTTCATTATAATTGTTGATAATGGCCGCCATCTGCGCCCTGCTAAACAGCTTTCCTGCAATATGATCCGGGTAATAAGTGTATGGACTTTCTATCCCCGTTTCTCCATTGAGATACAGATACATGTCGCTGTATTTCCAGTCATTTGCACATTTCTGCCCGTTGTCAGTTTCCTTGTCCATACAGAATATATCACGGTTTACTTGTCCATCACTGACCGCAAACAGGCTGTGTTCCCCATCCCTGCTGAAATCTGTTGCATCTGCATCAAGCAGCCTGCTCCTCCCTATGCCCGCATAATAAATATATGTGCCTGTCCCGTTGGACCATTCCGCTTCTGTGCTTTCCGGCACAGTCGGGTTTTCAAGCCCGGCAATCTTCCCGTCAATGTTAAGGTTGACGCTCCTGACTTCGGGTTCCTTGAATACTGCACCATCTGTTTCCGATTCCTTTGCATACACGCTTCCCGCATTTCCCGGAACGACAAAAGATGAAACAAACACCGCCGCTGTCATGCCTGCAAACAGCCTTCCCATAAACATGCGGGATCTTCTGCCACTCTTTACACGTTTCATTTCTAATATCCTCCTCTTACACCAAACCAGCCATCAAACCGCTATGGGATTATGATAACATCATGGTTTTTAAGGATATACTAATGGCAATGCACTGGATAAACAATGGAACGGGGTACGTATATTGATTAAGCACCGGAATACGAACCGCAATATTAGTATTGATAAATTCTGGAAATTAGATGCCGAACTTTAGATTATAATTCCTTCCAAATGATCCATTTCATGTTGGATAATCTGTGCTGCATATCCCGAAAATTTCTGTTTCTGTTTTTTGAAAGAAATATCAAAATACTTCACTTCGATATTCTGATACCGTTCTGTCTTTCTCCTGCCTGTCAGTGAAAGACAGCTTTCCTCTGTTTCATATTTCCCCGATTTTGCCTTAATAACCGGGTTTTGCATAACCAAATCTGCAAAACCCATGCTGACAATAATAATACGTTTCTTATAGCCAATCATATTTGCCGCCATGCCGACACATCTGTCCCGGTGTGCCTTTAGGGTGTCCTGTAGGTCTGTAATAATCTGCCTGTCATCCGCTGTCGCTGGTTCCGACTTCTGGCCCAGAAACATTATATCTTTTATAATTGGTTTTACCACTTCTTTTCTCCTTAATCATTTTTCTCATTTTTTTCAGTATCTTTTTGTCGTTTTATTTTTAATAAATTCATCTGTTCTTGATAAAATCCCTCTATCTCTTTGAATACATCTTCCTCCTCCATAGTGCTTAGCGCCTCATAATTGGGTAATATAAATTTTTCTAATGTCTCTGTATCCTGGTATATTCTGTCATAAGCAACCGCTTCCTCTACATCCCAATTTTTTGCCATGACTTCCACACACCAATTAACAAAAACAATCTCTTCAATCTGCATACCATCAGAAATTTTATGTGTATTCTCATTCAACACCTCTCTTTGGATATAACACTGCTGAATTTCATCATTTATTTTATAGCTGACTTCTACGAAATCCTGTGTTTCATCACTCCATACTGTTATTTCTGTCCCTGATGGAATGTTTTCGGTCTGCTTTGATTCTAATGCTCTTTCAAAGAATGTAGGAATTTGATCAATTACCTTGTATAATGGTTCTGCACGATGCCCTATATATCCCCAGAAAAGATTTATCAACAGCGTAATTACAATTGTTTTTAATGCCCTTATTCCCTTTTCTGCCCACCTTTTAGAGTAATTTTCAACATCTGTATCAGAGAAATCTCCGGCAATAATTTCTTGAATATCCTCTTCTAATTCTTCTGGAATATCATCCCATGTCCTTAGAGCGCCATCTAATCCTGACATTGGAAATTTGGGCAATATACGATTCAAATTCTCCAAAGCTGACATTGCCGGTATTGTTGGTGTCACCACATCTCTCATTAACTTTTCAAGCAAAGACATATCCGGCAGATTTTCAGATATGTTCTTCATTTCCTCTATCCACGGTGCTGTTATGTTTGCAACTTTTGCTATGCTTTGTGCAGTTCCCGCAAGCATTTCATAACTCCCCAGCATCGAATCAGACAATATGTTGGCATTCAACTTGATATTACTTGTTAATGGCGGTTCAATACTTGGCAATAGCAAATTAAGATTCTTCATGTAGTCAAATTGATGCCTTAAAGGTTCCAACGTGTCTCGTATTCCCTGTGTTGCAGAAATGATGGATTTATAATTATCCATAAATGCAGTATTTTGAACTAAATCCAACACCCCTGACATTTTCAGTCCGGACATTTGATCTGCTATTTGTTGTTGCCATCGAATTGAATCATCGAAATATCCCATTCGTATCCCTCCTCGCTCTCGCTATCCAAAATATTTCAGTCAGTTTTATTTTCCTGGTTGATTATCTGAATGCCTATCATCAAACTTTTTCCAGTGCAAAACCATCATTTATGACATTTTTCTATCCAAAAAATATTCCTATATTTCAGGATTCCCTTTATCTTCTTCCTCTACCTCATCCAATATCTCACCACAAATCCTTGCGCATTCATCGCAAATATACACATCTGGCCCTGCAATCAAACGGTTAGCCTCATTTTGTGGCTTTCCACAAAAATCACAAAAGATCTCACCAGTAGTATATTCCTCTGTCTGTGTTTTCGGGGAGCCTTTCAGTTCATACAGCTTATCCGCAACTTCTTTCTCCGCTTTTTGCAGCCGTATAAGATTTTTTATGTACTTCCAAACTTTTTCCTTATGTTCCTGTGAAAGTTTATTGTAGTCACGAATAAGGGATCCTTCCGCTTTGTAACTGTCCGCCATAACCTGCACCTCCAAACAATCCATTTGCGAATTGTAATTGATCTCTGATTTCCCGTCTGTTGCTTCCAGATTAAAAACACTCTATCTTCTTCCGCAGCCCTGGTAAGGCACACCCATCCCTTTGTGTCATGCCATATCTTCCCCACCGCCTGCTAATTCTTCTATTGTGCCAAAAATCATTGTCTTATAATTATCCTGATTTATCTCGGTCAGTTCTTTTTCCATCCGCCGCAAAGACTGAAAACCCCAGAAATGTCCCGAAACTTTTTCCTCAAATCCGGGAGCAGGCCTTACCGTTATAACATCTTCTGATTCATCCGCTTCATACCAGCCATCCGCATGGATTGCATCATAAAACATGGAATGGTTTGACGGGGAACAGCCAGCCGACCAGTCAGATATGTCTCCAAAATCCATTTGCGCCACATATACTTTCGGGGTATCGCATGTTTCCGAATCAACATTGATTTCCACCGCATATACCGGGGCGTTAATCCAACCATTCTCCATAACCCCGCCGTCATCTTTCCTTTGGAAAAGAAGGATAAAGCTCCAGTAAATCCATCCCTCCCATGACTGATCCGAACTCCAGCGCATAAAACGCTTTTCCGGCATATGGTATTTTTCCATATCAAACTCGTTCCTGCACCTGGATATCAGCTTTTCTATGCTTTTTAATGTCTTAAATACAACAAGAAACGCATTATGGATATTCTCACCCAAAGTCATAAAACGCACCCCCATCAATGATAAGCCCATTGTCACGAAAACCTTCAAAAGACATAAAACCCTTTTCTCTCAGCAGCCCCTTCAAATCTTCAAACTGATTTACGGTCTTGATCTCATCAAGCCCTGACAGGATATCCTGCCATGTGATATACGCCAGATGGACATCCGCAAAACATTCTTTTCGGTAATTCCTCTGGTATATTTCCCTGGCATCGCTTTCCACGGCTACAAGAATCAGTATTTTTTCTTCGGATTTGCACCATTCCGAAAGCATGGAAACCTCCCTTTCAAGCTGGTTTTCTCCGGACAAACCACTTTGATACTTTACCTCAATCCCAATTCCCACCCCGTCCAATTCCATATAAGCGTCGATTTCCCCATATCCCAGCTCAGAACGTTTCCAAAACTCTATGTCGAAATCATTTGTCTGTATTGACCTTATCAGGCCATGAACGCTCTCATCCAGACTATGTATGTACTTCATATAAATCTGTTTCAGTCCTCTTTGGAACGGAATGTATCTCATTATGCCAAAAAAATTGCCCGTCAGCTCATCCTCAAGATTGCTGAATACCTTATGGTGAATCTCCGCTATCATTTTTTATTTCTCCCGTTTTTATTCCACAAAATAATCCATTCCAGTTATCCGGCAATATCAACGGTAAACTCCCATAAGTTTATTTACCGCCTCATCATAGTTTTGCTTCAGTTCCAAAAGCTTCCATGAAGTATATTCCTTAAATATCCGGATGGAATTTGGAAATACTTCTATATTTTTTTCAAAATATCTTTTCATCTTATCTGTAAAATCCAAATTCTCCTGAAAGGTGTTTTCCCGTCTTGAAATCAGTGCCAAATTCCCAATTTTGTCCGTCCACTCATATCTTTCCTCTTCTGTAAAATCATTCGTCCGCTCATTCCCTGCTGACGGATTCTGTGGCAAAATATGTTCAAGTCTGATCTGCTTGCAATCTCCATACTATATTCAACACCTTTATACATTATATTCTCAAAAGCAGCCATTTTCAACACGAAACATGATTGGATTATTTTCGGGGCTTACTACCAACAACTATTCTTTGGGTATTTTACGCAAGTAAATTCACATGCGAATTTGCTTGCAAGGGTATCCTATATTGTATATAATGGAACAAAGGAGTTGATCGACATGCCCAATATTAAGCCAATATCAGATTTACGGAATTACACAGAAGTATTAAAACAGGTAGATGCATCAAACAGGGTTTATCTTACACGAAACGGTCATGGCGAGTATGGAATCCTTACCATGGCAGAGATTGATGAGCTTGACCGCTATCGGGCGGCTTATACCTTAGTGTCCGAACTAAGAAAAGCAGAGGAACGGGCAGACAAAGAGGGATGGATTTCTGCAGAGGAAGCGGAGAAGGAACTGGGGGTATCTGATTGAAAAAATTAATATACTCTCCGGATGCGATTGAAAAATTGCACGAAATAAAGCAGGATGTTTCCGCCAGATACGGCTCTGAAAAAGCAGACACCGTAATCCGGGAAATGATAAAGGAATTTCGTACTCTGCAACAGTTTGAAGACAAAGGCCCGTCTGTAGAAAATCTTATAGGGATACCCTGTGACTACCGGATGCTGTATGTACAGCATAATTATTCTTTTTACCGGATCGAGGAAAATACAGTGCGGATCACAGATATCTTTCATGAGAGAGAAGATTTTATGTGGAAATTATTTGGTGTTAAAACAACGACACAGGAAACCGAAGATTATTGGGGAGAATAACATTTTTTCTCCACGGCTGCGTCTCCGCTTTCTGCCCTGAAAACAGTCTCTTCAAAAAATCAGCATTTAAAAATTATACTGAAATTACGTCTGCTGCAAATTTGTAGCAGGCAGTTATTTTTTGCGTTATCTGCTACATTTTTGTAGCACGTCCCCCGGAACATAGAAAAAAAAGCATATCCGCAACGGATACACCCTTTCCCCGGAAGGTGCATTATTCCATCCCATCTAGGAAATCCAATGCACCCTCCGGTATTTCTTCGCTTTGCTCCGGCAACCCTACCGCTTCCGCATCTGCTATGAGCGCTGTGCCTGTTCCCATAGCATTCACATTGCCCCCGCTGATACAGTTCCTGACCGCCTGCTCCACAACCCTGGCTATTTCCCAGCCAAACTGTTCAATCCATTCATTCCGGCTGTCCTCCCGGTCTTTGTTTTCAAAATATTCCTTTAAAATCTGCTTGATATAATCCGGAACAGAAACCCCCGCCTCCTTCTTTCCCTCCATAATCCTGCCATACAGCTCCGCTTCCACCCCTTCCGTATGGAACCGCACCGTTGCCACATTCTTATCCCCCATATCACGCTGCCCCTGTCTTCCGTAACATCTGCATGGCAAGAAATTCATAGCCTTTCGCATTGGCGTAGATGTCCGTATCAAAAGCTACATTCGTCCGCGGTTCGGAAAAATTCTTCACCGCCACAGCGCCGCCTCCGACATAAATAACATTTGTATATTGCAGGTCAAATTCCCTCTCCATTAGTTCCAGATCCAGTCCGTGAATCAATTCTCTCAACGTTTCCCTCACATGGTTTACCTGGTTTCTCGGAAGAAAGCTGTCTTTCTTTAAGACAATTTTCAGGATTTCGCTCTCCGGCACATTCTTTCCATACTGAATCTGCTTCATCCACTTTACCATAGCTTTTTCAACCGTGATGGTTCTCCGTTCGACTGGCATCCCATTTTTAAACAGCAGCACATCCGTTGTCTTGCTCCCGATATCCACGACCAAATAATTCCCTTTCATATTTGCGAGCCCTGGAGCGATTGCGGAATAGCACTGCGGGAATACATAAATCCGGCTGATTGTCACATCATACCGGATTCCCTCATACTCATATTTCAGCGTCGGTTTCTGCCCATAATACTCCAAAAGAGCTTTCTTCTCCCTGCCATAATCAGAGAACGGAAGCCCCACGGCAAGAATGACCTCCGCTTTCCGTATCCCCTCGGCTCCAAGCTCTTTTGCTATGGCAACCATCGTGAGCAGCCTTGCGTTTTCATCGGATACCTTGTCCTCTGTAATAGCAGCCCTGCCCTCCCCGACCTTATAATATTTTCTGCTATACTTTAACGAATGCTCCTTAACCGTCGGCTCCACTGTCCCCATAGCATAAACGCCATTATCAAATAAGGACTGTGCCGTTTTTCCGAACTGGTAGCCGTTATCAAACCCGATTACATACTGGCCGCTGCTTAATTTTACCAACTGAATCCATCTCCTTTCCATTTGGATCCGTGCAAAACCGAAATCCACCGGATTTCGTGCCCCCTTCCATTTCCTCAATCTCTAAAACTGAATAGGAACTGTCAAAAAATCCCCATTCATTCTCACTGTTAATATAACCTTCCCCGTACTCCAAGTCATCAACTGGAAGCCTCTCTGTCGTAATGAATGTACCGAAAAAATTGACAAGTATCCCGAATTTATAGCGGCATGACGTCCCGTCACTGTCACCATCGGCAAGCTCCCAGAAGTCAAAGCAGCCCGGAACCGTAGCCCTGTCAATCCGAAGATCACAGAAATATCCATGCACTCTCTTTATTTCCATTGGAATCCATCTCTCTTTCCTTGCGCTGTATCTCGCCATTATGCTGCACCCTCCTTCCATTTACGCTGATAAAAGTTCAAGCATATTCTGCTTATCCTTCGGCTCATACAGATAGTATTCCGGTCGTGAACAAGTTTTAGCATAAGAATCTTTTCCCTCAAAAGAATCCACCACCTCGCGCTCCTCCTTATCCATTTTCTGATAACTTTTTCTTCCATACGCAGGCGGCAGCCATCCCTTCTGCCTTGCCCCGAAAATATTGAATTTTTTCAGCAGTTCCTCGTCCTTGAAAATAATGTGGCACGTTCCTTTTTTATAGAAATTACAGATGAAATACCGGAACTCAATATTTTTTGATTCCTGCCTGTCCTCCGCCTGCCGTAAGATATACGGGAACGGTGAGCTGCCGGATACTGTGCCGGACAGATAATCAAACACCTTCTCAATGTCAGAAAGCTTCTGCCCCACGCTGTAGCTGTACCGGAATTTGTGGAAGATATTGCAAAACACATCATAGACGGGAATAATCACTTTCCTGTTGATCATCCATGCCTGGTTCGTTTTCCAGCCGTTGAAATAGTGGATGTTCTTCTCACCCCCATGCTGTAACGGTAAGATAATTCGTCAAACAGAACCACGATACATTTTTCTATGCTCCCGGTCATGTGCCTTGACATTTCAACCTGGATTGTCCGGATATTGTATCTGTTGAAATCATATTTTTCCAGTTCGTTCACTTTCGCCAGATAGCTGCCCTGCATCTCTGATGTCATCCCCCGTATAAATTTGGGGTTTCTGAATAACGCAGACCAGTATTTTCTCCTTACCGCTGTCACATACCAGTTAATGGATGCGTCATGCTGTCCGACTTTCATTGTGATAATCGGGCTTTTGTATCCATCGGAATCAAAGGAATCCATGATATCCGGCTTCATTCCCCAGTATTCACGGATAAGCCTGATCCCGGCATCCATTTCCATCTCGCACTGCATCACAATCGCCTCAACAATGTCATTTACTGCTACATCCGTATGAACATAATCTGCTTCTTTCTCTGCATACTTTTTCGATTTCCTTAACTGTCCAATGATATAGGACACATCTTCTGCCTGCGGTATGCTTACCTTGATGACAGCGACTTCCACATCCGTCCGGATTTGGGCATGGGTAAAAGCTGACTGGTAATATTCAACCGCCGCACCCAGTTCCTCCAGCTTGCGCACAAGGAGCTTCCTCTCTTTTGTGTACGAGTTTTTCAGTGTTTCAGCGTTCAGTATGCACATGACACAGCCGCCGTTTTTCTGCATTTCCAGCGCTTTCAGAAGATGCCTCTCCCCATCCGCAAAAGGCGGGTTCATGGCAATCAGGTCATACTGCTTGTATGTCTGGAATCTAAGAAAGTCATCATAAATGACGCGGTAATTCTTCCCCTTTAAGGTTGCCCGCCTGTTCTCATTGATCTCAATGCAGTCAATATCAAGGCTCCTGTTATAGTAAGGATATTTGTCTGCTACATCTATAATATAATCACAAATATCGCCATTTCCGGCAGACGGCTCCAAAATAGAGCTTACCGTCTTCCAGTCCGTATCTTTAAAAATCTTTTCAAGCAGTTCTTTTGGTGTCGGGTAAAACTGTTCCGTATCCATCCTGTTCCTACCTCCATTCTTTCAATTTTTTCTATATTTATCCATATAAAGCCCCAAAACCTCCGCTTCGTTCTCGGATAATTCCACTGTACTGTGCATATACTCATAGGCTTCATCCGCGTCATCTTCCAGCAAGCCATCTTTCATAAGTGTGGCAACCTCCAAAAGCCTCTCATGCGAAATGTAATCCCTGTCTGTTCTTGCCCTGAAATCATCAAGGGCTTTGAACAGGGTTTCTTCCTCTAATAACTTTGAGTATTTTCCAACCCCATAGTAGCTGCAGGTATAATTCCATTCCCCTTTATCCCGATCCAGACCGTTCACCACGGCATACTCCTACATTCTGCTCCCTCTTTGGATCAGGGCATATTCAGCTTTCTCCGCCATCAACCTGTAATCCATCATCTGCCACCTCCACAAAATATAAAAATACCAGGTCTTCCCTTATAAAACCATTCGCCAACAGAAATGCTTCCGCTTCCGGCTGGTTGTTAAATATACGGACTTCCCTATTCCCGTCTAGCAGATATTCCAACCCCTCGTTAAGGGTAATGCCATTTACCGGACGGGCAACTGCCACCTTCGGAAGAAAGAAACCATCCCGCTCCGTTACCTCAAAAGAATATAAATCCACCTCACAATGGAAACACTGGTAACTGTATTCTGCATGTTCCGGCTGATAGACCGGATTTCCACAGCGTTTGCACACCATATCCGTATTCCCGTACCAATGACCGTCATGGAATATTCCACTCATTCAAACCGCCTCCATTCTAAGATGCTGCATACTTGTGCAGAATCTGGCTGCTGCACTCCGCATTGTCACAATGCAGAGTTTTAATCAGCCTTCCCCTGTCCCCGGTTCTCGAAAATACCCTTGTCGATTTCCCACAGCACGGGCATTTCTTCGGTATCAAAGCCCCGCTGTAATGCCCCCAGTCGAGATTTTCCTCAATATGCGAGATGATCATTTTCCTCTTGGAAACAAGCACCCGGCATCCAGGATGAAACTCCAAATTCCTGATAAATGACAGGTTATACAGGCTCGCCCTCGATACCATGCAGCCGTCAATCTCCACCGTGTCAAATACTGCCACAGGCGCAATCTCCCCGGAACGTCCCGGCCCCCATTCAATGCTGCGGAATACCGTTTCGTAAGTGTTATCCTCAAATTCATAGGCAATGCCGTCCTTGTAATGGTGTCCGGTTCTCCCACATCCCTTTGAATAGGAAAGGCTGTCATACCTGAGAACCATGCCGTCAATCGGAATCTGACTATCCTCTGCAAACGTCTTTAAACAGCCAATCCGGTCCTCCATCTCCCGGAGGGTTACATGTTCCGGCAGGAATGTAAAGGGACAGACAGCAAAGCCAAGCTCCCCGGCTGTAAGCAATTTTCCCGAAATCACCCATTCCCTCTAAAATATTGAAGGCATAAAAATACACATGGCGTTCCTTACAGGCCGCCGGATTTAATAACTGGATCGAACCGGAAGCGAGGTTCCTTGCATTGCAGATTTCCTTATCGGCCTTCCCCGAAATCCCTCCTTTCATTTTTTCAAAATCATCCTTATGGATAAAGCCCTCACCCGTAATAACAAGCCGCCCTTTTTGCGGTATTCTCGTCGGCACATTATAAAAAGCGGGGATATTGTGGGTGATTACCTCTCCAATATCCCCGCCCCCTCTTGTAGACGCCTCCACAAGCTGACCGTTTTCATAACAAAGCTTGATTGTAAGTCCATCCAGTTTCAGCATCAGCAAAGCCGGCGCCTTCGCCGCCATCTGCAGCAGTTCCTCTGTCTGCTTCGTCTTGTCCAGGCTTAACAGCGGGATCGGATGCCTTACTTTCTCCAATGCGCTTACCGGAGTATAGCCAACAGTCTGCGTTGGCGAATTGCTCAGGATGATGCCTGTCTTCTTTTCCAGCTTCTGCAGTCCATCAAAAAGATGATCGTAGACCGCATCCGACACGCTTGGTTTTGCTTTGTTGTAATATTCGTTGCGGTACTGGTTCAGCTTTGCCACAAGCATTACAACCTTTTTTGCATCTTCATTCTTTTGATTTCTTTGAACTTTCTGCATTGTTTTCACGCTCCTTTCGTTTTTTATGGCGGTTTTTCACGCCATACAGGTATCCTTTAGGATTCCTTGATTTTTGTATTGTTTATTATGATTGCCTTTGGCACTTCCATAACTACAGCAGGATAGCCATTCAGGAGCATGCCAAAAGCATAATCATCCGCAGTTCTCTTGCTTTCAAAATAGAGAAGCTCTTTTCCCGATTCCCAATAAAAACATTTTTGGGGTAGTTCTCTATTTTAGTAACATAGGCAATCCCTTACGCAAAGAGTAGCCCGATTGCCCACCTGCAATCTATTTTTGCAGTATTATTATGCGTTTTTACAGACATATTCATCCCCCGTTCTCATAGATTTTTTCTTTCCTTGTCGCATTATCCCTGACAATAACTTTATTGTATTTCATCAGCAGTTCGTCCTTTCTTTTCAGGGCCGCTTCCATCGTCCCGCAGGAATATCCCCATTTGCTTTTCTCCCCTGATCCCTCAATCACATGGACATCTACGCCTCTCCGTTCCACTCCGGTCAGCGCAGAGCCGACATCCCCCGGATGTCGTGCGCCCCATGTGAAGTCATCTAAATTCGCGTTGACATAGGCATACTCATCTATGATGAAATCCGCTGACAGGGCTGCCATAATATGCATAGCCTTGTCATCCGTCCGCAAAGTCTTGAAAGTACCAAGACCACTTACGCATCTTTTCCCGTCTGCAGTATATTCAATCCACAAATCCAGATAGGTCTCCGCTCCGCTTCGGTCCGCGCAAAGCCAACGTCCACCGGACGTTGTGCGCCCTTCATTTCCTCCGTAATCCAGTTTATTTTTCAATCCATACTCGTAGTTTGTGATTGGCACCGGGTTATGTGTTGCCAGTCCGTAATCCAGAATATCCGGCAGCTTGCCTTTCTCCTTCAAAATACCATTTATCCTGTTGAAAAGTTCTTCCGTTGTCATCGATCTTTTCCTTGCCATGTCCGCATCCTCCTTCCTATTACCACACAATTCGTTCCGGCTCAAAGGCAACCGTCACACCCCGGTACTTCCCCAAATACTTCATGCCTGTATCCGGCTCACCGTCAAACTCATTATTTACCGAAGTACATAAATTCGGTTTCACTCCTGCTCTCGGATCTACATCTTTCCATAGCGTTCCACTATCATCCTTATAAACAGGCCTGTCCCACGAATCCATTCCTACAAATTTCAAATGCAGCACCTTAAAATCACACATAAAAATCTCCTTCCTTTTGATTTCTGCATAAAATAAGGGCATCCCATATAACTTCATGGAATACCCCGGATATGCTTTTAGCAATATTCAAAAACCTTCTTCTTTTAAATGCTCCCTATAACCCAGATGCATAATCTCCATCGTCTTCCTACCATTTGGCACGATTACATTACCATCCGAATCTGTGAATATATATTCAGATTTTTCTTCTGAATCAGTTAGGTTTGAAATTTCATCCATCCGATTTGATGGTTCTTTTCCCTTCTTTTTTGATTTCCGAAATCCGCAAAATCTTTTCCACCATCCTTCTTTTCCGTTTTTCATAGACTGTCTGACCTCCCTTCATTTTGAGCTGCTATCAAAAAGCATGATATTTCTCCAATCTTTTTGTTCTCCTTCTCCATTTTGGACGCAAAATAAGGGCATTCCATCCAAAATAGAGATAGAATACCCTCACGGCCATTTCGTTATTTATGTTATTTTTATATGGCATTATTGCCCATCTTCATAAATCTATACAGGCAGCTTTCCGTACTGCTCTAAATAATCGGCCGCCTGTTCTAAGGACAAACCTATCCATTCCTGCATCCTTTTCAAAATCATCGTATCATCAAGTCCTTCTTTTTGCCCCATTTCAATAAGCAACTGCGCTTTTCCCTGGTTGATACCTTCGCGACGCAACCTCTCTGATTCAGTCTCGATTACTGTTCCTCCCATAACATTCACCAACCTTTCTTCATTTTATTCCCATTTGTGATATGCGTGATAATGGTGTTTACAAATCCCATTAAGTCTAACAGCTCTTCATCGGATAGTTCCCCTGTCTGATATAAGCGGATCATTTCATCCCTGAAATATTCCAGGTCGCTTACCGCATTTTCTATATTTCCTTCAGATGCTATTTCCTTCTCATACCTTGCAATATAAAACGGAATGTAAGGGAACAGCCTCTTTTCCACAATGTATTCCTTCGTAAATTCCTCAATGATTACGTTTTCTGATTCATAATTCACTTCCTGTCCGTCTGGAAACTTGAAAGTAATAGTTGTGCTTTTCGGTGTTCTTTCCGTCCGCTTAACATAGATTACGGAAAACCTCGGCATGGGAATGGTCGCATGCCCGATATCCCACGTTGCGAACTGCCTGGCGACGATGAAAGCATATTCCGCAATCCGGATCGCCATAGAGCCATCATCATAACTCTGGCACTCCAATAAGTAAACTTCACTTCCTATTTTAATCAGAAAATCCGAAATCTGCTCCTCTATTTCTTTGCTTCCGTCTGCCGTCTCACTCTCAGTCAGGTACCCTTCCGACGGCAAAACCTCTACTTTTGCATCCAACGGATATTCTTTACCAAAAATGTCATTGATTACGGATATGAATAATCTCTTGTGTTTGCTCTTCATGGTCTTAAACACATTATCGTAATCAGGTGTCTTTTTCTGCATGTTCTTTTATCCTTTCACAATATTTTTCCAGTCTGACAGCAAGGAAATCAGCCAGACTTCCATCATCATCATTCTACCCCAAACATTTTTGCAATTTCATCGTTGCTTTCATCTATATCATATCCCTCTGCAATAAGCCTCTGCCCTTTCAGGCTGCCCATCCTGCGTGGCTTGCTCTGGTGTTCAGACGAACTTCCGACACTCTCTTTATGATCCAATGGAAGCACAACCTGCTTTACCACTTCTAACAAAATCCGCATAGTGTCATCTGATAACCCTTCTATGGTTTCCATAAATTCCATTTTTAACGTTGACATCATACCACCTCATTCCTGACTTTAATTTTTATGAATATGTCGAACCTGGCAGTTTCTATACATTATAAACCATATTTTTCACCTATTTTCTAACAAGTAAAAATGTTTCTTTATTACAAACACCTTTCAAATCTACAACCTCATCATATCATATTCAGCATTTTCCCTCAACCGCAAAATTTCCTGCCGTCCCAAAACATTAGCGATGCCCTGCATCACCACAACGAATCAGCGGATTAAAATCCTTCCTGCAGATTTTTCATTCTGTAACACCGCTTTTCCCTTACACAAATTTTGGTTACTCGGTCTGTCTGTCCGCATAGTCCATGCAAACTCAAATTGTCCATTCATTTACCATATATTGTATTTTCCATCCAATTTCCAAACCATATATAGTGTCATTATTATCTAATCGTTGTAGGACAAAAAATACTCCACCGCGTTCTCAGGGAACATCTCCTTGCATTCTCCGTACAGCTGCGCCGCAAGTGTCTTGTTATGGGCGATGACCAGCGTCGGCTTCTGCAATTCCTGAATGACATTCGCCATCGTAAATGTCTTGCCGGAACCCGTAACCCCTAGTAAAGTCTGGAATTGATTGCCCTCCTTGAAGCCTTTGACCAGCTCGGCGATGGCCTGCGGCTGATCGCCTGTGGGCTTGCAAAGCTGGCGAATAAGCGTTAAAATAGCAATTACACGAATGCAGGTCATATTACGCAGTATCCCTTTGGGAAAACCGTATCAGTCATTTGGTTTTTCATTATAACACATAAGTCCAAAAAAGCACAGGCCAAAATCGAACTTTTGTTCTGTACTTTTTCACCTTATCGGGCGGTAGTCCGTCCGCCCCGTCAGGGGCATATATTACGGAATGACCGGATGGGTATATCTTTTTTATACGATTCAGTTATGCCAGTATTTTAGTTTCCTGCAAGAAATTCACTGATTTGTTCTATATAATTATCTTCTGAAAAATCTGTACCGCCTTCACTTTCTTCCTTCGGAATTCCTTCATCAATAAATGGCTGGAGATCGTCTATGCAGTCCTCAATGATTTCCTTTATACTGCCGAATGGCATAGAGGTATCCTTCAGGATTTCGGCGGTATCTTCGTAAACATCTATGATGACGAATTCTTGCGCCTGACCGCCTTCTGCGGTTCTTCTCATACACTTTTCTCTCTTCCAAAATAGCTTCAAACACATAATCCGGTATGGGAATGATTCGGTAGCTGGACGGCGTTTTCAATCCGATTTCCTGCTTTGTAAACGTCTTAGCCGGAAAGTCCCCGGCAGTCGTATTTGGTTTCTTGCCTAACTGCCGCTGCACTTTCAATGCCCGGTTGATATAATCTATATCCCAATATTTTACCCCATTGATTTCACACCGCCTCAATCCCAACAGCACGGCAAATAATATCTGCATTTGGATTGGCGTTTCCCCGCTCGCTTCGATGAGCGTTAAAACCTGCTCCATATTCAACGTCTTTTGTGTATCAATGTTTGGGGTGTGATAGGCTTTCTTCTCTACCTGTTTTGGCAAAGCCACATCAATCATCGGATTTATGGAAATGATTTTCTTATTCACCGCATACTGCATGGACGTATTCATCACCGTTTTTACCAGCCTTGCAATAGAAGTCGAAGCAGCCGTTTCTTCATAATAAAGGTTCTGGATATGGCTCCGTTTGATTTTTGTCATTCTGATGTTGCCCATCGCCGGAATCACATGGTTATTGACGATATTGGAATAGGTTTCATAGGAGCCGCTTGTCATGCGTGGGCGCATTTCTTTTTCAAGCCAGAACAGCATAAAGTCTTTCACTTTTACGCTGGTATATACCACATATGTGCCAGAATATAATTCGCCCAGCGTCTTGTCCCTGTCCGTGTTCGCCGCTTTCTTTGTCGCAAATCCGGATTTCTGCTGTGGTATTTTTGTCCCGTCCGCATAAATCAGCACCACACGATAGCCAAACTTATTCTTGATCGGCGTGACGTTATAAACCTTCCAGTCCACAAACTGCTGTAATTTCAAATCAAATTTCAGTTGTTGATGTAATTCCATCCGCTGACGAGACCTCCCCATGATATTGTCAGTACCTTGAAACCGAAACGAACAAGAGTGACAGCCTTCAGCGTTTTACCGACAGGGTAAAATGCGTCACACAGCTTACGGATAAAAAGCATAACGGTTCAATTAACAAGAAGAAACCAATCGACTTTTTACAGAGGTTGACAAATGATACAATACAGAAGGAGCAGAAACGAGTGGTTACTTTGCAATCTCACCCACAGGTCTGCTCCCATTTTTCAAATAAAATCTCTCATCTGTTCTTATCTGTCAAAGCCTTAAATTTCAAGTCTAAAAAGCTATGTTTTTCACAAATCTATACATATAATTGTGTTCGGCAAACCTTAAGATAGATTGCCAAAGTTGCCAACAATATTAGACAAGTAATACCAAACATAACCATCATTTGGTAATGCGGAAAGATTATACAGAGATACAATGGCGTTAAGCTGCCTGCCATTCCAACTCCAACCGTAGCTAAAACTGAAATTGCCCCGCCTTTTACCGCATAATACTCGCTTGTCCAATCATACTTAGGAAACTTGATATTCAGATAAATACCAAGAACTGAAATGAAAAAAGCATATACCGTAGGGATAATAAACAACAGTACAGTCTGCATCAAGGAACACGGAATCGCAATTCTGATAAAAATTGCACTAACATATAAAACAGGAAGTATCACTGTTAAATTTACCGCAATTTTAGAATTGTAAACTGTCCTTGCCTGTGTTGGAGCGGAACACATAATCCATCGGTTTTTTCCCTCTAAAGACAAGGATGCTGCTGTGGTAGAAGTCATGGCCACAAAAACAGCAAGCGCAATCGGCATGATAGTTTGAATGATGCTCATGATTCCCATCGTTTCTATTTGCTGTCGTAAAGCAGGCGGCATAAAAAATGCTGCCCCAAGTGCCGCAACGAAAAGCAGGACAATTCCAATGCATGAATTCAAGGCATAAATCGTACATGAACTTAATCGGCGAAGCTCCTTTTTATACAATGCCATAAATGGAGATGAAGATTTTAATGTTCCCATTTTATACTCTTTTTTTGCATAATGTGAGAATACCGCTGTATTCAATCTTTTATAATAATGAGAAACAATCGTTATGAAAGCTATGCCCAGCAACAGGGAACCAGCTGCAAAGATAACAAAGCCTGCCCAATCATTATGTAATAAGGCATTTGTAAAAAGAATAGCAGGCGGATAAAATTTGTTTACCGCTTCTGCCATTGCAACGCCTAAATTAGTTATCTGCGCCTCATCCATTGATTGTGTTCTTGCGGAAGCAACTACAATCATCAGTACGGCAGCCGTACTCAAAACCAATGAAAAAACATTTTTGTGTCTTGAACGTGATGAAACAGCAACAATTAAAACACCTAATGATAATGAAATAATCATGGGAATAATCGGTGTCAAAAATAACGCCCCCACTAAGAACAGGTAATTAAAAATCGGCGGATGTTCGTATACAACATAGATAAGGCTTGACGGCAGCATGGCTATAAAGCCAATTATCAGATTGATGAGATACAGCATCGTTATACGGCTTGTTACGATAGAAATCGTACTTACAGGCATGGACATAACCATATCATAATCTTTTAATCCAATAAGCACTCCTGTACTTTTAACAAATGTAAGGGTCAAAGCTGCTAAAGAGCAGACCACTACCATGAGCGTTGGTAATGCTTCGCTGAGTCCCGCTTCTGCCATGCTATTGCTGAATTTTGCCGTATAGACTACAAGAATGGCAATGACGGTAAGTCCTAAAGCGCCAATAATCACAGAACGTTGTTTTTCCTGTTTATCGCGAGAATGAATCAATCGGTTAATTCCGAAAAGATTGTATAACTGCATTCTCAAGAGATACTTATACTTGCCTTTCATTTTCAACTACCTCCATGAATACATCTTCAAGACTATGGCTTCCCTTGATTTCTTCCATTGTTCCACTTTCTATCAATTTACCGTTATTGATGATAGTAACCTTGTCACACAATTTTTCGGCAACTTCAAGCACATGTGTAGAGAAAAAAATTGCTGTCCCTGCATCACAAAGTTGACGCATCATCTTTTTTAAATGGAAAGATGCTTCTGGGTCAAGACCAACAAATGGTTCGTCCAACACCAAAAGCTGTGGAGAATGTACAAATGCGCCAATCAACGCAAGTTTCTGTTTCATACCATGCGAATAAGAGCTGATTAAATCTCCAAGACTGTCCGTTAATTTGAGAACATCCGCATATTTTTGTATTCTTGAAACTCTTTCTTTGGCAGGAACAGAAAACATATCACACATATAGTTTAAATATTGGATGCCTGTTACAAAATCATATAAGTCGGGATTGTCTGGGATATAAGCTGTCATAGATTTGCATTTCACAGGCTCGTTCTTTACAGAATGACCGTTTATAAGGATTTCTCCCTCATCAAAGTCCATGATCCCGACAATCGCACGGATTGTTGTTGTTTTCCCCGCACCATTGTGACCAATAAATGCATGGATTTCTCCTTCTTTTACACTCAAATTCAGACTGTCAACAGCCTTTTTATTTCCAGAATAAACTTTAGAATAATTCCTAATTTCTAATACGGCGTCCATTTTATTTGCCTCCTTTAAATTTTAGTTTTTGTACTTTTTCACAATTGCCCAGTAAAGGATTGCGGGTACAGGAGCAAATAACAGAATAAAATATTTATTTACAACCGAACCAGAACCAGACACTCCAAAGTGTAATGGGATTTCCCGCGGCAATAAAAAAGTTAGTGCTGCTAATACAACAAAAGTTGCAAATGTTATGATGATGCATTTTTTCTTCATAGGTCCTACCTTCCTTTTTGTTATCATTATGATAATAGTATCATAATGATAACAAAAAGTCAAGAAAAATCCCGTCCATCACTGAGGACAGGCGGGAAATTTTTAATCCATTTTAGGCGGAGAAATAATAACGCCAATAGAATGCAGTTTTCGCCCCGCTGCTGGTGTGTTGTTTCCATAAGGCTTTATTGCATCCCGAATATTTCTAATTAACATCTCAAGTTCTTCATCCGTCAGATAAAGAGGGGATAAGGAAAAACCGGATTTATCCTTTGCAATGTTTATATCATCCCGTTTACAATAATCTTGGAATAACTCCGCAAAGCCAATGATATATTGCATAAACGACTGCATATAGGCTTCACCAGAGTTGCTGTCTAAGATTTCTTTAAAATCTTTTGTTATATCAATATCTATCGCATAAGTCTTTTCTAAAGCGCCTCTGACTTGCGTTTGATTTACAATTTTTAATACTTTGTCATTTGTCATTCTCTTCAAATAGCGGTAAAGAGTTGCAGGCGGAATATCCGAAAAGGTTTGGGATAAATGTTTAGCAGTAGTTTCCCCACATTTCTGTATTTCCAGAAATAGTTTGCATTTAATCGGGTTCGTCAATACATCCATGATTTTTTTATCCATGCATATCCCTCCAATAATTCGGTTTATTTGATAATATTATCATTTTGGTACTAGAAATTCAAGATCCCTTCCTTGATGATAATCTAAGATTACAGACCCTTATGTTCAAACAATTGCATTTCACTCCTGAGGCTCACCGCCAAAGCCTCACGAAAACTTCCATTCCGCCTTCCGGCATATTCCGATACCGCAAGGTTCCATGGTGCATTTTCACAATTTCCCGGCACAACGGAACGCCAAGGCCTTTACCGCATATTTTATCTTTGGGTACAACAGATTTATGATTTAAAATATCTAACATAGTTTCATCCAGATTATCATCCGGATTAAAAATAACTATCTTATCTTTACTGATGTTCAGCTGAATATTACTTCCCTGTCTGCAGGTGTTTGAAATTAAATTACGCACCAGGCTCAGAAGAAGAGTCCTGTCGCCATACAGAGACTCCTTCTGGTTCTCCACAGATAAAAACGGAAAATACTGTTTGATTTCTGCAGCAAATATTTCTGCATCCACCTGTTTCATCTCAATCGTGCCATCCCGTAGATTTGCCATTATCAAGAGATTTTCGATTAATTCATTCATATAACGCGCCTTAAGATCAATCTGGCTGCCTGCAAACATCATATCTTCTGTGCTTATGTTTCCAAGCTGTATGTACTGGGAATAACCGAGAATGGCAGTCAGCGGCGTCCTTAACTCATGTGCAATATTACTGATAGGCGCATAGATTTTTTTCATTGCAAAATATAAAATTGCTGCCAGTAAGGCAGCGAGCAAAACAGCAAACAGACAAAAGAAATACATCTGCTTTTGCCGGATTTCATACAGGCTGCTGATGTCTTCGAAATACAAAATGGAAATGTTTCCACGGGAACTATCCCAAAAAGAATTTGAAATACAGGCATAGACACTTTTCTGATGTTTTACAATTTGAAAATCTTTTTTTGATCTGCCCTCCCATGAAAATGGAAGACAATCCACAAGAACTTTTGTTTCACTTTTTAACTGTATATAAATATTCTGCCTGTTTAAACTCTGGCTGTACCATTCCAATCTCCCGTCTTCTTGATCATTTGCTAAAAAAGAAATGGCGGCATATTCTACCCTGCTTTCATTCAAAATAGAATTGCTGCAGTATTTTTCCAAATTCTTACGGAAGGAATACTGATGAATCACAAACATGCAGCCAAATAACAGACATAAGACCATCGTCATTGTCAAAAGATAATTTTTTTCCCAAATTTTCAACGTACTATCTCCAACCGATAACCGGTTTTATAAATTGTCTTAATGTAACGCTCCCAATGCAGTTTCTTCCGAAGCCTCTGGATATGAACGTCAACGGTCCGCTCATCTCCTTCAAAATCCCAGCTCCATGCCGCATTTAACAACTGTTCCCTCGTCAGTGTAATATTTTTATTGCAGATGAGCGTTTTTAAAAGTTCAAATTCCTGTTTTGTCAGCGCAATTTCTTTTTGATCCATATAAACTTTATGATTGGCTAACTCCGCCCTGACCTTTCCCAGACAAAAAATATCTTCCCTGCTGTAACGCCGCAAAACGACATTTACGCGGGAAATCAGTTCCTGAATATGAAACGGCTTGACAATATAATCTTCTGCGCCGCCGTCTAATCCTCTGATTCTGTCCCTGATTTCATTTCGCGCAGTTACATAGATAACCGGAATTCCTTCCAACTGTTCCATCAAACGAAATCCGCTGGTGTCCGGCAGATTAATATCTAACAAAACCAAATCTATCAAATGATTTTGAATCACAGAAACAGCCCCGCCGCCTGTATCGGCGGCGAGACATTTGTGACCGTTTACTGTTAATGTCCGAACCATTAATTCACAAATGGCTCTGTCATCTTCTACAATCAACAGACTTGCCATACTACTCTCCTATCGGGTGATCGGATTCAATGAATACTTTCCTGTCAATCTCCATAATCTGTTCTTTTGTCAAATCGGAAATCACGGCCGTTTCTGCATCAAGGCCGCCTGTTTCACAGACTGCCAGAATTGCCTCTTTCGCAGTATGGCCTGCATTCACATCATTTACCATATTTTCTAAGGAACTGTCTCCCCAGTGTTCTTTTGCAGATTCATCAAGTAACGGACAATCCGGATAATCACTGAGCAAATACTGTGCAAATTCTATGCATGCCTGTGCAAATCCATCGCCTTCCGCTGCAATTTCTTTCTCTGAACGCTCGTTTAATTCAGACAATGCCGCCGTCTCTGCACTCACTTCCGCCCTTCCCATCGACGCCATACCGCCGAGAAAAAAGGAACCGGCCAGCGCTACTACAAGTCCTCCTGTGAAAAAAATACTTTTTTTCTGTTTCATTCTATGACCTCCTTTGGCGAACTCTGCTGTTTCGCTTTTTTTACAAGATCAGTGTAACAACAGAATATTGCAGAGTTATTTCAGGCATTCGTTTTGTCGTTTCCATTCTAAAATTTCATCTAACCGTTTCCTGATTTGCTCCTCTTCTCCCTCTTTCCCCGGCCGGTAATACCGTCGGTCCGCTAATGCATCCGGCAGACACTGCATGTTTGTTAATTTTTCTTCTGTATCATGAGCATATACATATCCCTTTCCATAATTCAGCTCTTTCATCAGACTCGTCGGCGCATTACAAATCTGCAGAGGAACCGGTTCTGCCGGAAACTCTCGAATATCCTCTTTACAAGCTTCACATGCCGAATAAAGCGCATTCGATTTGGGCGCCATAGATAGATACACGACCGCATGCGTCAAATGTACATCACACTCCGGCATTCCCAGAAAATGACATGCCTGATAAGCTGCCACTGCCAACGGAAGGGCATGGGAATCCGCCATTCCAATGTCCTCACTGGCAAAACGCACCAAACGTCTTGCAATATACAATGGATCTTCGCCGCCGTCTAACATACGGCACATCCAATATACTGCCGCGTCCGGATCACTGTTTCGCATTGATTTGTGTAAAGCGGAAATCAGATTATAATGTTCCTCTCCATTTTTATCATATAATAAAGAGCGCCGGTTCATACACTGCGCTAAGATCTGCTCATCTACGCACAACACTGCTTTCTCATTCATTTTTCCGTTTAAAACTGCCATTTCCAACGTATTTAAGGCAGTTCTTGCGTCTCCATTGGCAAAACGGGCAATCGCAGATAAATGGGAATTTTCGATGGAAATCTCCAGATTTCCAAATCCTTTTGGACTTTTTAAGGCATAGAGCAAAAGCTCTTTGATATCCTCTTCGTCTAAGGCCTTTAAAATAAATACCTTGCAGCGGGATAACAATGCGGAATTAATCTCGAAAGAAGGATTTTCCGTTGTAGCTCCTACAAGAATAATACTGCCTTTTTCCACAAAGGGGAGAAAGGCGTCTTGCTGCGCTTTGTTGAAACGATGAATTTCATCTGCAAATAATAACGTGCGGATTCCCATTTTCCGATTCTGTTCCGCCTGTGCCATTACTTCTTTTATCTCTTTGATTCCACTGGTGACAGCGCTGAACTCAACAAACTCTGCCCGCGTCTGATTCGCAATAATTCTTGCTAAGGTGGTTTTTCCAACTCCGGGAGGCCCCCAAAATATCATAGAAGAAATCTGATCGTCTTCAATCAAACGTCTGAGAATCGTTCCTTTTCCAATTAAGTGTTTCTGTCCCACATAATCGTCCAAACGCTCCGGCCTTAACCTGCTCGCAAGAGGAGCAGTCTGTTTCCTGTCGTCAAATAGACTTAATTGTTCCATAATCCTTGTTCCTCATCTGCTTATTTTCCAAAAATCTCTGCCGCCTGTTTCATATTGTCAACTATATGAACGCCAAACGGACACCTTGTTTCACAAGCCCCGCACTGAATGCATTCTCCGCCGTGGTGGGCGAGCAGGTCATAATGCTCTCGCACGGTTTCCGGTATGCTCTTCTGCGCTTTTACTAAATTCAAAAACTTTGTCACCGACGCAACATCAATTTTTTTGGGGCAGGGAGCACAATGGCTGCAATACATACAATGCCCCTCCCAGCTGATATTTGGAAAAGAAGAAAACGCCAATGAATAATCTTTTTCTTCTTCTGATGCGCTCTCATATGCAACGCTTTGTTCTAACTGTTCGATTGTGTGTGCTCCGGCAAGGACCACAGCCACGCCCGGACGTGTCAGAGCATAATGCAGACATTGCAAAACGGTCAGCGCTTTCTTTGCCGGAGATAAAGAAGCATCTAACAGATCGCCCCCGCCAAATGCTTTCATAACGGTAATCCCTACGCCAAGATATTGACAGGTTTCATAAAGTTCCTGCCGCTCCGGGTCCATATTGACAAGATGTCCGTTATAATTTTTATCAGCCCACAATTCATTCACGTCCTCATTCGCAGGCAATAAATCATAACAGGGATTTACACTGAACATCAGAACTTCTATGCAGCCGCTTTTTACTGCCTCAAAAGCCACCTGTGGATTATGACTGCTAAGTCCAATATGACGAATCGTTCCTTTGCGTTTTAATTCCAGGACATATTCTAAAACCGGGCCCTGCGCAATCAAATTCCAATCTTCCATAGAATCCACATAATGAATCATGCCCACATCCAGATAATCGTTCTGAAGCAGTCCAAGCATTTCTTCCACCCCTGCTTTTACTTCCTCAATATTGCGAGTTCGTTTATATTGTCCATTCTTCCATACCGAACAGATATGGGCCTGAAGGAAAAATTTTTCACGCTTTCCATGCAGGGCATCCCCTACATTTTTCCGCACCTGCGGATTTGAAGTATAAAGATCAATATAGTTTATCCCATATGTTTTGGCAGCCTCTAAAAGCGTTTTTGTATTTTGACATTGGTTTTCCAAAAACCCTTCGCAGCCAAGGCCAATTTCACTTACTTTTAATCCTGTTTTTCCCAACTCCCGGTATTGCATCATTTTCTTTTCTCCTTCCACATGCATTTACTTCCCCGCACTCCCCGCCGTATGAATGGAATCATACGGCGCAGACAATAGATATATTTATTTTACCATAGCCGGGGAAATATAGCAAAAATCAAGAGCAAATATCAGGAGCTGCCGGGAGATAGGGCAAATATTTTTTTATACAGCACTTTTTATACAGCACAATATTCTGTTTTACAGGCATTCTGCATAAAAATACCACAGAACAGATTTCTCTATCCTGTGGCTGACTATCAGATTGTTAATTCACCTTTTTTTATTTCGTTCGTCCTGTTTGCAGTATCCTGCCAGTTCTTCATCTGTAATGGCTGTCTTTCCCAAAGAATTTTTAAAAAAGGATCAATCCATATACTCATGACTGATGTTTCTGACGCAAATCTGTAATTTTCTCGTGATAGCCTGTAATATCTTCACTTACGTCAACAGCGGCAATCGCTCCTCTATTATAGACAACTTTAAGCAAGATTGGAGTAATCACTGTTGTAACCACTACCATAACGACTACCGGTCCCATAAAAGAACTTCCCATCAGCCCCATGGCGGCTCCTTTACTTGCCACTATAAGGGCAACCTCGCCTCGGGAGACCATTCCGATTCCAATTCGCATACACTGGTTTGTTTGATATCCACACATTTTTGCGCCCAAACCACACCCTAAAATCTTTGTCAGAACTGCTACAAGCACAAGTATCAGTGTAAACAAAATAATAACAGGCGTCATTTTCGGAAGTTCAACAGAAAGTCCTATACTCGCAAAGAACACAGGAGACAGTAAAAGATATGATAAAATATCAAATTTTGACTGCAGATATTCCGTCCTTTCCGTATTAGAAATAATCAGTCCGGCTATGTACGCTCCGGTAATATCCGCAACTCCAAACACATGCTCTGCAATATACGCCATGAGCAGACAGAACACAAAGGCAATGATTACATGCCTGTGACGCATTTTATCTGCACGCGACATCCAATATTTATAGGCTTTATAAAACAAGAATCCTATTACAAGGATAAATACAAAAAATGCCGCTATCTTACCCAGAACTACTGCAATTTGAACCGAAGGATCTGCCATACTTGTAATAACTGTCAGCGCTACGATTCCAAGAATATCATCAATAATTGCCGCCCCAAGAATCGCATTTCCTGAATGTGTCTTCAATTTTCCAAGTTCTTTCAGTGTTTCTACCGTGATGCTTACGGACGTAGCAGTCAGTACCACTCCTATAAATATGTTCTGCAGCAAAATACTGCTCGACGC
This sequence comes from uncultured Lachnospiraceae bacterium, assembly GCA_910585825.1. Taxonomy (GTDB): domain Bacteria; phylum Bacillota; class Clostridia; order Lachnospirales; family Lachnospiraceae; genus Roseburia_B. The sequence continues at coordinate 606 of CAJUEY010000037.1, read as the reverse complement.
ATCTGATTCTATCATTCCCGGCTTATTAAAGAAACCGGCCGTCAAAAATCCTCCGGCAAGCGGTATGAGAACTCCGCATAAAGCAATAACCAGAGAGGCCTTTCCACTCTTTTTTAACTCCTTAATATCCGTTTCCAGTCCGGCGTCAAACATCAGAACAATCACGCCCAGTTCTGCCACAGTCTGTATAAAATCTGTTTCTGACAGTATCCCAAACATCGCCGGTCCCAGCAAAAGGCCTGCCAACAACGCTCCAACCACCTGCGGCATCTGTACCTTCTTCGTTGCAATACCAAGTAATTTCGTACATAATAAAATTACGGCCAGATTTAACAAAAATCTGTAGCTATGCATTTGCATCATCTCCTGTATACTATTGTATTTTATATTAATTTATCCGTCCGATTATTCCTTACAGAGTTTCTTATAATCGGTTGTGCCAATTTAAAATAGCACTATTTTTCCAACTCGTCAATATGAAATGCCATTCTCGCTGTCATTTATTTTGGTGTTCTTTTTTATGGAAAATAGGGATAATTCTATTTTTCTAAGGAAACGCTGATTAATTAGCCTTACACTCAGCATTATCCCCGTTTGCTAAATTTT
>CAJUEY010000036.1:25463-28134 GCA_910585825.1 uncultured Lachnospiraceae bacterium | reverse complement strand
CTCCTTGCCGTTAAGGATAGCTTAATCCGATTTATATTTCCTCTCTTTTTCTGCTCTCTTTTGTAAACACAAGTATAGTGTATAAGAATAAAAATTTAATTTCAACCATGCAGCCACGTTACCGATTCAATAAGATTTCAATATCAAGATTTCAATACTATAAAAACCGACAAACTGTGCTCACTTTTTTCTCGACTCTGCATCTAATGTGTCTGGCTCTGTGATGACTATTGTTTGTAAATTTCTCACTTCTATCAATCTTTTCTGCCTGCATTTCGGGCAGTAGAGAGGATAATTTATCAAAATAGCATCTTCCCTCTCTCTGAATGCAGGACGGATTTTGCGGACATTCAAAATAAAAAGAATGCGGAGGCAACGGACGATGGCAAAGACATTTTTGAAGAACCGGGCGGCAAATACCAGCGGCAAGCTGAATACATCCCTTGCCGACATTGACAGGCAGGCGCAGGAACGCTCCCACAGGCTCATAGAGGGCATGAAACAGGCGCAGGGCAAACGGAACGCCTAAAGGGAGAAAACGTCTTAGAATGGACAGGAAGACTGAATAACATAAGGACGTGTGCGAAGGAGATTGTGAATGAGGAAATTATTTTTGCATAGCTACACACGTGCGGTAGAAAGTGATTTCTGCAGCCCGTATGCAATGCTGTTGATAGCAGTGGAAATAACGGGTATAATTATTAATCGCCTGGCATGAAATTGTCGAAAATTTGTCTTTTATCGGCTACGATAAAGGGATTCACTGATAAGGAGCATTGCCTATGAAATACAAGATACTGATTATTGATGATGAAGAAATGATATTATCCATGATGGAAAAATGTTTAGGAGAAGAATTTTCCGTATATACGGCGGAAAATGCAAAAAAAGCGTTAGAACTATTAAACGTAATACCAGATATTATATTGTTGGATATCAATATGCCAGAAATGGACGGATTGGAATTGTGCCAGCTTATTAGGGGGCATATATCCTGCCCGATTATTTTTTTGACAGCACGGGTAACGGAACGGGATGTGATAAAGGGGCTGTCTGTCGGCGGGGATGATTATATTACGAAACCTTTTCGCATGGATGAATTATTGGCAAGAATTTCGGCACACCTTCGGCGTGAAGAAAGAAAAGGCACAGCAGAAAATCTAAGGTTTGATGAAGAATTGATGATTGATTACAATAGCCGAACGGTATTTTATGGTAAGGAACAGTTAGACTTCTCAAATAAAGAATTTGAGATTATCCGTTTTCTTTCCCAAAATGCAGGCATGGTTTTTGACAGGGAAACCATCTATGAAAAACTTTGGGGATATCATGGCGAGGGCGATAGCATTGTAGTAAAAGAACATATCCGAAAGATACGGAATAAGCTGTCAGTTTATACGGATAAAAACTATATTGAAACAGTATGGGGAGTTGGTTATAAATGGGCAAAATAAAAACAAAGCCACTCAAAACATCTATGGCAGTTACTTTTTTCATTACGATATGTGTGACTGCCCTGTTATCGTCTGTCACTATCCTTGCGGCAAACCAAGTGCAGCATGAAATATTAAAGAAACGGTATATGACGATAAATTCCCCTGATTTTCAGGTGGATGAGAACACAGGCAATTATATTTTGGATATTGATAACAACAATATCACATGGCAGCCTTTAAGCAGGTGGGATACTGTCGTCTATTATGGCTCTTACGCTGCTATGGTTGGTCTGCCTGTTTTTTATATTGCTGTCGGGATTGGGGCGGCTGCGGCGGTATATTACCGAAAGAAGCTTCGGGAGCCTATCACACAGCTACAGAATGGCGTAGAAAGAATACAGGAGGATAATCTTGACTTTCACATTGAATATGACAGTGATGATGAGTTAGGGCGGTTATGCTGTTCTATGGAAAAAATGCGCAGGGAGCTTCGGCAAAAACACAAAGCGTTGTGGGAATCCTTAGAACAAAGGAAATTATTGAATGCTTCGGTATCCCATGATTTAAGAACGCCGATTACCGTCCTCAAAGGATATTTAGACTATTTAGAGAAAAATATCCCACAGGATAAGCTTACGGAAGATATGCTTTTAGATACGGTATCATCTATGCAGGGGGCGGTAAACCGTTTGGAGCTATATGTGGAGAGCGTTCGGGATATTGAGAAGATTGAAAATATTGAAATTGAAAAACGGTCTGAAAATGTGAAGCTATTATGGAATGAATTAAGAAGTAATGTGCGGCAGCTTGCGGGAAATAAAGAAATCATTCTTTCAAACGATATTACAGTGGACAAAATTCAAATAGATAAGGGCGTGTTTTTTCGGATTTTAGAAAATCTCCTGCAGAACGCATTAAGATATGCAGAAAAACAAGTAAGCATAAACCTTTCACACAAAAAAGATTTTCTCACTCTTACCGTAAAGGACGATGGGAAAGGTTTTTCAGCGGCAGATTTGGAAAAAGCAACTACTGTATTTTACAGTAATGATAAGGAAAAACAGCATTTTGGGATAGGACTGAGCGTATGTAAGATACTTTGTGAAAAACATGGCGGTTTATTGTATGTCGGAAATCAGAAAGAAAAGGGGGCATGTGTAACCGCCAAATTGAAAATTTTTTAATATCCTTTTCGGAAAATTGGCTTTTCTATTATAAAATCTCCTTACAACACA
>CAJUEY010000036.1:24199-25363 GCA_910585825.1 uncultured Lachnospiraceae bacterium | reverse complement strand
AGGAAAAACAAGCCTAATGAGAATTTTGGCGACGCTTTCGGAAGCGTCAGGCGGGGAAATCAGTATGAATGGTATCCCAATCAAAGAAACTGGTAAAATACGGGAAATCGTAGGTTATCTCCCGCAGGATTTTTCTTTTTACAGAGGTATGAGTGTTTATGGCGCAATGGATTACCTTGGGCTGCTGTCGGAAATTCCAGATAAAATCCGAAGAGAAAGAATATTGGCATTACTTGAACAGGTAAATCTAAAAGAAGATATGAGGACGAAAGTAAAGGCTTTATCGGGAGGGATGAAAAGACGGCTGGGGATTGCCCAGGCACTGTTACATAACCCGCAAATTCTTATTGTTGACGAACCGACAGCAGGGCTTGACCCAGAGGAACGTATTCGTTTCCGTAATCTGTTAAGTGAATTTGCAGAAGACAGGATCGTGATTCTTTCCACCCATATTTCTTCGGATGTGGAATCGTGTTGTGAAAATATAGGAGTATTGAACAATGGGAAAATGATATGGAATGGCAGCACGGAAGAACTGGCGGGACAGGCAGAGGGAAAAGTTTATCTTATTTCAGCGGCAAAAAAGCAAGATAAACAGATCAAGGAAAAGTATGCTGTCTTAAATATCATTTCTTCACAGTCAGGCACACAGTACAGGGTATTGTCAGACGTGGAGCCAGAAGAAAAATATATGCTTCAACCCCCTACGTTGGAAGATGGGTATATGTATCTGTTAAGCCAGACTTAAGGGAGGGATAGAACGATGAAGTTATATTTGAAAGAGTGTAAAAAGATTGCAGAAAGCGTGATTTATTATTTCTTTATCGCTATTTTGGCATTTAGCTGGTTCCAGAATTTTCGGGGAGTGACTAAAACAGAAATCAATTGGGAAAAGGGTATTCCCCCGGCAGATATAGGTTTTGAACGCTCATTACTGTCCAAACCATCCGAGGAGGATGATTACTTTGGCAGTAAAGTTTCAGAGGATGACCCGGCGGCAATCATGATGGGCGTTACAAGGGCGTTGCTGTCAGAATATGAAAGCAATCGTTACGCCACATATCCCCTTGGATACTATAAAGCGATTACACTTAGCGATGATGAGCAAAAACGTGTACTTGAAATACTTTGTGAAATAACGGGATTGACGGAAGAACAATTAAA
>CAJUEY010000036.1:0-24099 GCA_910585825.1 uncultured Lachnospiraceae bacterium | reverse complement strand
AACGTGTACTTGAAATACTTTGTGAAATAACGGGATTGACGGAAGAACAATTAAAAGATTTGCCAGAAGATTATTTTCCGGCAGTCACAGGCACAATTATTTCCTTTGATGCAATGAGTGTTGATGAAAATGGAAATTTGAATACGGTGATGGGAAACAGGGCAGACACAGAAAGCGGAGATGATAAATATAAGCATTTTGTATCACGGGTCACGTATGAACATTTCAAAGAGCTAATGCAGGAAATGGAAAATATGATAGGGGAAAACGGTTCACGGTATTCCCCCGAAATGATGATTACCTATTTTGGCATGTCTGAAATGACTTATGAGGAAACATGTGAGGAATATAACCAGACAATCAATAAGGATAAAGTGACGGGCGGTTTTGCACGGTTATTTTGTGATTATATGGGATTGGAACTGGGCTTGTACCCTATATTTTTGGTAGTGCTTATATGGATGAAAGACCGCATGGGAAATGCGTCAGAATTGATTTACAGCAAAAAAATATCTTCGGCAAAGCTGGTGGTTTTGAGATATTTGGCAAGTATCACTATGGTTCTCCTGCCTGTTTTGCTGTTAAGTTTAGAATCTCTTGTTCCGCTTATATCATTTGGCGCTAAGAAAGGTATTTCAGTAGACTATTTTGCGTATATCAAATACATTTTATGGTGGCTTCTGCCAGAGGTCATGGCGGTATGCGCAATCGGAATATTTTTCACTTTGCTCACAGACTCTCCGATTGTTATTGCCGTTCAATTCCTTTGGTGGATGGTTGATAAGGGAGTAACTGGACTGTCAGGGGACACGAAAGCAGCGACTTTCATGATAAGACACAATACATTGCGTGGCTATGAAGTGATACAAGATGGATTTCAAATGATTTGCAGGAACAGGCTGCTTATGGCGGGAATCGGTATTCTATTTGTCATTCTGTCCATATGGGTTCTTAAGTTTAAGCGGAAAGGAAAAATAAATGCGGCGAATATCTATCACAGGTGTTTTGGGCATATGCAGGACAAACTTTCTTTTGGCAGTAAAAAATAACTTAATTTTGGCTGCGGCTTATTTGTTGATAATTCCTTTACTAAGGGGGATTGCAAATTTAGATATGGTTCGTTCTGCGGAATGTTTGGAACAGGCTGTAATACTAACAGGAATATTTCTCATAGCTCCGCTGCCTGCCCCAGAACAGTCTAAGGCAATACAGGACGTAGTTTGCACAAAGAAAATCCCTCATTGGAAAATCTTATTGCTGCGGTTCATCATGTCAATGCTGCTGCTCATTCTGATGATATGCCTGTTCTCTGGAATTATGGTATGGAAAAACTGTATATTTCCCTTTATGCCTTATGTGGCGGGAACAGTGATAAGCGCAATGGCATTGGGGAGTTTTGGATTTGCAGCAGCCATATTCAGCAATTCTGTTATTGCAGGTTACTTGGCGTCAATCGGATATTTTCTTTTAAATTCTTTGGGGAATGTATCAGAGGATAGTATTTTCTATTTGTTCTCAATGGGAAAAGGCAATTATTCCACAAAGATATGGCTTTTCGGTTTAAGTTTGCTGGTAATTGCAGTAGTTTTTATTTACGAAAGAAGAAAGAGATATTGATAAAAAATCATTGTGGTACTTGCCCACCGAATAAAAAAAACGAGGTTCGGTGGGCGGCTTTACCATGCCTAAATAAATAGACGTTACCCTCCAGACCGGTTTTCAGTTTGGAGGGATTTTTTATGTCCTTTTTTTGGGCATAGCATAACCGCCCACCAATACACCGTTTTTTTATATGGTGGGCGGTTGCCTTAAAACCTCATGAAATAAAATAGAGCCAACGAACTGTGATTTTATTTCACAAAATCATCGGCTCCGCATCTAAAGTGTCTGGCTCTGTGACGACTGATATGCTGAAATTTTTTGCTTCAATTAATGTTTCATGTTTACATTTCGGACAGTAATAGAATAGTTTTTCAAAAATGTATCTTCTCTGATTCTGTCACGGGTTTTACTGCCACAAACAGGACAATATATCTATTCTGTTTTCTTGATTTCGTTATCTATATCCCTCCACCTATTGATTTTTGATTGATAATAAACTCATTATGCGTTGCCTGTGCAATCGCTTTATGAAAAGAATGTTCATCTTTGGTTCTATCCTTTCCGTTCCTAATTTCATCTTCAATTCGCTTTCCATAATCAAGTATCCTTTTTATTTCCGCATCTGTTCCCCTGACAGCCGCAAAATAAGCAGCTTCTGGCTCGAAAATCAGCCGCATTTCATAAAGGTCTTTTGCATTTACTTTGACCGTAGAGAGCTGTTCCAAATCCTGCGGTTGTTCAAGTACCTTTTCTGTAACATAAGTACCTTTTCCACGTCTAATTTCCAGTATATTATAAGCAACCAATATTCGTACTGCTTTCCGCCACCGGAAGGTTATACTTGGAATTCGTTGTTGCTTTATGTTTTTATGGCTTTTGACCGCATGCCATTTTCACGCATGATGCGTTCTGCCCGCTTGTGGTTGACCGGCTTTCCTGATTTGCGGTTTAATTCATGGGTTATCTTTCTGCCGCCATACGTGTTTCGTGATGCATTGTGAATCTGTATGATCTCTTTCTTTCTGGGTAGTGTAAGAGGGCGTCAGCACTGCTTACTGCCGCCCTCCTGATTACCTGACAGCAAAGACAGACGGGACTGTCAACGGCGGGCGTAGACCGTTCATCCGTGACCGTTGACTGTCTCAACTGTATTTGCTGCAAGCTGCACTACGAATTAACAGAACATCTAAAGATAACCCACGTGCTGATAAAATAGCAAAGCAATAAGATTGCCAAAATTCCCACTGTTACCCCAATCTGTAACATCAATGTGGTAAAACCTATATATGCAGAGACTTCGGCTGATATGGTCTGGATAAAATAACCAATCACAACAGCGGCTACCATGATTGCTACGATAATTGGAAGCCCAAACCATACACGCAGCTGTTTCAAGATAAGTTTATTGATATGCTGCTCATCTACACCTAATTTTCGGAGTACAGAGAAGCGGTATTTATATTGCCCTGCGTCTAAAAGCTGCTGTAAAGAAAGCACTGTAAGGCAAATTACCATCAGTACAACCGCACCATAAATCATGCCTGTTTGCAGAATAAAGTTATTTGCGATTGCGCTATTTGTTTGAAGCGTGCTGAAACGCACACCATACAAGGCACCGCTTTCTGCCTGCTCCGGGTATTCTGCTGCAAAAAGCCTTTCCAGCTCCTTTGCGTTTTCGTAAGTGATGTTTTTTGTTGTTGTAATATAACGGTTTCTCATAACCGGCAGCAATTCCTCACATATTTTATCCGGGAATACATAAATGACATCTGTATAGGAATTATAAAGTGTTTGTCCCATTGCTTCCTCGGAATAAGACTGCTCGGAAATATTCAGCGTTCCCCCATCTGTTGCAACGCTGGTATGTTCTGCAATAAAACGATTTCTTTCTTCTTCCGTTGCTATTGTTTTCCATTGTGTTATAAATTCATTTTCTCCTAAAGAAATCTGCTCATATCCCAGCATTTTCCGTATTGCATTATAATCACTTAAAGAAATCGCCACGACAGGAAAGTCATACTTTATCCGATTGTGAAAATCAGCTTTTTTCGGAAGATACAAACTAAAAGTGCAATCATACTCCGTATCTATTTCATGCGATGCAAAAAAATCAGTAATGATTTCATAATTGTCCTGTGGCAGATTTTTTTCTTCATACACACGATTGTACATGGAATATACCTGCACATCATACATAGAACGTGCACCCAGATAGCCAGAAGCCCAGCCCGTCAAAACAGGCGCAGCAATAAACAGGAAAATAGCAAGCACAAGAGTTATGCAAATCAATGTCATTGTTTTACTGGTCGTATTTAATTTTGAAGTAATCTGACCGTAAAAGAACAGTGCTTCCCCATGGTATCGGTGTTCCGGTGATTTTTCTTTCCATGTGACAATAAAGCTGCCGGCAAGATAAATCAATGCACCTATAAAGAAAAGCAGATCAGTCAAAAGAAACAGCAGATATTGATTGAGCATTCCAGCACCTAAAGGCAGATAATATTTTTTTGCTAATGGCGCAACACTGGCTGTTGCAAAAGCATTTAGTACAGAACATATCAGCAAGCCAGTTATAAGCATATTCTTTTTTCTTTTTTTAATCAGGCAAAATACAGGCCAAAGCAAAGTGAGCAGCGGAAAAAGAATATTTCCCCAATACATGAGCTGTACCGGAAACGGAAAGCGGGCGTCATAATAAAACCAAACCTTTTGTATTCCTGTAATAAATGCCCATACCGTAATCAGTTCAAAGAATATTACTGCAACAGAAATCCAACGGCTATTTTCCGGTTCTGGCTCGTTCTCTTTCTCTGCGGAAAGCATAGTAATAATTTTCGTTTTCTGGATGGTACGGGTATTGAAAATACCTACCACTAAAAAACTAAAAACAAAAAATGCCACTGTCCATAAAACCGTATCCGGGAATAAAGTCCATGATATTTCATAGGGCTTTTCATAAGCCGTAAGGAGCATTGCCGTTATAAACTGGGAACAAAATACGCCGAAAAAAATACCAATCAGAATTGAAATCATTCCCATAATCAGTGTTTCTGCGAAGAAAATTCTTCCAATGGTCTTTTGTTCCATTCCCATAATAGACTGAACGGCAAACTCTTTTTGTTTCTGCCGGAGCATATAATGGTTGACAAACCGTATCAAGAATAACAATAGCAATGTTATCATGCAGATTACCGCTTTCATTCCATCGCTTAACAGAGTAAAATCATACTCACTTCCTATATCCGGGTTATAATAGCTGCTGGAAATAGAGAGAAACGCATAAAACAGGGTAACGCAGATTGTCATTGTGACAATGTAAATCAAATAATCTTTTGCAGACCGCTTTGCATTTTTGAAAATTAGTTTAGCATACATGGCTCTGTCCTCCTCCAATGATAGTAAGGACATTCAGTATTTTATCAAAAAAAGCGTTTCTGCTGTCATTACCCTTACGCAGTTCCATAAAGATTTCCCCGTCTTTCAAAAAGATGATACGGCTTGCATAGCTGGCGGTAAAAGCGTCATGCGTTACCATAAGAATGGTTGCCCTAAGCTGCTCATTGATACTTTGGATGGTAGACAACAGCATTTGTGATGAATGGCTGTCTAATGCCCCTGTGGGTTCATCTGCCAATAAGAGTCTGGGATTGTTGATAATCGCTCTTGCACAGGCGCAGCGCTGCTTTTGCCCCCCTGATACCTGATAGGGATATTTGTTTAGAATATCACTGATATTCAGCTTCTCGGCTATTTCCAGAATACGGGGTTCTACACTCCCGGCAGGTGTGTGATTGATTGCCAATGCCAGCGCAATGTTTTCTGAAATTGTCAATGTATCTAATAAATTGAAATCTTGAAATACAAACCCCAAATTTTCCCTGCGAAAACGGGCAAGGAATTTTGGCTTGATTTCTGTCACATCTGTTCCCTCTAAAAAAATGTGCCCCGCACTTACTGTATCAATGGTGGAAATACAGTTAAGCAGCGTTGTTTTTCCAGAGCCGGATGCCCCCATAATGCCGAGAAATTCCCCGGTTTCAACGGAAAAGCTAATATCCCTAATGGCTTTGGTAATATTTCCGCCATTGCCATAGTATTTCTGGATATGCTCCAGTTTCAAAATTGTGTTCATTTGATAAGCCTCCTTACTGTTTTATGCCTCTATTGTAAAGGGTGCTTTTCATTTTTTGTATCAAGTTTTCTTACGAAGTTCTTACAAAAATGTAAGAAGTGCAGGGCATATCACCCCTGCACTCTGATAACAAAATCATTCATCTGAAAAGAAAGCGCAATCGTTGTTCCTTTGTTTTCAGAATGAGCAGTAAGCCCTATTCCCAACTTATCACAAAGACGCTTGCAGAGATACAAACCCATTCCCGTAGAATTTTTTCCAATCCGCCCGTTCCTGCCGGTAAACCCTTTTTCAAAAATACGGGGTAGATCACTTTTGGGAATACCTATCCCATTATCGCTGACAGACAAAACAACCCTGTCATTTGTCTTTATCGCAGAAAAGTGTAAAACAGGCTGTTTGATACGATATTTTATCGCATTGCCGATAATCTGATTTAAGATGAACCGAACCCATTTATCATCCGTATAAACCCTGTTTTCTATATCATCTATCGTAATTGTCATGTTGCTTTGGCGCAGGAGATATTTATTGTCTGCGACTGCACTATGCACAACATCACATAAGTTTGTCTCACGGACAGAATAGTCTTTCTCTGTATGTTCACTTCTGGCATAATAAAGCGTCTGTTCCGTATATTGATTGATATGCTCTAACTCTGCCAGTATCTCTCTGGCAAAGGGGGAACGGTTATTCTCACAAAGCAGCTTTATTGCTGTAATCGGTGTTTTTATTTCATGTATCCACTGCTCAATGTATTCTTTATATTCTTTTCGCTCATTCTGTATTGCGCCTATTTTTTCAAGCATGGATTTTTCTGCCATCTTCATAATCTGATAAAAAACCTGCTCGTCCGCTTTCCTCGGTATCGTCATAATTTCCGGTATTAGATACCGTTCTTCTAACTGTTCTGTCATATCCAGTAATTGATTCAAATACCTCTTTCGCACATAATAAACAACCGATAGATAAGTGGTTAAAATAATAAACCAGACTGTAAAGATAAACAAAACAGTTTGAAACTGGTTTCCATTTGCAAATAAAAACAAGGCAAGTGCCAGCATACCCATAAGGTTTACAAAAATAGCCGGTATTAGATTTTTTAGATATAGTTTTCCACTCATAATGTATATCCTTGTCTGTGTTTTGTCTTAACAAAATCAGTAAGTCCGATTTTATTGAGTTTATCACGAATCCGGGCAACATTGACACTTAGGGCGTTATCATCAACATATATTTGATGATCCCAAAGAAAATCCACAATGTCATTTCGGGAACAGATTTTTCCAGCGTTCTTAAAAAGATAGTATAGGATTTTCAATTCATTTTTTGTCAATTCTGCCTTTTGCCCGTTGTATTCTATTACACTGCTTGCGGGATGCAGAGCTGCCCCGTTCCATGTAAAAAATTCTGCTTGCGGAGAAGGGTATGCCCGTTTTAAAAGTGCAGCAATTTTGGCAAGCAGGATTGCAGTGTTGTAGGGCTTTGTAATAAAAGCGTCGCCACCCAGCATAATGCTGTTCAGTTCGTCCATATCTGTGTTGCTGCTTGTCACAAAAACAATAGGAATATCAGAAAAAGTGCGAATCTCCGAACATATTTCAAAGCCATTGTTTCCTGGCAGCTTTATATCCAAAATAGCTAAATGCGGAACAAACGCTTTTATCTGCCGGATTGTCTGGGAAAAGTCTGTAACAGCAAAAACCTCATATCCGTTTCCGGATAAAAGGGTCTTTAGCTGTGCCTGTATGGTAAAATCATCTTCAACGATAAATATTTTCTTCATAAAGATACCTCCCTGGCACCCTATTCTACTATTTTCTCAAGCCATATTGTAGAATAGCAATGGAATAGCGGGCTGCTGTCTATCAAATTCTTGTGTGTTACTTTATGGCTCATAAGTGTATCAAGTTTTTAAATTTGTCAGTCCTTCCATGATTGTCTCTTTAGTCATGCCTGACCTCCTTTAGAAACCTTAACTTTGCATTTTATTCAACTTACCGGCAAATCTTCCCGAAGTTCTATGGTTTTGTCAATAAACAGTTTCCAGTGTTTTCATAATATTCTTCCCTCGTGTTGAAACCATTGTAACACGCACAGATATCAATGCACAATCGGAAATTATTTTTATTCATACCGCCTGTGTATCTCCACAAATAAATGTCCCAAAAACCACAATACCCTGCTATTGCCAATGTCCCCTTTTGTTTTTCCAATGGAAAGCAGCTCTGGCTCAACCCGATAAGCCTTAATGAGAGGATAATCAATATTTGTACGCTTTCTGGAAGTATTTTTGTCAATGGTAATATTCCATTCAGCGGGATTCCTGTCACTGTATCTATAATAGAAAAGGGCTGTTTCCATACAAAGAACTGCATCAGGGAACAGGCGGTTGACAATAACCACCTCACTCGTACCATAGTCATCCACCCAATGGTAACAGCCCCTTTTTATTCTTTCAATCAATCCTTGTTCCAGCATACGTTGAATATCTCTATAAAACAATTTTTCATTTGTAAGCTGTGCCGTTGTCATGACATAGCCATAATCAGAAAATATTTTGCTTAGTATTCTTATATCATTTTGTGTTAGCATTATTTCCTCCTTCTGACGCATTTACTGCGTCATTCAGGTAGATTTGGAAGTTTACTTCCAAACTTTCACCTCTGTACTAAAATACGCATAAATTTTTTATCGCTTGTGTGCTTTACTACAAAAAATCAGACCTACTTGTCCACAATAAAACAAATAGGTCTGAAACAATTTAACCTGCTATATCAAATCTCGTTGAAGCAATGCCATATATAGTTATCGTCCTTTCCGTATCTCTAACCTCGATAGAATAAGGCTGCCCGACATTCCCCGCATCTTCATTTTCATCATACTTTTTTATCCTTTCAAACGTCGAAAAGCAATGTATCGGGAATCCCACCGTATCATGCCCGTCCAAAAATACGGTAAGTGGAACATTACCGCTGCTTCTGTGGGTACAGAAGAAATGGCTCACTATGAAATGATTGCAACCATCGTGCATCAGCTTACCCGCAATCTGACGCCGGAAGAAATCAAAGAATCCGGTTTCGGCGATTACTATATTGACCATACATTAGGCGTATGGCCCCAGGCAGCCGGCGGCGTTCCTCAAAATGCCTGCGAATTCCAGGTAAAAGCAGATCCAATTACAGATATTATGGAAGACATGGCAGCAGAACAAAAAGCACGAAGCACTTATGACAATATTCTCCGCGTCGTAAAGGACCCGGATGTCATCGAACCGATCCGTTTCCTGCGCGCAAGAGAAGTTGTTCATTTTCAGCGTTTCGGCGAAGCTCTGCGGCTGATTCAGGAACGGCTGGATTCCAAGAATTTCTATGCATGCAATCCCGTCATTGACAAAAACTGCGGCTGCAAATAGGCAATCCTGATTTTCATCCGCTTACCAAAAATATCCTGTGGAATCCGGTGTTTTTAACACGCAATGTTCCACAGGATATTTGAGTTGCAAAGTACAATTCCTAAAACTCATATTCTATGTCCGGCATTTCAATTTCCGGTAAATCCACAGCTGCCTCGGCATTGTCGGCTTTGCCCTGCGGATCGTATTCTTCTCCAGTTTCGTTTTCATCTTTCCAAAGGGAGTCGTATTTTTTGCGTTTTTCTTCCATTATCCGCATGGTCGCCAGATTTTTAGCAGCCTTATACATTTCCATATTGTATTCCATTAATTTCTGTTCATCCTTACCAGGAACTATGGCTCCGCTTGAAATCCGCCTGAAAACAGCCATAACCTTCCCCAGCTCCATTGCTGCTTCCTGTACGGCGTCCTTCTGCTGTCTCGATACTTCCTTATTCCAGACGGCTGCATGCTGTTCTGCAAGCTGATCCAGAACTGTTTGGTTTTCATCAAACTTCTGATTTACTTCTTTTATGGAAAGTTCCAATGTAGCGGCTGTTTCTGAAAAATATGCTTTTTCCTCTTCGGAAACGGGGACTTTCTTCTGTAATTCGTCGCGTTTCTTAACCAGCTGTTTCCGCTGGTTGATCAGCGCCTGACGCTGCTGCTGGTATTTTTTCTGAGCTTCACTTATTTTCATATCTTATCCTCCCTGACGCAATATGACACAAGTTATTTTGTTACAGTCTTATAGTTTATTTATCGGCTGTTACCAGTATTTTTTGTACCGGCATAAACCAAAATCTCCCGGCGAAATACCTTTCCGAAGGAAATCAGCACGGAAACTGCCGCTGTTCCTGTCAGGAGCAAAAAAAACAGACATGCCTGCTGCGGCGCAACGGCATAAGGCAATGATTCTCCTTTCACTGGCGGCAGCATATTAATATCCATTTCCGAAGTTCCCGGCGGCATAACCACTTCATACCCTTCCTCCTTGCCGGATGCATAAAACAATGTCTGCATGCCTTCCCTCCGTCAATTCGACCGCGCCATTGATAAAAGCAGGATGCCGCCTGCTGTCATACACGTTGATGAAACTGTTGGTATGTGTACCGACTTCCGTAGCCTTTTTACACTCTTCGATCAAATAATCCCGAAATTCTTCTGTTATGTCTCCCTCCAGCGGAACGGTTCCTTCTATTATGCCAAGACACCATGTCTGGTATCCCGGACGCAGCGCAAGTCCCGTATATCCCGTTTCATACCCTATTTTATCACAATAAAATTCTCTCACACCTTCTATGGCAAGAAATTCCCGAATATGCTCTTCCATCATAAACGAAACATTATAATTGATGATCTCTTCCCCTTTTTCATTTAAGCTGATATCAAAAACAGTAAAAGACTCCGCATCTTTTTACGCGTCACATAAAGAAACGCCCGTTTCCCAATCCCCATACAACCTCTCTCCTTTTTACTGCCGGATGCATTTAGAACACCTATTTCCTCCCCAGAATCTCCCTCGGCTTTTGCCCCAAAAGCTCCGCCGAAGATGCCAGCACAGCCGCCGCAGCGGTTCCGGTCAAAAGCAAAAGCACAAAGCCGGCCTCTTCTATCGTAACTGTATAAGGCAGCGCTTCTTCTTTGGACGGCGGCATCATATTGATTAACATATCATCCGTTCCCGTTTCAATCTCCACTTCAAATTTTTCTGTCCCATCGGCAGAATAGATCAATGTCTGAAGCCCGTTTCCCACCAGTTTTGTTACCGGTCCTGACAACAGCAGCGCAGCTGCAAAGGCAGCAGCCGTAATACTGCAGCATTCTATGAGAAACTGCCGCCGCAGCGTTTTCTTTTTCACCCCTATAGAAGAAAGAATCCCGATTTCACTTCCTCGGCTTCGCATCCATATGCTCAATATCAGATAAAGAATCATAAGAACTCCCACAGCAGGAATCACAGCCAGCAGATTGGATATCTTCATCATCGAAAGCAGCGGTGCGGCTGCTGTCTGATAATCCTTGTCATACACTCCGAATTCGTAATATTTCCAGTCAATGGAATCTATGGCCAGCAGTTTCTCCTTCACCGAATCAAGATAAGACGGATCTTCCACAAAAATCGTCATCAGGCAGACGATATCATCCGTTATCGGCGCAAAAACCGTATATCCATTCTGAATCTGATATTCGCGTCTGACCCAAGTCCATACATCCGCCGTGCTGAAAAACGTATTTGCCAGAATATCGTTTTCAAATGTTTTGTCCTTCAAAACTTTTTGTTCAAAATTAATATGAAAAATCCCTGCAATTTCTGTCTCATAAATGCTGCCATATCGTTCTCCTGTAAAAACATCCGCCATCTGCGCCGTAATCTTATCTCCCACTTTTAAATCGTTTTTCTCTGCCACTTCATCAGATATAACAACCTTCTCCTTATCATTCACTCTGATATGCTCTCCCGCTACAAGCTCCACTGCGCCATTCACAAAAGAGGGATGCCACTCACTGTCATAAACCCTGAGGAAACTATTGGTATGCGCCCCGGCTTCAAAGGATTCCCGTTCCTCTATCACAAATTCCCGAAACTCTTCTGTCACATCGCCCTCCAGCGGAATTTTTCCGTCTGCAATATCCAGACTCCATGAATTGTAGCCAGGATGCAGCGAAAGGCCTGTATATGCGTCGTACCGCTGCAGATTATCACAATAAAACCCGCTGACGCCTTCGATTGCAAGGAATTCCTCAATATGATGCTCACGGATCAGATCGGCTGCATAGTTTTGCACCTTTTCCCCATTCTCATCAAAGGTTTCCTCCATAGCAATGGATGATCCTCCGGTTAATTCCACTCTCAGTCCCGTTTTCAGGGTTTTCTGAAAATCTTCCGCCGCTTTTTCGGCGCTCCTTTTAATAGAAATTCCGGTCAGAAGAAATAATCCTGCTGCAAAAAAAATCAAAAACAGTAAAACACTCCGCATCCTTTTCCGCGTTACATACAAAAACGCCCGCTTAAAAACACCCATATTCATTCCCCTATTCCCGCAGTCCTCAAATTTCCCGCATCTCAAACTCACCTGTCAAAAGAGCATAAACTCCTATATCTCTACTGTAAGTTCTACCGGACAATGGTCAGAGCCAAATACTTCCGTGTGGATTTTTGCATCTATCAGCTTCTCTTTCAGGCTTTCCGACACGCAGAAATAGTCAATGCGCCATCCGGCATTCTTTTCTCTTGCCCGAAACCGATAAGACCACCAGGAATAAACGCCCTCCTGTTCCGGATAAAAATAACGAAAGGTATCCATAAAGCCCGCCTTCATCAGCTCTGTGAATTTTTGTCTTTCTTCATCTGTAAAACCTGCATTTTTCCGGTTGTTCTTTGGATTCTTCAAATCAATTTCCTGATGCGCCACGTTCATATCTCCACAGAATATCACCGGTTTTTTCTTTTCCAGTTCCTTTAAATATGCCAGAAAATCTGTTTCCCACTGCATTCGGTAACTCAGGCGTTTCAGCTCATTCTGAGAATTCGGCGTATATACGGTTACCATATAAAACTCCGGATATTCCAAAGTAATCATCCGGCCTTCTTTATCATGCTCTTCTATCCCCATGCCGCATATTACATTCATCGGCTCCTCTTTTGCGAAAACAGCTGTTCCGGAATATCCTTTTTTTTGTGCGTAATTCCAATACTGATGATAGCCCTCAAGCTCCAAATCAATCTGCCCTTCCTGAAGTTTGCTCTCCTGGATACAGAATATGTCCGCATCAATTTCTTTAAAAAAATCCAAAAATCCTTTTTGTACACAGGCACGCAGCCCATTAACATTCCAGGAAATCAGTTTCATATAAATTCCTCCTATTTTCTTCCGGGGCTCCATCGCATTCCCCAGCCAAATGCTCTGTCTAATTCAGAATGCCCATTATAAAATTGAATTATTTTTTCTACACTAAATGTCTCATCATTGATATTTTCAAACAAAGCAAGTCCGCACATAATTTTTGTAGAATTATAAGTATCCATCTGCACAATCAAATCTTCTGCACCTGGATATTTAATGGTAACGACTGCATCTGCCTGCTGCCAATTTGCAACTCCTTCATAAATATAAGTATATACAAGAATTCGTTGAATCATTGAAATCTGATCCCCATTGATTCTTAAATTCTCACCCGCCGCAGCCGCACCAGTCCGGTCATCTCCGTCTAACATGATATAGGGCGGCTGATGGAATGAACCAAATGCATTGCCCAATGCCTGAACTGCTCCTTTGCGTCCATCTTTTAATTCATAAAGGCATCCCAAATCAAGATCAATTCCATGATTGCCTTTAAAAGCTGAAAATAAACCTTTCTTTACCGGTCTGGAATTCCAGTTTAAATTGACTAAAATTTCTCCCAACCCCGCAGAAACAGTTTTTTTCAAATTTACTTTTTGTCCCTTTTGTAAACTAATTGCCATATTTTACCTCCTCATCTGCAATATATAAATAAATAATACCATACGGAATAAGCATATGCTATGTTTTTTTGAAGAACTGTTACAGGCCGAATCAGTTACATCTACACAGAAAACGAGACATCTCTCAAATTCATTTCTAATTTCTGAGATGCCTCATCCATTTTCTGTCAAATTCTGCTCTATGAGTTTTTATTTATTTTTTATCATTCCACTGGGTATGTTTTTTGATAAAAAGTACATATTGCTGTTCCGTCTTCCTGCAGCTGTGCTACTTCGATTAACAACTCTGCCTCGGTTTCTGATTCACTATACTCACAGCTTTCCGCTATTCCGTTTTCAAAACCGTCTGTATAAAATATAATTTGATTTGATAAGCCGTCTTCCAATTTCTGCTCGAAACAATATCTGTCATCTTTCTTTTCCACCGTCTGCCTGTCTGTTACCGTCATGCCCAGATTCGTAAGCACATTCTCCAATTCTTCCGGCGCACTGTTTAAAGTTTCCTGATAGAGCGCATAATCCGCCCGTGCACTTGGATTTCCAATGCCTGTATCCGTTTCGGAATCCTCGCCGCTTTCGGCGCTTTCCTCCGCATCCGGATTCCACTCTTCTTCCAGTTCCTTCAAGTAATTTTCCGCCATATCCGCATTCGCTCTGCTGCTTGCAATCGGGAGGTCAAACAGCAGATTTGTGCCCTCATAATCCACATTCCGTGTAATGATTCCGCTTTTTTCATCGTAATCATATGCATCATTGTCGTAAAAAGTTGTATCGGAAATACAAAGATAAAGCTGACGGTCTGCAAAATAACCGATTTTGTCGCAATTGATCATACGGTAAACAATTCCGTCTTTTCCCATTTCAGAATAGCCTCCGTTCATGGATGCGATATTATACATCCAAGGCTCTAATCCCTGAATCAACGGAGAAATGAAATGTCCGTTTTCACTCTCCTGAAATTCGTCTAAGGATAAATCGCTGCCGTCTTTATGGGAAACAGCCACAACTGCATAAAATGCGTCTTTTTCCAGATAGCTGCCGTCTTCATCCAGCTGCAGGAGATTTTTCCCTTCTGTCAGTCCAAGGAGCGTATACGCATACTGACCGCCTTCCTGGGTTTCATTGATCAAAACGGCTTCATCAGACTCAAATAAGTCTGCGATTTTTGTTCCTCCAAGTTCTTCCGCCGCTTCCTTTGGAGTAAAAAAACGCACGGCGGCTCCTACGGATAACGTAGATGCCAGCAAAATTGCTGCCGCTGCCGCTGCTGCTTTATAAAATTTTCTTTTTTTCATATTCGACTGCTCCTTCCATTTCTGCATGACTTTCTGATGTAATGCATCATCCGGTTTCTGCTCTGTCTGAAGGCAGCTTTTCAATAAAGCATCTATCTCATCTGTTCTCTTATCCGATTTCATATCCAAGCTCCTCCATTCTGTTTTTTAATAATTTTCTTGCCTTGTAGAGTCTGCTTTCCACTGTTCCTTTTGGGATTTTCAAAATGTCTGCAATCTGGAAGGCTGTCAAATCCATTGCATAGTGTAATTCTACCACTATTCTGTATTTGTCCTTCAATTTCTCCACTTCCTCCAACAAAGTATGGATCAACTCCTTCTTTTCTGCCAGCTGCTCTAAAGAAGGCATTTCACTGACATAAAAAGTTTCGTCTGACTGATCTTCCATGTTGATCTGAGGTGCAATCCTCTGTCGTCTGGCAAATTTTCGCTTTTTTGCTTTCCACAAAAAAATTGCTTTTCCAATCAGATAACTTTGCGGATTCTTTTGAAAATCAATTTTATGCATCTGTTCCATTGCCGCAAGCCAGGTATCCTGAAACAGCTCATCTGCCTCACATTGATTCCCTGTCAGCCGAATGCAGATAGAATATATATCCTTTTCGTACTTTATCAATAAATATTCAAATTCATCCCGTGTCACAGTGTTATCTCCTTTTTCAAATGATTGTGCTTCCCTTCTGCACATAAAGGAATACCAAAAGGCATCTGTTCATGAACTTTTAGACCCTACACTTATATATAGTCATCAAATCTTTCATTCTTCATTTTTTATCCAAATTCATTAAAACATATTTTTATATACAAAAAAAGGTCTGCCTGTATGCAGACAGATCCTCTCAAATTTATGCAGCCGGACTTATTCTCTTCCATTATTCCCCTTCTTTGGTATGCTCCTCTAAAATATTTTTCAGCGCAGCAATGGAACTGGTATGAGAGCGCGCAACTCTTACATTTCGTCCCTTTGCTTCATTCAACGCACAGCGCACCATTTTGTGAGAAACGGTTCCGGTAAAAAGCACAAGCAGATCCGGATTCCCAATGTTTCTCAATCCATTCAGCACCTTTGTATAAACCTTTGCACGACAGTTATATGCGCTGCATAAATCTTTATATTGGCGAGTCATACATTCATTCCCACCTACAATCACTATGCTCATATGCCCCTTCCTTTCAAATTAGCCAAAACAAACTACACATCAAAAGCCGCAGGCCATTCCTTCTATGCTCAATGTAATCTTGACCATAAAACATCCTCCTACATTTCGACGTTGGTTAGCTTTTTCTAACTATTAATTTTAATAGATGCGGCCGCTTATTGTTAGTGACCGCTAACTCGTTTATAAGTATACCTCATCCATCCTGATTTTGTCAATAGGCAGTATTTATATTATCCCACTTGGCAGAATCCCTATGTCTGGAAAGTATAAAGTTTAAAACGGAAGATTTCACAGCCTGCCGCCATAAAATCTTCCGTCTTATATTTTCTTGTATTTCTTCTGGTTTTTACTTTCTCTCCAAGCTCTGGCGATTACCGATAGATAATATCCTCTCTTCCCGGTCCGTTCGATACCATTGTAATCGGATAACCGATCTGCTCCTCTACAAATTCAATGTAATTTCTGCAGTTTTCAGGAAGATCTTGGTATTTGCGTATTCCCCGGATATCTTCTTTCCAACCGGGAAGATTTTTTAATACCGGTTTTGCTTTTTCCAGTCTGCCGGTAGTGGGAAAATCGGTTGTCACTTCTCCGTCTATCTCATAGCCCACACATACCGGAATTTCATCTAAATACCCTAATACATCCAATACCGTAAACGCTACATCCGTCGTACCCTGCAGCCTGCATCCGTATTTGCTGGCAACACAGTCAAACCATCCCATTCGCCTTGGTCTCCCGGTAGTTGCGCCGTATTCGCCGCCGTCTCCGCCGCGGCGTCTTAACTCATCCGCCTCTTCTCCAAATATTTCACTGACAAATGCACCCGCTCCCACTGCAGAAGAATATGCTTTGCATACGGTAATTACTTTTTTGATCTCATACGGGGGAATGCCTGCTCCCACTGCGCCGTAAGCAGCCAGTGTAGAAGATGATGTAACCATAGGATAAATTCCATGATCCGGATCTTTTAATGTTCCAAGCTGTCCTTCCAAAAGAATATTTTTTCCATCTTTGATCGCCTGATCCAAAAAAGCAGAGACATCACATACGTAGGGCGCTATCATCTCCCGATACTCATGCATCGTTTCCAACAATTGAGCGGAATCCAACAGAGGTTTGTGATAGAGATGCTCTAATAAAACATTTTTGGTTTCACATACACGCATCAATTTGTCTTTTAATGTTTCTTCTTCAAATAATTCATTGACCTGAAAACCAATCTTTGCATATTTGTCAGAATAAAAGGGTGCAATTCCGGATTTGGTGGAGCCAAAAGATCTTCCGCCCAACCGCTCTTCCTCATATTGATCAAACAAAATATGATACGGCATCACAATCTGCGCCCGGTCTGATACCAGAATTTTGGGTGTGGGCACGTTTCTATCTATAATTGACTTAATTTCTTGAAACAGCACCGGAATATTCAGCGCTACGCCATTTCCGATTACACTTGTCGTATGGTTATAAAATACACCGGACGGAAGTGTGTGCAGGGCAAATTTCCCATAATCATTGATGATCGTATGACCTGCATTTGCTCCTCCCTGAAAACGAACAATAATATCCGCTTCTTTTGCAAGCATATCTGTTATTTTACCTTTTCCTTCGTCTCCCCAGTTCGCTCCAACAACTGCTTTTACCATTGTTTTCCTCCTTCTTGCCCCTTTAAGGACATACAGATATACCTTTCTTCTTGTCCTGTTTAGAGACATCCAGGCATACCCTTGGGTATTTCCATATCAGGTATATTTACACTAATTCCGGTATCTCTTTTGAACAGGCCAATGCCAATGCTCCTGGTCCAATATGACAGGATACGCTCAATGATAACGGATTCATTATAATGTCAGCTCCCGGAAAGGCAGCTTTTACTTCTTCCCGAAAAGCCTCTGCTGCTGCTATATCATAGGTGTAGGCAATTTCCAGATGCATATGTCTGCCTTCCGGATCTTGAAAGCGATTTGCAAAATCATTCTTAATGGCATCGATCATAATGGTTTTCGCCTGTTTTACTGTTCTTGCTTTTGCAAAAGCATCTAATTTCTCACCCTGAATCTGCAGTACCGGTTTTAACTTCAATAATGTACCAAGGGCTGCGGCTGCAGGTGTAATCCGTCCGCCTTTTTTCAGGTAACTCAAGGTATCCACCATAATATAAATGGAGGATTCCATTTTCTCCCGCTCTAAAATCTCTTTGATCTCTGCCGCGCTTCTGCCCTGCTCTGCAAGTCCCTTTGCATCTATAATAGACTGCCGCTGTGTCACAGAAATTCTTTGGTTATTGACTACCTGTACTTTTCCGTCATACTCCTGCGCCAGCATCATTGCCGTCTCACAGGAGCTGCTCAATCCGCTGGACATCGGAATATGCACAATTTCATCATATTCTTTTAATAAATCATCCCAGAGATCTGTCACGTTTCCAACAGAAGGCATTGAAGTGGAAATATCACAGCCGTCTTTTAATTTTTCATAAAATTCTTTCTGTGTCAGATCAATTCCCTCATAATAGGTTTCATTGTTGATAAAAAACGGCATCGGTATAATGGAAACACCTAATTCTTTGGTCTCTTCCTGTACAATTCCACTGTTGCTGTCTGAAACAACTGCTACTTTATTCATGAAGTTTTCCTCCTATTTTTAATCACAACGATTAGATTGTAGCATACTTTCCTTTTGATTTCCACTATGATTACAGAATTTTAATGAAACAGCATGATTATCAGTTACCGACCGCAGAGTGAACAGTAACGATTATCCGCCATAAATACAGAAAAACGAAACTGCCGCCCGGCCGAATCGTTCAGCCTGATTGCGACAGTTTCGCTTTTATCCGGATTCTATATCATATTTCTTCCGCTCTGTCTCTGCTTACATCATACCGCCCATGCCCGGTCCGCCTGCCGGCATTGCCGGTGTCTCTTCTTTGATATTGGCAACGGCCGACTCTGTGGTCAGTAATGTAGACGCTACGGAAGTCGCGTTCTGCAATGCGCTTCTTGTCACCTTAACCGGATCTAAGATTCCGCTTGACACCATATCCACATACTCTTCCGTAACTGCATTAAATCCGATTCCCTGTTTCGCTTCTTTTACCTTGTTAATAATAACAGCGCCTTCTAAACCTGCATTTGCAGCGATATAATAAAGGGGAGATTCCAGTGCCTTTAAGATTACCTTTGCGCCTGTCTTCTCGTCGCCTTCTAAGCTTTCCGCCAATTCAGCCACTTTTGCGGATGCATGGATGTATGCGGAACCGCCGCCTGCAATGATGCCTTCTTCTACGGCTGCCCTGGTAGAATTCAACGCATCCTCCATACGCAGTTTTGCCTCTTTCATTTCTGTCTCGGTTGCAGCGCCTACACGGATCACTGCTACGCCGCCAGCTAATTTTGCAAGACGCTCCTGTAATTTTTCTTTATCGAATTCAGATGTTGTCTCTTCAATCTGTCCGCGGATCTGAGCGATTCTGGACTGAATTGCCGCTTTATCTCCTTCGCCGTCTACAATTACCGTATTCTCTTTCTGAACTTTTACGGATTTTGCACGGCCTAACTGATCCATGGTGGTATCTTTCAATTCCAGTCCCAGTTCTTCAGAAATCACCTGTCCGCCGGTTAAAATTGCAATATCTTCTAACATTGCTTTTCTTCTGTCGCCGTATCCCGGAGCTTTTACAGCCACTACATTGAAGGTGCCGCGCAGTTTATTTACGATTAAAGTCGTCAGCGCTTCTCCCTCAATATCCTCAGCAATGATTAAAAGCCTTGCGCCGCTTTGCACTACCTGCTCTAACAGAGGAAGGATTTCCTGAATGTTGGAAATTTTCTTGTCAGTAATCAGGATGTAAGGATCGTCTAAAACTGCCTCCATCTTATCCATATCTGTGCACATATATGCGGAAACATATCCTCTGTCAAACTGCATGCCTTCCACCAGATCCAGCTCTGTCTGCATGGTCTTGGATTCTTCAATTGTGATAACGCCGTCATTGGTTACTTTTTCCATTGCATCGGATACCAATGTTCCTACTTCTTCATCTCCGGCGGAAATTGCCGCTACTTTTGCAATCTGGTCTTTACTGTTTACCTTCTGGCTCATAGACTGAAGAGCTTCTACTGCTGCATCTGTGGCTTTTTTCATTCCTCTTCTAAGTACGATTGGATTTGCGCCCGCCTCTAAATTCTTCATTCCTTCATGCACCATAGCCTGTGTCAGGACAGTCGCTGTTGTCGTACCGTCGCCTGCTACGTCATTTGTCTTGGTAGCAACCTCTTTCACAAGCTGCGCGCCCATGTTTTCAAACGCATCCTCAAGCTCAATCTCTTTTGCGATTGTCACACCGTCGTTTGTAATCAACGGAGCTCCAAAAGATTTATCCAATACTACATTTCTTCCTTTCGGCCCCAATGTAACTCTGACTGTATCCGCCAGCTTATCTACGCCGGCCTCTAATGCTACCCTTGCTTCTGAACCATATTTGATTTCCTTTGCCATGACTTTCTACCTCTTTCTTCTAAATTATTCTACAACTGCCAAAATATCATTTTGTTTTACGATAATGTATTCTTCGCCTTCTAATTTCACTTCTGTGCCGGCATATTTGGAATAAATAACCTTCTGTCCCGCAGATACCTGCATAGTAACTTCTTTGCCGTCAACCATTCCGCCAGGTCCTACTGCTACAACTTCTGCCTCCTGGGGTTTCTCCTGTGATTTGCTGGATAAAATAATTCCTGATTTTGTTGTTTCTTCTGCTTCTAATTGTTTTAAAACAACTCTGTCTGCTAAAGGTACTAACTTCATTTGAAATGCCTCCTTATTCGTTCTATTGAAATTTGTTATTATTAGCACTCATTTCTTTTGAGTGCTAACTGTTAAACATATAATATGTTTTGCCATTTGATTCTGCAAACAGCATCTTTTCAGCAATAGCTATCATATGCTGTTGATTTCTCTCTTATTCTCATTTTTTCTCATTTTTTCATATTTTTTCCGATTTTTGGGTTTTTAATACTTTTTTTAGAAAATTTATTTTCTCTTTTTGATTACGGCATTTTTTATGGTTTTCTGGCTTTCTTCCAGTAAAAGTTTTAATGTCCGCTTTAAAATTTCCTGATTTTCATGCTCCAATGCGCTGCTTAATTTAAACAGCTCCACAAATTTCTTCCATTTCATATTGGCAAGATCATCTACGGTTTCAATCCTGCCCTCTTCCAGAATCTCAAAGAGAGTATCTACAAATTCTTCTCTCTGTTTTGCATCCATTTTGTCAATCCAGGCTTTTAACGTCTGGTCTAAAAGTATGCTCTTTTCTGCCACGGATTCCACACGAACCAGGGAATTCCCCAGCACTTCCCATGTCATTGTGTCATGCTGCATAGGGCCGCTTGCAGAACTTTTTACTACTGTGCAGTCTGCTTTATGCTCCAAAAGCATTCCGACAATGGAGGCCTCTGGCATAAAGGCATGAATTTTGGGCAGCATTTTTTGATAATTCCATTCGTCAATCTTTCTTCCCATAAATCCGGGGCCGTCATTACAGTAAACCGCTGCAATCTTCTCCTGCATGGACTCCCTGCAGGTAACCGCCGCGTAAACCGCAAGATTTCCTCCTTTGGAATGTCCGCCGATACGAAGGATTTCCCAATCAGAGGATATTGTTTCATTCAGATATTTTACTGCTTTTAACTGTCCCGGCGTTTCATCCAGAAAACTCATATTAAAATTTTCTCTCCAGCCTACGATTGTATTATCGGTTCCGCTATAGGAAACAAAAATGCTGTTGTCATCCAGCAAAAGCGTCACTGCACAAAACTGGGACTGCTCTTTATAATCAATGTCATCAATATAGCGAAACAGCCTGACATCTCCAAAACGCTTTGTTTTCGCCATTTCCCTCATCAGAAACGCCGCCATTTTGGTGCTGGAAACTTTCGATTCGATTTCTTCTTCCGTATGATGTTTAAAAAATTCTTCCGACGCCTCTTTTAAGGTAATGGACGCATTGGAATCCACTCCCGGCACGATGTTTCCAAAATCCACATAGACAAGCTCTGAAAAAATCAAATTATCCACCTCATTAAACGGCGCCTCACGAAATAATAAGTCTCCCCGCCAAAGAAGATAATCCATCATATTTGCCATACTCTGCTTTTCACCTCTTGTTCCATCTGGCTAAATCAATGAAAAATGCTTTAGTCCCTGCATAATGCCGTCATCCCACAGATCAGCCGTAATATAATCCGCCGCTTTTTTTGCAATATCCGTGCCGTTTCCCATAGCAATCCCGTGTCTGACATAGGAGAGCATTTCCAGATCATTGACGCTGTCTCCAAAAGCATAGGTGTCCTCCCTGGGAATCTTCAAATATTCACAGATCCATTGAATTCCTTTTGCTTTGGAATATCCTTTTGGAACGATCTCAAACACCTGGGTTGTATGAAAAATCAGATCAAAATGATTGTTCAGATCACGCTTAACCGCCTCTATATCACCTTTTGTAAAATATGCCGTCATTTTATTGGTGTGATAATTTCCGGCATGGACATCCAGAGGTTGAAATCCCTCTCCCAGAGACTTCTTTAGATTCAGTATATAGGTATTGTCACCGAAATCATTCATGTCTGCATACAGATACTGCTTTCCCTCCAATACAATCGGCGTCCGCTGTTTTTGAAAACAGGAAAACAATTCCTCCGTCTCTTCTTTTGAAAGCTCTCTGTTATAAACGATCTCTCCTTTATATTCGATATATGTTCCGCAGGCTGCCAAAATCCCGTCAAATCCCACGCCTTCCAGCAATTCCTTTGCCCGGATTGCCGCCCGGCTCCTTCCGCTGCAGATAAAAGCGTAATTTCCGTTTTCTCTGAGTCTGTGAATCGCCTCCACCGTGCTTTCCGGTATCTTCATGTGATGATCCCATAATGTTCCGTCGATGTCAAAAAATACTGCTTTCTTCATTTCACATTCCTTCTTTCTGTCCTCATTCTTCTATCAAGTAAAGCGGCGGCCCGCCTGCCTGCAGAATCTGTTAACTACAGCTTCTATCGGATGCATAACAATCGGGTAGGAGGTAGATAATTATTTTATCTACCGACCTCCCACACCACCGTACGTCAGACTGTCTAACAATTATATTTAGCAGTCTGTTTGTATGGTGTTTTTATTACTGCTAATATTATTTTTTGATTTATTCTTGTGAATTTGAATAATGCTTTATTTTTGTTATAGAAATTTATTCAAATTTCTATATTAATTCTTGCGTTGAAAACATACTTAATAATCGCTTAAAGTTATAAGTGATAAACATAGAAGATGCCTCTGCATCAACATTCTTCTTTTGACGACGCAAAAAGAAACTATATCCCAGAGTCCTTTTGATTGTACCAAACGGATGCTCAACAATACATCGGCGTTGTTTGTAAATATTGTTATTATCCAAAGTATCTTGACGAACAGTGTCTAAAATATCCTCGTGTTCCCAACGTTGTACAGTGTGGCCGCTTGCTGAAGATGTGTGCTTTTCTGTATTTACAAGAAGTACAGTCAAAACATTTGTATCGCTTGTATTTTATTTCATTTTTAGAAGTGTTTTCAATAAAAGATAACTGATTGCCTGCTGGACAGATGTATTTATCATGTTCCTTGTCGTATAGGAATTTTTCTTTGTGAAATTCATTGTCTTTGGTTGTATTATTCGCTCTTGCTTTTTTTATATATACTTTCATCCCGTCATCAATACAGTTTTTTATTTCTGTTCCATTATAATACCCCGTATCTGCTATTACTGTGGGATTTTCACATTTAGTAAATCAGCTGCATCTTTTGCCATAATGTAAAGTTGATTTTGGTCATTTATATCATTTGTAGTAGAAATGTCAATAACGAAATGGTTTTGAGCGTCTACAGCCGACTGAACATTGTAACAGATATCCAGAGAACCATTATTTTTCATTCGGCGCGAATCTGTGCCAATAAGACTTTTTTGTTCTAGAGCGTGTTTGAAAATTACCAGCTATTGGTCATTTTAACCATATCAGGAT